>NZ_CP039435.1:1892118-2522824 GCF_005484585.1 Brevundimonas sp. SGAir0440 | reverse complement strand
AGGCAGGGTCGGAGTTATTGACCTCCTCATCCGCGAAAGCCCGTTCATGGCCCTTCCGAAAGACAACCGCGTCATCCTGTTGGTCGGCGCCGGCGTGGCGATCGTCATCGCCGTCGTTCTCGCCCTGATCTTCACGGGCAGCGGCGACAAGACGACGGAAGCACCGCCGGCGTCCAAGGGCGGCCTTGTCGTCAATCTGGCCGAGGCGCCCACACTGGAGCCGACGCGGGAACTGCGCTGCTTCGTCGACGGGCAGTTCGTCGGCATGGCGACCCTGGCGGTCTGCGCCCAGCGCAACGGTCTGGCGACGGACGCTCTGGACGTCGGGCTGGACGCGACTGGCGCCTTGGCCGCCGCGCCGACGGCCGCCTTCGCCCCGCCGCCCGAACTGCCGAAGGTCGAGATGGCCGAAACCCTGCCGCCGGCCTCCGTCGAACAGACGCCTGCGCCGCGCCCCACGCCCGTGGCCAGCGGCAGCCCGTGCCTGCGCCACACCGGCTCGGACTGGCGCACCCTGTCGCCAAGCATGAGCCTGAACGCCTGCGTTCAGGCGCTTTACGCCGGAACCTGCGTCGGACCGGGCGACGCCCAATACGGCCGCTGGGGCGATACGACCCTGCGTCTGGTGCCGCGCCGGGTGGAACAGTCCAATGACAACAACCGTTTCAGGACCCTGGCCGAGCAGGATCGCAACTGCCAATTCACGGGAATGAACTGATGCGTTTCGTCGCTCTCGCCGCCATCGCCGGGACTGCTCTGCTGGGCGCCTGCTCCAACGAACCCAAATATGAGTTCGCAGAGGGCGCCTGCTACTTCGTGGCGACGCCGGACAATGCGCCGCCGCGCCTGCAGAAAATCGCCGACAACCAGCCCCAGCTGGAACAATGCGCCGCGCGGCTGGAGGAGATGCGCCTTCGCTTCCTGCGCATGGGCGGATCGAACCAGGAAATCGCCGGCGCCTATCAGGGCCGCTTCATCTTCGTGGACCGCGAAGGGGTCAAGATCGGCAAGAGCCTTAACGGCAGCCGCTTCTTCGCCATGGCCCGCACCGGCGACGGCCGTCTGGCCATCCCCGGTGCCATCCAGCGCGACGAAACGGGCCGGCCCGTAGCAATCGCGGCCGACCCCGCTGCGAAGTAGGACTTGCGCGACCGGAACGAAAGTGGAACATTCGGTTAATGCTTATCCACTGATTTAGCGGGTTTGCTGTCGAAAGGGCTGGCGATGAGCCGTCGCCCCGGTCAGACATCGGACTGAATTGACGGGGCGGGCGAAGTCGTCGCCGCCTCACACGAGAAGGAAGTTTCCATGGCGGGCAGCGTCAACAAGGTCATTCTGGTCGGCAATCTCGGGCGCGACCCCGAGATCCGCTCCATGCCCAATGGCGACCGCATCGCTAATCTGTCCATCGCCACCTCGGAAACCTGGCGCGACAAGTCCTCGGGCGAGCGCAAGGAAAAGACCGAATGGCACCGGGTCGTCATCTTCAACGACAACATCGTCAAGGTGGTCGAGAACTATGTGAAGAAGGGCTCGACCGTCTACATTGAGGGCGCGCTCCAGACCCGCAAATGGACCGACCAGCAAGGCGTCGAGAAATATTCGACCGAGATCGTCGTCAGCCGCTTCAAGGGTGAACTGACCATGCTGGGCGGCCGTTCGGAAGGCGGCTCGTCGGGCGGCGGTTATGGTGGCGGCGGTGGCGGCTACGGCGCTGGTCGCGGCGATGACGACTATTCCTCGGGCTTCTCCACCGGCGGCGCCAACAAGCCGAGCGGCCCCAAGGAAAGCTACGACCTGAACGACGACATCCCGTTCTGAGGCAGTCTGACTTGGCGATCGCTGCAGGCGGTCGCCAAGCCGGATTTCTGAGCGGAAACCTGAGGTCATCCAAAGTGAGCCGACGCGGCGGACGGGTCGTGCCATAGGGCGGTCATGACCGATGTCCGTCCCGAAATTGCGCCTGCGCCCGCGCCCCTGCCCAAGAGGCCTCACGCCCTGACAGGGTTGGAGATCGCCGCCATCGTGGCGATCATAGTGGTGTGGGGCGTCAACAACGCCGGGGCCAAGCTGGCGACGCAGGAGCTGTCGCCGCTGCTGGTCGGCGCCATCCGGTTCGGTATCGCCACCGCCTGTCTGATCGCCTTCGTGCGGCCGCCGTTTCCGGACTGGAAGAGCCTGATTCTGATCGTCATCATCGGCGGGCCGATCCAGTACGGCCTGGCCTACACAGCCTACTGGCTGGCGACGGACGTCAGCCCGGTGACGGTGGCCAACCAGCTGTGGATCCCCTTCACCACCCTGTTCGCCTTTCTGATCCTGGGCGAGCGTCTGTCCAGGGCGGCCCTGGTCGGCATGGGCGTGGCCTTCGTCGGCGTGGCCTGGATGACGCTGGACGCCCATGCGCTGCAGGACTGGAAGGCCATTCTGGTCGCTATCGCGGCCGGCGCCGCCTGGGGCGTGACCACGGTGGTGGCGCGCCGCACCACCTCCATCCCGCCGCTGAAGATGCAGGGCCTGCTGGCGCTCGGCGCATTTCCCGTCATGGCCTTCGGCTCGGCGGTGTTCGAGCATGGCCAGTGGGAGGTGGTGAAGCGCGCCACGCCCATGGTCTGGGCCTCATTGCTGTGGGCGGGCGTGGTGTCGTCCGTGCTGGCGACCACCCTGCTGTTCTGGCTGGTCCAGCGACGCGAGGCGGGGCGGGTGACGCCCTATCTGCTGGTCACGCCCGTGGTGTCGATGTTCATCGGCTGGAGCTTCATGGGCGACATCCTGACGCCGCAGATTCTGACGGGATCGGCCATCACCATGGGCGGGGTCGCCCTTGTCGCCCTGGCCGAACGGGGCTTGCGTGCGGGGGCCGCCAAGGCTTGATCTGTTCCTGATCGTTTCAGGAGCCCGTCATGCACCACGTCCCGCTCGACGCCGACCACGTCTCCCGCCGCTGGCTGGGGAAGGCCAAGCACGATCTTCCAGCGAACGAAGCCGTCGTGGTTCAGAGCGCCGCCGATCGTCGCCCTGTTTCCGAAGACATCAACGAGACCTTCGACGACCGTCAGACCTTCGGTGAGCGGCTGGCCGATAGGGTGGCGGCCTTCGGCGGTTCGTGGCCGTTCATCATCGCGTTCGGCGTCTTCCTGGCGATCTGGACCGGGCTGAACCTGCTGCTGCGCAAGGAGGCCTTCGACCCCTATCCCTTCATCTTCCTGAACCTGGTCCTGTCGATGCTGGCGGCGATCCAGGCGCCGGTCATCATGATGAGCCAGAACCGCCAGGCCGCGAAGGATCGGCTGGATGCGGGCAACGACTATCAGGTCAATCTGAAGGCCGAGATCGAGATCATGGCCCTGCTGGAAAAGGTCGAACACCTGACCGCCCGGCAGGAGGAGCAGACCGAACTGATCCGCCGTCTGCTCGAGCAAAAAGAGACCCGCTGAACGCTGTCCAGCGGGCCACTTTCCGTTTCGGAGAAAGACTTAGCTTGCGCTAAGCGCCGCGCAGGCCACCCGGTCGCCGGCGCCGCCGATGGGCTGGGTCGAGTGATCGTCGGGGTTGGCGTGGATGATGATGGCCGAGCCGTCGGCGTCCCACAGCCATTGGCCGGGGCCTTCGGACGAGATCCGGGCGCGGGTCGTGAACAGTTCGGCGTTCACCTTGCCGTCCGCACCGGCCCAGACGTTGGGCAGGTCGCCGTCGTCCGGCCCGGCGGCGTTCAGCAGGCCGTGCGGAGCCTTGGGCTCGCCGTGGTTGATGTGGGCGCCGGACGAGGTGAAAGGTGCGGCGCATTCGCCGGTCGCATGGATGTGGATGCCGTGCCAGCCGGGCGTCAGACCCGAAGCCTCAATCTTCATTAGCAGGCCGGTCGGCCCCTGACGCAGGTCGACGCGGCCGATATTGGCGCCCGAGGCGTTGATCAGAACGGCCTGTCCCGTCGCGCCGACGGGCGCGCGTTCGACGGACGCCTGGGGCGCGTTTCCGGTCGCGGCGCAGGCGGTTGTCAAGGCCAAAGGGGAGGCGAGGAGAAGGGCGGCGGCGAGGCGGGTGGCGCGCATGTCGAAAGTCCTTTCAGAGACGGGCTTTCACGGTGACGTCGCTTTGCCACCGAGGCCCTGGAATGCTAGAAATCGTCACAGCGGATCACGTTCCGATTCCGGCCGCATAAAGCCACGCTTCATTGACCGACGACAGCTACGAAAACGCCGCATCTCCGATCGTTCCGGGAGGCGGCGGCTCCGACATTTCCACGATCACGATCGAGGACGAACTGAAGCGTTCGTACCTCGACTACGCCATGAGCGTGATCGTCTCGCGCGCGCTTCCCGACGCCCGGGACGGGTTGAAGCCGGTTCACCGTCGCATCCTGTATTCGATGCACGACCTGAACATGACGCCCGAGCGCAGCTATTCGAAATGCGCCCGCGTGGTCGGTGACGTGCTGGGCCGGTTTCACCCTCACGGTGACGCCTCGGTCTATATGGCCCTGGTGCGGATGGCGCAGCCGTTCTCGATGGGGCTGATGCTGGTCGACGGCCAGGGTAACTTCGGTTCGGTCGACGGCGATATGCCCGCCTCGATGCGTTACACCGAGGCCCGGATGGCCCCGGCCGCCGTCGCCCTGATGGCCGACATCGACAAGGACACGGTCGATTTCCAGCCGAACTACGATGAAAAGGAGCTGGAGCCGGTCGTTCTGCCGAGCCGGATTCCGAACCTGCTGGTCAACGGCGCGGGCGGCATCGCCGTCGGCATGGCGACCAACATCCCGCCGCATAATCTGGGCGAGGTCGTGGATGCGGCCCTGGCCCTGCTGGATGATCCCAACGTCTCCGACGACGCCCTGCTGGACATCGTGCCCGGTCCGGATTTCCCGACCGGCGGCGAGATCATGGGCCGCACCGCCCCGCGCAACGCCCTGCGCGACGGTCGCGGCTCGGTCGTCGTGCGCGGCCGCGCCTCGGTGGAAGAGATCCGCAAGGACCGCGAGGCCATCGTGGTCACCGAACTGCCCTATCAGGTCAACAAACAGACTCTGATCGAGCGCATCGCCGAAATGGTGCGCGAGAAGCGGCTGGAAGGCATTTCCGACGTTCGCGACGAATCCGACCGCCAGGGCATGCGGATCGTGATCGAGCTGAAGCGCGACGCGTCCGGCGACGTGATCCTGAACCAGCTGTGGCGCTATACCGCCATGCAGAGCTCGTTCGGCGTTAACATGCTGGCGTTGAACCACGGCCGACCCGAGCAGATGGGCCTGCGCCAACTGCTGCAAATCTTCCTCGACTTCCGCGAGGAAGTCGTCGTCCGGCGCGTCAAGTTCGAGCTGAACAAGGCCCGCGACCGCGGCCACGTCCTGGTCGGTCTGGCCGTCGCCGTCGCCAATATCGACGAGGTGATCCACATCATCCGCTCCTCGGCCGATCCGACCGAGGCGCGTGAGCGTCTGCAGGCCAAGGCCTGGCCCGTCGGCGACATGATGGCCTTGGTCGAGCTGATCGCCGATCCGCGCACGGTCATCGTCGAGGGCGACAAGATCCGCCTGACCGACGAACAGGCCCGCGCCATCCTGGCCCTGACCCTGTCGCGCCTGACCGGCCTGGGCCGCGACGACATCTTCGGCGAGGCGCACGGCCTGGCCGACACTATCCAGGGCCATCTGACCATCCTGTCTGACCGCAAGAACGTCCTGGCCATCATCCGCGACGACCTGATCGACGTTAAGGATCGGTTCGCCGTGCCGCGCCGCACCCTGATCGGGGAGGGCGATGGCGAGATGGAGGACGAGGACCTGATCCCGCGCGAGGACATGGTCGTCACCGTCACCCACGGCGGCTACGTCAAGCGCGTGGCCTTGAACGCCTATCGGACCCAGCATCGCGGCGGCAAGGGCCGCAGCGGCATGTCGATGAAGGACGAGGACGCCATAACCGGCGTGTTCAGCGCCTCGACCCACACGCCGGTCCTCTTCTTCGCCACCAACGGCAAGGCCTATAAGCTGAAGACCTGGCGCCTGCCGCTGGGCAATCCGCAATCGCGGGGCAAGGCCTTCGTCAATCTGCTGCCCATCGAGCCGGGCGACAGCATCATGAACGTCCTGCCTCTGCCCGAGGACGAGACGACCTGGGGCGACTACGACATCATGTTCGCCACCAGCTCGGGCGACGTGCGGCGCAACAAGCTGTCGGACTTCGCCACGGTCAACCGCGCCGGCAAGATCGCCATGAAGCTGGAAGGCTCTGACCGCATGGTCGGCGTCGGCCTGTGCACGGCCGACGACGACGTGCTGCTGACGACGGCGCTGGGCCGCGCGATCCGGTTCAAGGCTGATGACGTGCGCGTCTTCAAGGGGCGGGATTCGACCGGCGTTCGGGGCGTGCGCCTGCAGGACGGCGACGAGGTCATCTCCATGGCCATCCTGGGCCGTGTGGACGCGACGCCGGAAGAACGCGCCGCCTACGTTAAGCACGCCAACGCGATGCGTAAGGCCCTGGCCGGCGCGGATGCGGAAGAGGAAGCGCCTGTTGTCGAGGCCGACGACGAGGCCGCCGGCGACGCCATTCTCTCGGTCGAGCGAATCGCCGAACTGGGCGCCGCCGAACAGTTCATCCTGACGGTCACTGAAACCGGCTTCGGCAAGCGGTCCTCGGCCTACGAATACCGCCGTACCGGTCGTGGCGGCCAGGGCCTGACGGCCCACGGCCTGGGCGGTCGCGCCGGCACGCGTCTGGCGGCGGCCTTCCCGGTCGAGGAGACGGACGACCTTCTGCTGGTTACCTCGGGCGGTCAGATGATCCGCACGCGCATCGATCAGGTCCGCATCGTCGGCCGCTCCAGCCAGGGCGTTACCATCTTCCGCACCGGCAAGGACGAGAAGGTCGTCTCGGTTGAACGTCTGCCGGAAAGCGGCGGCGCAGATGATGCCGATGTCGCTGGCGAAGAGGGCGAGGGCTGATCCTCCACCGCGCAGCGGGGGAGGGGGACCATGCGCAGCATGGTGAACGGGGCGACCCCAGACACCGGCCTTGCATCCGCCCCCTCCACCACTGCGTGGTCCCCCTCCCCCATGAATGGGGGAGGATCGCTTGAGCATGGACATCCTGATCGACGGCCTTCCCGCCACGCCTGACGACCTGGCGCATCAGGCCTTCGTCAACTACGGCGCCTACACCTCCTTCCGCGTCGAGCACGGCGCCGCGCGCGGCCTCGACCTCCACCTCGCGCGTCTGGAGCAGGCCGCCGTCGAACTGTTCGGCGAAAGCCCTGGCGAGGCGGAGTTTCGGCGCCTGATGGCGCTGGCCGTCGCCGGTCGTGAGGCCTGCTGGCTGCGCGTCAGCCTGTTCTCGCCCGAGATCGGCCATCGTAACCCGACCTACGTCGGCCGACCGAAGGTGATGACCAGCGTCGCCCCTGCGCCCCCGCCGCTGGCGCACCGGATGCGGATCACCGCCATGCCCTACGCGCGCGAGGCGCCGCATCTGAAGCATCTCGCCACCTTCCGCCTGATTCGGGCCCGCCGCGCCGCGCGCGCCGCGGGGTTTGACGACGCTCTGTTTGTCGATGGCGAAGGGCGGGTCACCGAAGGCACGCTGTGGAACATCGGCTTTGTCCAGGGCGACCGGATCGTCTGGCCCCAGGCCCCAATGCTGGCCGGCGTGACTCAGACCTTGATAAAGCGCGGGTTGCCCCAGGTCGGGCTGACCAGTGAAACGCGGCCGATCCGTCTCGACGCGATCAACGCCTTTGACGCCGCGTTTCTGTGCAACAGCGCCACGCCCGTCTGTCCGATCATCGCCATCGATGACGTCTCGTTCGCCAATGACCCGGCCCTGCTCGCCAAGGTCGAAGCGGCCTGGACCGCCCAGGCGCCCCAACGCATCGCGGATCATGACGATGACGAAGGCGTCAGCCGGCTAGGCCGCTGATTTCGCACCTGCTAAACGACGCTGACGCCACGCGACAGGCCGGGGAGACACGCATGCGCATCGGACTTTATCCGGGCACCTTCGACCCGGTGACGAACGGGCATACCGACATCATCAAGCGTGCGCTGAAGCTGGTGGACCGGCTGGTCATCGGCGTCGCCCAGAACGACGACAAGGGGCCGCTGTTCTCCACCGCCGAACGGGTCGAGATGCTGAAGGCCGAGATGGCGCCCCTGGGCGGTGACATCGTGGTCCAGCCCTTTTCGACCCTGCTGATGCATTTCGCCGAAGAGCTGGACGCCAGCGTCATCATCCGGGGGCTGCGCGCCGTCGCTGACTTCGAATACGAGTTCCAGATGACGGCCATGAACCAGCGCCTCAATCAGGACATCGAGACCGTATTCCTGATGGCCGATCCGCGCCATCAGGCGATCGCCTCGCGGCTCGTCAAGGAGATCGCCCGACTGGATGGCGCGATCGACAGTTTCGTCAGCCCCGCCATCGCCGAGCGCGTGCGGGCCAAGGTCAAGAACGATTAGGGTAGACAAGACCATGCGTAAGGCCATCATCGCAGCGACCGTCGCCGCTCTTCTCGCGGCTGGCGCGGCCCAGGCGCCGGCTGTGGCGCAAACGGCGCCGGCGGCGTCCGACTGGCGCGCCATCGCGCCGGAAAACCTGCTGGTTATCGATACGTCGAAGGGCCGGGTGCTGGTCGAACTGATCCCCGTCGCCGCGCCCAATCATGCGGAACGCATCCGCACCCTGGCCAACCAGGGCTTCTACGACGGTCTGAAGTTCCACCGAGTCATCCCTGATTTCATGGCGCAAACCGGCGATCCAAAGGGCACGGGCGAGGGGGGCAGCGAACTGCCGGACCTGAAGGCCGAGTTCAGCTTCCGTCGTGGACGCGACGCCGGCTTTGTCGCCGTGCCCAGCGTCGGCGCGGGCGTGCGCGGCCTGGTCGGCGATCTGCCGGTCCAGACCCAACCCGACGCCCAAATGATGGTCACCGCCGACTTCAAGGTCGACGCCCACGGCCTGTTCTGTCCCGGCGTGCTGGGCATGGCCCGCTCGGGTTCGCCTGACAGCGCCAACAGCCAGTTCTTCCTGATGATGGGCGCGCGCGAACAACTGGACGGCATCTACACCGCCTTCGGTCGCGTGGTGTCCGGCCTCGATGTGGTCGGCAAGCTGAAGAAGGGTTCGGACGCCGAGGACGGCAAGGTGACCGATCCTGACACCATGACCCGCGTCCGCATGGCCTCGGCCCTGCCCGAAGCCGAGCGTCCGATCGTGCGCGTCCTGAACGCCGGCAGCGCCGCCTTCGCCGAACGGATCGCTGCGGCGCGCGCCGCGCGCGGCGCGGCCTTCAGCGTCTGCGATGTTCAGCCGGTCGCCGAAGTGACGGGCGGCTGAGGCTTTCGCAAACGGGGGAGGGGACGATGACGATACGAACGATGGCGATGGCGGCGGCCGTGCTGGCTGCGACGGCGAGCGCCGCCCTGGCGCAAGACGCGACCGCCGTTCCCGCGCCCCCACCGCCGCCCGGTGAATGGAGGACCATCGCGCCCGAGAACCTGCTGGTCATCGACACCAACAAGGGGCGGGTTCTGGTCGAACTGGCGCCCGAGATCGCGCCCGCCCACGTCGAACGCATCAAGCTGCTGGCGTCGCGCGGCTTCTTCGACAACCTCGTCTGGCACCGGGTGATCGACTGGTTCATGGCCCAGACCGGCGATCCGCTGGGCACGGGCGAGGGGCAGAGCTGGTATCCCGACCTGAAGGCCGAGTTCACCTTCCGGCGTGGCGCGGACATGGCCTTCACCCCAGTCGCGGCTCCGGTCGGCGCCTTGGTCGGCTTTGTCGATTCCATCCCCGTCCAGACCCAGCCCGACGCCCTGATGTCCGGCACCAGCGACAAGAAGGTCCACGGTTGGGCGCTGTATTGCCCGGGCGTCGCGGGCATGGCGCGTGACGAGGGCAACGACACCGCCAACAGCCAGTTCTTCCTGATGCGTCAGGCCTATCCGGCGCTGGACAAGCGCTACACCGTCTGGGGTCGGGTCGTGTCCGGTCTGGACGTCGTGCGATCGCTGAAGGCCAGCGACACGCCGGATGGCCTGGTTCAGGGACCGGATCAGATGACCCGCGTTCGCGTGGCGTCGGATCTGCCCGCCGCCGAACGTCCGACGGCGGCCGTCCTGAACACCAATTCCGCCACCTTCCAGACCCTGGCGCAGCAGGCGCGTCAGGCGCGCGGCGCGGATTTCTCGGTCTGCGACATCGAACTGCCGGTGCGCGTGACGCCCGCCGCCTGATCAGGCGGCGGGGGCCGGCCGCCCCCGTCCGCGCCGCCGACGCCGTCCTCTCGGCGGTTTCTTGTCTTCGCGCATCCTTTGCAGCAGCAGGCCTTCGCGCAGGCCCCGATCCGCGACCCGCACCCGTTCCGACGGCCAGGCCCGCTGGACAGCCTCCAGGATTGCAGCGCCCGCAAGCACCAAGTCCGCCCGATCAGGACCGATGCAGGCCTCGCGCGCTCGCCCGTCCGGTCCCAGCGCCTTCAGCCGATCCGCCGCCGCCTCGCAGTCCGCGCGCGTCATCCACAATCCATCGACCCGGTCGCGATTGTAGCGCGGCAGATTCAGGTGGATGCCGGCCAGGCTGGTGATCGCGCCCGAGGTGCCGACCAGATGCGCCCGGTTCTGCCGGAACAACTCCAGCATCGGTTCGTCGACGATCCCGCCCGCTGCGATGGCCGCGCCCATGTCGGCGACCATGGCCTCGTACCAGGCCTCGCCGGAGTTCGGCGGCTCGGGATGCCGCTCGGCCAGGGTCACGACCCCCACCGGCGCCGACATCCAGGCGGTGGTCGTCCAGTCGGTTCCGCTGCGCTTCAGCCACGACATCTCGGTCGAGCCGCCGCCGACATCGATGACCAGCACCGCCTCGGCCTTGGGGTCGATCAGATTCAGGCATCCCTCGACCGCCAGTCGCGCCTCTTCGGCGGGATCGATGATCCGCAAACGCAGACCCGTGCCCTTGCGTACACGGTCGATGAAGTCGGCGCCGTTCTCGGCCGCGCGGCAGGCCTGGGTGGCGACGGCGCTCAATCGCGCCGAATCGACGCCCTTGCGCACGATCCGTTCGGCGCACAGGGCCAGGGCGTCATAGGCCCGGTCCATGGCGCGCGGGTCCAAAAGGCCCGTCCGCGACAGGCCTTCGCCCAGCCGAACGATGCGGCTGAAGCTGTCGACCACGCGAAAGCCTTCGCGTGACGGCCGCGCAATCAGCAGCCGGCAATTGTTGGTCCCTAGATCGAGCGCGCCATACAGCGGCGCATCTCGACCCGACGCATCCCGCGAACGGGAAGGCTGGGACCGCTCGTCGCGCCGTCGGGGCGCGCCGTGGGTCTCCGGCATGGGCCGTCATCCGTTGTGGGCGGTCCAAAGCGGCGCCCGTCCTGGTCAGCCTAACCCGCCAGGATCGTCCGCGCCAAGCCATTCTGTCAGGAAGATGAACAGACCGGCAGGCATTGGGGTCATGAGTTGGATCGTATGAAGCGCGATGACCCGCATTCAGACCGCACGCTTCGCCATCGGCCAGATCGTACGCCACCGCGACGACGCCTTTCGTGGCGTCGTGATGGATGTCGATCACGCCTATGAGGGACCGGCCGGTGAAAGCGGCTTGGTCAGACCGGATCAGCCCTTTTATCGCGTCTTCGCCCTGGGCGAGGACGGTGGCTTTGTCGCCTATGCGGCCGAGGGCGCTTTGGAAGACGGCGATACCGTACTGTTGCCCGACGACGCCGAGCGGTGGTTCACCACCGACGGCATGGGCCACCACGCCCCGCTGGACGAACGTCTGCACTGACGGTTGGAAGCCGTGGCGGCTCCGGGCTAGGATGGCGGCAAAAGAGGAATACGCCATGTCCGACTTCGAACACGTCTTCGAAAAGCCGCCAGAGGGCGCGGCCGCCGACTGGACCATTCCCCAGAACTGGGCTGCCTACACCGAGGTCGAGCACCAGACCTGGGACACGCTTTACGCCCGGCAGATGAAGATCCTGCCCGGTCGCGCCTGCGACGCCTTCATGCGGGGATTGGATGCGTTGGATCTGAACGCTGGCGGCATTCCCGACTTCGACGTGATCAATCCCAAGCTCCAGGCCCTGACGGGCTGGACGGTTGTCTGCGTGCCGGGTCTGGTGCCGGACGAGGTCTTCTTCGACCATCTGGCCAATCGCCGCTTCGTCTCGGGCCAGTTTATCCGTAAGCCGGACCAGCTGGATTACCTGCAGGAACCCGACATCTTCCACGACGTGTTCGGCCATGTGCCGATGCTGACCGACCCCGACTTCGCCGCCTATATGGAGGCCTATGGCAAGGGTGGGCAGCGGGCGGCCAGCCTGGGCATGCTGCCGAACCTGGCGCGCCTGTACTGGTACACGGTCGAGTTCGGCCTGATGAAGGACGCCGACGGCCTTCGCATTTACGGCGCCGGCATCGTCTCCTCGGCGACCGAGAGCGTCTTTGCTCTGGACGATCCGTCGCCCAACCGCCTGGGTTTCGACCTGGAGCGGGTGATGCGGACCCTGTACCGGATCGACGACTTCCAGCAGGTCTATTTCGTCATCGACAGCCTGGAAGCCCTGAAGGACGAGACGCTCAAGGACTTCGGCCCGGTCTATGCGGCGCTGAAAGGCAAGGACGACCTCGCCATCGAAACCGTCCTGCCGACCGACCAGGTGTTCACCCGCGGCACCCAGGCCTACGCCCAGCGCGGCGGGCGGTTCGCGGCCTGATCGGCGTCAGGTATGGGTGATCAGGCTGTTGTGCTTGGTGTCGCGCATGCGGATGAAGGTCAGTAGCGACAGCCCGATCATGCCGGTCACGTACCAGAAGAAGACGCTCTCGACGCCCGCGCCTTTCAGCCACAGCGCTACATATTCCGCCGTGCCCCCGAACACCGCATTGGCGATGGCGTAGGGCAGGGCGACGCCGAGGGCGCGGATATGGGCGGGGAACAGCTCGGCCTTCACCACCGCATTGATCGCGGTGTAGCCCGACACGATCACCAGACCGGCCAGCGCCAAAAGGAAGGCGACGAAAGGGCTCTCGACCGTCGATAGGGTCGTCATGATCGGCACGGTGCACAACACCCCCAACACGCCGAAAGCGATCATCACGGGACGCCGTCCCACCCTGTCCGAAAGCGCGCCGACCGCCGGCTGAAGCAGCATGAAGACGAACAGGGCCGCCGCGCTGATTTCTGTCGCCGTGTTCTTGGAAAAACCGCTCGTATTGACCAGGAACTTCTGGAGATAGGTCGTGTAGGTGTAGAAGGCCAAGGTGCCGCCGGCCGTCAGGCCCAGCACCATGAACGCCTCTTTCGGGTGTTTCAGGATCAACTGAACGGCGCTGGATTTCGGGGCGTCCTTGGCCTCGGTCGCCTTATGGGTCTCGTCCAGCCGGCGACGCAGCCAGAAGACGACGACCGCCAGGCCCGCGCCGACGAAGAAGGGAATGCGCCAGCCCCACGAGGCCAGCGCCGTCTCGCTCAACGTATTTTGCAGCACGATCAACAGCAGCAGGGCGATCAACTGACCCGAGATGAGGGTGACGTACTGGAAGCTGGACCAGAAGCCTCGGCGATGCGGCTCGGCCATTTCGGACAGATAGGTGGCGCTGGATCCGTATTCTCCGCCAACGCTCAGGCCCTGCAACAGCCGCGCGAACAGCAGCAGCGCCGGCGCCGCCAGGCCGATGGTGGAATAGCCGGGCGTCACGCCGATGATCAGCGAACCGGTGCACATCAGGGTCACCGACAGGGTCAACCCCGCCTTGCGACCTTTGCGGTCGGCATAGACCCCCATAATCCATGCCCCGATGGGCCGCATCAAGAAGCCCACCGCAAAGACGGCGGCGGCGCTGAGCAGTTGCGCAGTCGGATCTTCGCTGGGGAAGAAGACGGGCGCGAAATACAGGGTGAAGGCCGCATAGGCGTACCAGTCGAACCACTCCACCAGATTGCCGGCCGATCCGCCAACGATATTTCTCAATCGGCGGGCGGGGCTCATGGGCGCTGCGGTCGTCATGGCCGTATCAGCCTCTTTGGAAGGGGTAGAAGTCGGTTCCGAGGTTCAGGATCGTTGTCAGTTCGTCCAGAGCGCTCCGGCTTTCCGTGAGCAGGTCGGGGTCGGCCAGATCGGCGGGGCGCAGTTCGTCCCGGTACCAGCGCCCGGCCCAGTCCGACAGACGCGCATGCAGATCGTCGCTCAGGCGCATGGCCGGGTTCGTCGCCGCCAGCTCGGCCTCGGTCAGGACGACGCGCAGCCGCAGGCAGGCCGGTCCGCCGCCGTTGCGCATCGACTGGCGCACATCGACGTACTGCACCTTGCCGATCGGACCGTTGGAGGCGGCCAGGGCCTGCGCCACCGCATGGCTGCGCGGGTTGTCGCGGGTCTCGGTCGGACAGATCAGGGTCAGGCGATCCTCGCCCGGAACCCGGATCAGCATGGAGTTGAACAGATAGCTCGAGATCGCATCGGCCAGCGGCAGGTCGGCGGATGAGACCTCGACGAAGATCGGCTCGAACAGACCATCAGCCGCGCGGCGGATGGCGGCCTGGGTTGCGGCCGTGTCCTCGAACGCCAGCTCGTGGAAGAACAGGGTGTCCAGCGCCCCGACGCAGACGACGTCGTTGTGGAAGGTGCCGCCGGCGATGGCGGCGCGGGATTGCTGAGCCAGGACAGGCCGTCCGGCTTCGTGGCGGCGGACGATAGCTTCCGACGCTTCGCGCGTCTGGCGGGCGGGGAAGGGGCCGTCCCACGGCTCGAACGCCTCGCGACCCCACACCAGCAGATTGACGCCGCGACCGCCATGTTGGGCGCACAGGCGAACGTGGTTGGCGGCGCCTTCGTCGGCCAGATGCGCGACCGCGGGCAGGGCGTCATGGACGACGAACCGGCTGGTGTCGGGAAACAGGGCGTCCAAGGCGCGCTTGGTCTGCCAGTGCTCCAGGCTGCGGTGCAGATTGGTGTGCAGATTGGCCGGCGTGAAATGCACTCGGCCGTCGGCGGCGTCGGCGCTGGGCGTCACGGTCGCGGCGTTGGCGGCCCACATGGGCGAGGCTGAACAGGCGGCGGCGGCGAAAGAGGGCGCGCTGCGCCAGGCCCGCTCCAGGACCTGGGCGTCCGAGCCGGTGAAACCCAGGGTCCGCAGGAAGGGGATATTCGGTCGCTCATGCGGCGGCAGGGCGAACTGGGGCAGGCCCAGGTCCGCCAGGGTCTTCATCTTGTCGAGGCCCTGAAGCACGGCCGCGCGCGGGTTGGACGCCTCGCCTTTGTTCAGGCTGGACGCCAGATTGCCCGGCGATAGGCCCGCATAGGAATGGGTCGGCCCGATCAGACCGTCGGCGTTGGCCTCGACAGCGCTGATCATCGCAATCCCTTGATCTCGCCTTCGATATTGGCGACGGCGTCGGCCTCGAAACTGGCGACCGGATAGGCGCAATAGTCGGCGGCGTAATAGGCGCTGGGGCGGTGGTTGCCGCTGGCCCCCAGGCCACCGAACGGCATGTCGCCGGCGGCGCCCGTTGTCGGCCGGTTGAAGTTGACCACGCCGGCGCGGATGCAGCGGATGAAGTGGCTCCAGTTCTTCGGATCATCGCTGACCAGACCGGCGGACAGGCCGTAGCGGGTGGCGTTCGCCGCCTGGATCGCCGCGTCGAACGAGCCGACGCGCGTCACTGACAGGAAGGGAGCGAACATCTCTTCGTCCGGCACGTCGATCCCCGTCACATCAATGATGGCCGGTTCGACGAAGGCGCCCGGAAGGTTGGCGACCGGCCCCGAGGCGCGGATGATCTTGGCCCCCATGTCGATGCGTTCCTGCAACGCCTTCAGCGCCGCCTCGGCGGCACGCGCCGAGATCAGCGGGCCGGCATAGGGTTCGGGATCGCTGTCCCACGGGCCGAAGATCAGCCGGTCGGACAGGGCGGCGATGGCTTCGATGATCGCATCGCCTTGCGGCCCTTCCGGCAAGATCAGGCGACGCGCGCACGAGCAACGCTGGCCGGTGGTGATGAAGGCGGACTGCACCGCGATGCCCGCGACGGCCTCGGCATCCGCTGCATCCCACACGACCAGCGGGTTATTGCCGCCCAGCTCCAGCGCCAAGATGACATGAGGATCGTCGGCGAACTTCCTGCGGAAATGCGCGCCCGCCGCGCCCGAGCCGGTGAACATCAGGGCGTCGATGCCGGCGTCCAGCAGGGCCGCGCCCGTCTCGCGCCCGCCCTGAACCACATTGACCACGCCGGTCGGCAGATCGGCGGCGGCGAAGGCTTCGGCCATCACCTGACCGACCAGGGGCGTTTCCTCCGACGGCTTGAAGACGACCGTGTCGCCCGCCAGCAGGGCGGGGACGATATGGCCGTTCGGCAGATGGCCGGGGAAGTTGAACGGGCCAAGCACCGCCGCAACCCCGTGCGGACGGTGCCGCAGGGTCGCGCGGCCGAACGCCGTGTCGCTGGTCCGTTCGCCGGTGCGCTCGTCATAGGCGCGGATCGAGATGTCCACCTTGCCGATCATGGCGGCGGCCTCGGTCTTGGTTTCCCAAAGCGGCTTGCCGGTCTCGCGCGCGATGGCTTCGGCGATCTGGGGCGCGCGGTCTTTCAGGACGGCCTGATAGCGCTTCACCGCGTCGATCCGGTCGGCGCGCGGCGCATCGGCCCAGGCGGGGAAGGCGGCGCGGGCGGCGTCGACGGCGGCCTGGACCTGGGCCGGGTTGGCGGCCTCGCCCTCCCAGTTGGTCGCTTCAGTGGCGGGATCGGTGGAGGTGAAACGGGTCATGATTTTACTCGCACAGGGTCTCCGCTGCGCACCTTGAGCGCGGCGGCGGTTTCGGCGGTCAGGCGAACGACGTCGCCGTCGATATCGGCCTTGGCGCGGACGGCGCGGAAGGCGGCGACGCTGTCGGTCGAGATCAGGGCCGGCAACTCGGCCTCGACGCCCTCGACGATCTGAACCGTCAGACGCCGGGCGTCGCGCACGGTCCGGATATTGTCGCGGCCGCAGGCGACGGTCGGACCGGCGTCGAAGATGTCGACCAGACCATTGGGCCTAAAGCCCTCGCTTTCCAGCAGGGCCATGGCCGGCACGCCTTGCGGATGGACCTTGCCGATCACCGCGCGCGCCGGTTCGGGCAGCAGTTCGACGTAAATCGGATGGCGCGGGGCCAGGTCCAGGATGAACTGCTTGTCCGTCGAGCCGGTCATCCGATCGGCGTGGTCGAACTCCATCGGGAAGAATTTGTGCGCCACATGGTCCCAGAACGGGCAGGCGCCGTCGGGCGTGAAGACCCCGCGCAATTCTGCCAGCACATTGTCGGCGAACAGCTCGGGCTGGGCGCCGATCAGCATGTATCGCGACTGGCTGAGCAGACGGCCCGCGCCGCCCTTTCGCCGATCCGCCTTCAGGAACAGCGAACCGACCTCGGTCCAGCCCGTGCATTCATTGACCAGAACCAGGGTCTGGTGGTCCAGCTTCACCCCCAGCGAGGGCGATTGGACGGTGTTGTTGACGACGCGGAACGAGAAGAAGGGTCGTTTCAGTCCGACTGTCGCCTTGACCGAGCCGACGCCGTCGATGTCGCCCGTGTCGCCGTCTTCCAGCATCAGCGTGTACCAGGCCTCCTGCCAGGGCACGCGACCTTCGAAGCTGGCCTGGCTCAGCTCCAGCCGATCGGCCAGGGCGTCGGGGTCTTCGGGCAGGCTGGTGAAGCCGGGGCCGGACAGGATGGCCAGTTCCAGCAGATGATCGAGATCGGCTGGGCCGGCGGGACGCACGACAAGCATTCTACAGGGTTTCCATCCGCAGGGATTTCAGTTTGGCCGCATCGATTTCGCCCGATGCGATCTTGCACAGGATCAGGGCGCTCAGTTGGGCGCGCTCGACGAAGCTGTCGGGCCAGGCGAACTCCTGATCCGAATGGATGTCGCCGCCGCGGACGCCCAGGGTGTCGATATTGGGCAGGCCGGCGGCGTGCAGATTGTTGCCCTCGCATACCCCGCCCGAAGGCTTCCAGGCGATGGGCTGGCCCAGCAGGGCCCCGGCTTCCTTCACCGCCTCGAACAGGGCGGTCTGGGCGGCGTCCATCGGCTTGGGCGCACGGGTGAAGCCGCCGTGCAGATCCAGCGTCAGACCCTCGAACGGCGGCGTCGCGGCGATGGCCCGCACGGAGGCGTCGATCCAGTCGGCCGCCGCCTTGTCCGGCACCCGGACGTTGAAGCGCACCACGGCGTTGTCGGCGACGACGTTCAATGCGCCCCCGCCCGAAATCTTGGCGACGTTGACGGTGACGCCCGCGTGCTGACCGTTCAGTCCGTGAAGGGCGGCGGCGATGATGGCGGCGCCGGCAACCGCATTGCGGCCTTCGTCGAAGGCGCGGCCGGCGTGGGCGGCGCGACCCGTCACGATCAGATGATAGTTGCCGCTGCCCTTGCGCGCGCCGGCCAGCGTGCCGTCCGCCAGCGCCGGCTCGTAGGTCAGGCCGACATGGCCGCGGGCGCCCAGTTCGGCCAGCAGCGGGGCGGACGCGGGCGAGCCGATTTCTTCGTCGGGGCTCAGCAGCACGGTCCAGCCGACGCCGTGTTTGTCTGGATGGGTCTCGAAGGCCTCCAGCGCGGCCAGAAGCACGCTGATCCCGCCCTTCATGTCGGCGACGCCCGGCCCGTTCAGGGCGCCGTCGGCGCGCGTGGTCACGGTCTGGAACCGGCTGTCGGCGGGGAAGACAGTGTCATAGTGGCCGGTCAGCACGACCTGGATGGGCGCATCCGGCCGGGCGGTGATCTTCAGCGCGTCGGCATGGGCCTCGGTCCGTACCGATCCGTCGTCGGCGACGGTGGTCGAGCCCTGTGTCGGGAGGCGTTCGACACGGGCGGGCAGGGCGCTCGCCGCCGCTTCCAAAACATCCAGCACAGCATTCAGCCCGGCGGCGTTGCGGCTGCCGGAGTTGATGTTCGCCCAGTCGATGGTGCGGCCGATGATCGTCTCGCGTCGCGCGGCGACGTGGTCGAGGACGGCCTGGTCCGAGGTCAGAATCCGCATCGGCCGGACCCTAGACGCCTCGACCTCAAAGGTGAAGGTCGGGGCCTGTAAGTCGTCGCCGATCGCCGCTAGGTTCGGGCGCGAACAGGGACGCAAAATGACACGCAAAACGATCGACCTCTGGCTCCGCGCCATGAACCCGATGAAGCTGCCGCGCGGCATGGCTGAGGCCCAGCGTTCGGCGCGCGCGATGGTGATCGGGCTGGTCATCGCCCTGATCGTCGGCCTGATCCCGACCTGGTGGATGTTCACCTCGGGCTGGTTCGAGACGGCGATGAGCGCGGAGTACGCCAAGATGGGGCTGTCGGCGGATCAGGCTGCGATTCAACGCGAGTTCATGAAGGTCATGTGGCCATACTTGATCGCCTCGAGCGCCATCTTCTCCGTCCTGCTCTACAGCGTCTTGGCGGTGGTGCAGTGGCGCACGATGACGCGCGCCATACCGATCATCATGCTGGCGGTGATCGCTTACAGCGTAGTGGCCAATCTGGGGATGCGGCTGCTGGGGACCCTGCCGTCGCCGGATCTTCCGCTGTGGATCAACTTGACGACCTGGCCCGCCATGATCGTGTCGGGCGTGATCTATGTCGCGTCGCTGCAGGGCGCCATGCTGCTGCATCGCCTGAAGCAGGAGGCGTGATGTCGGTCGTCCTCTACCACAATCCGAAATGCAGCACGTCGCGCAACGCCCTCGCCCTGTTGCGCGAACAGGGCGTCGAACCGACGGTGGTCGAATATCTGAAAACCGGATGGGACCGCGAAACGCTGGAGCGATTGGCCTCCAGAACCGGCCTCGGTTTGTCCGGCCTGCTGCGTAAGAAGGAGGCCGACGCCAAGGCGCTGCTGGACGCCGGCGCAGACGACGAAGCCATCCTGGCCGCAGCGATCGCGCAGCCGATCCTGATCGAACGTCCGATTGTCGAAACCGATAAGGGCGCCGTCATCGGCCGACCCGTGGAGCGGGTGCTGGAGGTCCTCTAGCGACAGATCCGACGGGCTGGTCTAGCGGTTGCGACCACCCCGGTTCGGACGGCGGTCGCCCGCCTCGCGGCTTTCGTGACGCCAGCGGATCGACAGGCTGGTCTGGCCCTGGCCGCCGAACTGCGAGGCGATGGCGACGTTGCGCCGAGGCTGCCATTCGACCTTGACCGCCGCACCGTTCTGCCCGCCGCCGATGACCTCCAGATAGACGTCGTCGGTGATGTAGCGACCGCCCGCAACGGTGACCGCAGACGCGTCGCCGCCGAACGACAGCCGGTCCAGACCCGCCAGTTCGCGCAGGTTGCCGATCACGTCGAACCCGCCGCCGCCCGCCAGGGCCGCGACCCCGGCCGCCAGCTGCGCCGCCTCGAAGGCCGACAGCTGTGACGCCGAACGTCCGAACAGCACCTGCGACAGGATTTCGTCCTGGGGCAGGGACGGGGTCGAGGTCAGGGCGATCTTGGGTTCGGCGGCCGTTCCGGTGACGTTGATCGATGCGGTCAGGGCCGCGTCCTCGCGCGTCGCCGCCAGGTTCAGACGGATCTGCTTGGGATCGGTCGACAGGGTGACGCGTCCGGTGTCATCGAACACGAACCGCTTGCCCGCGAACTCATAATCCCCGCGCACCACATTGGCCGTGCCGGTCAGTTGCGGCTGGGCGATGGTGCCGCGCACCCGGGCGTTCACGTCCAGGATCACGTTCAGGCCGCGACCGTTGACCCGCACCTTGCCGCCGCTGGAACGCAGGACGATGTCCATGCCGATCTGCGGGCCGCGCGCCTTCTGCTCGGTCTCCTCCGGATCGCCGCCGGGACGATTGATCTCGACCACATCCATCGAGACGATGCCGGTCGCGCCGGGCAGTTCCGGCTCAATCTTGGCCTCGTCGATGTCGATGCGGCCGCCCAACTGGATATTGCCGTCGGCGCCGCGCACGATGGTGACCGGGCCCGAGGCGCGCGCTTCGGCGATATCGTTGTCGATGACCCGGAAGCGGTTCAGCATCAGTTGCGCATTCGATCCGGAGCCCTGGCGCAGACCGATGCGGCCTTGGCCGGACACCGTGCCGCCCTTGCCGTCGTTGGCCGTGAAGGTCTCGATCTGGGCGGCTGTGTCATCGAACCGGGTCCGCAGTGTCAGGTCGCTGAGCACCAGACCGACCGCATTCTCGCGATAGGAGCCTTGGCTCAGATCGAACCGGCCATTCAGGCGCGGTGCGATCAGCGTCCCGCCGATCGTCGCCTGACCCGCCACCTGACCCGCCAGACTGCGGTCGCCGCCCAGGAATAGGTCCCAGATCGGCTGAATCTGACCGTTGATCGACACCCGGCCCGACATCTCGCGTGTCCGGGCGATGGCCAGCCGCAGCGGCGCGGCCGAGGCCTCGACCGGCAGGACGACGTCAGCCGAGGCCTGAACCGCGCCCTCGTCGACCGCCGTCGCCTTGATGCTCAGCCGGTCGCCCGCCAGGGTCGCGTCCACCCGTCCATCGACGGCCAGGCCGCGCGGCGCATCGATGCTGCGCACGTTCTGGAGCGCAATATTGGCCGTGCCCGACAGATCGCTGCCGGCGCCGCGCAGGGCGACCTGACCCGTCACGCTGCCGCGCAGTTCGGGAGAGATCGAGCCCAGATCGACCCGCGTCAGGTCGGCCTGGATCGCCGCGCCGCGCGCATCCTGACGGAGGTCGGCCAGCAGCACGCCGCCGCCCACGCCCAGATCCAGATGCGCAGTGCGGGTGGCCCCGTTCAGAGTGATCGAGGCCGGGCTGCGGGTCGTGAACGCCACCTCGCGCACCCGTCCGCCGCCGCGCAGCGTCAGGCCGTGGGTCGTGTTCTGCCGGGAATAGACGCCCGTGCCGTTAAACTGGGCCGGGTTTGGGCCGCCCACGTCCAGCGCCAGGGTGAAAGGCAGGTTGTTGAGGGTGCCGCGCCCGTCCAGATCCAGCTTGCGAATGATCCAGCTCTGACCCGCCAGCCGGACATTGCGGCCGCTGACGTCCAGAATGGCGCTGTCCGATCCGCCGCCGTCGGTCAGCCGCACCCGTCCGTTGGCTTCGCCCGAGGCCAGGAAGGCCCCAGCGCGCGCCGAGAAGGTCAGGTCTGCGCTGGAGGGAATGCTGTCGGACAGGGCGATGGCGCCCCTGGCCGTCACGCCGCCGGCATCCACGTCCAGATCGCTGAGCCGTATGCGCTTCCCGCCCAGGAAGAAGTTGCCCGAGGCGCGCGCCGGACCATAGTTCGAGCCGCTGACCACCGAAATCCGGCCGTCCGACGCATCCGCGCCCTTGCGGAAGCTCAGCGTCAGGTCGGCGTTGTTCAGCGTCAGAGCGCCGGCCGTCACTTGCTGGAAGCCGGCGGTCAGATCGACGCGCGGCTGGGCCAGGGTGCCGGTCAGGGCGCCGCGTCCGTTCATGTCGCCGCCGATCTCGACCGGCCCGGCCGCGAACGGACCGCGCGCGTTCCAGTCCAGCGCCAGCCTCAGCTTGCCGGCGGTTTCAATGATGCCCTTGGCCCCCGCGCGCCCGGCCGCGCCGGTCAGTTCGCCGCGCTCGACCTCGATGCGTCCGCCGTTCAGCTTGCCGGCCAGTTGCAGGCGCGGCGTCTTGCCGAGCAGGCGATCCAGTTCGTCCAGACCCACCGTCAGATTGCGGCCCCGTCCGTCGAAGTTCAGCACCCACGGCGCGCCGGTCCGCGCCGACGAGGCCCGGATCGGACCGCCGAAGGCGCCGCGCGCGTCGGGCAGCACGCGCCTGGCGTCGGTCAGTTGCGCCTCGCCGCGGAAGTTCATCCCGCCCAGCAGATAGCGCGAGCCCGAGCCGTTCAGCGTCAGGCCCTGGCCCTGCAGATCAACCTTTGTCAGCAGGATGGCGCCGTCCTTCATCCGCGCCGCCTTCATCTGCACGCGCGGGGCCGGCCCCAGGAGACCGCCGATGATGCCTTCGCCTGATCCGCCGTTGGCGCGAATGTCGCCGTCCAGATCGATGCGGCCGTGCTTGACCGCGACGTTCAGCGGTCCGGCGATGCGCGTGGCGCGATAGCTGGCGACATTGGCGTTCAGCAGGGTGACCTGGCCGTCCAGCGTCCAGGTCTGGGCGTCGCCCTTGAACAGGCCGGAATAGGCCGCTGGTCCGGCCACATCGGACCCGACCAGCCGGCTCAGCGAGGCCGTCTGAATGTTGAGGCTGATCCCGTCGGGTGAGCTGCGATCGGAGTTGCGGATCAGGCCGCGCGCCTCTGATTGGACGTTGTCGGAAATCAGCTTCCACGCCACGCCCTGGCTGGCCTTGTCCGGCGTCGGGACCATGGCGAAGCCGAACCGTGCAGTACGACCGATCTTTGTGACGAAGGGCGCCAGCAAATCGGAGTTGCTGAAGTCGGCGAAGCCCGCCACGCGCGAGCCCTTGTCGCCGAAATGGCCCTGGACGATCAGGGGGACGAACTGTCCCGTCTGGACCCGCGCATTGACGACATCCGCGTTCAGAACCGCGACCGCCGAGAACGGCTGATCCGGCGAATAGCCCAAGGCGCCGGCCAGCGGTCCGCCCTGGGCCTCATTGGCGCGCAGGTTCAGACGCGTGTCTTCGAGTTTGCCGCCGAAGGTCGCCGCCAGACGCAGGAAGTCGCCTGGTCGGTTCAGGCTGTCGGCGTTGACCGTCGCGCTCTTGGCCCCGGCGCGCGGCAAGCTGGCGTTCCCCGACAGGCTCCAGCGGCCGTATTCCTTGGAGAAACCTTCCATCAGTTCGATATTGGCCGCGAACTTGTCGATGCGAACCGAGATCGGCTGGGGGCTGGGCGGTTCGCCGGTGGGCGGCTCGACCACGGGCCGACGCAGGACGCGAATGGTCTCGGCCTTGATGTCGTTTGCATGGAAGCTGCGGCCCAGCAGGGCCAGATAAGACCAGTCCATGCTGAGGTTGTTCGCCTCCAGCCAGATGCCCTGACTGTCGGCCAATGTGATGCGGTCGATGGTGAAGTCGCTGAGCAGATCGCCTTTCAGCCCATAGACCTTCAGCCGGCCGTAGCGGCTGATCTTCAGGTCCTGAAGCCGTTGCAGCACCAAGTCGCGACCGCCGTCCGAGGCGATGTAGTAACGCCCTCCGACAAGGGCGGCGGCGATCAGCACCAGCAGTCCGGCCAGCACGACGCCCACGCCCAGGGCGATACGTTTGATCAGCCCGCGACGCGGCTTTGCGGGCCGCGCGGCCTTGGCCGGCGTCGTCGCGTGTTCAGGTGTGGCTTCGGGCGGTGTATCGGTCAAAACGCCTGCCCGATGCTGATGTAGATCTGGAAGGCCGAGTCGCCCTCACGCTTGTTGAGAGGCATGGCGACATCCGCCCGGATCGGTCCGAACGGCAGCATGTAGCGCACGCCCACGCCTGCGCCGTAGCGCATGTTGGTCAGGTTGGGCGTCTCCTGGAAGCCCACGGAGCCGGCGTCGACAAAGGCGACGGCTTGGAAGCTCTGACCGATCGACTGGCGCACCTCGAATGAGGTTTCGAACAACGACAGACCGCCCCGCGGCGTGCCGTCCGGCAGCTGCGGATTGACGTTCTGGTACGAATAGCCCCGCACCGAACCCCCGCCGCCGGAATAGAACAGACGGTCGGCCGGCACGTTCAGCTCGCTGCCGCCGACGATGGAGCCGATCTTCATGCGCCCGGCCAGGATGGTGCGATCACCCGCGACGGGGAAGTAGGCGGTGGCCTGCGTTTCGGTGCGCAGAAACAGGATGTTGCTCTCGCCGGTCACCGCCGTCGGCTGAACCGCCAGATTGACCCGCCAGCCTTTGGTCGGGTTCAGCGGATCGTTGGAGCGATCGATGTAGGCGCTGGTCCGCGCGGTGATGATCGCCAGATCGCGGTCGAAGGTCACGCGCTGCGGCGGCAGGGTGGTGAAGTCGTAGCGGGTCTCGCTGTAGCGCCCGGCGTCCAGCCCGATCCCGTAGTTGAAATAGGAGGTCTTGCCGATCCGCTGTTGCAGGTCGGCGTACAGAACCACGGCGGTGCGCAGATAGGCGTCGGTGTCTTCGTTGACGACCGCCGCGCCCAGCTTCAGCGTCCGGCCGGGCCGACGCCAGTGGGGCAGAGACAGGTCGGCGCCGATCCGGCTGTCGATGTCGGCCAGTCGCGCCTCCAGCCTCAAGGTATCGGCGCGGCCGAAGCGATTGTAGCGGGTCTGGATCACGTCCACGCCCGCGCCCTCCGCCGTCGACCAGGTGGCGCCGGCCTCCAGCACGCGACGCGGTCGATCCTGCAGGCTGACCACAACCGGGCGATGACCGTCGGCGGTGATCTGGTCCAGCGGCGACAGCGCGACGCTGACGCCGTCATAGACGCCGGTGTCCAGCAGGCGGCGTTCCAGCTCCGCGACCAGTTCGGGATCGTAGCGATCGCCCTCGTTCCACGGCGCCAGGCCCGCGACCCATGCGGGATTGGTGCGGCCCTGGCTGGTCAGACGCACGCCGTCCAGACGCACCAGCGCGCCGGAGGCGATGCGATACTCGGGCGCGACGGTGAAGGCCGCGTGATCCACCACGACACGGCGCGGATTGGCCTTGGCGTCGGCATAGCCGTCACGCACCAACGCCGCCACGGCCCGACCTTCGCCGGATATGACGTCCGCTGCCCGCCCCGGATCGCCGGCCTTCAGGGCAATGGCGTCTTTGGCCTTGTCCGCCGCTTGGGGCTCCGGCGCGGGATCAGCCCACTGGATCGTCGGATCGGTCAGCAGGAAACGGCGCCCCGGTTCGACCGAGACCACCGCGATCGGCGTCTCCTCGCCCTCGACGATGTCTTCGACGACCGGTTGATAGTAGCCTTCGGACCGCAGCAGGGCGGTCGCCGAGGTCACGGCGCTCTCGGCGCGGCGACGCGCCTCGAAGCGGCTGGCCGGCGCGCCGTCCACCTCGCCCACGGCCCGCTCCAGCGCCCGCCGCAGATCGCCGTCCATGTCGCCCCGGATCTGCGCGCGGGGTTCCGCCGCCGCTGCATGGGCGCAGGCCGAAAACGCCGCGAGGGCGACCAGCAGAGTAGGCCTGAACGTCAAACTCGATCTCGATCTTTCGTCAAAAGGACGCCCCCCGGCATACCTGTTCGTCAGTAGAACAGCGTCTCGCTCTCAGGCTGGACAGACTGTTCAGACGTGCGTTCCTCAGGCGGAAGCGTCGTCGACGGCGGCGGCGTGGGCGTCGGGTCCTGAACCTCTGGCGCGGGCGGGGGCGTTTCTTCCTTGACCGGCGGGGGCGCCGGCTCGACCGACATCTCGCGATAGTCGTCGTTAGCGCGCGAAGGACGGTCGTCGCAGGCCGACAGCGCGAGCACGCTAGCGGCAGCGGCCAAGACAAAAATCGAGCGTGTCATGAAAGTCCCCGGTCTCCGCCGACGAAACGCCTGTCGCGCTAAGCTGTTCCCTTAGCGCCGAAATCTGCGTCGGTCATCCTGCGTGATCGGACCATTTTGTGACCATTTGATCCAAGGTCAGTTCGGATTTGGAAGAGGGCGCATAAACTACGCCGTCGAAGCGGGGCGCGGGTTGCGGCAGGCCGCTTTGAAATGTTCCACGCGCCTGATTGTGCGGATGATCCGTCGCCTCGTCCAGGCTCAGCACGGGCGTGACGCAGGCTTCCGTCCCGGCGAAATGGGCGCTCCAGTCGTCACGGTCTCGGCTCGCAAACAAGGCCGCAAGCCGCGCCTGCAGGGCCGGCCAGGCGGCGATGTCGTATTGAACCGCATCAGCCGGATCGATTGCCAAGCCGGCCAGCAGCGCAGCGTAGAAGCGCGGCTCAAGCGCCGCCACCGCCACGAATCCACCGTCGCGACAGGCGTAGCAGCGATAGAAGGGCGCGCCCCCGTCCAGCAGGTTGGATCCGCGCTGGTCGCTCCACAGTCCCCGACCTCGCAAGGCCTGGAACAGACCGCCCAGCAGAGCCGCACCGTCCGTCATGGCGGCGTCCACCACGCGTCCCTGGCCCGTCGTCCTGGCCTCCACCAGCGCGGCCAGCACCCCGACCACCAGCAGCATGGCCCCGCCGCCGTAATCTCCGACCAGGTTCAACGGCGGGGAGGGCGGACGATCCACCTCGCCCATGGCGTGCAGCACGCCCGACAGGCCGATGTAGTTCAGATCATGCCCGACCGCGTTCGCCAGCGGTCCCGTCTGGCCCCATCCGGTCACACGTCCGAACACCAGCGCGGGCTTTCGCGCCCGGAGGACCTCAGGACCATAGCCCAGCCGCTCCATGACGCCGGGTCGAAAACCTTCGATCACCGCGTCGGCCCCATCGATCAGTTGCAGGATGCGCTTGCGATCGGCCGGTGATTTCAGATCGACCGGGACGGCCGCTCTTCCCCGGTGCAGGACCTCGCCTCCGACCTCGTCAAAGACCGCCGGTCCGGCCGAGGCGTCGCGCGTCAGCCGCACCACCTCCGCCCCCAGGTCCGCCAGCATCATTCCGGCGAAGGTGACCGGCCCCAAGCCGTCGAATTCGATGATGCGGACGCCATTTAACGGTTTCATGCCCAATGAGTAGCAGACCAGGTCTTGACCGGAAGGCCGGATTACAACAGAAGGCGCCCTTCGACGGTTCGGGCCAGCCCGGACGTCGCGCGGTGCGTCCTTAGCTCAGTTGGTTAGAGCATCTGACTTTTAATCAGAGGGTCCTCGGTTCGAGCCCGAGAGGACGTACCATTTAAAGCCCGCTTCGGCGGGCTTTTTGCTGTCCGGGCCTTGCCTTCAGTGGGTCGCGAAACGACCGGGCGCAGTCGCATCTGCCGCGATCGGAGCGTTCGATTTGTCGAGATACTTCGACAGGGTCGCAACCAGGGCGGGCAGTTGCAGCGGCTTGGCCAGGTGGTCGTCCATGCCGGCGTCGCGACACAGCTGGATCTGGTCCGGCTGAACATTGGCGGACAGGGCGATGATCGGCAGTCGGCGTCCGCTGCCCTGCTCAATCCGGCGAATCTCGCGCGTGGCCGTCAAGCCGTCCATGACCGGCATCTGCATATCCATCAGGACGAGGTCGTAGACTTCGGACTGCACCGCATGCACCGCCTCGGCTCCATCGCTGGCGGTGGCGACCTCCAGTCCCATGCCGACCAGGATGACGCTGATCAGTTCGCGGTTGGCCGGTGCGTCGTCGGCGATCAACACGCGTCCCTCGGGCATGACGCTGAGGCGCGGCCCTTCGTCTTCCAATCCGCCCTCGGCGATGTGCAGCGGGACGGTCACCGTGAACGTCGATCCCAGGCCGGGCTGGCTCGTGACCACGATATCGCCGTCCATCGCCCGCGCCAGTCGCCGCGAGATCGCCAGCCCCAGGCCGGTGCCGCCGTAGAGCCGGGTCGTCGACCGATCCGCCTGCGAGAAACGTTCGAACAGATGGGCCTGGGTCTGAGGGCTCATGCCTATGCCGGTATCGGTCACCTCCGCCGTCAGCCGCCATGCGCCGTCTGCCTCCAAGGCTCCGCCGACTGACAGGCTGACCGAGCCCTGGCTGGTGAACTTCACCGCATTGCCCAGCAGGTTCAGCAGAATCTGCCGAAGACGGGCCTGGTCGCCCATCAGGCGATCCGGCAAGTCCGGCGCCAGATCGACGTGCAGCGCCAGACCCTTGGCCAGACACTGGGCCTCCATCATCTGGACCGTCTCGTGCGCCAGGGCGGCCGGGTCGAAGCGCTGGGGCTCCAGCTCGATCATGCCGGCTTCAAGCTTGGAATAGTCCAGCACGTCGTTGATGACCGACAGCAGGGCTTCGCTCGCCGTGGCGATGCGCGCGACATAGCCCTTCTCGGCTTCGGGCAAGGCCTCGCTGGCCTTCAGCAGGTTGGAAAAGCCGATGACGCTGGTCAGAGGCGTGCGCAGTTCATGGCTCATGTTCGCCAGGAACTCGCTCTTGGCCGCCGCCGCCGCCTCGGCCCGGTCGCGTGCGGTGACCAGTTCGTCGGCCAGGATCTTTCGATCCGTCATGTCGCGGATGACCACCACCACCTCCGACGGCTTGCCAACCTCGGCGGCCAGGGCGCGGAAGGTGCATTCGACCCAGACGATCGAACCGTCGCGATGAAGGGCGCGGTGCTCCAGCCGGCACGGCTCCTTGGTGTGGATGGTGCCCAGCACGGCCCGGGTCACCATTTCCCGATCGTCGGGATGGACATAGTCCATGGGCCGGCCGTTCATCTCTTCGGTGGTCCAGCCGAGCAGGCTTTCGATCGCCGGCGAGATGTATTTGCTGGTGCCGTCCGGGCGAACGCGGGTGATCACATCGCCTACGTTTTCGGCTAACAGCCGATAGCGCGCCTCGTCACGCTGAGCGCGGGCGATCTGGGCCTGCTGGTCCGTGATGTCCTGAAACACGCCATAAAGGACCTTCACGACCCCGGCGTCGTCCCGTTCGGCGCGCGCCTGGGTCAGAACCGCACGCTCCTCGCCATCGGCGCGGATCAGCCGCAGACGCATTTTGTAGCCATCGCCGGTTTCGGCCGAATGTTCTATCGCCGCCAGCAATCCGGGCCTGTCGTCGGGGTGATAACGGTCGATGGCCGAATCGACCTGGGGATCGAAGGTTTTGCGATCCAGACCGTGGATGCGGAACACCTCGTCGGACCAGTGGACCTTGCCGCTGGCCAGTTCCAAGCGCCAATGACCGACCCCGGCCATATTCTCGATCAGCTCCAACGTGCCGTGGCGCTCATCGCTGACGCGACCGACTTCCAGCGACGCGATGATGTCTTCGGCCATGGCGCCAAGCGTGCGCAGCGTCGCGATCTGGGCGTCGGAGGGATGGGGGCGGGCTTTGCGATCCATGACGCCGAACGCGCCCAGCGGCTGATCGTCCGGGCCGCAGATCGTTACGCCGGCGTAGAAACGCAGATTATAGGGGGGCGCCACCAGGAAATGATTGCGCGCTGCGGGGTCCGCCAGACCGTCTTCGACCACCAGGACGGCGCCCTTGCCCTGGCGTAGTAGACGGTCGCCGAGGGTGCGTTCGCGCGGCAGGCTTCGGACCAGTTCACGATCGCTGCACCAGAGGACGGCGTTGTCGCCGCTGACCAGGGTGACGACGGCGGCGGGCGCATCGAAAACCGTGCAGGCCAGTTCCGTAAGACGTTGGAACGGACCGGCAGGGGCGTCCAGGGCTTCCAGGCTCTTGGCGATGTAAGGCACGACCGAACTCCAACGACCGGTCAAAGTGACCTGAAATCAGAGAATTCTTCGTTACCGACCGCTTCCGCCGCTACGCTTTAATCACCAGCGCAGGCGTGGTCTAAGCCCACCCATGAAACGCCTTCTTCTCGTAGTCAGTCTTGTTGCGCTTTGCGGTTGCAATGCCGGTCGGTCGGCGATGGGCGGCGCCGAACAGGTCGGGGCGGGCTTTGCGGCGGCGGCCACGGCGCCGCTGGAAGACTTCAACCTGCGCCGTCAGATGATCCCGACGGTGCTGCTTCAGGCCGAAGCCAATCCCTACGACCTGCGCAATCTGAATCAGTGCACGACAATCGGCGCAGAGGTCGCAAGGCTCGACGAAGCGCTGGGACCCGACACGGACGAACCGCCGCGTCAGGACGGCTCTTATCTCAGCGAGCGGGCGGCGGATGCGGCGGCCAAGGCGGCGCTGAACGCCATTCGCGACACGACGACCGACTTTATTCCCGGCCGAAACTGGATTCGTCGATTGAGCGGCGCCGAACAGCACTCAAAGCACGTTCAATCGGCCATCCAGTCCGGCCGGATGCGCCGCGCCTTCCTGAAGGGCATGGGCATGCAGCGGAACTGCGCGCCGCCGGCGGCGCCCAGTTGGTTCAGACCGCACCCTTAGGCGTCAGCCGTTCGACGTGTGGCGGGCGTGAAGGTCGCGCCTGAACTGCTCGAACCGACCCTCCGAAATCGCCGCACGCATGGCCGCCGTCAGCGCCTGATAAAAGGCGATGTTGTGCCAGCTCAGCAGCACCTTGCCGAGGATTTCGTCGGCGCGGATCAGGTGGTGCAGATAGGCCTTCGAATACGACGATGACGGGCCATCGATGGTCGGGTCCAGCGGGTCCTGATCCTCGGCGAAGCGGGCGTTCTTCAGGTTCAGCGGGCCATCCCAGGTCCAGGCCTGACCGTGACGGCCGGCGCGGGTCGGCAGGACACAGTCGAACATGTCCACGCCGCGATACACCGCCTCGACCAGATCCACCGGCTTGCCTACCCCCATCAGATAGCGCGGACGGTCGGCCGGCAGCATTTCCGGCGCATAGTCCAGCACCTCGCACATGGCCTGGTGGCCTTCGCCGACCGCCAGACCGCCGATGGCGTAGCCGTCGAAGCCGATCTCTTGCAGTTGCTCCGATGATTGGCGGCGCAAGTCCTCGAAGGTCGACCCCTGCTGGATGCCGAACAGGGCCTGGTTTTCACGGTCGCCGAAACGGGCCTTGGACCGCGCGCCCCAGCGGATCGACAGCTCCATCGCCTTTCTGGCGGCGTCCTTCTCGGCCGGATAGGCGACGCACTGGTCCAGCTGCATCGAGATGTCGGCGCCGATCCGGTCGGCCTGGATTTCGATCGACCGCTCGGGCGTCAGGACGTGTTTGGAGCCGTCGATGTGGCTGGAGAAGGTCACGGCCTCCTCCTTGACCTTGGAGATGCCGGCCAGGGACATGACCTGGAACCCGCCGCTGTCGGTCAGGATCGGCTTGTCCCAGCCCATGAACCTGTGAAGCCCGCCCAGACGCTCCATCCGCTCGGGCCCAGGGCGCAGCATCAGGTGATAGGTGTTGCCCAGCAGGATGTCGGCGCCGGTCGCCTTGACCTGATCCACCGTCATGGCCTTGACCGTGGCGGCGGTGCCGACCGGCATGAAGGCGGGGGTGCGGATGTCGCCGCGCGCGGTCTTCAACACCCCGGTGCGGGCGCGGCCCTCGGTGGCGGAAATCTGGAAGGGGAAAGGCATTCAGGCGATCAGTCGTTCAAGCTGTTCGACGCGCGCCAGATCCTTGGGGCGGCCGAACAGGCGATACAGGGCGATGTGGTCCCGGATGTCCGGGACGAACAGGGGCGTGTCCTCGACGAAGACGCGGCGGCGCGAGCCGAAGGCGACCGGGGTCCAGTCGCCGCCGTCGCGGGTCTCCAGATCGGCCATGACCTCGACCAGGATCGGCTGATCCGGCGCGCGCCCGAAAACGGCGGAGCGGAACAGGCCTTCGCCCGGATCGGGTATCACCATGCCGCCCAGCGCGCCCAGCAGGTTGCGCGCATCGCGCGGCGCGCACAGCACGTCGATGTCGGGCACATGGATGTCGGTCAGGCCATAGAGCGCCATCGCCGCTCCGCCGAAGATCCACCACGGCTCGCGCAGGTCGCGCGCGGCCTCGCCGACGGCGATCAGGCCGTCTTGAAGATCATGCGGAAGGTCGTCGGGTGACACGGGGCGGGCTCGATTTCGTCAGGAGGCGGCATTTAGGCGTTCCGGTGGCGATTGACCACCCGATCACCATCCCAGCGACGCCTCGCCGCGCAGGATGGCCTCGGCCTGGGGGGTGTGCTTGCCGCCATCGCGATCATGCAGGATCAGCGGCGGCAGTAGACGCAGCGGCGCGCGTCCGGTCTTGATGGCGTGCACCAGAACCCGCTTGGCCGGCTCGTCCGCGAAGGGATGGATGGGCCGCACGGCGAACGACCCCGCCTTTTCGCCCAGCAGAGCCAGCAGATCGGCCAGTCGGTCGGCGCGGTGAACGACCACGATGCGCCCGCCTTCCTTCACCGCCTTCAACAGGAAATCGGTCCACGCCTTCAGCCCGTCGTCGGCCATCCAGGCGCCCCGCTTGCCCTCGGCAGGGGCGCGCAAAGCCGTGGCGTCATCGAAGAAGGGGGGATTGGATATGGCCCAGTCGGCTGGCTCCACGCCCAGGGCCCGAAATCCCGCCGCCACGTCGCCCTGACGAATCACGACGGATCCAGCTGTGCTGTTCAGCGCCGCATTCTCGGTCGCCAGCGCCGCCATCGCCGGATCGCGCTCCACGCCCGTCAGGCTCACGCCCGGTCGTCGCGACGCGATCTGCATCAGGACCGCGCCCGCCCCGCAGCCTGCCTCGATCACGCTCTGGCCTGCCTCGGCCGGGACCGCCGCTGCCAGCAAAGCCGCATCCATCCCGGCGCGATAGCCGCGCGCGGGTTGACGCAAGCGCACCCGGCCGTTCAACAGGCCGTTCTCGACGATCGTCGTCGGCAGGGTTTCGACCGGCTCCAAGCCTCAATCTCCTTGACCCTCAAGGGGTCGAACATCATTGTGCGCCGCAACTCGCGGGGGCAAGCCGGCCCGGCCGCAAAAAGCCATTCCCGCGGCCCGCCGCGCCAGTGAAAGAGTATTCGTTTGGACGTCGCCATCGCCGCCGCTCACCGCCCGAAGGGGGACGTCAACGCCCTTGTCCGGCTGGCTGAGGTCGATATGGCGGCCGTGGACGCCCTGATCCTGGATCGGATGCAGTCGGACGTGCCGATCATTCCGAAACTGGCCGAACATCTGGTGTCGGCGGGCGGCAAGCGTCTGCGCCCCCTGATGACCGTCGCCGCGGCGCGCGCCGTGGGCGCGACGGACGACATCGTGGCACCGCGCAAGCTGGCCGCTGCGGTCGAGTTCATCCACACCGCCACCCTGCTGCATGACGACATCGTCGATGCGTCCGAACTGCGTCGCGGCAAGGTCGCGGCCCACCTGATTTGGGGCGCGCCCACCAGCGTCCTGGTCGGCGACTTCCTGTTCGCCCGCGCCTTCGAACTGATGGTCGAGACGGATTCGATGCGCGCCCTGGGCATTCTGGCCGAGGCTTCGCGCGTGATCTCGGAGGGCGAGGTGCTGCAGCTGACGCGCGCCCACGACCTGAATCTGGACCAGGCCACCTATCTGCAGATCATCTCGGCCAAGACCGCCGAACTGTTCGCCGCCGCAGCCGAGGCGGGCGCGGTGGGCGCCGGCGCCGATCCGGCCGCGATCAAGGCTTTGCGCGATTACGGTATGGCGTTGGGCATCGCCTTCCAACTGGCGGACGACGCGCTGGACTACGGCGCGACGGCCGAGGCCTTGGGCAAGAACGCCGGCGACGATTTCAACGAGGGCAAAGCGACCCTGCCGCTGCTTCTGGCGGTCGCCCGCACGCGCGGCCGCGAGGAAGCCTTCTGGGAGCGCACCGTGACCAAGGGCGAGCGGACGCCGGAAGACTTCACCCGCGCGCGCGAACTCATCATCGGCTCGGGCGCCATCGGCGCGACCCTGGATCTCGCCGGCGACTATGCCGATCAGGCCAAGGCCGCCCTGTCGGTTCTGCCGTCCAGCGACTGGCGCGCCGCGCTGGAAGACCTGGCCGATTTCGCGGTGTCGCGCGCCGCTTGACCGAGACTGCGGATACGCTCGACCAACAGGTCCGCACCGCCGACCTCGACCGCTGGCTGTCCGGTCGCCTGGTCGCGGATGACCGCGCCCGCGCCGACCTGATCACGCTGTACGCCTTCGAAGCCGAGCTGATGACCATCCCCACGCGCGTGACCCAGCCGCTGCTGGCCGAGATGCGCTACACCTGGTGGGCGGAACAGATGGACGGCGTTTTCGCCGGCGTGCCACGCAAAGGTCATCCGGTGCTGGAAGCCCTGACTGATCTCGTCGCGCGTCACGGCCTGGACCGCGCGCCGTTCGACGCCTTGATCGACGCCCACATCGGCCGCGTGCGCGAACAGCCGCACGATCTCGACGCCTTCTACGTCGGCCCGATGCAGGTCGCGACGCGTGTGCTGGCAGGGCAGGGGCATGACGCCGCCGTGGCGGATGCGGCCCGCGTCTGGGGGCTGACGCAGACCGGCCGCCGCCAGGAGGCGGCGTCCCAGAAATCCGCCGCCAATGCGGCGTTGAAACGCCTGCCGCCCGAGGGATTCCCGGCCGTGGCTCACGCCGCCCTGACCGATCCGGACCAGCCGGAGCCGTTGAAGCGGCTGCGCCTGCTCTGGGCCGTGCTGCGCGGCCGGATCTGACCTAGCCGTTCAGGCCGGCGATCAAGCGGGTCAGCAGGGCGTTTAGCGTTTTCTGATCCTCTCGAGACAGGCCGCTCAAGGCCTCTTTGGCTGTATCCTGGTGGCTGGGCATGATCGTCTCGATCAGGTCGAAACCCCTGTCCGTCAGGCGGACCAGGGTCGCCCGTCGGTCGCTTGGATGCGGGCGCCGCTCGACCCAGCCCGCCTTTTCCAGCCGGTCGATCCGCGCGGTCATGCCGCCGGACGACATCATCGCCGCCTCGAACAGCGCCGTCGGCGTCAGGCCCTCGCGTTCGCCGGATCGGCGCAGCGTCGCCAGCACGTCGAACTCGCCGTGCTGCAAACCATAGCGCGCGAACAACGGCGTCTGGCGCTCGCGGATCACCAGTTGCGACGCCTCGTTTAGGCGTCCCAGCACCTCCATCGGCAACATGTCCAGGTCGGGGCGTTGCACGGCCCATTGGGCGGCGGCGCGAGAAGCTCTATCTGGCATGGTTATCTTGACATCGAGATACTTGAGGTCGAGAGACTAGCGCGATTTTCAGTCGGAGTCCCCACCATGACCGCACGATCTGACGCCACGCCCGCGCGCGGCGCTTCGCTGCTGTTGCTGGCGGCCATCGTCGCCCTGGCGCTGAATCTGCGGCCGGCGATGGCGGCGGTGGGGCCGCTGCTGGATCTGATCGAGGGCGCGACGGGCATAGGGTCGACCGCCGCCAGCCTGCTGACCACTCTGCCCGTGCTGATGATCGGTCTGGGCGCCCTGTCGATTCGCCCATTGCGTCGGCGACTGGGCGAGCGGCGCGGCATCTTGCTGGGCGCGCTGCTGATCGGCGGGGCCTGCCTGGTGCGGGCGGTGTTGACCGGCGCGACCGGCCTGATCGCCAGCGCCGTGGTTGTCGGGGTCGGCGTCGCCTTGATCCAGGCCTTGGCGCCCGTCGTCATCAAACGAGCGTTTCCGGCGCAGTTCGGCACGGTCATGGCGCTCTACACCACCGGCATCATGGGCGGCGCCGCCGTCGCGGCGGCCACGGCGGCAGGTCTCGCCGAGACGATCGGCTGGGCCGGGACGCTGGCGCTGTGGAGCACGCCGGCCTTTGTCGCTGCATTGGTCTGGCTGGCGGCGTCGCGCGACCCCGCAGCCGAAGAGCCGGATAGTGCCGCGGTGGTCGAGGCGACGGACCCCGAGCTGCCGTTCTGGCGTCAGGGGCGGGCGTGGCGGCTGATCCTGATCATGGGGCTAGGGACATCGGCCTATACATTGATGTTGGCCTGGCTGCCGCCCTTCTACATCGACCTGGGCGAGCCGAGGGCCACCGCTGGCTATCTGCTCAGCGGTATGACGGCGGCGGAAGTGACGGCCGGCCTGCTGGTGTCGCTGACCATCGGGCGCTTCCCGGATCGACGCGGACCGATCCTGACGGCGCTTCTGCTCGCCCTGGCGGGTCTGGCCGGTCTCGTGGTCGCGCCCCTCAGCTTTGCCGTGCCGATCGTGATCCTCCTGGGCCTCGGCATCGGCGCGATCTTCCCGCTCAGCCTGATACTGGCCATGGACCAGATCGACGATCCCGCCCGTTCCGGCGATCTGCTCGCCTTCGTTCAGGGCGGCGGCTACATCATCGCCAGCCTGTCGCCGCTGGGCGCCGGCGTGCTGCGCGACCACATGGCCGACCTGACCCAGGCCTGGGTGCTGATGGGCGTGGGCGTCATCCTGCTGGGCGCAATGACGCTGGAGTTCAGGCTGGGCTTGCCCGAACTGCGCTGAGCGGCCGACCCTCAGAAATCAGCCCGCGTCGCGCCAGGCCTTCAGGCTTTCCATCGCCCGAAGACTCATCAGCCGCTTCTTGGCGCGGCCGCGTTTCTTCAGCGGGATCTTGACGCCGGCCTCGTCGACCTTGGGCGCCTCGAGCGGCGGCAGCAGGCCGTAGTTGATGTTCATCGGCTGGAACTTCGATCCCGCCAGATGCCCGCCGGTGATGTGCTCGACCAGGGCGCCCATGGCGGTCTCGGGCGGCGGCGGGGCCAGGTCGCGACCCAGGGCCTGGGCGGCGGCGAGGCGGCCGGTCAGCAGGCCCATGGCCGCGCTTTCGACATAGCCCTCCACCCCTGTCACCTGACCCGCGAAACGCAGGCGCGGCATGGCCTTCAGCCGCAGTTGCTTGTCCAGCAACTGGGGACTGTTCAGATAGGTGTTGCGGTGCAGGCCGCCCAGACGCGCGAACTGGGCGTTCTGAAGCCCCGGTATCATGCGGAAGATCTCGGCCTGCGCCCCGTGCTTCAGCTTGGTCTGGAAGCCGACCATGTTGAACAGGGTGCCGAGCGCATTGTCCTGGCGCAGCTGGACGATGGCGTAGGCCTTGACCAGCGGGTCGCGCGGATTGGTTAGGCCGACCGGCTTCATCGGGCCGTGCCGCAGGGTCTCGCGACCGCGCTCGGCCATGACTTCGATGGGCAGGCAGCCGTCGAAATAGGGGACGTGTTCCCAGTCCTTGAACTCGGCCTTGGGACCGCTCAGCAGGGCGTCGATGAAGGCCTCGTACTGGGCCTTGTCCATCGGGCAGTTGACGTAGGCGGCGGCGTCGCCGCCCGGACCTTCCTTGTCATAGCGCGACTGACGCCAGGCGATGTCGAAGTCGATGGAATCGGCGTGAACGATGGGGGCGATGGCGTCGAAAAAGCTCAAGGACTCCTCGCCCGTCGCCTTCAGGATGGCGTCGGCCAGGGCAGGGGAGGTCAGGGGGCCGGTGGCGACGATGACATTGTCCCACTCCTGCGGCGGCAGGCCGGCGATCTCTTCGCGCACGATCGTGACCAGGGGGTGGGCGGTCAGTCTGGCGGTCACCGCCTGGGAAAAGGCGTCCCGGTCCACGGCCAGGGCGCCCCCGGCCGGCACCTGGTTGATGTCGCCGCAGGCCATGATGACCGAATCCAGCGCCCGCATCTCGGCGTGCAGCAGGCCGACCGCATTGAACTGCCAGTCGTCCGAGCGGAAGGAGTTGGAGCAGACCAGCTCGGCCAGGCCATCGGTGTGGTGGGCGTCGGTCTTGACGCCGGGCACGCCGCGCATCTCGTGCAGGATGACGGGCACGCCGGCCTGGGCGATCTGCCAGGCGGCCTCGGAGCCGGCCAGGCCGCCGCCGATGACGTGGATGGGGGAAGGAGAGGGGGAAGCGCTCATCGCGGCCTTCTAGCGGGCGGGTGGCGCGGTGTCATGGCCCCCTGCTATATCCGCCGCCGGTCATCGGGGGCGTAGATTGGGCGAGCATCGGATTTTGCGACTGGGCGAGACGCTGTCGGCGGCGGTTCGCGCCTTGCCTCGCCTGTGGCGCGGGGCTTGCGGCGCGATCGTGCTGGCGGCCGTGGTCTGGAGCCTCAAGCCGCTGGCGACGGGCCCGGCGGGCCTGATCTGGGCGGCGTGCGCCCTGGCCTCGACCCTGGTGCTGGCGGGCGCGCTGGCGCGGATCGCCATCACCGACGATCTGGCCGCCGCGCGACGCCTGGGCCTGGGGCCGGTCGGGTTGCAGTGCGGACGGCCAGAGGTGCGGCTGCTGGGCGCCGGTCTGCTGTGCGCGATCTTTCTCGCCATGATCTTGTCGGTCGTGGCCCTGGTCTTGCTGGCCGTGTTCGGCATGGCCGAGTTGAACGCCCAGGCCATCGAGATGCGCCAGTGGAGCGCGGTGGGGCCGGCATGGAAGCTGATCCTGCTGGCGGTCGTCACGACCTTCGCCCTGTTCGCCGTCATCGCCTTGGCTGTGCGCCTGTCCCTGTTCGCGCCGGCGACGATCGGGCGCGGGCAGATGGTGTCGCTGCAAAGCATGAGCATCGCGCGCGGCGGCTTCTGGCCCCTGCTGGTCGGGCTTGTCGTGACGGCGGCGCCGAAGATCGCGCTGGTGTTGCTGTGGGGCGCGGGGCTGCTGTCGGGGGCGGCGGGCTGGATCGTCTTCGCCGTCGTGCTGACAGGCTTGCAGGCCCCGCTGACGATAGCCTTTGTGGGCGCAGCCTACCGCCGGCTAGACGCCTAGGATCACCGGCGCTGCCCAATCGACCTCGGCCACTAGCGCGATCTTCTCAATCATCGCCGCTTGACGGATCTGAGGCGATGCAGGCTAGCTGGCTTGCAACTGGAGATCATCATGCTACTGGCCGCCTTGATGGCAGGGTTCCTCATGCAGGACGCCCAGCCGGCATATCCCGCTACACCGCAACAGTTCGAAGGTCGGCGGTCCGGCTTCGTGCAAGGCACGCTCAATGTCGCCATAGGTGAGCGGGCGACGCTGCGTCGCAATGCGAATGGAACCTACGACCTAATCAAGGTCGACCGCATCGATATTGGCGATGTCCTGCCGCCTGCCGAGGGTTCACGCGGCCCGCTGAATGAGGCGGCGCCCGGAACGATCAGGTTTGGACTGCATGCGCGCCAAGATGTGGGTTCGGTGCTGAAGGTCGAGAATAGTCAGGGCGAGGGGCTGAAGTATTCCGGTTTCATCGTCAGATATGTGGGCGGGCAGGCGCGGGGGCCTGCCGAAACTTCAGTCTGCACTGTGCCCTCGGGGATGGTCGGCTACGAACGTTGGAACGAACCCGTCATCCAGATCGTGGTCGGCGGATTACAGACTTCGGCAGACGCCGTGCCGACGTGCCCTCCTCACGTCGAGCAATCATCGGGCACGTCGTCATCGCCGCCATCGGTCAGGCCTTCGTGAGCTCCTTAGAAACCGAATAGGCCGCCTCGGTCTTGGCGGCGACTTCGTCGAGGGTGACGCCGTCGGCCAGTTCGATCAGCTCGAGGCCAGCGCCGTCCTGCTTGACGTCGAAGGTGGCGAGGTCGGTGATGATGCGGCTGACGACGCCGGTGCCGGTCAGGGGCAGGGTGCAGGCTTTCAGCACCTTGGACTGGCCGTGCTTGTTGGCGTGTTCCATGACGACGACCACGCGTTTGACGCCGGCGACCAGGTCCATGGCGCCGCCCATGCCCTTCACCAGCTTGCCGGGGATCATCCAGTTGGCGATGTCGCCGTTCTGGGCCACTTCCATCGCACCCAAGATCGACAGGTTGATATGGCCGCCACGGATCATGGCGAAGCTGTCGGCGCTGGAGAAGTAGGACGACTCCGGGATCTCGGTGATCGTCTGCTTGCCGGCGTTGATCAGGTCGGGGTCCTCGTCGCCCTCATAGGGGAAGGGCCCCATGCCCAGCATGCCGTTCTCGGATTGCAGGGTCACGGTCATGCCGACGGGGATGTAGTTGGCGACCAGGGTCGGGATGCCGATGCCCAGGTTCACATAGAAGCCGTCCTGCAGTTCCTGGGCGGCGCGTTCGGCGAGTTGTTCACGGGTGCGGGGCATGATCAGACCTCCGATCCGGCGGCGGCGCCGGCGGCACGTTGACGGACGGTGCGCTGTTCGATGCGCTTTTCGGACACGGTCTGGACCAGGCGGTCGACATAGACGCCGGGCGTGTGGATGTGGTCGGGATCGAGCGCGCCGACGGGGACGATCTCCTCGACCTCGACGACCGTGACCTTGCCGGCCGTGGCCATCATCGGGTTGAAGTTGCGGGCGGTCTTGCGGAAGACGAGGTTGCCGCGCTCGTCGGCCTTCCAGGCCTTGACGATGGACAGGTCGGCGACCAGGCCGGTCTCCATGACGTAGTCGCGGCCGTTGAAGTTGCGGACCTCCTTGCCCTCGGCGACCAGGGTGCCGACGCCGGTGGCGGTGAAGAAGGCGGGGATGCCCGCGCCGCCTGCCCGGATTCGCTCGGCCAGAGTGCCTTGCGGGTTGAACTCCAGCTCAAGCTCGCCGGCGAGATACTGGCGCTCGAACTCCTTGTTCTCACCGACGTAAGAACTGATCATCTTGGCGATCTGGCGGGTGCCCAGCAGTTGGCCCAGGCCGAAGCCGTCGACGCCGGCGTTGTTGGAGATGACCGTCAGGCCCTTGACGCCGCTGTCGCGCAGGGCGGCGATCAGGTTCTCGGGGATGCCGCACAGGCCGAAGCCGCCGGACATGACCGTCATACCGTCGAAGGTCAGGCCCTCCAGCGCGGACGTGACGTCAGCGTAGATCTTTCCCATCGCTCTCCCTTTTTTCACTGCCTGATGAATATCGGCTTTTGACCACGCCTAACGCGGGGGCGGGCGGGGGGCAAGACGCGGCGTCGATCCGACGCGGCGATTTCAGACGGTGAAGGCGAAAAACAGAGTCTAATTCGTCTAATTCGTCTGAACCGACGGCGAGCCGGGTTCGAAAAAGAGAGTGCAATTGGTGCACTTTCGACAGAATCGGTCGTCGCGGGAGGCGGATTTCGGCATCGCTTGGGTTGTGTTCAAGGGGTTAGATATCCATCAGGCATCCATCGGGGCCGAGACGTCGTATTGCAGTCAAGCCTGCAGCAAGATCCGACGATCGAGGACGCCGATGAACCTGACCAATGTCGCCATTCGCCAGCTTCAGGACGCGCCGTTCCCGGACTTCGTGACGCGGCCGGCGATCGACAGCCTGGTCACGGAGGCCAGAAAGCGTCTGGATCGCGACGGGCCGCATGACGAGGCGGCCTTTGCGCGCGAAATGGCACAGCGCGCCATCGCCGAACATACCGACGCGGCGAACCAGCAGCATTACGAACTGCCGCCCGAGTTCTTCCAACTGTGCCTGGGCAAGCGGCTGAAATACTCCTGCTGCCTCTATCCCACGGGCCGCGAGACGCTGGACCAGGCGGAGGAGGCGGCGCTGGCCGAGACCTGCGCCCATGCCGATTTGAATGACGGTCAGACGATCCTGGAAATGGGCTGCGGCTGGGGCTCGCTGTCGCTGTGGATGGCCGAGACCTATCCGAATTCGAAGATCACGGCGGTGTCGAACAGCCACGGCCAGCGCGGCCATATCGAAGCCCAGGCGGCGGCGCGGGGCCTGACCAATCTGACGGTCATCACTCAGGACATGAACGCCTTCGACACCGAGCAGCGGTTCGACCGCATCGTCTCGGTCGAGATGTTCGAGCATATGGCCAACTGGCGCGCCCTGCTGACCAAGGCGAGACGCTGGCTGACGCCGGACGGGCGGATGTTCATCCACGTCTTCACGCACCGCAACGCGCCCTATCGGTTCGATCACACCGACAGCGGCGACTTCATCGCGCAACACTTCTTCACCGGCGGGGTCATGCCCAGCCACGGCCTGATCCGGCAGTTTCCCGACTTGTTCGCGGTCGAGCAGGAATGGACCTGGAACGGCGGTCACTATGCGAAGACCGCCAACGACTGGCTGGCGAACATGGACCGGAACGCCCCACGGATCGCGGTGTTGATGCGTGAGACTTATGGCGACGACGCCAAACTTTGGACCCGTCGCTGGCGGCGCTTCTATCTGGCGACGGCGGGTCTATTCGGAAACGACGAGGGCCGCACCTGGGCGGTCAGCCACTATCGACTCAAGCCGGCTTAAGGGAGACGAGGATGATCAAATATGTCGCGGCCTATCTCGGGGCCGGCCTGACCTTTGCAGCCATCGATTTCGTCTGGCTGACCACCATGACGAACCGGCTGTACAAGCCCGTCATCGGGCCGATCATGGCCGACAAGCCGGACATGAAGGCGGCGGTGGCCTTCTATCTGATCTCCATCGCCGGGACCGTGTTTCTGGCGATCGCGCCGGCCCTGAAGGAAGGGAATTGGACGCGTGCGGCGATCAATGGGGCGGCCTTGGGCTTCGTCGCCTACGCCACCTACGACCTGACCAATCAGGCGACGCTGGCGGTGTGGCAGACCAAGCTGACGATCATCGACCTGATCTGGGGCACGACCCTGACGATGCTGTCGGCGACCGGCGGTTATTTCGCCGCGCGCTGGGCCGAGGGCCGTTTCGGCTAAGCCGCCCGGCTGAGCCCGCGCTTGCGATTGCGACCTTGCGTGTCTAAAGCTCGCGCCAGGGTTGATCGCGGGGGCGACAATTGGGGGATGGCAGGCACCGATTGCTGTCGGCGCGGGGCGCGGCCGATGCGGGCTGGGTCTATGGCGCGCACGTCGCCCGCTATGTCTCGCCGCTGCTGCTCTATCCGGTTCTGACGCGACGATTGGGACTGGAAGGGTTCGGGGTGTTCGCCTCGGCCATCGCCCTGGCCTTGGTCGTGTCGGTGGTGGTCGATTACGGGCAATCGCTGTCCGGGCCGCGCGACATCGCCGGAGCGGTCGAAGGGCGCGGCGTCCTGGTCGGTCAGGCCCTGGCGATGCGCGGCGTGCTGATCCTGCCCGCCGCTGCCGTCGGCGTGGTTTTGGCGGCCTTCAATCCGGTTCTGGCAGGCGCGAGCGGCGTCGTGGCGATGGCGGTCGTGCTGGGCATCGGGCAGGGGGCCAGCCTGCTGTGGTTCTTTCAGGGTATTCGCGATCCCGGTCCGGCGGCGATGCTGGAGGTCGGCTTCGCCCTGGCCGCGACGGGCGTCGTTCTGGCGCTGCCCGACTTGAGCGTCGGCGGCGCGATGGCCGTCCAGGCGGGCGGCGTCTGGGCCGGCTTGGTCGCGACCGGCGTCCTGCTGCTGCGACGGCAGAGGGTTCAGGCGCCGGAGCGGGGCTTTGTGAGGCGCGCCCTGATCCAGGGCGGTCCGCTGTTTGCCAGTCGAGCGGTCATCGTCGCCTATACGGGGGCGGGCGTTCTGGTCGTCGCGGCGCTGGCCGGGCCGGCGCAGGCGGCGCTTTACGGGGCGGCGGACCGACTGGTCGCGGCGTCCGGGTCGCTGATGCGGCCGCTGGCGGGTCTGATTGCGCCCCGGATCGCCGGACTGATGGGACAGGATCCGGCGGCGGCGTTTCGCACGGCGCGGTGGACGCTGGCTGCATCGACGGGGGCGTTCTTGCTGCTGGCGGCGGCGCTGTCGCTGGCGGCGCCGCTGCTGATCAGACTGTTGTTCGGGCCGGGGTTTGCGGGCGCCGTTGAGGTGCTGCGCCTTCTGGCCTGGGTGCTGCCGCTGGTGGCCGTCAGCCAGGTGCTGGGGCTGCATCTGATGAACCCGCTGCGGATGGATGGACGGTTCGCGCTGATCGTGGCGCTGGGCTGTGTCGCGACGCTGGGGCCGGCGGTGGTGCTGGCGCCCGGCCTTGGCGCGGTCGGCATGGCGGGCGCGCGGATCATCGGCGAGGCGGCGGTGGTCGTGGCGTGTCTGATCGGGTTGAGGGCGCATTGGGGCGCGTTGTTCCAGACCGGCGGGAGGCGCGATGTCCCGGCGATATGACTGGCTGATCGTCGGCGCCGGTTTCACCGGGGCGGTGGTCGCCGAACGGCTGGCGCGCGGGCTGGACCAGCGCGTGCTGGTGATCGACCGGCGCGACCATGTCGGCGGCAATGCGCACGACCGGCGAGACGCGGGCGGGCGGCTGATCCATCCCTATGGCCCGCACGTGTTCCACACCAATAGCAGGCGCATCTTCGACTATCTGAGCCAGTTTACGGCCTGGCGGCCATACGCCCATCGGGTCCAGGGGCAGGTGGACCGGCGGCGGGTGCCGCTGCCGTTCAATCTGGATTCGATCGAGACGCTGTTTCCCACAGCAACGGCCGAGCGGATGACGCACGCTCTGGTCCAGCGGTTCGGTTTCGGGGCGCGGCCCAGCATCCATGACCTGCGACAGGCGGGGGACGATCCGGATCTGAGGCGGCTGGGCGACTATGTCTTCGACAAGGTGTTCGCCGGATACACCGCCAAACAGTGGGGTCTGCCGGTCGAGGCGCTGGACGCCTCGGTCACCGCACGGGTGCCGATCGCGGTCAGCCGGGACGACCGCTATTTCGTCGACCGCTATCAGGCCATGCCGCGCGACGGCTATGGGGCGCTGTTTGAGCGGATGCTGGACCATTCGAACATCGCGGTGTCGCTGAATACGCCGATGGATCAGGTGTGGGAGGGGTCGTGGGACCGGATGGTCTATTGCGGCGCGCTGGACGACTATTTCGGCCGGTCGGTCGGGGCCTTGCCCTATCGCAGCGTGCGGTTCGACCATCAGGTCGTGGATGCCGAGGACGGCCTGCTGGTCGGGACGGTCAACTATCCCAATGACTTCGACTTCACCCGCATCACCGATTTCCGCCACCTGACCGGCGAGCGTGGGCCGAGGACGGCGACGGTGACCGAATATCCGATGGCTTATGAGGCGGGCGTGAACGACCCCTATTATCCGATCCTGACGGAGTCTTCGCGCGCGTTGGCGGGGCGATATCGCGCGATGGCGGCGACGCTGGCCGGCAAGGTGTGGTTCGCCGGACGGCTGGCCGATTTTCAGTACTACAACATGGACCAGGCGGTCGGACGGGCGCTGAGCCTGGTCGAGAAGTCGCTGGCGCCGGCCATCGCCCGGATGGCGGCATGAGGGCGTCGGTGTGGGCCGTGGTGGTGACGTGGAACCGGCGCGCCCTGCTGGAGCAATGTCTGGCGCATCTGATCGCCCAGACGCGGCATTGCGACGGGGTGGTGGTGGTCGACAACGCCAGCGACGACGGCACCGCCGAGATGCTGGCCGACGCCTGGGCGGGGCAGGCGATGGTGGTGCGGATGCCGGTGAACACGGGCGGGGCGGGCGGCTTCAACGCCGGAATCCGCGCGGCGATCGAGGCGGGGGCCGATCGGGTCTGGCTGATGGACGACGACGTGCTGGCGGCGCCGGATGCGCTGGAGGCCTTGCTGGCGGCCGAAGCGAGGCTGGGCGAGGACGGTATTGCACCGGCTTTTCTGTGTTCCAGTGTCAGGTCGCCTGAGGGGCATCTGACCAATACGCCCGAGATCGACCGGCGCGAAAATGTGCTGGGTTATCCGGCCTGGGGCGAGCGGCTGGAGCAGGGTATGGCGCCGGTGAGGCAGGCGACGTTCGTGTCGGTGCTGGTCAGCCGGGCGGCGGTGATGCGGCACGGCCTGCCGCTGGCGCCCATGTTCATCTGGGGCGACGATACGGAATATACGCTGCGGCTGTCGCGCGAGGGGCCGGGCTTTCTGGTCGCGGCCAGCCGCGTCGAGCATGTGCGCGCGACGCCGGGACGGCTGACCATCGAAACCGAGCCGGATGCGCGGCGCGAACGGCTGCATCGCTATCTGACCCGCAACGTCATCCTGGCCAAGCGGCGGCACGAGGGACGGCGCTCGGCGCTGCGCTATGCCGCGTCGCGGCTGAGGCTGGCGGGTCGGTTGGCGCTGGGCGGACGCTGGCGAAAGGCCGGGTTGCTGGTCGCCGGAGTAGTGGACGGCGCGCGGTTCGATCCCGAGGTCGAGCATTGCAGGCCGTCCTGAGCGCATCTCGGCGTGGAACGCTGCGGTGGTCGCAGCTGCGCGCGGCGTATGAGTGGCTGGCATTGGGACTGCTGGGCCTGGGCGTGACCTTGCCGCTGTTTCTGACGCCGGGGCAGGTCAGCGGGCCGCGGCTGGGGGATCTGGCGCTGATCGTCGCCTTGCCGCTGGTAGGTGTGAGGTGGCGAGGCATGGCGCCGGTTCTGAGGGCTGCGAGCGTGGTCGCGGCGGGCTTTCTGGCGATGACGCTGCTGGTTCAGGTCGCGCAGGGCGGCGATCGGCTGAATGTCGGGGATGTGGCCTTCTGGTTTCGGTGGATCGCCTCGGCGCTGGCGGCGCCGGCTGTGGCGAGCCTGATCCTGAGGGATGAAGGACGGCGGCGGCTATTCCTCTGGGCCGTGCTGGCCGGTGCGGCGTGTCATCTGGCGACCTATGGGCTGGCGATGCTGGTCGGGCTGGAGCCTTTGCAGGCCGTGGGGCTGGCGTCGCCGCGCGCGATGGTGACCACGACGGCCGCCCAGGTGCGGCTTACGACCCTGGCCGAGCATCCGAATGCGGCGATGGCGATGATCGGACTGGCGGTCCCGGCCGGCGTGATGCTGGCGGGACGGCGCTGGGCGCGGCGCGGCACCACGTGGGGCGGCGTCGGCGTGGCGGTTCTGGGGTTCGTCAGCACCCTGTCGCGGGGCGGCGTAATGGCGGCGGTGCAGGCGGGGCTGGCGAGGATGGTCGTCGGTTGGCGATGGCGCGAGCGGGTTCGGCCGCTGGGGGTGGTGCTGACGGTCTGTGTGCTGGCCACGGGGGCGATGGCTTTGCAGGCGGGGCGGTTCGACCTCGACGGGGGCCGGTTCGCGGGACGATTCGACAAGACGGCGCTGCGGGACAATCTGGCCGGACGGATGCTGACCTGGCGGCGGACCGTCGATCTGGTCGTGGAGCGGCCCATGGGAGCGGGGTGGTCGTCGGCGGACGAGATGGGGGCGTTTCGGGCGCTGTCGGTCAGCCACAACGGCTATCTGTTCACGGCGCGGACGGCGGGCGTGGTGATCGCGCTGGTGCTGCTGGGGCTGCATCTGGCGTCGGCGGCGCGGCTGGACGCGCTGACGCCGCTGTCGGTCTATGTGCTGGCGGCGATGTTCGGGGAGGACCTGACGCAGGGGGCGGGGATGGTCTTCCTGTGCTGTCTGGTGGGCGCCCTGGCCTGGCGAAGGCCGCTGGCGCCGTGAGGGTGCTGATCGTCAACACCCTGTACCCGCCGGCGCAGATCGGCGGGGCGGAACGCAGCGTGGCGCAGTTGGCGCAAGGGTTGAGGCGGGCGGGCGTGGAAGCGTCGGTGCTGACGCTGACGCCGGGGCGCGAGCCGGTGAACGAACGGATCGACGGCGTGCCCGTGCAGCGGCTGCCGTTGCGAAACCTGTATTGGCCCTATGACGGCGTGCGGCGGTCGGCAGTTCGGCGCGCGGTTTGGCATGGGCTGGAGGCGGCCAATCCGCTGATGGATCAGGCGGTGGATCGGGCGGTCGCGCGGGGGCGGCCGGATCTGATCCATCTGCATTTGACGATGGGGTTTTCGCTGTCGGTCTATCGCGCGGCGGTGCGGCGGGATCTGCCGCTGGTGCAGACGCTGCGGGACTGGTCGATGCTGTGCGCGCGGGCGTCGCTGTTTCGACGCGGACGGCGTTGCGAGCGGCGGTGTGCATCATGTGTTCTGCTGACGGCGGGCAAGCGATCACGGTCGCAAGGGGTGAATCATGTCATCGGCCTGAGCGGGCCTTTGCTGGAGACGCATTGGGCGGCGGGCTATTTTCGGCGGACTCCAGGGTCGGTGATCGGCAATGCAGCGGGTGCGGCGGCGATGGCGCCGAAACCGTCCTTGGTCGAGGCGCCGACGATGCGGTTCGGGTTTCTGGGGCGGGTCGAGCCGGAAAAGGGAATCGAGGTTCTGCTGGCGGCGACGAAAGGGTTGGGCGGCGACTGGACGCTGAATATCGCCGGGCAGGGCGAGGCGGATTACGTGCAGGCGTTGAGGCGGGCGTATGATGATCCGCGCATCGTCTGGCTGGGGCAGGTGGAGGCGGAGGCGTTCTGGCCCAGAGTGGATGTGCTGGTCGCGCCGGCGGTGTGGGCCGAGCCTTTTGGACGCAGCGTCGCGGAGGCGGTTCAGCAGGGGCTGGGCGTGATCGCCTCGCGCATCGGCGGCCTGCCGGAAGCCGCGCAGGGGGCGGGCATGTCGGCCCTGATCGAGCCGGGGGATGCAGACGCGCTGACGACGGCGATGCAGGCGGCTGTGGACCAGCCGGAACGCTGGCGTTTTGCGGCGGTCGGTGATCCGGCCTGGACCGAGGCGTCGATCGTCGAGGCCCACAGAGCCGTCTATCGTCATGTGCTGAGCAGAAGATCTTCGATGACTTCGGCCGAGCGGGACCAGGCGTAACGGTCGGCGCGGCGAAGACCGGCGTCGCGACGGGCGACATCCGGTCGGCTGAGCAACTCAGCCATATGGGCGGCCAGGGCTGCGTCGTCGGCGGGATCGAAATAGAGGGCGGCGTCGGCGCAGACCTCGCGCGTGGCGGGGATGTCGGAGGCGATGACCGGACAGCCGAGGGTCATCGCCTCCAGCGGCGGGATGCCGAAGCCTTCGTAGAGGCTGGGAAAGACGAGCGCCTGCGCGCCGCCGAGCAGGGCGGCGATCTCTGCGTCCGAGCGACGGCCGGCGAAGATCAGGCGCGGGTCGGCCGGAAAGGCGGAACGGTCGAACACGGCGCCGGGCCGGTCGCCGATGATGACCAGCCGAATAGCGGGCTCTGCAAGACGGGAGAGGGCGCGAATGGCGACGGCGAGGTTCTTGTTCGGCGTCAGGTTACCCAGGGCCACGAAATAGGGGCGGGTCGTCAGACCGAGGCGCTCGATGACGGTCGGGTCCGGCGTGATGTCGCGAAGATGGTCGGCGCTGTTCGGGGCGACGGCGAAGCTGTCGGGCCACAGGTTCAGGGCCGAGGCCAACTCGCGGCGGGAAAACGCAGAGACGGTCGCCAGCCGCGCCCGGCGCGCCAGGATCTTGTTCAGGGTGCGGTGAAAGCCGGCGTAGCCTGTGCGGAAATGCTCAGGATGTCGAAAGACGGCGGCGTCGTGGATGACGACGATTTGCCGCCGGTGCAGCACCGGACCCGAACCGCCTAACGACAGCAGACGGCCGTGGCGCGCGGTCCTGGCCAGGGCGGTCTGTTCCCAAAGATGGCCGCCGGCGCGCCCGAGCGTGCGGGTCGGGATGTGGAGCAGGTTCAGGTTCTCGGCGCCGGGGGGCGTCAGCAGGACGTAACGGTCGGCGGCGCCGGGGCGCTGATCCAATGCGCGCACGATCTGACGCGCATAGCGCTGAACCCCGCTCATCGGCTGGTTCAGGAAGCGGCCGTTGATGAAGACGGGCTCAGCCACCCAGGCGTCGGCGGGCGAAGGCGTCGCGGTAGATCTGGACGGTCTGGTCGGCCATGCGTGAAGCGGACAGCAGGCCCGGCGCGATCGGCAGGGGCACGACGCGGCTGGCCAGCGCGGCGCGCATCGCCTCGGCCAGATGATCGGGCGAGGCGTCGACGGGCAGGCGGTCGATGCGCGCGCCGGCCTGGATCAGACGCCCGATCCCGCCGACTTCGGTGCAGACGATCGGCAGTCCCAAGGCGGCCGCCTCGATCATGGCGTAGGAATCGGCCTCGTAACGGCTGGTCATGACAAACAGATCGAAGCCCGCCATCAACGGTCCGGCGTCGCGTGAACCCAGCAGACATAGGGCGTCGCCGCCGGCGGTGCTGACCGCCGAGGACAGATCGCCATCGCCGATCATGACGCCGGTGATGCGCGGATCGATGACGTTCGCCCGGCGGACGGCGTGGGCGAACTGGACGGGGTCTTTCTGAGCGGAGAGCCGGCCGACGAAGCCGACGACCAGAGCGTCGTCGGGAACGCCGAGGGCTTGTCGGGCGGCGAGACGATCGTTGGCGGGTGGCGCGGCCAGGCCGTTGTGGACGACGTGCAAGCGGTTTCCGCCCAGCCCCCAGCGACGAGCGACGGCGCCCTCTTCCTCAGAGACGGCGATGATGGCGTCGCCGGACCGGGCCAACAGCGCCTCGGCCGCGCCGGCGATGATCGTCGCCAGGCTGGCCGGGCCCATCATCGGCAGGGCGTGAGGGGTGTAGATCTTGGCGGCGCCGGGCGCGTGGGCCAAGCGGATCAGGGCGCCGGCCTTGGCGCTGTGGCCGTGAACGATCTCGAACGGGCCGAGGCGGGCGATCAGGCGGTTCAGGGCGTGAAGGGCGGCGACGTCCCACGGTCCGACGCTGCGTCGCATCGGCAGGCGTTCATCGGCGTGGAGGGGCAGAGCGGCGACTGCTTCCTGAAACCAAGGCTCTGCGCGGCGCGGCGACCAGATCAGGGACACCTGATGGCCGCTTCCGATCAGGGCGCGGGCCAGATCGACCACATGACGCCCCGAGCCGCCGCCGGACGGCTCGATGACCAGAAGAATGCGCAATGTCGTCCCCCGACGATGGCTCAGCGTTGCAACTGAAAGCCATCATCGAGAAACGTCAAGATTGCGCACATTCTCGTTGCGCGAAATCTAATCCGAGTTGGACGAAGTCCAACTCGGCCGCTTTCGCTTTAGTTCACCGTCGCCTTGACGATCTTGCCGGGGTTGCGCGGCGGCTCGCCCTTGGGCAGGGCGTCGACGTGTTCCATGCCCGATTCGACCTGGCCCCAGACGGTGTACTGGCGATCCAGGAAGGTGGCGTCATCGAAGACGATGAAGAACTGCGAGTTGGCGCTGTTGGGGTCCGAGGTGCGGGCCATCGAGCAGACGCCGCGCACGTGCGGCTCGGCCGAGAACTCGGCCTTCAGGTTCGGTTTCTTGGAACCCGAGGTGCCGGTGCCGGTCGGATCGCCGCCCTGGGCCATGAAGCCCGGGATCACGCGGTGGAACACCACGCCGTCGTAGAAGCCTTCCTTGGCCAGCTCGGTGATACGCTCGACGTGGCCGGGGGCCAGGTCGGGTCGCAGCTTGATGACCACGTCGCGGGCTTCGCCGTCGCCGGTGTCCAGGGTGAAGGTCAGGGTGTCGGCCATGTCGGTCGTCCTCTTTGGGTTGATTTGAGGCGGGACATAGCCCGCAACGCCGGTCGGGGCTATGTGGGAACGATGAGCGAAGACGAAAAGCCCCAGAATCAACAGGCGGGGGAGCGCCGCCGGATGGTGAGGCCGCCCAGCGGCGGAACCGCCGCCGGACGCGGCATGGGCACCAAGATGAAGACGGCCGACACCAAGTCGATGTCGAGCCAGCAGTGGATCAAACGCCAGCTGTCGGACAAATGGTCCGAAAAGGCGCGGGCCGAGGGCTGGCGCTCGCGCGCGGCGTTCAAGCTGATCGAGATCGACGACAAGTTCCGGCTAATCAAGCGCGGGTCAAAGGTCATCGACCTGGGCGCGGCGCCGGGCGGCTGGGTCCAGGTGGCGTTGAACCGGGGTGCGGGCGCGGTGGCGGGGGTCGACCTGCTGATGATCGCGCCGATCCCGGGCGCAACGCTGCTTCAGGCCGATTTCACCCATCCGGGCGTGGACCAGCAGTTGATCGACGCCATCGGCGGGGCGCCGGACCTGGTGCTGTCGGACATGGCGCACAACACGGTCGGGCACCGCCAGACGGACCACCTAAAGATCATCGCCCTGATCGAAATCGCCGCCGACTTCGCCATCCGCACGCTGCGGCCCGGCGGAAACTTCGTCTCCAAGAACTTCCAGGGCGGGGACGCCGGCGGGGTTCTGGCGCGGCTTCGCGAGGAGTTCGAGACGGTGAAATACGTCAAGCCGGCGTCGAGTCGTAAGGACAGCGCCGAGGTGTTTCTGGTCGCGCTGAACAAGCGCTGACGCGTCAGGCGGCGGCTGCGCTCGCGCGGGCTCGGCGGTCTTCCAGGCGGGACCAGATGCGGTCGTGCAGCGTGAAGAACAGCGTCTGCACCAGAGGCTCGACCATGCCGATGGTCAGCGCGGTGCGGATGTCGTTGGTCAGGGCGTAGGCCACGGCGACCGCCACGGCGAAATGCATGACGCCGTAGGTGACGGTCTTCAGCGCGATCTGTTTGAACGACCTGGGCAGGGCGTGGCTATGGCCGTGATGGGCGTCGTGCGAGCGGCGCTGTTCCTCGGGCGACATGATGTCGAGGCGGGCGGTGAAGGCTTCGGTCACCTCTTCGATATTGGAGGCCATGCGACGGCGCTCGACCTTGTGCCAGACGCGGTCGTGGACGGTGTAGGCGATGGTCTGGAAGATCGGCTCGACCATGCCGACGGCCAGGGCGATGCGCCAGTCGCGGGTGATGGCGAAGGCGACCAGGACGGCGACAATCAGGTGCATGACGCCATAGCTGGCGATCTTCAGAGCCAGTTTGCGCGCGGTGCTGAGGATGACGCCGACCATGTGGAGAGAATGGTGAGCGGCCCTGCGGGTTGCAAAGCAATAAAATCTATCGGGCCTATAACCGCAATCGGCCTTGCCCCCGACCCCTGCATCCCGTTATACGCGGCCCGCAAAACGGAGACTCCCTATGGAGATACGCGAAGGACTGACCTTCGACGATGTTTTGCTGGAACCCGGCGCATCCGAGTTCATGCCGGCGATGGTCGATGTCTCGACCCAGCTGACGCGCGACATCAAACTGAACATCCCGCTGCTGTCGTCCGCCATGGACACGGTGACGGAAAGCCGACTGGCGATCGCCATGGCACAGTCGGGCGGTCTGGGCGTGCTGCACCGCAACATGACCATCGAGGAGCAGGCCGACGAGGTCCGCGCCGTCAAACGCTATGAGAGCGGGATGGTCGTCAATCCGGTGACGGTCGGCCCGCAGACGACGCTGGGCGAAGTGCGCGAGATCGTGGCGCGCAAGAAGATCACCGGCTTTCCCGTCGTGGATCCGGCGTCGGGCAAGCTGGTCGGCATGCTGACCCACCGCGACATGCGCTTCGAGAGCGACCTCAACGTCACGGCCGCCTCGCTGATGACCACCGGCGACCTGATCACGGTGCGCGAAGGCGCCAGCCGCGACGAGGCGCGCGAGTTGCTGAAGACCCGCAAGATCGAACGCGTCATCGTGGTGGACGAGGATTATCGGGCCGTCGGCCTGATCACCATGAAGGACATTGAGAAGGCCCAGGCCTTCCCCAACGCCGCCAAGGACGAGCAGGGCCGCCTGTTGGTCGGCGCCGCCTCCACCGTCGGGGACGCCGGGTACGAGCGCGCGATGGCGCTGGCCGAAGCGGGTTGCGACGTGGTGGTGATCGACACCGCCCATGGGCACTCGGCCTCGGTCGCCCAAGTGGTCGAGCGGATCAAGCGCGAGAACAACCGGCTGCAGATCATCGCCGGCAATGTCGCCACCTATGATGCGACGCGGGCTCTGATCGACGCAGGCGCGGATGCGGTGAAGGTGGGCATCGGTCCCGGCTCCATCTGCACCACCCGCATCGTCGCCGGCGTGGGCGTGCCGCAGCTGACGGCGGTGATGGACTCCGCGCGGGCGGCCAAGGGCACGGGCGTCTCGGTCATCGCCGACGGCGGCATCAAATATTCGGGCGACCTGGCCAAGGCCATCGCGGCCGGCGCCAACGTGGCCATGATGGGCTCGATGTTCGCCGGCACCGACGAAAGCCCCGGCGAGGTCTTCCTGTACCAGGGCCGCAGCTACAAGTCGTATCGCGGCATGGGCTCGGTCGGGGCCATGGCGCGCGGCTCGGCGGACCGCTACTTCCAGAAGGAAGTTTCGTCCGAGAAGCTGGTGCCCGAGGGCATCGAGGGTCAGACCCCCTACAAGGGGCCGATCAGCCCGGTCCTGCACCAGATGGTCGGCGGGCTTCGCGCCTCCATGGGCTATGTCGGCGCCGGCACGATCCCGGAGTTCCAGGAACGCGCCCGCTTCGTGCGCATCACCGGCGCGGGTCTGCGTGAAAGCCACGTCCACGACGTGATGATCACGCGTGAAGCGCCCAACTATCGGCAGGGGTAGGCGACCATGACGACCGAACTCACCTATCTGGCCCTGACGCTGATCTTGGCCCTGGTTCAGATCTTCCTGCCCGCCGGGGCGCGGACGGCCGAGTTCGGCTCGAAATGGAATGCGGGTCCGCGCGACGAGACGCCGGAGGCGAAGAAGCCGCTGACCGGCCGTCTCGAACGCGCCCAGGCCAATCTGTACGAGACCCTGCCGCTGTTCATCGGCGCGCTGCTGATCGCCCATGTCATCGGCGCGTCCAGCGCGCTTACGGTGTGGGGCGCGGCGCTCTATTTCTGGGGGCGGGTGGTCTATGTGCCGCTCTACGCCTTCGGTGTTCCCTATATCCGGTCGCTGGTCTGGGTGGTCTCGCTTGCGGGGCTGGTCATGGTCCTGGCGTCCCTGTTCTTCGTTTGAAAGCCTGAATTGACCCCAGCCGCTCGCCTCGCCGCCGCCGCCTCCGTCCTGGACTCCATCGCCCAGGGCCGCCAACCGGCCGAGGCCGTCATGAAGGCCTGGGGCACGGCCAACCGCTACGCCGGGTCCAAGGACCGGCGCGCCATCGCCGACCGGGTCTATAAGGTGCTGCGCGCGCGCGGCCGCCTGTCGTGGATCATGGGCGGGCGTGAAGACGGTCGGGCTCTGGTCATCGGTTCGCTGCACGCCATCGACGGCCTGTCGCTGGAAGAGATCGAGGCCCTGCATTCGGGCGATGGCTATGGCCCGCGTCCGCTGTCGAAACAGGAGCGCAGCCGCATCACGGCGGGGCAGGGCGAACTGCCGGGCTGGGTGGCCGCGGGCCTGCCCGAGTTCGTGGTCGAGGATTTCAAGGCCACCTTCGGCGACCGCTGGGCCGAGGAAGCCCACGCCCTGATGGCGCCGCGCGCGCCGATCGACCTGCGCGTCAATGATGCGGCCGCCACGGTCGATGAGGTCGAGGCCGAACTGAAGGCCGCAGGGCTGGACGTGTCGCGCACGCCCTGGTCAGCCGTCGGCCTGCGCGTGCCGTCGGAACCGCCGCCCAACATCCAGGCGCTGGACGGCTTCAAGGCCGGCCGGTTCGAAATCCAGGACGAAGGCAGCCAGGTCGTCTGCTGGCTGGCGGGGGCCGCGCCCGGCATGACGGTGGTGGACTACTGCGCCGGCGGGGGCGGCAAGACGTTGGGTCTGGCCCAGGCGATGAAGGCGCAAGGCAAGCTGGTCGCCTCCGACGTCGTCAACAAACGCTTGGAGAACATTCGTCCTCGCCTGCACCGCGCTGGCGTCGAGGCGGAGCTGGTCCTGATCGGCCAGAACGGCGGGGGCCTGGAAGATCTGAACGGGCAGGCCGATCTGGTCTTCGTCGATGCGCCCTGTTCGGGGTCCGGCACCTGGCGTCGTCGGCCCGAGGACGCCTGGCGTCTGACCGCCGAGGAGGTCGAAAAGCTGCACGGCCTGCAGGTGCGGATTTTGAGCCAGGCGACCAAGCTGGTGAAGCCGGGCGGCCGTCTGGTCTATGTCACCTGTTCGATGCTGGTGCGCGAGAACGAGGCCAGCGTGGACGCCTTCGAGGCCGCCAATCCCGACTTCCGCCCGGTCGCCGTCACCGATGTCCTGTCGGCGCCGCAACTGAGCGAGGCGGCGCAGGCGAAGTTCGCCGAGCTGGCGTCCGGGGCGCGGCTGCGCCTGTCGCCGGCCTCGGCCGACACCGACGGATTCTTCGCCGCCGTTTACGAGCGCGCGGCATGAAGCTGGCGCGGCATGGCGGGGTCTCGCTGCTCTACGTCATGGCCGCGCCTGCTGAATACGGCCCGCACCTTCAGGCCCGGATCGCGCCGCTGATGACCGGCGTCGGTCCGGTCGAGGCCGCCGTGAGCCTGAGCGCCGCCCTGGCGCGGCTGGAGGCGGCGGGCGATCTGCCGGATCTGATCGTATCGCTGGGCTCGTGCGGGTCACGGGTGCTGGAGCATGCGGCGGTCTACCAGGTATCGTCCGTCGGCTATCGCGACATGGACGCCAGCCCGCTCGGTTTTCCGAAGGGCGTGACGCCCTTGCTGGACCAGCCCGCCGTCCTGTCTTTGCCGTGCCCGATCCCCGGCGTGCCGACGGCGACCCTGTCGACGGGGGCGAACGTCGTCTCCGGCGCCGCCTATGACGCCATCGACGCCGAGATGGTGGACATGGAGACCTGGGCCCTGGTCCGCGCCGCCCAGACCTTCGGCGTGCCCGTGATCGCCCTGCGCGGCGTGTCGGACGGTCGCGCCGAGTTGAAGGCGTTGGAGGACTGGAGCTCGACCCTGCATCATGTGGACGAAAACCTGGCCGTCGCCCTGGATCGGCTGATCGCCGTGCTGGAGGCCGACGGCCCCGCCGCCCTTGAGCTTCGCGCCCTTGAAATATCGGCCCCGCCCGGCCAAGACCCCGCCCATCCTCCCGCCCCGGATTCGATCACGCCATGACCACGCCTCAAGACCACCAGAAGGTCCTCATCGTCGACTTCGGCAGCCAGGTGACGCAGCTGATCGCGCGCCGACTGCGCGAGGCCAGCGTCTACTGCGAGATCCATCCGTTCCAGAAGGCCGAAGCGGCCCTTACGGCCATGAAGCCGGCGGCCATCATCCTGTCGGGCGGTCCCGAGAGCGTGCATGAAGAGGGCAGTCCCCGCGCGCCGCAGGGCGTGTTCGAGGCCGGCGTGCCGGTTCTGGGCATCTGCTATGGCGAGATGACGATGTGCGAGCAGCTGGGCGGCAAGGTCGAGGGCGGCCACACGCGCGAGTTCGGCCGCGCCAAGATCACCGTCCAGAAGACCTCGCCCCTTCTGGCCGACCTGGCCCCCGTCGGCGAGAACGAAGAGGTCTGGATGAGCCACGGCGACAAGATCGTCGCCATTCCGCAAGGCTTTGACGTGGTCGCCTCGTCCGAGGGGTCGCCCTATGCGGTGATCGCCGACGAGACCCGTCGCTTCTATGGCGTGCAGTTCCACCCCGAGGTGATGCACACGCCGCGCGGACATCAGATGCTGAAGAACTTCACCCACGGCATCGCGGGCTTGAAGGGCGACTGGACCATGGCCGCCTATCGCGACGAAAAGATCGCCCAGATCCGCGAACAGGTCGGCGACGCCAAGGTGATCTGCGGCCTGTCTGGCGGTGTCGACAGCTCGGTCGCCGCCGTCCTGATCCATGAGGCCATCGGGGATCAACTGACCTGCGTCTTCGTCGACACCGGCCTGTTGAGGAAGGACGAGGCGAAACAGGTAACCACCCTGTTCCGCGAGCACTACAACATCCCGCTGGTGCATGTTGATGCATCGAAGGAATTCCTGGGCGAGCTGGCCGGGATTTCCGACCCCGAGACCAAGCGCAAGACCATCGGCCGGCTGTTCATCGAGGTGTTCGATCGTGAGTCCGCCAAGATCGAGGGCGCCGAATTCCTGGCTCAGGGCACGCTCTATCCGGACGTGATCGAGAGCGTCTCCTCGTCCAGCGGTAAGGCCCACGTCATCAAGAGCCATCACAATGTCGGCGGCCTGCCCGACTATATGAAGCTGAAACTGGTCGAGCCTCTACGCGAGCTGTTCAAGGACGAGGTCCGCGCCCTGGGCCGCGAACTGGGGCTCAGCGACGCCTTTGTCGGCCGCCATCCGTTCCCCGGACCGGGCCTAGCCATCCGCATCCCCGGCGAGATCACGCCGGACGCCGTCGAGACCCTGCAACAGGCCGACGCCATCTATCTGGACGAAATCCGCAAGGCCGGTCTCTACGACAAGATCTGGCAGGCCTTCGCCGTCCTGCTGCCGGTCAAGACCGTCGGCGTCATGGGCGACGCCCGCACCTATGAAAAGGTCCTGGCCCTGCGCGCCGTCTCCTCCACCGACGGCATGACCGCTGACTTCTACCAGTTCCCGTGGGATGTCCTGGCCAAGACCGCCACCCGCATCATCAACGAGGTCCGCGGCGTCAACCGCGTCGTCTATGACGTGACGTCCAAGCCGCCCGGGACGATCGAGTGGGAATAATTTGAGGCCTTCTGAAAGTTTCCAGATCGCTTCCGAAACCCTCACCAAAACACTGACTTGTAAGAAAAATGTTCTCGCAGTCTCTCGATACCTTTCGAGGGGCTGCGTACGGCTGTGTCGGTCGGTCTGACGGTCCCGTCGCCGTTGCCTCACGAGACTCCGCTCCATACCGTCAGAGGGCCAGAAGGGTCCTGACGGTCTTTTCTTGGGCCAAGTTGCTGACTTGTCTGAGAAAAATGATCCCGAAAGACCCCGAAAGCGCCTGACGGTCTTTTGGAGTCAAAACGGCATGCTAACCGACGCCGCATTGCGAAATATTCGCCCGAAATCAAAGTCTTATAAAATGACCGACAGGGACGGTCTGTATCTGCTCATCTCACCGAAGGGCGGCATCGCGTTCAAGTACGACTACCGCTTCAACGGGCGGCGCGAGTCGGTGACCCTTGGCGCCTACGGGCCGGCCGGCATGTCGCTGGCCAAGGCCCGTGAGAAGGTCCTCGACGCAAAGCGCATGATCGCGGAAGGCGTCTCGCCGGCTTTGGAGAAGCAGCGGGCCAAGCGGCGGCTGAAAGAGGCCCGGAGCTTCGGCCACGTCGCCCAGCGATGGATGGACCACGCGCCCATGGCGGACAGTACCCGCAACATGCGGCGGTCCATCTTCAAACGGGAGGTTCTGCCCCACTGGGAGAACCGGTTGCTGAACGAGATCACGCCCGGCGACCTGAGAGCCCACTGCCAGACGATCGTCGAGCGCGGCGCGCCGGCGACGGCGATCCACGTCCGCGACATCGTCAAACAGATCTACGCCTTCGCCATCCTGCACGGAGAGAAGATCGACAATCCGGCGGACGGGGTCGGCCCAGCCTCGATCGCCACCTTCCGCCCGCGGGACCGTGCGCTGTCGCCGACGGAGATCCGGATCATGCTGGGGCTGCTCGGCGAGGTGGCGACGCTGCCGACCATCCGCCTCGGCCTGAAGTTCATCCTGTTGAGCATGGTCCGCAAGAGCGAGCTCCAAGACGGCGTCTGGAGCGAGGTCGATTTCGAGAACGCCGTCTGGTCGATCCCGAAGGAGCGGATGAAGCGGTCCCGGCCGCACAACGTCTACCTCTCGACCCAGATGCTCGACATCCTGATCGCGCTGAAGACCTGCGCCGGAAACTCCCGCTACATCCTGCCGTCCCGCTACGACGCCGACGCCCCGATGTCGCGGGCCACCTTCAATCGGGTGACCAGCGCCATCGCCGAGCGCGCCCGGGAGCGCGATCTGCCCTTGGAGCCGTTCACGGTCCACGACCTGCGCCGGACCGCCTCGACCCTGCTGCACGAGATGGGTTTCAACTCGGACTGGATCGAGAAGGGCCTCGCCCACGAGGAGCGGTCTTCGCGCGGAGTCTACAACAAGGCCGAGTTCGAGACGCAGCGGCGTCACATGGCGCAGCAGTGGTCGGACGCGGTCGACGCTTGGGAGGCCGGGCGGGCGTTCACGCCCGTGCTCGTCATCCCGGAAACAGCCGGTCCTCGCTTCGATCCCCGGCTCTGACCGGCCGTGAGATCCGCTTGCGGACGTCAGGCGCGGGAGCCCGCTTGATCGGCTTGGCGCGGCGCAGCACCAGCCAGGCCTCGATCTCGGCCAGGTCCCAGACGACGCATCGGGGCGTCAGCAGGAACCGCCTCGGGAACTGGCCGCGCTGTTCCATCTCCCAGATGGTGCTGTCGGCCAACGGCACCATCTGACGGAGCTGCGGCTTCTTGATCGTGCGCCTCAGCGGCGGGTCGGCCTGGGCCATCGGACATCTCCACATTGCTGTGGGGAATCGAACTCGAAAGACTGCGGAAGGCCTAGCCGCAACCTCCCCACCGTAGGCTTGCGGCGCGAACGGGCGAGGGGCTTGAACATTTCCATAATTCGACTATCTCGGAACTATGGAAACCAAAGCCTCGATTCTCGCTCTCGCCGCCTTGGCGCAATCGACGCGGCTGGAGGCGTTTCGTCTCCTCGTGCGTCACGAACCCGACGGTCTGCCGGCCGGTGACATCTCCAACCACCTGGCGACTCCGGCCAACACCCTGTCGTCTCATCTCGGCGTCCTGACCCGTGCGGGTCTGATCAAGTCGGAGCGGCGCAGCCGTTCGATCATCTATCGAGCCGACCTGGACCGGTTTCGCGACCTGGTCCTGTTCCTGCTCAAGGACTGCTGCGGGGGCAGGGCGGACCTCTGCGAGCCCTTGCTGGCCGAACTCGCGCCCTGCTGCCCCTGAGGATCCCGTGGACATCGTCATCTATCACAACCCCGCCTGCGGGACGTCGCGCAACGCCCTCGAGCTGATCCGCCACGTGGGCGTGGAGCCTCACGTCATCGAGTATCTGAAATCCCCGCCGTCGCGCGCCATGATCGCCTGGCTGGCCGAGCGCACCGGCGCGACGCTTCGGGGCCTGCTGCGCGAGAAGGGCACGCCCTTCGCCGAACTGGGTCTCGAGAATCCCGCCCTGACGGATGACCAGTTGCTCGATGCGATCGAGGCCCATCCGATCCTGCTCAACCGTCCGATCGTGGTCAGCCCCCTTGCGGTCCGCCTGTGCCGCCCGTCGGAGGCCGTGCTGGACCTGCTGCCGGCCGAGAACCTGAAGCCCTTCACCAAGGAAGACGGGGAGGTCGTAATCGACGCGGACGGCCAGCGGGTGGCGAGATGACCGACGCGCCCGCCGCTCCGCCGCGCCGCCTGTCGTTCCTCGACCGCTGGCTGACGGTATGGATCTTCGCCGCCATGGCGCTGGGCGTCCTGCTCGGAACCGTGGTGCCGGGCCTGCCCGCCTGGGTCGACAGCCTGTCGGTCGGGACCACCAACATCCCGATCGCCATCGGCCTGATCCTGATGATGTACCCGCCGCTGGCCAAGGTCCGCTACGAGGCCCTGCCGCGCGTGTTCGCCGACAAGCGGGTGCTGGCTCTGTCCCTGATCCAGAACTGGGTTCTCGGTCCGGTGCTGATGTTCGCCCTGGCGGTGATCTTCCTGCGCGATCAGCCGGAGTACATGACCGGCGTGATCCTGATCGGCCTGGCGCGCTGCATCGCCATGGTGCTGGTCTGGAACCAGCTGGCGCGCGGCGACAACCAGTATGTGGCCGGTCTCGTGGCCTTCAACTCGATCTTCCAGATCCTGTTCTTCAGCCTCTACGCCTGGGTCTTCCTCACCGTCCTGCCGCCGTTGTTCGGCCTGCAGGGCAGCGTGGTGGACGTCAGCGTCTGGACCATCGCCGGAGCCGTGCTGGTCTATCTCGGCGTGCCGTTCCTGGCGGGGTTCCTGACCCGCCGCAGTTTGATCGCCCGCAAGGGCGCCGACTGGTACGAGCGCCGCTTCCTGCCGCGAATCGGGCCGATCACCCTGATCGCGCTGCTCTGCACCATCGTGGCCATGTTCAGCCTCAAGGGCGGAGAGGTCGTGGCCCTGCCGCTCGACGCCCTGCGCATCGCCATTCCCCTGACGATCTACTTCCTCGTCATGTTCGTCGTCAGCTTCCTGATGGGCAAGCTGATCGAGGCCGACTACCCGCGCACCACGGCCTTGGCCTTGACCGCGGCCTCGAACAATTTCGAGCTGGCCATCGCGGTCGCCATCGCGGCGTTCGGCCTGGCCTCGCCGGTCGCCTTCGCCGCCGTCATCGGCCCGCTGGTGGAGGTGCCGGTGCTGATCCTGCTGGTGTCGGTCGCCCTCTGGATGGGCCGGCGCTGGTTCCCGGACACCGTCCCGCCGGCGGACGCCGGGTGATGGTGGTCATGTATCTGATCGAGCCGACCGACGCCGGCCTGATCGCCGCGCTGCGGGCCGAAGGCCTGCCCGCGCCCGACGCCGGCCGCTACTTCAGCGCCGATCACTGCGGCGCCGTCGTCGGCTACGTCGGACTGGAAGGGGAGGGGCGCGACCTGTTGCTGCGTTCCCTGGTCGTCCTCGCCGACCGGAAGGCGCGCGGCCTGGGAGCCCGGGTGCTGGCCGCCGCGGAGATCGTCGCCGGCGACCTGGGTGCCGCAAGCCTGCATCTGCTCACCACGACGGCCGAGCCCTTCTTCGCCCGGAAGGGCTATCGGGCGGCGAACCGCGAGACGGCGCCGGAGACGATCCGGCGGACCCGCGAGTTCGCGGGGCTCTGCCCGGCGTCGGCGGCCTATCTGACCAAGGACCTCTGATGACCTTCACCCGCCTGCGAGCGCTGCCCGATCCGGATCATCTGCCGGCCCTGGACAAGACCTATCTCGCGGTCGATCCGGCCCGCGGTCTGGGGCCGCACGACCCTCCGCCCCGGATCCTGCTCCTGTACGGTTCGCTGCGCGAACGGTCCTATTCGCGCTTCTGCGTCGAGGAGGCGGCTCGCCTGCTGCAGTGGATGGGCTGCGAAACCCGCATCTTCGATCCGTCGGACCTGCCCCTTCCGGGGTCGCCCGGCGACGACGACCACCCGGCGGTGCGCGAACTGCGCCAGCACGCCCTGTGGTCCGAGGGCATGGTCTGGTGCAGTCCGGAGCGGCACGGCCAGGTCTCGGGCCTGATGAAGCTGCAGATCGACCATCTGCCCCTGAGCATGGGCGGCGTGCGCCCGACCCAGGGCCGGACCCTGGCCGTCATGCAGGTCTCCGGCGGGTCGCAGAGCTTCAACGCCATCAACACCCTGCGGCTGCTCGGTCGCTGGATGCGGATGATCACCATCCCCAACCAATCGAGCGTGGCCAAGGCCTTCCAGGAGTTCGACGACGCCGGGCGGATGAAGCCGTCCGCCTACTACGAGCGCATCGTCGACGTGATGGAGGAGCTGGTCCGCTTCACGATCCTGACCCGGCCTCACGCCGCCCGGCTGGTCGACCGCTATTCCGAGCGCAAGGCGGCCGGGGTTCCGATCGACGCCGCGGACGATCTCTCGTCTATCGCGATTGCGCCCCAATCCCGACCAAACGCCTGACTGTCGGTCTGCCTAGTGTCGGCAGTCGCGGTCCTGAAGGACTTCGATGACCTTGCAGGCCGAGACTCGCCCGCCGGCACAGTCGGTGGTCATCCGTGAAAGTTCAGTCTGAAGCGCCTGTAACTGCCGAATCTTCTCCGTGATATCGGCCAGGTGCCGTTCCGCGATGGCGTTTGCGTCACTGCAGGTGCGGTCGGGGTGATCGGCAAGGTCGAGGAGCGAGCGGATAGCGTCCAGGTCGAAGCCCAACTGGCGGGCGTGCCGGATAAAGCCGAGCCGGCGCAGTGCGGGTTCGTCGTAGAGCCGACGATCGCTGGCGGTACGCGGCGGCTCGGGCAGGAGCCCGGCCTGCTCGTAGAAGCGGATGGTCGGCACCTTCACGCCGGTCGCGGCGGAGAGCTTGCCGATGGTCAGATGCGGAGCGGAAGGGAGCGTCATCGGCTGAAAATAGGCGCTTGATCCTCTAGTGACTAGAGGATGTAGACCGAGGTCATGGACCAGACCGAAACCTCCTGCCGCCCGACCTCCGGCTGCTGTGGTCATGACGTAAAGTTCGACGGCGCCACGCCGGCCTATCGCCGCGTGCTGGTGGCCGTGATCGCCATCAACCTCGTCGGCTTCGCTGCGGTGTTGGCCGGCAGCGTCGCGCAGGGGTCGGCCGCGCTCGCCGCCAATGCGCTCGACTTCCTCGCCGACAGCGTCACCTACGCCGTCAGCCTCTGGGTCATCGGGCGATCGATGCGCCTGCGCGCGGGAGCGGCGCTCGCCAAGAGCGCCAGCCTGGTCGTGCTGGGGCTGTCTGTCCTCGGCTTCGCGGTCTGGCGGGCCATGACCGGGGCAGCCCCGGAGGGCTTCGTGATCACGGGCCTGGGTCTATTCGGCTTCGCCGCCAACCTGGTCGCCGCCGCCTTGCTGCTGCGCTTCAGGGACGGAGACGCCAATGTTCGATCGGTCTGGCTCTGTACGCGCAACGACCTGGCCCACAGCCTCGGCGTCGCCGCGGCGGGGGGTCTGGTCTGGCTGACGGGATCGCGCTGGCCCGATCTCGCCGCCGGCGCCCTGCTGGCCTTCATCTTCCTGCAATCCGCCTGGTCGATCACCCGTCAGGCGCTGGTCGAGACCCGCGAGGCCGCTCGCTCGTCCGCCGCCCTGCCTGGAGCGGGCGCTTGATCCGCCGGGCCCGATCCGGCGTGACCGGTCGTCGCAGCAGGGCGGGTCGGAGCGCCTGCCCGTCGCGCAAGGCCGGGGCCGCCGGAGCAGCGTACTGTGTAACAGATTGCCGATACGGGCGAACGAAAGTATGCAGCCGCCGATGACCTGGTCGATGGTGACATGGGCGAAGTTGATTCTGGCGGTGACCTTCGTCGCCGCCGCCTTCTTCGTCGCGCCCATCGCTGACGCAGCGACCTGCCAGCCCGAACCGCCCGCCGCCCACGCCCTGGTCGATCACGATCCGGCCGAAGGCGACCACACCGGCGGCAAGGACCACGGCATCTGCTCGCACGGCCATTGCCATCATACCGCCGCCGCTCGCACGACGGTCGGCGAGGACCTGCCTCTGCAAGCCTTCGACCGGCCGCTCCACGCCTTGCCCCTGAGCGATCTCTTCGGCTCCATCGCGCCCGACGGACTGAAACGCCCTCCCAGAGCCTGACACGACGACCGCGCTTCCGCGCGGGCTCTCTCGTGTCACTCCCTCTGGAAGATGAATCATGCCTGCCTCATATCGCCGGCCGCCGCGTTTCGCGGTCGGCTGCGCGCTCGCCGCTATCGCGGCTGTGCTGGCCAGCCCCGCGTGGGCTGACCCTGCGCCTTCGTTCGCCGAGCTCCTCGCCCGGCTAGACCAGACCCCGGCCACCCTGGAAGCCGGCGCGCTTCTGGACGCCGCTGAAGCCCGGGCGCGCCAGGCGCGTGTCCGCCCCAACCCGACCCTCGCCCTCGACGCCGAGAACGCGTTCGGGAGCGGGCCCTTCTCTGGCTACGGCAATGCCGAGACCACGCTCTCGATCACTCAGGATCTTGAGCTCTGGGGTCGACGCACGGCTCGCATCAACGCGGCCCGCGCCGATGCCGGGACCGCCTCGCTCCGACGAGACCTGGCCGTGGTCGACGCCGCCGGACGGTTGGCGCTGGTCTACGCCGACGCCGAGGCGGCCGAGCGTCGCGCGACCTTGGCCGAGGAGAAACTGAGCCTCACCCTCGCCGACGCCCGCGCGGCCCTGGTGCTGGTGGAGGAGGGGCGCGAGCCGCTTCTGCGCGGCATCCAGGGCGAGAGCGAAGCCGCCGCCGCGCGCGCCGGTCTCGATGAAGCCATCGCCGAACGGGACGCGGCCTTCGCCCGGCTCACGGCGGTGGCCATGCTCGCCGAGCCGGTGACGACGATCGACGTCAGCTTGCTGGACCTCGCGCCAGCGACCGCCCTTTCGCCGACGGACCAGACGCCGACCGTGCGCGTGGCCGAGGCTGAGCGCTCGGCCGCCGAAAGCCGCATCGCGGTCGAACGCACCCGGTCGCGACCGGACGTCAGCGCCAGCGTCGGACTTCGCCGCTACGAGGCGGAAGACGCGACGGCGCTGACCTTCGGCCTCAGCCTGCCCCTGCCGCTGTTCGATCGGAACCGCGGCAACATCGAAGCCGCCCAGGCGGACTTCAGGGCGGCCGACGCCCGGCTGATAACCGCCCGTCAGGAAGCCCAGGCGGACCGGGCCGCAGCACAGGCGCGCCTCCGCGCCTCGGTGAGCCGCGTCAACGCCGCCGACGCCGGGGTGACCTCCGCGGAAGAAGCCTACCGCCTCTCGCGGATCGGCTTCGAGGCGGGCCGGATCTCGCAGCTCGAGCTTCGCGCGACCCGCACCGCCCTGGTCAACGCCAGAACCGCCGCCGTGGACGCCCGCCTCGCCCGGGTCCGCGCGGAAATCGATCTCGCGCGCCAGGACGGCCGCGCCCCCTTCCAAGGAGCCCAATGATGCGCAAGCGCACTTCCAACAAGACCTTGCTGATCGGCGGGGTCGCCGCCCTCGTCATCCTCGGGGCCGGGGGTCTTTACCTCGCCATGGGGCGGTCGGATCCGCCCGCCGGCGAAGGCGCGGCGGCTGAAGGCGAAGCCGGCCACGCCGAAGAGGAGGGCGGTCACGCCGAAGGCGAGGCCGAAGCTCCCGAGGGCTTCGTCGCTCTCAGCGCGGCCCAGGCCCAGGCCGCCAATCTGGTCGTCGTCGGCGTCGGCCGGGGCGGGGGCGCCGAGACCCGGCTCTCCGGTCGCGTCGAACCCATGATCGACGCCCGCGCCGCCGTCGCCGCGTCCGTCGGCGGACGGGTGGAACGGGTGCTGGTGGCGCCCGGCCAGTCCGTTCGGATCGGCCAGCCCCTGGCCAGCCTCGTGAGCGGCGACGCGGCCACCTTCCGCGCCGACGCGGACGCGGCCGCGGCCCAGTCCGAGGCCGCGCGCCAGGCCTATCAGCGCAACAGCAACCTCGCCGACCAGGGCGTCGTCGCCCGGCAAGAGGTCGAGGCGTCCCGGGCGCAGCTGCTGAGCGCCGAGGCGGCGGCCCGGGCGGCGCGCGCGCGGTCGAGCGCGGCCGGATCGCCCAACGCCGCCGGACGGCTGAGCGTGAACAGCCCGATCGCCGGCGTGGTCACCAGCGTTCAGGTCGGCCCTGGCGGCTTCGTCCCGCAGGGCGGTGTGATCGCCGAAGTGACCAACCCCGCCCGCGTCGAACTCGTGTTCAACGCGCCGCCGCACCTTGCGGCGCTTGTTCGCGCGGGATCGACCTTGCGGGTCTCCAGCCCCGCGGGCGACTTCGACGCCGTCGTCACCGGCGTCGCCGCCGGGGCGGGCGCGGAAAGCGGCGCCACCGTGATCCGGGCGCGTCCGACGGGAGCGACCCTGCCGCCGGCCGGTTCCGCCGTCACCGGCGCGATCGTGACGGGTGAAGCCGCCGGCGGCCTGACCGTGCCGACGGAAGCCATTCAGACCGTCGACGGCGCCAGCGTCGTCTTCATCCAGGTCCCGAACGGCTTCCAGCTTCGCCCCGTGCTCGTCGGTCGCCAGGCCGGGGGACGCACGGAAATCCTGCGCGGCCTCGACGGGTCCGAGCGGGTCGCCGGAACCAACGCCTTCCTCCTCAAAGCCGAACTCGCCAAGGGCGAGGCCGAGCACGGCCACTAGGGGAACGGGCGCATGTTCAAATTCATCATCGAGCTGTCGGTCAAATTCCGATGGTTCATCGTCTTGGCCACGGCGCTCGTCGCTGCCTACGGCCTCCTCGAACTGACACGGTTGCCGATCGACGCCGTGCCGGACATCACCAACCGTCAGGTGCAGGTGACCACCGTCGCCCCGGCCCTGGCCCCCGAACAGATCGAACGTCAGGTCACCTATCCGATCGAGACCGCCATGGCCGGCATCCCCGGCCTGACCTCGACCCGGTCGCTGAGCCGCAACGGCTTCAGCCAGGTGACCGTCATCTTCACCGACCAGACGGACATCTATTTCGCCCGTCAGCAGGTCGCCGAACGATTGGCGCAGGCGCGCGAAACGATGCCCGAAGGCGTCGAACCGGCGCTGGCCCCGATCACGACCGGCCTGGGCGAGGTGCTGATGTGGACGGTGGACTACAAGCCGTTCAACAGCGCCAACCTGGCCAAGCCGGGCCAGACCGGCTGGCAGGCCGGCGGCGCCTATCTGACACCTGAAGGCGATCTCCTCACCACCCCGCAACAGCGCGCCACCTATCTGCGTACCGTGCAGGACTGGATCATCGCTCCGCAGATGCGGACGGCGCCCGGCCTGGCCGGCGTCGATACGGTCGGCGGTTATGTGAAGGAATACGCAGTTCGTCCGGATACCGCGCGTCTGTCGGCCTACGGGCTCGGCATGGGCGACCTCATCCAGGCGCTCGACCGGGCCAACACCCAGGCCGGAGCCGGCTATGTCCAGCGTGCGGGCGAGGCCCTGACGGTCCGCACGGACGCCCTGGCCTCGACCGTCGAGGACCTCGCCCAGGCGCCTGTCGTCAATCGAAGCGGCCTTGTGGTCCGCGTCGCCGACGTCGCCACCGTCGAGGTCGGCCAGGCCCCGCGTCTGGGCGGCGCCAGCCGCGACGGACACGAAGCGGTCCTCGGCACCGCCCTGATGATCGCGGGCGGCAACAGCCGCACCGTGGCCCAGGCCGCCGGCGACCGGCTCGAGGAAGTGCAGAAGACCCTGCCGCCCGGCATCGAGGCCGTGACGGTGCTGGATCGAAGCGCCTTGGTGAACTCCACCATCGCCACGGTGGCGCGCAATCTGACCGAAGGCGCGCTCCTGGTCATCGTCGTGCTCTTCCTGCTGCTCGGCAATATCCGGGCGGCGAGCATCACGGCGTTGATGATCCCGATCAGCTTCCTGTTCGCCGTTATCGGCATGAACCGGTTTGGCATCAGCGGCAATCTGATGAGCCTCGGCGCGCTGGACTTCGGTCTCCTTGTCGACGGCGCCGTGGTCGTTGTCGAGAACACCCTGCTGATGCTCAGTCAGAAGCGCGCCGAGGCCGGGCGCATGCTGACGCGGCACGAGCGTCTCGGCGTCGCCGCCGCGGCGGGGCGCCAGATGGTCAAGCCGGCCGCCTTCGGTCAGCTGATCATCCTGCTGGTGTTCACCCCCCTGCTGATGCTGGAAGGGGTCGAAGGCAAGACCTTCATCCCGATGGGCGCGACGGTCATGCTGGCCCTGGTCGGCGCCTTCATCTTCTCCTTCACCTTCGTGCCGGCGATGACGGCGCTTCTGGTGCGGGATCCCAAGAAGGTCGAGGTCGACGAACACGGCCACGCCCACGAGCACGAGACCTTCCTGCTGCGCCACGCGCGCCGCTGGATCGCTCCGGCCATTCGCACGGCCGTCGATCGTCCGAAGATCGTCCTGCTCTCCGCGCTCGGCGCCCTGGTCATCGGCGGCGTCACCTTCACCGCCCTCGGCCGGGAGTTCATCCCGACCCTGGACGAGGGCGACATCGCCATGCAGGCGCTGCGGGTCCCGTCGGCGTCGCTCGAGCAGTCGCTCGCCATGCAGATGGCGATCGAGCGGGCGATCAAGGCCCAGCCGGAAGTGGAGACCATGTTCTCGCGGACCGGCACCGCCGAAGCGGCGGTGGACCCCATGCCGCCCAACATCTCCGACAGCGTCATCGTTCTGAAGGACCGCAAGGACTGGCCCAACCCGGGTCTGGAGAAGGAAGAGCTGATCGCCCGCTTCGAGGAAGTCGCGTCGCGGCAGATCGGCAACAACTTCGAATTCAGCCAGCCGATCGAGCTCCGCTTCAACGAGCTGATCTCGGGGGTGCGGACCGATCTGGCGGTCATGGTCTATGGCGACGATTTCGCCACCATGCAGCGGGTCGCCGACCAGGTGGCCAACGCCCTGCGCCAGACGAACGGGGCGGCCGACGTGAGGGTGGAACAGGCCTCCGGCCTGCCGACCCTGACGATCAGCGTGGACCGGTTCGCCGCGGCCAACTACGGCCTGTCGGCGGCGGACGTCTCCGAAGCGGTTTCGGCCGCGATCGGCGGCGCCGAGGCCGGCCGCATCTTCGAGGGCGACCGACGTTTCGACGTCGTGGTCCGTCTGCCGGACGCTGCGCGTAACGATCCGGCGGCGCTGGCGGCCTTGCCGATCGTGTCATCGACCGGCGTGACCGTGCCCCTGTCCTCGGTCGCGCGCATCCAGAGCGCGGAGGGACCGAACCAGATCAGCCGCAACGACGGCAGCCGCCGCATGGTCGTCCAGGCCAATGTGCGGGGGCGCGATCTGGGCGGCTTCGTCACCGACGCCCAGAGGTCGGTGGATCAGGTTCAGCTCCCGCCGGGCGTCCGCCTGGATTGGGGCGGCCAGTTCGAGAACCTAAAGCGCGCCGAACAGCGGCTGGGCCTGGTCATTCCGATCGTCTTCGTCCTGATCGGCGTGTTGCTGTTCATGGCGCTGGGCTCCTTCGCCGAGGCGGGTCTGGTGTTCGCCTGCGTGCCGCTCGCCCTGGTGGGCGGGGCGCTGGCGCTGCTCTTGCGCGGCATGCCGTTCTCCGTCTCGGCGGCCGTCGGTTTCATCGCCGTCTCCGGCGTGGCGACGCTCAACGGCCTGGTGCTGATGCAGGCGATCCGCGAGCGGCTTCAGGCGGGATTGCCGCCCCGTGACGCGGCCATCGAGGGTGCGTCCAGCCGCCTGCGGGCGGTGCTCACCACCGCCATGGTGGCGATCGTCGGCTTCATTCCGATGGCCATCGCCCACGGCGCGGGAGCCGAGGTTCAGAAGCCGCTGGCGACCGTCGTCATCGGCGGCCTGATCACCGCCACCGCCCTGACCCTGCTGGTGCTCCCGACCTTTGCGGCCAAGGCGGTGCGTCATCGCAAGGACGAGGGGATCGAAGACTGATGGCCCGGCCCCAGGATGACCGTCGGCAGCGCCGGACGCTGCTGACGGTTCTCGGCCTCAACGCCGGCCTGGCGGCGGCGCTAGGAATCGGCGGCGTGTCCGCCGATTCCAGCGCCTTGCTGGCCAATGCGCTGGATAACGCCTCGGACGCGGCGGTCTATCTGATCAGCTTCCTGGCCATCGGTCGGGCAGGAAGTTGGAAACGAGGCGCCGCGAGGGCGTCGGGGATCATGCTGCTGGTCTTCGCCGTCGGCGTCCTCGTCGACGCCGTGCGGCGGGTGATCACCGGAACCGAGCCGATCGGTCCGACCATGATGGCGCTCGCCCTGGTCGCCGCCGTGGTCAATCTGATCTGCCTGCAGCTCATCCGCCGCCAGCACAGCATCGACGTCAACATGAAGGCGGCCGAGACCTTCAGCTTCAACGACTTCGCGTCCAACGGCGGCATCCTCGTCGCCGGCGGTCTGGTCCTCTGGCTCGACCAGGCCTGGCCCGACCTCGTCGTCGGCGTCCTCGTCGCGGCGATCGCGATCAAGGGCGGCGTCGAGATTCTCCGCGACGCCAACGCCGCCTCCGACCACCCACAGGAACGCGCCTCATGACCAGCCACGACCACTCCAGCGGCCACGCTCACGACCACACCGCCGGGGCCAACGCCCGGCAGCTCAGCATCGCCCTGGCGCTGACCGGGACCTTCCTGATCGTTGAGGTCATCGGCGGCCTGGTGTCCAACAGCCTCGCCCTGCTGTCGGACGCCGCGCATATGTTCACCGACGCGGCGGCCCTCGCCATTGCGCTGCTGGCGATCAAGATCGGCCAGCGGCCAGCGGATGAGAAACGCACCTTCGGTTATCGGCGGTTCGAGATCCTGGCGGCGGCGTTCAACGCCGTGCTGCTTTTCGTCGTCGCCGGCTACGTCCTCTACGAGGGGATCAAGCGCATTCTGGATCCCGAGCCCGTCGGCTCGATCGGCATGCTGATCGTCGCCGCCGCCGGCCTGGTGATCAATCTGATCTCCATGCGCATCCTGTCGAGCGGCAAGGATCGCAGCCTCAACGTCAAGGGCGCCTATCTGGAGGTCTGGGCGGACATGCTCGGATCGCTCGGCGTCCTCGTCGCCGCCGTCGTCATCACCGTGACGGACTGGCGCTGGGTCGATCCGATCGTCGCGATCGCCATAGGCCTCTGGGTCCTGCCCCGGACCTGGATTCTGTTGCGCGACACCACCCACATCCTGCTGGAGGGCGCCCCGCGCGGCGTGGCCCTGTCGGACGTGCGGGCCGCCATCCTCGCCACCCCCGGGGTCGCCAGCCTTCACGACCTCCACGTCTGGGTCTCGGGCGCGGATCAGGCGAGCTGCACGGTTCACGTCGTGCTGGCGGAGGGCGCCGACGCCGACGCCGTCCGACAGGCCGTCGGCGACATGCTCGAAGAGCGCTTCGACCTGCATCACACGACCGTCCAGACCGAGCTCGAGCCCTGCGGCGACGCCGGAGGTCTGCACGTATGACCCGAAGCGACGACCCAGCCCGGTCCGCCGCCATGACGGGCGACGAGAGCCGGACCCTTTTTCAAACTCAAAGGAAAACGCCATGAAGCGCACCGGTTGGATCTCGGTGATCGCGGTCTTCCTCGCCGTCGCCGCCTTCGCCTTCGGCATTCTGTCCCGTCGAGGCGCCCCCGACGCCTCGGCCCCGCCGCCGGTCGAGGCGCGAGCGATCGATGCGCACGCCGGTCACGACGACGCGCCCTCGGATACGCCGTCGACGCGCGCCTACCGGGAGGCCGCTGACCGCATGCACCAGGCGATGAACATCGACTACTCCGGCGATGCCGACATCGACTTCTTGCGCGGCATGATCGCCCACCACGAGGGCGCAATCGCCATGGCCAGGATCGCCGTGGAGGAGGGCGAGGCGGACGACGTGCGCGGCCTCGCGCAGGAGATCATCCGCGCCCAGGAAGCCGAAATCCTGCGGATGCGGATCATGCTGGCGCGGCACGAAGACGCGCCGGTCGAACCTGCACGGCCCTGACCTCATGGCCGGCAAGCGCTTCACGGTCCGCAGCCGCAGCATCCGCTGGCGCGAAGGGCGCTGCAAGGGCCGCCCCGGCTCGAGCCCGCGCCCGCCGTCGAAACCCCGGCCGGTGCTCGATGTCGTGATCGCCGTCGGCGCCAGCCTGGTCGCGGCCTTCTTCGTCCTGTGCATGGCCTTCTCCCTGCTCGGCGCCTACGGCACGCCGCTCTACATCGGCTACGGCGTGATGATGAGCCTGGTGACGGGCGGCTGTCTGGTGTTCGGTCCCCGCGACCGGGCGGGGTTGATGATCGCCGGCGGGCTCGGCGTGCTCTGCGTCGCCGGAACCCTCATCCTGTACGGGGTGCGGGCGGACGTGCACTACCATCCGCACGCCAACGAACGCCCCGCCGCCACAGGGAAGCGCGAATGACGATCAGCTCCGGTGTGGAAGGTCAGGCCCGCCGCCCCGCGCGCATCGCACGCGGCGGCTGGCTGGACGTGCTGCGGTTCGCCGCCGGATCGCTGATCATCCTCTACCACTTCCGGGAAGCGGCCCCGCTGCCGCTCGGACAGATCCATCCGGTGTTCGACCGGGGGTTCCTGCTCACCGACTTCTTCATCATCGACTCCGGCTATGTGCTGGCCCGGATCTACGGCGAGCGCCTTGCCTCGGGCGGGATGGACGTCAGGACCTACGCCCGGCAGCGGCTGCTGCGCGTGTTCCCGGCCCATCTGGCCGTGATCGCCGGTTTCGCGGCCCTCGTCGCGGCCGCCGCGTTGGCCGGGGTCCGACCGAGCAATACCCAATGGTTCGACTGGAGCCAGCTGCCCGCCCAGGCCTTGCTCGTGCAGGCCTATGGCGTGCCGGGCGGTGTCGGCTGGAACGCGCCGACCTGGACGCTGTCGGCTCTGATCGGCTGCTATCTGCTCCTGCCATGGGTCTGCCGAGCGCTCTGGGGCCGGCCCTGGGCCACGGCCGCGGTCGCGATCGCCCTGCTTTTCGCCGCCGACGTCGCCAGCCGCGTCTGGCTGGGCGATCCGGTCTATCGCCTGCCGCTGCGGTTCGGGTTCCTCCGCGCCATTCCGCTCTTCCTGCTGGGCGTGGCCGCCGCCGTGGTCGGTGCGCGCGTCTACGTGCGCCCGTCCGTTGCGGCAGTCCTTGGGCTCGGCGCCTTCGGCGCACTGGCGCTCCTGCAGTCGGCGGGGCCCTTCGGCTTGGCCTCCCTTCTTCTGATGACCCTCATCATCTGGGCGGCCGGAGCCTTGCCCATGGTGCGCCCGTCGCGCCTGATAGAACACCTCGGCCTGATGTCGTTCGCGATGTTCCTCACCAATGAGGTGACCCGCATCGTCTGGTTCGGCGTCTTCGACGCCGTCGGTCAATCGGATTGGGCCATCGGGACGCGGTGGGGCGTCTGGGCCGCGGGTCTGGCGGCGGCGTTCATGGGGGCGGCGGCGTTCCGGTATGGGTTCGACCGGCCGGTCCAGGATCGGCTGAATCCGCCGAGGTCCGCGACGCCAGCGCCGGGGGTCAGCGCGGATCGGCCGGTGGCCTGACGCGGCTGCGGATCTCGGCGCCGTTGTGCCGACCCCAGACGCCAAGCGAGCTGGCGGCGATCGGCGGCAAGGGTTGGTAGGGTTCGCATCCGGTGGCTTCCGTGCCCAGCGACCTGCCGGCATGCCGGGCAAGCTCAGCGCCCCCGAGCCTGGCCGCGTCGCTGTCGACGGCGGCCAGGCTTTGTCGATCGATCAGGCGGCTTCGCTCTCGCCAGCCTCAAGCGTAGCCGCGGTCGTGGAAACGAAACCCTCAAACCGCGCGGGGTCTGCCAGTGCCTCACGCAACTGGCCGCCCCAGTCTGGATGGCGCTTCAACCACTGGGCCCAGGCCTGGTCCGAGACCCCGTGATGAGCGGCCAGATAGTGTCCGATCATCGCCGGCGCCTGAGCCGCCACGAAGGTGGCGTTCAGTCGGTGAATGACGCTGAACATCCGATAACCGTGGGCGAAGGCCCGGACCCGCCCCTCCAGGGCGAAGCCGCGTAGAAGCTCGAGCATGGCCCCGGACGGCGTGACGTACTCCGGCGCGTGCTGGGCCCGGATGGCTTCGGCGACCTTGACCGTGTCGTCGACGCCGAGAGCGAGCAGGGCCTCGTGGATCGTGCGCGTGACGCGCCCGTCGGTGTAATCGTCGGACTCGAAGTCATTCACCTGGACGGCGTACTCCACGTCGAGGACGGCCTGCCGGGCGAGTTCGTCCGGAAGTCCGACCGGCGCCAGAACCCGGATCGCGGGTCCGCGCTGGCGATCATCGATCACTTCAAGCACGCCCGCCTCTGTGAGCACGGCGAGCTCCCGTGCAAATCGGGGATGTTTGGCCTCGCTCCGAAAGACCGACGCGATGTCGCCGGGATAGTCCAAGGCCAGCGTCTCAGGGTCCAGAGTGGGGGTCCGCTGGTGCCCGCCGTGGATGTTCATGAGCACGCCGCAGACCATGGCCTGCCGCAGCCTTTGGCCGGCGCCGGAGCCCGGGCGGATCAGCGGTGTCTTGGTGCGGTGCAGAACCTCGGTCGCGAACACATACGGCATGACGTCCCGGAAGAAGTTCGGCGGTATGCCGTCGCCGGGAGGATCCTCGGCGTCCGGGTCGGGGCTCCAGGCTTCAGCGAGCGGACCGCGACAGGCTGGCGGCAGCGCCGCCAGAAGTCGTCTGCGGTAGGCGTCGCCGTCTTGCGGGCGACTGCCGGTCCGGAGATTGGCTTGGAGGTCATGCCAGTCCTGAAATCCGCCGGCGTTCGCAACCGCGGTCTGACACCGGTGCAGCGGAACATGAAAGCCGCTGTCGTCGAACAACCGCTTGAGCTCTTTGGCGCGAGCCTTCGCGCCGTCGAGGGTGGAGTACATTTGATCCTTCTCTCTCGGCCAAGTCGAAACTGCTGCTCGTCTCTCGCGGCCGACAGGAGGATGCGGTCGTGAAAGGGTGGGGTGCGTCTCGTTGGACCAAGGGTCCTTCGCCAGGGCAGCGGCCACGCCGACGTTGACGGCGTTGAAGGAAGGCTACGCCGACGCCGCGGAAAAGCAAGCGCTGCTGTTGGTCCGTCCACCTGCGCCGGATCGAATGGTCGAGGATTTGGCTCTGCGTCTTTGGGACAGAGCTCATCGGTTTCGGCAGGCGTCCGAAACGACTACCGTCGTCTCATGCTGGATTTCCGGAAGCCGCAGGCGTTCTCGGGCCGCCTCTCAAGGGGCGGTGACCATCATGATGTGGCGTTCAAACTCACCCTGACCCCGTCCGGATCGCTCGTCTTCGACTTCGAGGAACTGCCCTTCAGCAGGGCGACCGCCTGGCTGCGCGGCCTCGACGACCCCGGTGAGAGGGTGTCCTACTTCAGCCTCGTCGCGCAGTCGGGCGAGGTGACGCTGACGACGGATCATCTGCACCTCAACGCGCCAGTCCATGACGATCAGGAGGGGTCTTATCTCGCCTTGAAGGGGCAGGCCCAACTGGCGACCCTGACAGCCGCGCGCACGGATGAAGAGCCGTTCCTGCGCATGGGGCTGCGGGGGTTTCGGGGCTTCGGCCGGTATCAGGTCGAGACGGCCCTCGGAACGATCTATGTCGGCGGCGGCTCGTCCAAGTCCGTCGATGACACGATCTCGGGATTCATAACCCTGGTCGCGCCGTCCGCTGTCGCAGACCTGCCGGCCTGGCGGACGGAGGCGGGACGGCTGCTGGAGTATCTCAGGCTCATGACGAGCTTCGCGGCCGGTCGGAACCTCAAGGGCCCGACCCTGGAATACGCGAGCGGCACGGAGTGGGCGCTCGAAGTCCTCGAGCAGGCCGGCGGGGGCGACACCCATCAGCCCGTCATCCATTTCCTCAACCAGCAGCCCTTCGTCCGCGCGGCCGTCGACGCCTGGTTTGAACCAGTATTCAAGGTCGAGCAGCTGATGTTCGCCCTCGAGTGGTATGTGATGGCCGCGGGGTACACGGAGATGCGGCTGGTTCAGGCCATGACCGTTCTCGAGAACCTGAGCCACGCCAACCTGACGTCTCGCCAGAGCCATTTTCTCTCGCCGGCGCGGTTCAAACGGCTCCCGACCGCGATGCGGGCGGCGGCGCCGGCCGCTCAAGGCGATCCTGACCTTGAAGCGCTGTTGACGGCCCTGCCGGGCAAGATGGCGGACCTGAATCGCCGGCCGCTGAAAGACAAGGTCAGACTGCTTATGAAGCAGTGGAATGTCCCGGTCGCCGATCTCAATCTTGAGGCGCTGGATCGTGCGGTGAACGTCCGAAACGAGATCGTGCACCGCGGCCACTATCGCGCCGACGAGCCGCGATCCTCGACAGGATCGGGCCTTTGGCCTCACGTGCAGTTCGTCCGGGAGTTCATCGCCCGGATCGTGTTCGCGATGATCGCTTATGACGGCCAGCGGATCGGCTGGATCGGCGGCTATCATCTGACGACCTATCCGCCGCCGGAGGTCTGATGGCGTCCCGGCGTTGGGTCGTTCCGCCCCAGGATCAATGGGATTTCCCCTGGACGCGCGGCGACCGCTGTCCCTGCGAAAGCGGGAAGCCGTTCGGCGACTGTTGTCTGAGCCCCGACGGGCGGCCCCTTCTGAAGCTCGGTCCGATCCATCCGACGCCGCCGGCCACCGGCTATGCCCACCCCAGATGCTATCTCAACCGGTCATGCGACTGCTCACGCACCATCAGCCGGGAGCACTACATCAGCCGGGGCCTGATCAGCCGGCCGGGCCTCAAGGTCAGGGGCATGCCGTGGCAGGCGGAGCCGGTCATGGCGACGTCCGCCGACGCCCTGACATCCAAGATCCTGTGTCAGCGCCATAACTCCGCGCTGTCGCCCCTGGACGCCCATGCGCAGCGGGCGTTCCTGGCTCTGGAGGCCGCGCAGATGCACGCCACAAAGGCGTCCCTGTCGCGCAAGCGGTTTTCGACCCTCATCTCCGGCGAGGCGCTCGAACTCTGGGCGATGAAGACCCTGGCCGGTCTCTATGCGACGGGCATGGACTTCAAGGTCGGGCCCTACCGATTCCGCGACTATCCGCCGCCGATGGCGAACATCGCCGACGCCCTGACGGCGACTTCGCCCCGAAGCCTCATGCGTCTGGAGGTGCCGACGGATCCGGACGCGCACGAGGCGTCCCTCGGCCGCTCGGCCGTCTCGACCCTTCCGGTCATCGACGAGGATCAGGGTCGGCTGGTCGCGGTCATCTTCCGCCTGCAAGGGCTGGGATTGAAGTTCCACCTCGACGAGGGGGCGCCGACGCCGCCTGACCCGAGGGGGCTTCGACCCCATATGATCGATGTGGTGGGGCCGGACCGGAGCAGCCGGATCTACGTCAGCTGGGGCGACGCGAGGCCCGGTCAAATCGTCTTCCTCAAGCTGAAGCCCGCGACGCCGCGTCAGAAGGACGCCTGGCGCGCCTCGCACCAGGGCTAAGGGCTCCGCCCTCGCGCGGGCCAGGGTGAAGCGGCTTCGCCGCCGGACCGGCCGGTCTCCCCGACCTTCCGCGCTAGCGACGGGCGTCATGACAATCATCAGGGTCAGGCTTGTGCAGGTCGGGCGATCCCCCTCCGGCCGGTCCGCCCTGGCCCTTGCTACCCCGGTCTCGCCGACGGGCAGGGTTTCAGGCGCGCAGTTCGCGTGCCTGCAACCCTTGCCCAAAGGAGGCAGACATGACTGCTCAATCCACCCAAACCGTCCCGACCGAAGCGACCGCGCCGCAGCACGGCGCGGAGGTGATCGTGCCGCTGAACCGGCTCAAGGCCTCGCCGAAGAATGCGAGGAAGACCCCGCACAGCCCGGCGACCATCGAGGCCTTCGCGGCCTCCATCAAGGCCAAAGGGGTGTTGCAGCCGCCTGTGGTCGATATCGAGCGGGACGGGGAGGGCGCCCCGACCGGGAACTACCTCGTCACCATCGGCGAGGGCCGCCGTCAGGGGCTTCGACTGCTGGCCAAGCGCAAGGCGATCAAGCGGACTCACCCGGTGCGCTGCATCGTGGACGCCGAGAACGACGCTCATGAGATCAGCCTCGACGAGAACATGACCCGCGAGGCCATGCATCCCGCCGATCAGTTCGAGGCCTTCCAGCGGCTGGCGGTCGAAAAGGGGTATGGCCCCGAGGAGATCGGCGCCCGGTTCGGCGTGTCGGCTCATGTGGTGCGCCAGCGGCTCCGGCTGGGCGCGGCCGCGCCCGAACTGATGGCGGCCTATCGGGACGGGGCGCTGGCCTTGGACCAGTTGATGGCCTTCTGCGTGAGCGCGGATGAGGACCGGCAGCGGCAGGTGTTCGAGCAGTTGGGCGAATACCGTCCCGTCCACGCCATTCGTCGGGCCATGACCGAGGCCAAGGTGGCGGTGGGCGACCGGCGCGTCCGCTTCGTCGGCGTCGAGGCCTACGTCGAAGCGGGCGGCGGAATCCTCCGGGATTTGTTCACCGAGGACGGCGGAGGCTGGCTGGAGGACGTGGTCCTGCTAGATCGGCTGGTAGCCGACAAGCTGACCGGCTTGGCCGACGAGGCGCGCGAGCGGGAAGGCTGGAAGTGGGCCGAGGCGGGGCTGGAGTATCCCGACCTGTCCGCGTTCGGGCGGGTCTATCCGGTCGCCGTCGAGCGGTCGGAGGCGGACGCCGCCGAGATCGCGGCCCTGTCCGAGGAGTACGACGGCATCGTTTCGGAGGCGGGCGACGACGGCCTGTCGCCCGAGGCGGACGCGCGGCTGGAGGAGATCGACAAGGCCTTGCAGGCCTTCGGCCCGGACTTCGCCTATGCGCCCGAGGCCAGGGCGCGCGCCGGGGTCATGGTGATGCTCGGCCACGACGGCCTCGCCCGCTTCGAGCGCGGTCTGGTCCGGGCCGAGGACGTGCCCGCCGATCCGCCGTCGCCGTGGCCGGAGGAAGGGGCGGCGGACGACGATGCCGAGGATGGGACGCAGGCAGGCGCGGACGCGCCCGAAGGCGAGACGCCTTCGGCCTTGTCGGATCGTCTGCTGATCGATCTGACGGCGCACAAGACCATGGGCTTGCGCGATGCGGTGCAGGCCGACGTCAACGCGGCCTTGGCGACCGTGGTCCACGCCCTCGTCCTGCAGGTCTTTTATCCGGGCTACGGCGTCTGGACGCCGTTGCAGCTTCGGCTGACGGCCACCGGACTGGAGCGGCTGGCGCCGGGGGTGGACGACGGCCCCGCCGGTCGGCGCGTCCGCGACCGGTGCGAGGCGTGGGGCGCGCGCCTTCCCGAGCGTCCGGAAGACCTCTGGGGCGTGGTGGCCGGTCTGGCGCCGTCGGACCAACTGGACCTGATGGCCTGCTGCGCGGGGGTCGGCCTCTACGCCGTGCGCGATCCGCACGACCGCAGGCCCGGCGCCTTGGCGCAGGCCGAGACGCTGGCGACGGCGGTCGGGCTCGACATGGCCGGGACGTGGACGGCGACAGCGGCCAGCTACTTCAGCCGCGTCGCCAAACCCAAGGTGCTTGAGGCGGTGACGGAGGCGGCGGGCGCCCAAGAGGCTGCGCGGATCGCCGGGTTCAAGAAGGCGGACATGGCTGAGGCCGCCGAACGGCTGGTCGACGGTAAGGGGTGGCTGCCGGTTCCGCTGCGGACGGTGTCGGACGCGGCAGAGCCGGAAGAGCCGGGTGCCGAAACGTTCCGCGATGACGACGCCTATTCGTTCGCCGCCGAATAGCGCCGTCCGGGACGAAAAACTCGCCGCGCGCCCTTTGGGGGCGCGCGGCTTTTTCGTTTCGCGAAGACTAAAACCGATTTCATAGGCTATCCCCGGGTCAATCTGACCGGGGGTCCCGGAGTCATGGGCGTCGTTCGACCCGGTTGCTGGGCCACGGATCATGAATCGGGGGACATTCATGGGGTGGCCGGAGAGACGGATATGTCCCGGCCCCCTAGACCCAAATGACCTGGCCCTTTACGCGTCGATTGCTGGAATTCCACGGTCATCGACCGCATCTTCTGCCACGGACACGTCGTCCGGGAGCAATAAAATGAGTGACGAAGAGGAAGAGGCCAAGGTGATCCGGCTGTCGGATCGTCGGGGCAAGCCCGAAACCGACAAGGTGCTGCGGCAGAAGTGGAAGTCCAGCCTCGACGGCGGCTTCACCGTCGTGCCGTCGGTCCTGTTGCAGACCCTTCCGGCTCTGGGCATCCGCGCATCCGAGCTCGCCGTGCTCGTCTGCTTGATCGACGCCTGGTGGAAGCCGGATGACATGCCTTGGCCCTCCAAGGCCAGGCTGGCCGGCCTGCTCGGGGTTTCCGACAAGACCATCCAGCGCGCGATCCGTCGGCTGGAGGCGCGGGGCCTGATCATCTCGGAAGCGCGCCACCGGGCGCACGGCGGCCAGACGTCGAACCGCTACGATATGACGCCGCTCGTGGCCCGTCTGGAAGCGATCACCAAGGATCTGAAAGACGCCGAGGCCGAGGCGGAGAAAGCTCGCGGCATCGCCGTGCACAAGAGCGCCCCCCGGCGCCTCAAGCGCCCGAGTGGGAAGGCCAGCTGAAATGACCACCACCCCCACGCGCCGGAAAGCCGCCCGCGAAGAGATCGGGCGGGCTATGCAATCCCGGACGCATGCGTATGTGCTTCACTACGCCTGTGAAGGCTTCGAAACGCCGCAACGACGGATTACCGCCATCGCGGCGCGTAATCTCGGCACCGGCGTGACGCAGAGCTTCGAACTGGACACTGCCCTACGTCGGGCGGGCTGTGACCCGGCGCAGGCCACGGCGACGGACCTCGACAAGGCGGAAAAGGCTGTCCTCGACGGCTTCTATGACTTCGTGGCGCACAATTTGAATGGCACCTACTGGCTGCACTGGAACATGCGCAACGCCACCTTCGGCTTCCTCGCGCTCGAGAACCGTCATCGCCTTCTCGGAGGCCGACCTCTGACCATCCCCGACGCCCAGCGCGTCGATCTCGCGGCGCGCATGGTCGATCTCTATGGCGACGGCTACGCCGCGATCGACAACCGGCTCCGGTCCGTGGCGTCGCGGAACGGTCTGGCGATGAACCACCTGATCGACGGCGCGGACCAGGCCGCGGCGCTCGAGCGCCGCGACTTCGCGGCCGTGGACCGGTCCCTGCTGAACCGGGTCGATCTCATGTATGCGATCGCCACCAAGGCCAATGAGGGCACCCTCAAAACCCACGCGGGCGCGTTCGATGGGTTGGGTGGCCTTGGCGGCGCGATCGCATGGATCAAGGAGCACCCGGTGGTCGCGGCGTGCGCCGCCGCCGCGCCCGTGTTCGGCGCCGTGCTCGGGGCTGTAAAGCTGTGGGGTTTGTTCAGCGGGCACGCGTGACGGCGGCTGCGTTCGAGTTACGCAAGGAATGGCAACAGACCAGCCGATCACGCGCCCATAGTGGCGCCTACATGAACAGCCGGAAGGGATAGGACCGAGGTTCAAGGGTCGGCATTCGGACCACGACCTTCGCCAAGGTCTGGGCGAAGTTGAGGGTCACCGGGAGCCGATCATACGGACCGTCATTGTTCCAATCCATTTTCGTGAGCCCCAAGGTCTGGCGGCATAGATCGTCCATCGATCCGTTGCCCGCGTATCGCACCAGCATCAGGGGCTCCGGGATTCCTTTGCCTTCCTTGAAGTAGTCACGATCATTGGCGACCACGGGCAGGTTGCCTTGGGTCCAGAGCAGCGTCTCATAGGCGCCCAGTTGCAGCGCCGTACCGCGATGGACTGGATAGCCGTGCGGCTTTCTGGGCTCCGGGATATGCATACCTCGCCAGCCGCTGCTTTGCTGGACATGCACAAGGTCGATTGCGTCCGTGCGCGGAAGCGCATCGAAACAGCCCTCAGCCTCTTCGGGTTTAAACTCGGTGTTCTTGTGGACGACGATGCGACGCGGGGATTGGCCCGCGTGCTTGCGTTGATAGATCAGAAGGCTCCTGGATATGACCTTCAACATCTGATCGCGGCGCAGGAAGGGATTCTTGCCGAACATGCGCACGTCGCTTGCTTCATAGGCGACGAACTCCATGCCGGAGCCCTCCGCATCGAAAACCTGACTGCAGCAGATTGCGTAACGCGACGCCGGGCCCGCGTCCGAGCGCATCGCGTAATCGATGCCGATAAAGGCGGTCCCCGGCTCGACATCAGCTAGCACCCAAGGCGTGCCGCCGGCCTTGGTGTACAGGGCCACGCCGAGGCGCCAGGCGACACTGCACCGGCAATAGTAGCCCAAGGCGCCTTCGTCCCGCACGATCTGGATGCAGATGCCTTCTGATGCAGCGATCGCCTTGAGGTGGTGCCGCAGGTCGAAGTCTTCGCCGTCGGTGGTCCGAAATCCGTCCGACCAGCTTCGATCGACATGGATCAAGACGATATCGAACTCTGTTCGGACATTGCGCAGCGCAAAAAGGGCCCGGGTGATCGCGTCGGCCAGCACCTGGTGCGGACGACGCGAGGCTGCCATTTGCTTTTGCAGGTCCGCAGGGAGTTCGATGGCGGTTGGCCCCACCGCCTTGGCGAGGCTGACGCCGAACAGCTTCGAGAAGCCGGGATAGTCTGGGAGATAGGCCTTCCGCTCTTTCGGCCGATGCGGGTGCTCCAACTCCTGCATCAACCGGTTCAAAGGATCAACGCCCCCTGCAGGTGCGATCATCGCGATCCGGATGGGGTTAGCCACGCCCGAAAGCCTGTCACGGCTGTATGGACCAAATCGGGAGAGACCCAGCAGCGGATGTAGGTCTGTGTTTCGGTCGGACGCTCCGCCAAACCGTAGAGCGGGTTCGGGAAACTGAGTGTGGCCCGGAAGCTTGTAGGCGACGGTCATTGCGGAGCCCTCCCGCTGAAACCGGTTGTCCGGGCTATTTCAAAGTCAGCGTCCGCGCCGTCGGAAATCCCGAACGCGCGGAGACGAAGTGAGTCTGAAGTGCCCACGATCAATTCAATCCAGCCATCCAGCATGCTGTTTGCGTGCTTATTGCGTCGCTGCGCCCGGCGCTCTCGCACCCAATCTTTCGCTTTCGCCACCATGGCTTCGGCCGTGCCGTCCTCAAGCTCCAGGACAACGCGCGGTTCCAAAAGGAGCCAAAGGCCGTCGAGCTTCCAGTCCAGCCTGATTTCGCAGGCCTCGCTCCATGGGATGGTCGTCCCGGGAACGGCACCTGTCAGGGTTTCAACGCAAGCGACCGTCCTGTTGAACGGCGCCGTGCCGACTCCGGCGGCGGGCCGCAGCAGGATGCGGCGGCCACGGCGGTCGACCGCAAGCGTCTCGCGCTTGCCAAGCGACCGGACAAGGGCGTCTCGAATGAGTGTCCGCTCGCCACTCTCATACCGCAAGCGCGCGGGAGAAATGGCGTAAGTCTCCAAGCTGGTGATATCGCGATCAGCGAGGGCCGTGCGAAGGTCAACATCTTTGCCGAAGGCTAGTACACCGGCGCGGACACGATTGACGTCGAGATCGACGCCGGCCTCCTTGACTGCCGCAACGACCTCCGAAACGCCGCCGATGGTGCAGACCACCAGTCGGCAGGACGTGGGCCATGAGACGATCGGGAGCGCGTTGGTCCGGACCACGGGAAACTTCGTGCCGACGGCGCGCAACGGCGCCTTGCCCAGCCGTGGCCGGTCGGCTTCGCCGATGGCGTCGACCTTGCCGGTGGTCGTCGGGAGAAACCGCACGAGGTCAGACATCAACTCGTCGAACGTTTCGACCTCGACGAAGAAGGCTTCGATGCCGGCGTCCGTAGCCGCTTTCATGAGAGAGGTGACGCCCTCGAACGGCGTTTCAGTGGATCGCTTGAACCAGAACAGGCCGCCCGGGAACCCCGCGCCTCCATTTATGGCGTCAGTCAGAGCCGCGATGATCGAGGCGTCGCGGCCGCTGTAGCCGACCAAGGCAAGGCCGTTGCCTTGGCAAGCCGCAACGAAGGCCTGCCGCATGGCGGCGTCTTGGTCTCGAAGTTCTTCGGTGGTGTTCTTGAGGCGATCAGAATGGAAGTCGCCGTGAAGCTTGCCGAGTATCGGCCAGCGGTTTTCCTGCATGGCGCGCTGCAGTTTTGAGGGCTCGCCCAGGTCGGCCACCGTCAGCCTGCCGGTGCTTTCATAGATTTTGGCGGCGCTGTCCTCGACCAGTTTGTCGAAATTGGTTGTCCAGACCGTGCGAGTAAGGTTCTCGCGCATCAGCAGGGCGAGAGCCCGATGACCGAACGAAGGCTTCGCCTCTTCGATAATTCCGTCGAGATACTGTCGGCGGTCACGCGCAGACGGATAGGCGGCCTCGAAATAGGCGGAGTACTCGTCCTCAGCGCCCGCTGACGGGAATGATCCCAGGCTGTCGAAGTGTTCCTGTATCTTCCTCTGCACCACCACATCGCTGAGATCGGTGATCGCGGAGAGCGCGAGCTTCTTCTGCGAGCAATAGAGCTTGTGCTTGAGATCCCAGATGACGTCCCAAGCCGTTTTGACGCCGGCCGTACGAGAGGTGCCCGCGCCAAGTAGCCACATGACCTGGGTGGCCCGCATCTGAAAAAGCCGCATGAACCGTGCGACGTCCATCGTCGGCACGGTCGAGATGGAAGCGCACGCTTGGCCATCCGGCCGACTCGCTTCACTAAGTGTCGATAACGCCACGACGCTCCCTTCCTAGGTCCGTCGCGCGACAAGCTTGCACCCAACAGCCCTGCGCGGCCTCGTACGCTACTCGACACCAGATGTTGGGGCAAGTGGGTGTTAACCAATCCACATCTTGGGTGTCTTATACCGCCACTTGAGAGGTCGGTGGGGGACACTTGCCGTTTGGCGTGCCTTCGGAGAGACTCAACTCATGAAGAGAAGCCTCGATCATTTGCCGGCGCGGAAGCAGGCGGAGCTGCGCCGCGTGGTCGAGGTGATCCAAGAATCGTTCGCAGAGGCCGTCGCGACGCGGCGCGCCGAACGACTGAAGAACGGCAAGATCCTCAAGATCATCCTTTACGGATCGTACGCGCGTGGCGACTGGGTCCACGACCCGGTCGGACGGTACTTCTCCGACTTCGACCTACTGGTCGTCGTAGACCATGAAGACCTGACGGACGGCGAATTCTGGCATGACGCCGAGAACCGCACGATGCCGGGGGAGGGCGAAATCCGAACGCCGGTGAGCATCATCGTTCACAGCCTCGACGACGTGAACGAGCAACTCGATCGCGGCCGCTACTTCTTCGCCGACATCGTTCGCGATGGCGTGGTCCTCTACGACACGCCGGGCGCCAAGATGCACAAGCCGGCGGATATCAAAGCGCAGGCGGCTCTCGCGGAGGCGGAAGGGTTCTTTCAAGACTGGATGGCCAGCTCCGCGAGCTTTTCGAAAGTCGCAGCGTTCTGCGTCGCCACGGATGAGCCTAAGCTCGCCGCCTTCAATCTTCATCAGGCCAGCGAGCATCTCTACCACTGCATCCTGCTGGTGGTGACGCTCTACAGCGGCAAGGCCCACAACTTGGCCTTCCTGCGAAAGAAGACCGAGGCCATCGACCCGCGCCTGTCGGAGGCCTGGCCTCGCGAGACCAAGTTCGAACGCCGCTGTTTCGAACTGCTGCGCGAGGCATATGTGAAGGCTCGCTACTCCAAGCACTACAAGATCAGCAGCGAAGAATTGGCTTGGCTGACGGAACGCGTCGAGGTGCTGCGAGGCCTGGTCAGGACCGTGTGCGAAGAACGGCTCGTTCAGTTGCGGCAAGAGGCCGGGACGGACGACGCGTGATCCGACGGTTTACGCCGTGATCGACAACCGGCCGGCCTATCTCCTTGAGGATCCCAACTACGCGGTCATTCCGGCGCTGCCCATCGGTCTGGAACTCGGCACAGTACCGGACTGGGTCAAGCTCAGCATGCTTCACCTTGGCGGCGTCCAGCCGATCACGGGCGAGATGATGGAAGCCGCCGGCTTCGTCCTCGAGGACCGACCCTCGGACGGAGAAATCGAGCTTTATCGCCGAAAGGGCACACGGTTTCAGATGGTCTCGGTGGTGACCAGCATCGCCGCCTTCCGCGAAATCGACGGCGTCATGATGGGGGTGCCGTATGCGATCTCACTGGTCCCGGCGAACAAGCGCGGGACGGTCCTGTCGAATGTCGATGCAGAGTACGTCCGACAGATCGATCTAAATGCAGTGCTCCAGCAGCAGGAGCCTTGCTACGTCGATTTCAATCCGTTCACGGGTCACTGGGGCGGTTGGGGCAACATCACCGTGTTTCTGGGTGATCAGCCGCGGAACGCGTTCCCGGACGGGCTCGGTCTTGTGACGGACATGTACTACCTTCAACTCGGCTTCGATCCCGAGACCGTGGGCGTGGTCAACATGGGCATGGGGGAGGGCAAACCCTTCCGCAAATATCACCGGCACCGGACCAGGCTGATGTTCTCGCCGTTCGAGACGTTCCGAGCACGTCGCGTCTGGGGCGCTGAATCCCCGATCGAACTCTTCCTCCTGCAGGGGCTGCTGCGGGAGAACCTGACGCCGATCCTGCAAATGCTGCTTTTCGACGACGGCTCGGCCTATCCGTCCCTCTACGATCTTTGGGCCCAGGATCTGAGTGATCTCCCAGGGCTGATCACCGAAGCCGATATGTTCTTTCCCGAGCAGCGATTGGCGGTCTTCTGCGACTCGACCCGCCATCACCGTGGCGGCAAGGCCGCTCGGAAAGATGAGGCGATCAGCCAGCGCTTGGAAGCGGCTGGCATGCGGTCGGTCCGCGTGCCCGGGGCTCTCATCGTTCGCGACCTGAAGGCGGCTGTCGAACTGGTGCTGCAGGCCCTTCAGTGACCTGGTCAGAGCGGCGGCGGACGCTGGTGCAAAGGTGTTGGTCTGGAGGTCGCTCGCCATTAGGCATGCTGTCATGACCCCCGGGCCCGAGAGTGTTTGATGATCCCCAGTCCCGCGCCGATCACGACCACACGACGAAAGCAGGTTGTCGCGACGACCACTCTGCTGAACCGGCTTCGGGGTTCCGAAAGCCTTGATGAGTTCGTCTATAATTTCGGTGAGGATACGCGGGAGTTCAAACAGGTCGAGGCGGCTATCAAGCCCTTGCGCCTCGAGCTTCACGCACTGCTAAATCAACAGGACGTGCACGTCGGTATCGAGATCATCGATCCTCTGATTTTCCGGCTGATCCGCGGCGGATCTGTCGATCCGGTCGGCGATGCCGTGGCTGAACTGAACCAGCAGTCATTCCATGAACCCGGGTTCGTTCTTTACCCGCTCCACGGCTATGGCGTGATGCGGCGGTTTCGACTCGGGGCGCCCGAGATCGAAGATGTCGCCTTCGCGGCGTTGGGCATCGCCGTAGTGCCGCAAACCCAGTCGATCCAAAAGACCGTCGAATTCGTTGAGCGAGCGGCCTCGGCTCTTGGGATCTCGTCGCCCATTCCGACCCACGCGCTTCTTCAGGAACACGCCAATCCGCGGCTCAAGTGGTTATCCGAGAATCCACTCATGATGATCCGCGTGCGGTCGTATGCGGTTGGGGCCTACGAGAACCAATCCGAATATATGCGCAAGCTCGGGCTCGGCGCCGCGCTCGTCATGCTGCTTTCGGTTCTGATCGATCCGCAGTCCAGCGGGCGATACAGCAGCTCGCGCTCCAGCGGAGAGACGCTGGATATCAGGCACTACCTCGTCTTCGAGAATGCCGGCGGGGGGCGTGATCTGTCGTACCGTCGCGTTCCGATGAACCTCTCTGCGACCGGGTTAGCGCAACTCTCTGACCTGAACGTGGATCTGCAGCTCGAGGCAATGGCCGCCTCCCAAGCTGTGAAGGACAGGGTAGAGGCTGCCGTGACGGCTTTGGGAGATTTCCATCGAGCCAATGTTGGGCCCGCGCGGCCCAAGACAGCTCGGACCCGTTTTGCTGCCAAGGTCAGCGATTCCGTCTATTGGTTCCGACGATCCTTTACCGGCAGTGGAACGGATCACGAGGCGATCGTCAGTTTGGCTGTCTCGTTCGAGTCACTGCTGATCGACAGCTACGCCGGAGGCGTTACGGCCCGTATTGTGGATCGGGCAGCTCACATCCTGACTGCAGAGGGGCAGCCGGACCCTGTGGTCGAGATTGTGCGGAAATTGTTCAGCGCCCGGGGGGACGTGGTTCATTCCGGCTCCACGTCATCAAAGCTTGATCTGCCCTTGGCGCGCAAAGCCTATGCGGTTTGCCTAGTGCACCTGCTTGAGCGGCTCGGGCGGGTACAGGAGAATACGACGACGGCGGTCAGAGACCTTCTCGGTGACGTCAGACCGGTCAGACCAAAGCTGTGGGAACGGCTTGCCAAGGCTTGGCGCGCATTCAGCTATGGCTGATGAGCACGGAGCAGACCCGTCCACAGATTGTGGAACATAACGAGAACTTCCAGCTTGTCTCAATCGGCTGCCGCTCATAGAGCGGACCCGGGTCGGTTGGCTGGTTGGAGCGGACCGTGATGATACAGGGTGAGCGGCGAAGGTCGCGAGAAGACATGGCTCCCGAGATCGGGCGACGCTTGGTGGTGCGGTGCGATAGTCCGCTCTGTGATCATGCGGTCTTGATGGATCCCCGTCCGGTCTTCGGCGCGCCGCGATACTGGCCGGCGAGTGGGCCGTCGTATCGGTTCCGATGCCGGTGCGGGCATCGGGTGGCGTGCGTCTCCTATACCGACAATGCGGATCAGGCCGAGGGACCGATTTCGCCGGCCGCGCTCAAGCTCTGGTTCTAGGATGCACAGACCGTTTGGGCCGCCGGCTCCGCCGCGTCTCGTGACGATGCAGGCCGCGCGGCGGCATGGGCTGCTGTTGCGCATCGCCTGCGAACCTTGCGGCAGGACCGAGTCGATCGAGGGGGCCGCCTTGCCCGTGATCCCGCGCGCTGTCGCCGTGGGTGAGCTGTGGTTCGCTGGGCGCTTCCGGTGTGCGACCTGCGGGCGGCCGGCGTCCAGGCTTGAACTGATCGAACGGGGGCAGGTGCAGAAGACGCTGGAGCGATGGGGCCTTGGCGAACCCTTCGTGGCTGAAAGGCTGCGTCGACATTGGCGACATGATCCTTACGACCGGCGTGACTGGCCCGCGTGGTTCAGGCGTGGGTGACCAGCCGTCTCCCGTGCAGCAGGCAAGCCTTGCGCGGCCTCTCAATGGCCTGATCTGACCGAAGCCCGTCCGGCTTCCGCAACCGGTCGTTCGGCTTTCTTCCCCGGCCTGCCGGCCTTCCTCGCGAGGCAAGAAAGCCGCTCTCCCGGTCCTCCGCTGCGTTGCGGGGTCTCGCTGTGCTCGTCCTGCGGGCCGTCCGGCCTCCGGTCCGGCGATCGCCATCGAGGCCGCGGCAGGCGTGGCCCGACATCAACAAGGAGAGACTTCCATGGCCACTATCGGCACCTTCACCCAGCAAGCGGACGGCAGCTACAGCGGTTCGATCAAGACCCTGACCCTCAACGTCAAGACGGCCCAGCTGCGGGCCAACGAGAAGAGCGACGACAAGGCCCCCGACTTCCGCATCTTCTCCGGCCAGACCGAGTTCGGCGCCGCCTGGAAGAAGACGAGCCAGCAGAACCGCGAGTATCTGTCGGTCAAGCTCGACGATCCCAGCTTCCCGGCCCCGATCTACGCCTCACTGGTCGAGGTGGAGGGCGGGCACAGCCTGATCTGGTCCCGCTAGGCCGTCGCGGCGGCGCCTCCCGGCGCCGCCGCCTCGTCTTTCGACAGGATAAAGTCCGGGGTGGTTTGAGGCTGCTGGTGGAAGACGTAGCGAACGACCTTCTCGCCGAGCGCGCGATCGAGGGCGCGACCGAAGTCGTCGATGGTGCGCGTGATCTTCGGGGCTTGAAGCAACTGACGCCAAGGCGGCGGGCCGGTTCGACCGCCCTCCCAGGTGAGAAGATGAACCAGGGCGACGTGGGCGAACTGCACGCCCCCGTCCCCGACGATGAAGCTGTTGCGTATGCTGGTCGGGGAATGGTCCTCGACCGTCTCCAGGTTCCATGTCGCGAGAAGCTGTTGCGTTTCACCATGCAGGTCGCTTCGCCGGGCGCCGTCTCCATCGGTGAAGAACACCTCCGAAACACGCATCTTCCAGGTTTCGGTGAAATTCGCCGCGTCGCCCTCGACGCCGATGAGCTCTTCCTTCGCGAGGTCGAAATGCACGCCTGCGCCGGGCCTCAACACATAGGCGACGTCGCCTGCCAGCAGTCCGAGCAAATTCTCCTTCATCGCGCGCTCATGGCTGATATTGAAGCTCGTCCTGGCGAGCTGGAGGTGCCGCGCGTCGAACAGCGTCCAGATGCTGTGGAACTTCCAGGCGATAAGCAGTGGCCGCCCTACGAGATCCGCGTAGGCTTGCAGACGGCCTAGGTAGTCCGGCCTCAGCGACAGTGTCGGGCTCTTCTTGGACTTCACCTCGATGAGAACCGGCCCTCCCGTGTCGAAGGCGGCAAGGAGGTCCGGAACCTGGAATGTGTCCCGAGACGACAGCGGCGCCTGGGCCTGGTCCAGCTTGTGAACCAGACGACATCGTCCGAGCCAGGCGCAGATGACCGAGAACTCGTCCTCGGCCGGCAAACCCAGGTTCAGTCGCTTCACCTTGCGCGCGACGACGGCCGCATCGCCGCTATAGCCCAGCTCGGCTAGAACCTCCTGGATCAGCCGCTCGATGTCGTCGGGTGGCTCGCCGCCTGTTCCTGTCATTGTCGTCCCAACCTCGGGTCGCCGTTACGCTTGAAAGGTGTAGTTCATGGAGACGGAGGGGGCGATCCAAGACATGTCAAAGGCCGCGAAGCATTCGGCCGACCGTGCGCTTCAGGCCTATGACGCGTTGGCGGCAGCCGAGTCCTACCCGGCGGCTAAGGCGGCCTGGGAAGATTTTCTAATCCACTGGCGCCGAGGGCTCAACCGGTGCGATGCGCTAGGAAGCCGAAGCGACGCCCATTACGTCCGCTCGATCAATCGCGTGAAAACTGACGCTGCGGTGACCTACCTCTGGGCGGCGCGAAACGCCGACGAACACGGCCTCGCTTCTGTTGCGACGGTACAGGAGGCCGCGATCTCGATCGGCGGCTTCGGTGGTTATGAACCCGGAGTGAGAACGGGCGAGTCGGGCGAGGTTATCTACACCTTCACGCCGACCACCGACGATCCTCCACCGTTCCTGGCCTTTCTGCCGGAGCATCTGCGTCTGGAACCCATCGTCGAGCGCGCACGGATCATTCCTGTGCCACCGGGATATGACTACGAGGTCGGGGAGGTTTTTCCCGCCGTTGCTTTGGCCCGGCATGGATTGGAATTTCTGACGCGCGAGGTCACGAACCTCGGCGATCCATGAGACTGGCTTCCGACGCTTCCCGCCCGGCTGGGGCGCCCTTCAGGGCGGGGGGCGAGCGGCCGGCTTCGGTCGCCGAGGGGAGGGCGGCAGCCCCGTAGGCCTGCGGGGCGAGGGAGGTGACGGTCTAGGGCAGGATAGGCTTTGCGCCGGCAATGTCTGACAGACCCGCTCTCCCATGGACCGCCTCACCCTCCGCGTTTCGCCCGATCTGATCCGCCGGTTCGACGCCGCGGCGATTGGTCAGGGCGGACGCTCGCGGCTTCTCCGGCGGCTCATGGACGGCGCCGCCCAAGCGGATCTTTCGGCGCCGGAGGACGCGCCGGTGGCTGTGCGGTCGGGCAAGCTGACCCTGCGTCTGGGCGAAGCGGACCTGCGTCTCCTGGAGCGCGAGGCGGCGGCGACGGGCCTGTCGCGAACCCAATGGAGCGTGGCGCTCATCCGTCGCCGCCTGCATGATCGGCCGCAGTTCAGCCGGCCGGACGCTCTGGCCCTGATCGAGGCGCGCCGCGAGCTCAGGCGGATCGGCGTGAACATCAACCAGATCGCCCGCGCGCTGAACACCGCCGTGATGGACGGCATGGTGCTGGATCTGGAGGTGGCTCAGTTGGGGGCCTTCCAGGCCGAAATCTCGGCCTGGGTCGAAGCGCTCGGCGAGGCCTTCGAGGGCAATCTCGCCTATTGGGCGCCGGCGTCGTGACCGACTTCCGGTCATCGCGTGGTTTCGAGGAGGTGCTGCGTCCGCCCGTCGAGATCCGGCGCGCCCGGATCACGCCTGCGGTGCTGCGTCCGTCTCGCGGGGACGGCGGAAATCCGTCCGTCCGGTTCGCGCGGGTGGCGCGCCGCGTACCCGAGGTGATGGTGAAGATCACCGGACGAACCCGGGACGGCGCTCATCTGAAGGCGCACCTGGATTACATCAGTCGCAACGGCGCCCTGACGCTGGAAGGGCCCGATGGAGAGCGACTGGAAGGCCGTGGGCAGGTGCGAGAGCTGGCGCGCGACTGGGCCGAGGAGTTCGCCCTCGAGCCTGGACGCCGGCGGGATGCGTCGATCACCCTGTCGATCGTGCTGAGCATGCCGGCCGGGACCGACGCCGCCCGTCTGCAGGACGCGGCGAGGGCCTTTGCGGCCGGGACGTTCGGCGAGCGCTTTTCATACGTCTTCGCTCTGCATGATGAAGGCCGACATCCGCACGTCCATCTGACGGTGCGAAGATTGGGGCGGGACGGCGAGCGGTTGAATCCCCGCAAGGCCGACCTGCAGGTTTGGCGGGAAGACTTCGCGCGCGCCCTTCGCGACCGGTCGGTCGAGGCCGAGGCGACGCCGCGCCGGACGCGGGGCGTCACTCGCAAGGCCGAGCGCATCCCGGTGCGCAAGATGCGAGAGCGGTTCGCGGCGGGGCAGGGGCCATTGCCCGAAGTGCTCGCCGCCGCCTATCGGGCCGCGCTCACGGCAGGCGGCGGCGAAGCGCCCTGGCTGGACGCGATCCGGATACGCGAGCTGGCCATCCGGCGGACCCTGGTGGCCGAGGCCCTGCGTTTGTCGCGATCGGAGCAGCCCCGGGATCGCGCGCTCGCGGCTCTGGTGGAGCGGTTCGTGCGGGAACGGCCGGCGCCGATGACTCGGGATCAGGCGCTGCGACAGGGACGGGAGGCTTGGCGCGATGTCGGCCGGACGCGTGACCGATAGGTCGGACATTGCAGGTGGGGCGTCGCGTTTGCGAAGTGTCAGAAGTTGACCTATATTTCTGACGCAGAGGTTATGATGCAAACACTCGCCGATCAGATCATGGAGCGCGCCTCGACGCTGCCGGAAGGCGCGCCGATCGCCGCCAAGGCGTTGCTGCATCTGGGCAGCCGCGCCGCGGTGGACCAGGCCCTGTCGCGGCTGGTGCGCCGGGGGCGGCTGCTGCGCGCCAGTCGCGGCGTCTACATGCGCCCGTTGGAAAGCCGGTTCGGCGCCCGCACGCCCTCGATCGAAAAGGTGGTGCGCGCCGTCAGCGAGCAGCGTGGCGAGGTCGTCGCCTCCAACGGGGCGGCGGCGGCCAATGCCCTCGGCCTGACCACCCAGGTGCCTATCCGCATGGTCTATCTGACCAACGGCAAGAGCCGTATCTTCAGCGTCGGCAAGCAGACGGTGGAGTTCCAGCACGCGCCCGCATGGCAGCTGCTCCTGGCCGATCGTCCCGCCGGCGAGGCGGTTCGCGCCCTGGCCTGGCTCGGGCCGGAGAAGGCCGGAACAGCGCTCGAAACCCTGAAGCGCAAGCTGGGCCCTTCGGCGTTCGGAGAGCTGGTGTCCGTCGGGCCACGTCTGCCGACGTGGCTGGCGCGTTCGGTGAGCCAGGCGGCGCATGTCTGATGTCTTCCTGCAGCTGTCCGCCGAGGACCGGATCGAGGCGCTCGCGACGGCGGCGGCCGAGTCGGGCCGTCCCGCGCACCTGCTGGAGAAGGACGTCTGGGTCGTGTGGGCGCTTCGGGCCCTGTTCGAGGCGCCGCTGGGCGAGGCGCTGGTCTTCAAGGGCGGCACGTCCCTGTCCAAGGCCTATGACGTCATCCAGCGCTTCTCCGAAGACATCGACTGACCTATGACATCCGTCGGCTCCTTCCGGACCTGGCCGATGCGCCCGAAGACCCCGTGCCGGAAACCCGCGCCGAGGAGCGGCGTTGGTCGCGCGACGTTCAGCGGCTGTTGCCGCTCTGGGTCGAGGGCGAGGTCCGGCCGATGCTCGAGGCGCGCCTGGCCGCTGACGGCGTCGCCGCCGGGGTACGGATCGAGGGCGCCAAGGCCTTCGTGGACTATGCCCCGACCAGCACCGGCACGGGCTATGTCTCGCCCAGCGTGATGCTCGAGTTCGGGGCCCGCGCGACCGGCGAACCGAGCGCGCCGCGTCCGGTGGTCTGCGATGCGGCCGCTCATCTGCCGGGGGTGGCGTTCCCGATCACCACGCCGCGGGTGATGGCCGCCGAACGAACCTTCTGGGAGAAGGCCACCGCGGCCCATGTCTATTGCGTCCAGGGTCGCCTGCGCGGGGATCGCTTCTCGCGTCACTGGCACGATCTCGCCCGTCTGGACGCCGCCGGTTTCGCGGCGACGGCGATCACCGATCGCGCGGTCGCCGAGGCGGTCGCGCGGCACAAGGCGATGTTCTTCCGCGAGACCGCCGACGGGGTGGAGATCGACTACGGTCGGGCGGCCGCCGGCGGTCTTCAGTTGAAGCCGGGAGGCGCGTCCCTGGAGGCCCTGGGCGAGGACTATCGCCGGATGGTCGAGGACGGTCTGCTGGAGGTGGACGCCGAACCGTTCGAGGCCTTGATGGAGACCTGTGCGGATCTCGCCCGGCGCGCCAACGCCGCGGCGGCCTGACCATGACCTATGCCGCCATCGAGCAGGAGGCGATCCTGCTGAAGGCCGTCTGGGACATGATCGACGACATGGTCAATTTCGAGATCTTCCAGTACCCGGTGACCTCCCGGCCGACCAATCTGGTGTTCGAGTCCGGCTCGCACAAACGGGTCTTCGCGATCCTTCTGGCGGACTTTCTGGCCCAGCCGAAACCCTCGGCCCTGCCGTTCGCCTTCGCGCCGTCGGGCCAAGCTTCGCGCGAAACCGACCGGACCTATCTCTTCTACCTCGAGGCCATCGGCCGCCAGCCGCAACTCGGTCCCGACGCCTCGGGGCTGGCGGCGGCGGCCTCGGCCTTCGCCGACTGGCTGAACGCCGAGTGCTACTGTCCGGCCGTCTGGCTTTCCGAACTGGATCTGTCCCTGGACCTGCGCGTCTCACGGATCTGGCTGCTGAAGGTGGTCGGGGACGCCAACAAGCACAACTTTTCACGGCTGGGCGAGCGGGTGAAACAGATCCGCAAGATGCTCGCCCGGCACGGCCACGATATCGATGAGGGCAGGGTCTACCGCACCCTTCCTGACTTCCACCACTGGTTCTACAGGGACGTCTTCTCCTATCACGCCAGTACCATCGCGGAGTTCCTGGACCAGATCCGGCGGGCCCTGTTCGACTATCTGTCGCCGGAATATGCGCGGGCCTGGCGGCGCGGCGATCGGTTCGACGGCGACTACAGCTTCGACGTCCCGACGGAGATCCGCGATCCTCTGGCGCTCGGCATGTACTGGGACCTGATGAACCTGAAGCGGGGCGGCCTTGCGTTTCCGGCCTTCAAGGTCTCGCCCTACCTAAAGAACCAGTTCTAGACGGGACGCCGCTAACGCTGCCGGTCGCGTCCACGCGCCGGTTCCCGCTCCGTCGGGCGGGAGCGGCCTGCGCGCGCCCAGGCGGCCTCGAGCAGGCGTGTCTGGATTGCGGCGTCAGGGACCAGGCGCGCCACGACGATGGCGGCCTTCGCCAAACGCTCGCCGAGCGCGTCGTGCGCCTTCGCGGTTTCGGCGTCTCGCCGGGGCGACGGACGGTCGAGGCCGGCGGCCTGGCGATCCCGCTCTCGCGGTCGATGGCCCTGCACCTCCAGCCCCAAGGCCTGGGCCTGGATCCAGACCTCGCGCCGGAAGGCCGGGTCGCCGGACACCCGAACCTTATCCCAGCCGCGGTGGCGGGCGATCTTGAGCATGTCGACGACCGCGTCCGGATAGGCCTGGCTGGAGACGAGCGACCTGCCTTGATCGCGGAACATCGGCTCGGACGCGCGATGATCGCGGAAGAAGCGTTCCGGTCGGCCCCGCAGGTCGCGCTCGACCAGATAGCGATCGAGCACCGCCTCCGGCACATCGCCCTTGGCGGTCGAACGCCGCGACCCGGTCGGGCCCGGCGCGGGACCGAGGCGGTTGGACGGGGCGGCGTCGGGCGTCTTCATGGCTCGCGCTCCAGCACGGCCGTATCGACGACCCGATCCAGCCAGGCGCCGACGGCGCTCTCATCCGCCCCGGCTGGAGGCGGCGGCAGGCCTTCGGCGGCGAAGGCCCGGGCGATGACGTCGAAATCCATCGGATCCTCCTCTGGAACAGGAGGCTCGTTCGGCGCGGCGATGGGAGCCAGGTCGGGGGCGGGCCGCAGCCGGCGCTGGAAGACGCGCTCCCGGAAGTAGGCGATCTTCCGGCCCCGCACCGGCGGCAGGCCGGCCTTCAGCACGATCAGGGCCGATTGCGGGAGCTGCATCAGCTCCTGGGGCAGCATCAGCGCCCGGCGCTGGTCGGACACGGTCGTGCTGCGGTGACCCTGGCTCAGTCCCGTCGGCCGGCTGCGGCTGCGGCCGTCCGTCGTATAGGCGCCCAGCCGATCGCTGAGCTCCTGGGCGATCTTCAGCTCCTTGGGCGCGAAGACGATCTCGACCCCGCAGTTGGTCATCACCTCCTCGGCCACGTCCGGGCCGTAGATGGCCCTCAGCTGGGACGGGCTCTGAAGCACCGCGAGCAGCCGCAGACCGTAGCCGGCGACCCAGGCGAAGGCGTGTGCCAGCACCGGCGCGGGTCCGAGACGGGCGAACTCGTCGAGCACGATCAGGGCGGGTCGGTCGGCGGGGCCGGGCAGGGCGCGGCTGTTCAGGTCGACCAGCTGCTGGAAGAGCAGCGCATAGAGCGGCTGGATGCGCAGCATGTTGTCCGGCGTGGCGCCCAGATAGAGGGAGAGCCGGCCGCCGCGCAGGTCGCGCAGGTCGAAGTCCGAGGCGGAGGTGGCGGCGTCGACCCGGGGATTGAGCCAGAGCCCCATCCGGGTCGTGATCGACTGGCGCACCGAAGCGAAGGTGTTCTCGCTGGAGCCGGTGAAGTCGGTGAGCGCCGCCACGACCGGGCCGGGCAGGGGGCGGCCCTCTTGTTCCCGGGCCGCGATGATCCGGGGCAGGCGGCCGCGGGCGTCTCCGGCGGTCAGCTGGCGGAAGATTTCACCCAGGGTGAAGGGCCGTTCGGGCGTGGCCGCGACATAGCCGCCGACGCCGATGAACCCCGTCCGGGCCGCCTCCGCCCAGAAGGGATCGGCCCGCTCGTGAACCGGAAACAGCATCACCGCCATGCGCTGCAGCTCGTCCAGTACCGCGATCGGGTCGGCGCGATCGACATGGCCGAGCGGATTGAACCGCGCCGTGCGGCCGTCCCGCGCCAGAGGATCGAACAGGTGTACGATCTGGCCGGCCTCGGCGCGATAGCCCGCCGTGGCGAGGAAGTTCTCACGCTTGATATCCAGCACGACCACGGAGTCCGGCCAGGCCAGGAGGTTGGGGATGACCACGCCGACCCCCTTGCCGGTGCGGGTGGGCGCGTAGAGCATGACGTGCTCGGGCCCATCGGCGATGAGGAAGCCGCCGTCGGCCCGGCCGAGGAGGACGCCGCGGTCGGCCCGCAGACCCGCGCGCCGCTGTTCGGACCCGGAGGCCCAGCGGGCGGCGCCGTGCAGGGGGCGGCGTCGGGAGAGCAGGATCGCCGCGACGAGAACCCCGCCGAGCAGAGCCGAGACCGAGACGCCGACGGTCAGCCAGCGCCGCACCTCCGGGTCCTGTCGGTAGTACCAGAACCAGCCGGGGACACGGGCGGGGTCGAGGTCGCCGGAGACCTGGCCCAGACCGATCAGGGCAATGAGGGCGGCGAGGGCGGCCAGCAGACTCAAGGCGGCCAGGCCGCCGAGGGCGGCGACCGCCGCCCTAGCCCCCGGGCTGGCGCTTGCGAACCGGGTCATGCCAGACCTCCGTCATCCGAAAGCGCCCGTCGACCTTCTTCATCTGGATGACGACGTCGACGAGCAGATGCAGCAGGGCGCGGATGTCCTCGCGCGGCAGGTCGCGCCCGCCTTCGGATTCCCGCACCAGCAGGGTGAGCTGTTCGAAGGCCAGGGCGGCGGAATCCGCGTGCACCGTGGTGATCGAGCCCGGGTGTCCCGAGTTGACGTTGCGCAGATAGAAGAAGGCCGTGCCGTCGCGGAGCTCCTGAAGCAGGATGCGGTCCGGCCGCATGCGCAGGGCGCTTTCCAGAAGCTGTTTCGGGCCGATCCGGGCCAGGCCCTGACCGTCCTTGGAATAGACCAGATGGACGACGTTGCGGTGCGGCACCACGAACTCGCGAGTGTCCTCGATGGTCAGCAGCCGCTCGTGGTCCGGGATCAGCTCGATCAGCCCCTTGGCCAGGGTCGTCTTGCCCGAGCCGGTCGCGCCGGAGATCAGGATGTTGCGCCGGGCGGTGACCGCCAGGGTCAGAAAGCCGGGCCAGTCGCCCGCCTGCCGCAAACGGACCAGTTCGGCGTCTACGAGATCCGTGGCGTCCGTCTGGGCGTCGGCGACCTCGTCGAACAAGCCGGCCGCCGCGAACTCCTTCAGTCCCAGACGTCGCCGCGACGGCTTTCTCAGGGTCAGGGAAAGACCCCCGTCCGCCGCCACCGGCGGCAGGACGATCTGGCAGCGCACCTCGCCGGGCAGGGTGGTTGAGCAGATCGGCTGTTCGGGGCCGACGTCCTGACGGGTGTAGGCCGCAGCGGCCACGGCGAGAGTTCGCAGCCAGGCCTCCGTCAGTTCAGGCGCCTCGGTCCAGCGCCAGGTCCCGTCCGCTTCGACCCCGACCTCGCCGGGTCGGTTGATGACAACCTCGGTCACGGCCGCCGGCTCCAGGAAGGGGCGCAGCGGCGCGAGGTAGTGATCCAGGACCGAGGTGTCGTCCATCAGCGGGGCCGCAGCCGATAGACCCCGGCGAAATCCAGGTCCTGGGCGACGAAGATCGACACCTCCGCGCCCTGGCCCTTGCGCAGCGTCGGCGGGATCTCGACCGAGCCCTGCAGGGCGACGCTGGCGGCATCGGACGGCAGGCGGGCGGTGGAGGCTGCGCCGTCGTCCCGACCCGCGGCGGCATGGACGCCGTCGTCGACGATGGAGAGCAGCAGCGCGGCGCCGAACCGGTCCCAGAAATGGGTGTCGACCATGCCGTCGAACCCTGACCGGCCGAGGGCGTCGGCGGCCGGCGAGGCGAGGGCGACGGCGACCCCGGTCGGCGTCACCGCCCGGGTCCAGAGCACGAACAGCCGGCGGCGGCCCTGTTGGAGACCGCCGCGATACTCGCCCAGAACCCGGGTGCCGCGCTCCATCAACACCACGGCGCCGTTGTCGGACCAGACGTCGCGCGACAGGACGCAGGTCACATAGCCGGGCGTGGTGCTGTCCAGGGCCGTCTGCAGGACGCAGGGCACGCTGGTCCCCGCCGTGACCAGCAGGTTGCGGTCGGGCAGGCGGCCGGCGCGGGTCTGGCCCACGGGCGTGAGCTGACGGAGCTGGTCTAGCGACGTGGGTTCGCCGGGAGGCGTCGCCGTCGTCGGGATCGGCGGCGGGCCAGATTGGCCGCCGGCCCGGCTGTAGGCGAGCACGGGGGCGCGCCGGGCGCTCTCGGCAAGGGCTAGCCGCTGTTCCGCCGGACTGGGGCCGGATCGGTGTGGGGGTTCGCCCCGGGGCGCGGCTTCCAGAGGCGGGATGGCGTCGTCGTCGGCCAGGCTCGGCGCGTTCGGATCGAAGGCGGCCTCGCTGAGCAGAGGCGGCGCTTCACGGCGGGCAGGCTCGAAGGGTGTCGTTTGCCGGGCCGGTTCGTCGCGACGGGACGGCTCGCCGCGTTCGGCGTCGCCGCGATCCCAGCTGGCGATCAGAAAGACGCCGCAGCCGACGGCCAGGGCGGCCAGGGTGAAGAGCCTGCCCTGCCGTCCGCCGAACCGGCCGGCGATCGGTGAGACGCCGCGATCGCCGGGCGCGGCGGGTGGAGGCGGCGCGTCAGCGGGCGGCAGGGGATCGGGCGCGGTCATGACCGGCCTCCGAGGGACCCGCGGTCGACGGTCGGTGAGGCCGTGCCTGTGCCCACCGCGACGCCGCGGGCGTCATAGGCGTCGTTGAACAGGCACAGCACCGACTGCCCCCGCCGCAGCCGCAGACCGCGCGTCACGCCGTGGATGACGACGAACTCGCCGCGCACGTCATAGGGGATGAGGCGTTCCGCCCCGTCCTCCCCGACCTCGAACACGGCCGGCAGGGGTTGGACGCCGGGAAAGCGCAGCACGGTGAAACGGCCGTTGTCGCTGACCTCGCTCGGCTGCAGGGCGGCGTCGCCCTGGGCCGACCAGGCCAGATTGCGGGTCCCGTCGACCACGCCGCGTTCCAGCTCCAGTCCGATGAGACGCTGCTCCACCGCCTCGGCCTGGACGGCCAGCGCCCGGGCCGCCTCGGCCTGATCGTCGGCCGGGTAGCGGAACCGGACCTGATAGGCGATCGCGGACCGGTCGCCGGGCTCGCGGGCGACGAGCTCGAAGGCGTAGTGGCGGATCACGCCGGCGCGCTCGGTGACGACCAGCAGGTTGGTCGCCTGATGGCGCTCGCGAGGCTTGAGGAACAGCACTGACCCTTCCGCGGCCACCTCCCAGGCGACGCTGTCGCCGATCGCGGCGTGTCGGATGGTCTCGTCCGGCGAGAAGACGACCTGGGTCGCCGTCCGGAACGCTCCGGCGATCCGGTAGACGGCCGCCGGATCATAGGCGAGTTCGCGAATGCGCGGGTCCAGAGGAGCCTGCGCCGCGACCGGGGATGCGAGGGTGAGGCCGGCGGCCAGGGCCAGCAGGGACAGGGGGCGTCTCATCGGATGACCTCCGGATCGGCGCGGTAGGAGGTCACCTGGAAGCCGAGGGGGTTCCTCAGCCGGTCCGGTTCCGACATCGGCGCGCGGGTGTAGGTAAAGGCGATGGTGGCGATCCAGTCGCTCTCCACCGTCTGCTGGGCCTGGCGGACCGTGCGGTGGAAGCGGACGTTGGCGACGCCGTCGTTGATGAAGCCGATGGCGCGGATCGAGATGACGGCCTCGCCGTCGCGGCCATAGAGGTTCTGCGGACTGTCGGGATTGGAGCCGCGGAACAGATCGGCCCAGCGCCGCTGTTCAGCCGGCGCCGACAAGATGGAGACCAGACGGAAGGCGTCCTCGGCGGCCGGGTCGAGGTAGCCCTCGCGCTGGCGCACATACTGACCGAGGAAGTACTTGCTGACGGCCTCGTCGTAGCGGACTGGCCCGTCCTCGGCCGAGAGGCCGCGCACGACATCGACCGCGCCAGTCGTCCGGTCCACCCGGATGACGAAGGGTTCGGTGGACTTCAGCGGCGTCAGCATCGCCACCGCGCCGGTCGCGATCACCGCCAGACCCGTGGCCAGGGCGGCCGCCGACCAGGCGAGATGGCGGGACCGCAGCGCCGCGGCCAGACGGTCCTGGTCCCAGCGCCGCGCCTCGGTGAAATAGCGCTTCAGCTCGGAGGAGGGGACGCCGCTCATGCGCAGCCTCCCGTTCCGGCGTCGGGGCCGGTGTTGGGGCCGACATCGACGGCGGCTTCGGCCGGTCGCGGTTCGGCCCGGGGCGTGAGCACCGAGCCGTGGGGATTTGCGGGCCGCCGGGCGGTGCCGTCGCAGGTCGGCAGGGCCGGATCGCCCCGGTGGGCGCAGGCGCCCAGCAGGATCAGGCCGGCGAGCAGAAGGGAGCGGTGGGTCATGTCAGGCGCCTCTCGGTCGGATGGAGCCGCCGCCCCTGGGCGGTTGGCGGCTGGCTTCTTGCGGACCCTGGGTGCGGCCCGAGCCGCTCCCGCCCAGGGCCGCGGCGTTGGCGAAGTCGGCGAGGCCGGCGCTGGCGCCGCCCGCGATGCCGGCGGCGATGGCCGGGGTCTGAAGGAAGAAGATCGCCCCCAGCAGGCACAGGGCGATGAAGATCAGCCCGCCGATCATCGGGTCGGCCCCCTGGATCGCGCCCCACTGGTCGCGGACGAGCGACAGGACGAGCTGGAAGATGACGATGATCAGGGCGAACAGGACGAGATAGTTCACCGCCTGGCTGAGCCAGCCGAAGAAGAAGCGGCGGGTCGCATCGAACAGGGCGCAGGCGATGAAGATGGGGCCGAGGGTGACGAGCAGGGCCAGGGCCAGCTTGGCCACCAGCACCACGCCGAAGCCGAGGGCGGCGGCCAGGGCGCCGATGATGAAGACGGCGGCCGAGACCACCCAAGGGCCCGGATTGAAGGCGGAGCCCTCACGCGAGATGTCCTCGCCCAGCCAAGCCGCATAGGCGAAGAACTGGTCGAAGGCCGCGCCGACGCTGGGGGTGTCCGCGCCGCTGACCGCCCGGGTCAGGGCGTTGGGCAGGCCGGTGAACAGCGGTTCGGTGACGAAGGTGGAATAGGCGGCCGTGGTCGCCAGCAGATAGAGGAAGGCGAGCTTCAGCGAGCGGACCGCGAAGTCCATCACCGGCTCGCTGATCGCCCCCCTGAGGATGGCGACGCCGTAGAGCACTACATAGAGGACCAGGGCGATGCGCAGCGGGCCCTCGACCTCGGCGATCACCGACGACAGGCGGTCGCCGAGGAAGACGTTGAGCCGTTCGTCGATGAAGTCGTAGCTGGGTTCGAAGACGCGAAAGCTCATCGTCGGGATCCTCAGAAGGCCCGCTCATAGACGCGCATCCGCGCCTGCCGACGCGCTTCGGCCAGGCCCTGACGCGCCGCTTCGCATTCGCGCTCGACTCGACCGGCGCCGCACGCCGCCACGACCGCCTCGGCCGCGTCGGGATCGGCGGCGAAGTCTTCAGCGGTCCGCTCGGGCGCCCCGCAACCGACGAGTCCGAGGGCGACGAGCAGGGCGGACCGTTTCACCGGAACGCCCTTTCATAGACGTCCATGCGCGCCGTCCGGGCGGCTTCGGCCCGTTCGCGGGCGCGCTGCTCCTCCAGACGCGCCTCGGCCGCCTGGGTCAGAGCGAGACCCTGCAGCCGGACCTGTTCGTTCTGGATCATCGCCTGCTCGGCCGCGAGGCGGGCTTCGAGATCCAGGACGGCGCGGGCGTTGGGCGCGGTGTCGAGAGCGGACCGGAGCGTCTCCAGACCCTGCAGACGCCGGTCCGCGGCGCCGGCCACCGCCTCACCGACGGCGAGGTCCCGCGCGGTGCGGGCGCCGGCGCGTTCGAGGCTGTCGCGGTAATAGGCCTCGGCCGGGTCGAGGTCGCCCGCCGGCGGCGTGTAGAGCCGGGTGTCGCGGCGGATGGCGTCGGCGCGGTCGGCCAGGTCGCCGAGAGTCGACAGGTCGCCGTCGGCCGCGGCGCGAAGGGCGCGCATGTCCGGCAGCGGATTGCGCACCGTCGGCAAGCCGAGCTCGCCGGCCAGGGCGTTGACGCCGGACAGGTCGTTCAGGCTGTCGAACAGCTGCCGGCCCTGTTCGACCTGGGTCTGCAGCGCCCTCAGCTGGTCCAGCGTCGTGCGCGCCTCCTCGATCATCTGGGCCAGGGCCCGGGGATCGTGGACGATCTGCTGTGCCTGGACCGTCGGGGCGACGGCGAGGGCGAATGCGCCCGCCGCCGCGGCGAAGGGAATGCCGGCTCTCACAGGAACCTCCTCTGGTCATGGAAGGGATCGCGCCAGCGCGCGTAGTCGTCGCCGACCTCGGCGCGCAGCCGGTCAAGCAGGGCGGTGGTCTCGGTGCGGCCGGACAGGATCGACAGGGTGTCGTCCATGCCGCCGAGGTCCAACTCGACGACCACGCTGTCGTGGCCCTGCTTGACCAGGAAGCGGTGCGACTCCGGGGTGAGGACCTCGCGGACGAGACGGAACTCCTCCTGGGTCAGGCCGAAGCCGTCGACATAGTCGCGCGCCTGACCGTGGGCGTTGGGCAGGAAGATCTTGGTCGCGCACTTCTCGAGGATGGCGTGGGCGATCGGGGAGCGCAGGACGTCGGCGGGCGACTGGGTGCCGAACACCATGAAGGCGTTCTGCTTGCGCCAGGTCTTGAGCCCGTCCTGGGCGAGATCGGTGAAGGCCGGGTCGCCCAGCACCTTCCAGAACTCGTCGATGTCGAGGACGAGGCGGCGACCGTCGACCCGCTCGGCGATGCGATGGAACAGGTACAGCATGGCCGGCGTGCGAACCTCGTCGTGGTCCAGCACCTGGGTGATGTCGAAACCGGCGAAGCGGGCCTCCAGACTGAGGGCGTCCTCATCGTTGTCGAGCACCCAGCCGAGCGGGCCGCCCCTTTGCCAGCGCTCCAGCCGAGCGCCCACGCCGCCGGCGTCGCCCTGACCGAGGAGGCTGCGCAGGGCGGCGATGGAGCGACGCTCGCGCGGCAAGGCCTCCAGAGCGGCGACGCCCTGGTCTATGGCGCGGGCCTCGGGCACGGTCAGGGTCTCGTTCGGGCGGGCGACGAGGGCCCGGACGAGCCGGACCAGGAAGGCGCGGTTGGCGGGGCCGGGGTCGAGCGCCTTGAACGGGGCGAAGCCGGTCGGCTCGCCGTTGCGCAGGGCGAGGTAGGTCCCGCCGCAGGCGCGGACGAAGATCTCGGCGCCCCGATCCTTATCGATGAACAGCTGCTGGGCGTCGAAACGCTCCAACTGCGCCAGCATGAAGTTCTGGACCACGGTCTTGCCCGATCCGGACGGTCCGCAGATGAAGGTGTGGCCGAGATCGCCGACATGGAAGTTGAACCAGAAGGGCGAACCGGCCGTGGTGCGGAGCACCGAGACGGCCTCGCCCCAGTGGGCGCCGCGGGCCTTGCCGACGGGATGGGCGTGGAACGGCGCCAGGGCCGCGAAATTGCGCGAGGTGATGGCGGCGGGCCGGGTGCGGCGGGCGAAGGCTCCGGGGAACTGGGACCAGAAGGCCGCTTCCAGGCCCAGATCTTCGCGGGCCACCACGAGGCCGGAGTCCGCGAGGATGGCGCGGGCCTTGGACAGGTGATCGGCCAGTAGGGTCGGCGTGTCGCCGTGCACGAGGATCGAGGCCTGGTGCTCGCCCATGACGAAGCGGTTGCTGACGAGATCGTCCAGCGCGTCGGACAGGCCGGTGATCTGGGAGGCGGCGCGGTCGCGCGCCGAGACCATCTGGTTCTGCTTGCGCTCCATCACCGCCCGGGCCGAGGCCTTGGACAGGAAGGCGAAGGACTGGCTGATCACGAAGCCGAAGCGGACGCTCAACAGGTCGTCCCACAGCCCGGGCCGCGTCGTCGCCGGATACTCCTTGATAGCCAAGACGCCGCCGTATCGCGCATCGGCCGCGTCCCGCAGCTCAAGGGTCTCGCGACCGAAGATGGCGCGCACGGTGTAGACCGCCGAGCCGAGGTGGCCGAACACGATCGGGACCGGCGACCGGCGTCCGGTCAGGACGAGCCGCATGACCTCCATCGGCTCGGAGAACCACAGGCCGTCGCGTTCGTAGAGACCGAGCCGGCGCGGCGCGTACCGCCCAAGGTACTGGGCCAGGTCGCGCCCGGCCTCCTCGAGGCGCCGGATATGGGCGACCTCGACCTCGCCGTCGCTGCGGCGCGCCGCCTTCAGGCGTTTCGCGAGCGCCGCGGCCCGGTCGCCCGCGTCGCGACCCGGATGCAGGACGAGGGTGACGAACAGCTCGTTGATCCAGAGCTGCCGGCGCGCGACCCGATGGTCGTAGAGGGCGCCGAGTTCGCCGGCGAAGGTCGATCGAAACCCGGAGGAGCCTTCCAGCTCCACCGGACGCCGGACCACATGATGCCAGACCGCCAGGCGGTCGTCGGCGAGATTGCGCCAGGCCTGGTTGAGCTTGACGTGCCAGTCGTTGAGGTCCCGGGCGTCGGCGGTCTCGAAGCTGGCTCCGTCGATCTGGAACACCATCATCAGGGCGCCGCTGTCGAGTGCGACTACATGGTCCGAGACGTGACGCGCATAGGGCAGGTGCGGCCGGGCGTCGGCCTCCCGCCGCAGGCGCGCCGGATGGACGCCGCCCTCAGCCACGGGACAGCTCCGTCAGACGATAGCGGCGAACCAGAGGGAGAGGCGTCGCCGAACTTCCGCCCCAGAGGGCCGCATTCCGCGACCGACCCTTGGTGTCGACATAGACGAACAGCAGCCGAAAGGCGTTGTGATCCGCCCGGCAGATCGCCCGGAACACCAGATGCAGTACCGGCGCGACAAGCAGATAGAGCAGGCTGCCGCCGACCAGAAAGACGACCCCCGAGAGGATGACGTTGACGCCCATGGCTTCCATGGGGACGCCCAGGATCATGGCCGGTCGGGTGCAGGCCAGGAACAAGGGGTCTTCGGTCAGGCGTTCGTCAGCCATGATGACCTCCGGCGGACAGCCGCGACAGGGTCAGGGCGAGGGCGACCCCGGAGGCGAGGCCGGCGAGGATCTGGGCGAACCGCGTGGGCGAGATCAGCTTCAGGCCGAGCATCAGGCACAGGACCAGGACGATCGCGGCCGAAGCGGCCGCCAGCCAGGGCAGGGTCACCTCCATCACGCACCGCCTGTGATCAGGTTGACGATCTCGGCCGCGCCGAAGACCACGACGATGCCGAGCACGACGATCGCCGCCCGCCGCAGGTCGAACAGGCCGAACATCCACAGGATGCCGACGACCACGACCGCCAGCACGGCCAGCAGTCGGGCGGTGTTGCCGGTGAGCATGTCGACGACGTTCTGCAGCAGGCCTTCGACATTGGCCGAGGCGAATGCCGGCTGGACCAGGACGAGGCTGGCGGCGAGGGCGATGGCGCCGGCGGCGCCGGCCCTGCGGACGGTCGCGGATGCGGTCATCTCAGAACTCCGTGTCTGGGGCAGCGGTGAAGGTGAGGACGATGCTGGCCTGGGCCCGCCCGAAGACGTCCCAGGCGGCCGGGGGCTCCGTCGGGACCGGCGGTGCGGATCGGTCGTCCGCGACGGGTCGAACGGCGGCGAGCGGCAGAACGCCAAGGGTCGCGGCGGCCGCCTCGACGCGGGCGACGTAGCCGTTGCGGAAACCGCGCTCCGGATGGCCGGTGTTGTATCGGGACAGCGCGACCCTGAGGGTCGTCTGGCGGTCGACGCCCTTGGCCGGGCGATAGCCCGCGCGCAGGACGACGCCGGCGGCGGCGAGGTTGCGGCAGGGGTCGAAGGCCGCCTCAACGGACAGGCCGAGCCAGTCCAGATTGTCGCTGTTGATCTGGGCCACGCCGAGATCGAGGTTCGCGCCCCGCGCCAGCAATCCGCGGGCGATGCGCGCGGCATCGGCGGCGTCGCGCGCTGGACGGGCCGGGCGGGGACCCCGATTGACGCCGATCGCGATCGGATTGAACCGACTCTCCGCATAGGCGATGGCCGCCAGGGTTTCCGGGGCCACCTGCGGTGCGCAGGCCTGGGACAGGGCGAGGATCAGATTGAGGTCCAGCAAGGCGGGCTCCAGCGTGAGCCCCAAGCAAACCCGATCGGGAGCGGGCCCCGCGACCCGCGAGCTCCCCGCCGGAGATTTACGGTAGGAAGGTCCGGGGTTCGAGCGGCCGCTGAACCGCAGCGAGGCGGGCGACGGCCTGGATGCGGGTGCGGACGCCCAGGACGCGGCAAGCGGTCATGAGATGCTCATCGACCGTTCGGGGCGACAGGCCGAGACGATCGCCGATCCGGGCGGAGGTCAGACCGAGGGCCGCCAGGTCCAGACATTCCCGCTGGCGATCCGACAGGTGGTCGCAGGGTGAAGCAGATGGGGCGGGGGGATGAGGGGAAAGGACTTTCATGCCCGAATCCAACCGTGCAGCCGACCCCGTGCGCCAGTCCGGGAGTTTCGGACCGCAAGTCTACGACCGTGGCGAGGGGGCGTTACGCGCCGTCGCCGGTCCCATCCTCCCGGGCGGGGGCTATCAACCGTCCCCGGCGCTGTTCGAGCCAGGCCTCGGCCTCGGCGTCGCGTCGGACGGACTGATCGGCGAGGTCCTTCAGGCTCTTGGTGAAGGCGTTGATAATGGTGCGAGCGTCCAGATCGCCGATGGCGTCCCCGGCTTCTTCGTCGAACTCCTGCAGCGCCACGGCGAGGATGGTCGCCAATTTGTTGTCGGCGCACCGCAAGGCGAAGGCGGGCGACCCCAGAGCAAGAGCAGCGAGAATCCCGTGCGGATCGCTGTCGGTGACCTCCGCGAAGCGGTGAATGCGCTCGATGTTGATGCGACCGGCGCCGGACTCGAAATGCTCATAGGACCGCAGCGCCATATTCATGCCTTGGGCGACGTCCGCGGCCCGCATCCGCCGATGAGACCGGATCAGGCGCAGGCTGGAGGAGAGCACCGCGTTCGCCGTCTGGGTGTGCCGGGCGTCCATGTCTCCTGTTACTCCCTCGCCTCCGGCGCCACGCGACTACGAAGCGAATGCACCCCTACAGGTTGAAAAATGCCTCAGCGATGCGTCAAATGAAAGCCTAGAAAGATCAACAGCATAAAAGCTGCGGATACGACGCAATTTTCTTGCGGACATCAGTATAGGAGCGCCGCATGACCCGATCGCCCCGAAGCCTGCCGGTCGTCGATCTGCGTCCCGGAGCGGCCCGGGGGCGGTCATGAGGCAGCGCGATCCCTTCGGCTTGGCGCTCGGCAGTCTGCGCGCCGCGCTGGAGGACGCCCTGGCCCCCGGACAGCATCTGTCCGTGGTGGATATCGCCGCCTCGCTCGGCCTAAGCACCAGCCCGGTGCGCGAAGCCCTGTCCCGCCTGTGCGGCGAGGGTCTCGTCGAGGATCGCCGCGGTTTGGGTTATTTCACCCGCGCGGCCCCGCTTGAGGATGTTCTGGGCTTGCTCGATCTGGAGGCCGCCCATGTCGGTCTTGCGGCGCTCTACACCCGGGTCGCCCAGCCCTGCGACGCTACGGACGCGTCCGTCGAGGCGTGGATCGACGACCTGGTTGACGCCTGCGACAACCAACCCCTGATCGAGAGCCTCGTTCGCGTGCGCCGTCGCCTGGCGCCGCTCCGACGGCTGAACGGCCCGACCGAAGCAGCCGACGGTCCCGCGCCGGCGAGCAAGGTCGAGGCCTACTATGCGCGCTGGCGGATCGCCGCGACGGGTCTCGCATCCCGTGTTCGGCGGATCGATCCAGATCAATCGAAGTATACGCGAAATATAGTTTGAATCGATTTGCTTTCCGGCGCTGATGGTTCGTCGTCGACGTTTTGTCGGCCTTCAAAACAGGAGACGACCATGACCAAGAGCACCTCGCGCCTCGTGCGCCTCGGGTCCGCCCGCACCCTGACCCGCGCGGTCTCGCGCGGCGAATTCGACGAGCTGAATCCGGTGCTGAAGTACACCATTCCGCCCAGCGAATGACCGGACGGGCCGCTTCGGCGGCCCGGACGTCCGGGCCCGGCCTCGCCCCGGACGCCTCGACCAGAGGCAATCCTGACACAGGAGAGGGATCCATGAAGATCCAGAACGAGACGCGCGTCCTGCGTCTGGGAGCCGCCCGTCGGCTGACCCGGGCGATCCTGATGGGGCCGTTCACCGAACTGAACCCGGCCCGCCACTGGACCATGCCGCCGGAATGAGCCCAGGGGGCCGTCCGTTTCGGACGGCCCCGCCGGGTCCTGCCGCAGGGCGGACCAGCCAAGTTCAGCTGTAACAGAGAGAGGTCTGGGAATGGCCGAAGCGCTTCCCGCCGAGGACGGTCACTGCGGCTGGCTCGCAGAGGGCGTTCACGCAGTCCGCGTCGGCGACGATCTGATCCTGCTCGATCTCGCCGCAGACGACTATCTCTGCCTGCCGGAGTGCGGCGATCTTCGGATTGAGGGACGGCGGGCTTTGGGATCGATGAACGATCTTCTTCGCCTGGCCGCCGAGGAGTTGCTGCATCCCACGTCAGCGCGGGACGATCGCACCCCGCCGCCGGCCCTGCCGTCGGCGCGCCTTCCGCCTGCGCCGCCGATCCGGCCGACGCTGCGGGACCTCGTTACCTTCGGCGTCATCTGGGTCGAAGCGGTGCGGCGTCGGCCGACACTTCTGGACCTCAGCCGGCGATACGCCCGGCGTCGCGGTCGTCGGTCTGATCCCGAAGCGCTCGCCGCGCGGGTCGAGGTGTTCCGCCAGTTGCTGCCGCTGGCGCCCTGGACCGGCGCCTGCCTGCTCCAGGCGGAACTGCTCCTGCGCTTCGTCAATGCCGCGGATTTGGACGCGGACTGGGTCTTCGGGGTCCGCACCTTCCCGTTTCTCGCTCATTGCTGGCTCCAGAGCGGCGACCGGTGCATCAGCGAGGCCCCGGAAACCCTGACCGTCTATCGACCGATCCTGGTGATCTGAGGTGGGGGCGGATTGCGCGATCATTCTCGTCGGCGACAATCCGGCCGCGGTCGACGCCTTGGTCGCGCCCGTTCGACAGCGCCTGAGCCGGGCCGGCTGGTCGCGCAAATCGCACGATCCCTTCATCCAGGTGTTCGCCCCGACCGGCGGACGGCTCGAGGTCGCCCGGGGACTCGATGGGCACGGCGTGGTCATCGGCGAGATCTACGACCGCGAGGGCCAGGCGCTGTCGCTGCGGGCGCGCGGCGCCCTGGGATGCCGACGGCTGGACGCGGCGCAGGCCCGCATGGTCTGTTCGGACCACTGGGGGCGCTACCTGCTGGTTCGGCGGGTCGAGGGCGACGTCGCCGTGCTCCGCGACCCGTCTGGTGCCCTGGACTGCGTCGTCTGGCGCAAGGCCGGCGTGACGCTGATCTCCACGAGCGCGGCGGCGGTCATCGATCCCTGGCTGCCCGAGGGGATCGGGCTGGATTGGAACGCGGTCGCCGCCCTGGTGGGCCGCCCCGGCGAACACCGGCATCGACTGGCCCTGACCGGACTACAGGCCGTCGCCGGCGGCGAGCTGCGGGTGACCGGGGAGGGCGTCAACCAGGGGCGGCAGATCTGGCGGCCCGCGGAGGTGTATCGGGACCGGGCCTCGCGTCCGGCGACCGATCTCCGAGGGGCGGTGGAACGGTCGGTGCGGGCGCTGGCGGGCGACAGGCGCTGGATCGCCGAGGTCAGCGGCGGACTGGACTCCGCCATCGTGGCGGGCGTCCTGACCACAGATCAGCGCCGAAGCGTCGCCGCCTGGGTCAACCACTACGTCGACCAGCCGGAGGGTGACGAACGGGATTACGCCCGGGCGGTCGCGGGACGGCATGGCTTTACGCTGACGGAAGTCCGTCGCGACGGCCTCAGGCTCGACGCCGCCCGCCTGGCCGCGTGCGCCGAGACCTTCCGGCCAGCGGCCAACGACATCGATCCCGACTACAACGACGACATCGCCGACCGGATCGAGGCGACGGGCGGCTGGGGCTCGCTGACGGGGCAGGGCGGCGACGCGGTCTTCTTTCAGATGCCCAGCCTGCTGATCGGGCTGGACGAGATCTGGGAGCGGCGCGGTCGCGCGCGGTTGGTGGTCCTGCATCGCCTCTCGCGCTGGCTGCGGCGCCCCCTGTGGCCCACGGCGCTCGCCCGGGACTGGCGCGAGGAGGTCTGCCATCGCGCCGGCTGGGACCACCCCTGGCTCGACGATCTGCGCGGCGTCCCGCCTGCCAAAGCCTTGCAGATGTCCGCCTTGGCCTTCTGCCAGACGTTTCAGGGGCCGGCGGTGCGCAGCCGTCTGGGCCCCTGCGTCAATCCGCTGCTCAGCCAGCCGGTGGTGGAGGCGGGGTTGGCCCTGTCGGCGGTCGATCTGACCTGGGGCGGGCGTGACCGCGCCGCCGCGCGCGCCGCCTTCGCGGATGTCTTGCCGCCCTCGATCCTGGATCGCCGCTCCAAGGGCGAACTGGGCGCCTATTACGGCGGCGCCGTCGCCGCGCACCTGGACTTCCTGCGCGACTATCTGCTCGGCGGCGCACTGGCGGAGGCGGGGTTGATCGATCCCGGACTGGAGGACCGCCTCACCCGGGACGCCCTGCTGTGGCGCGGTGGTCATTCCCACCTGCTCAGTCTGGCGCTGACGGAGGCCTGGGTGCGCCGCTGGCGGGAGCGGCTGGACCGCCGGGTCCCATGAGATGCCGGCCGAACCAGTCGCGCACCTGGTCGTAGTAGAGCCGGATGTTGCCCGGGCTCTGAACGCCGTGGTCCTCGCCGATGAGGAGAGTCAGGGCCACCGGGCGGTTCAGACGGTGCAGCGCCCCGTAGAGCTGCTCCGACTGGCTCAGCATAAGGTCGTATTCTCCCACCACCAGAAGCGTCGGCGCGGTGATGCGGTCCGCCTGCTCGAACGGACTGTTGCGCCGATACCGGTCGGGCGCACGCCAGTAGGCGTCGCGCATCTCGGCCTGGCCGGACTCCAGCCAGCGGGCCCCAGCTGTCGCGGCGAGCGCATGCCCGCCCTCCAGCCGCAGGGTCGAACCGACGTCCCCGATGACCGTCGAGAAATTCATCGGCCCGTTCAACGCCACCACGGCGTCGAAGCGGGGAGACTGGGCCGCGCTCATCACGGCGGACCAGGCGCCGAAGCTCCAGCCCCACAAGCCGATCCGGTCTGCATCGACCAACCCTTCCGCCGCCGCGGCGTCGACGACCGACAGGATGCGTTGGGCGAGGCCGTCAGCCGGTTCCGGGGTCGCGGGAAGGTCCGGGATGAGGATGGCGTAGCCCGCCGTGACCATCAGCTGCGGCGCCAGCGACAGGCTGGTGGACTCCCGCCGCATCCACCACGGCGGGGCGGGGTAGGCCTCGCCCTGATAGGGCACCACGATCACGGGCGGCGCCGCTGTCGGGTTTGACGGCGGATAGAGCCAGCCGCCCGCGCCGCCGACGCCGGTGACCCGCCGGGGCGCCGCGACCGCGATCCGGTCGAGTTCGGGGTTCAGCCGCCAGACCACCTCCCGGCGAGGACCACTCTGTAGGCGAAGCGTATTGGATTCCGCCTCCGGCCCGCTCCGGTCGAGGCCGATCTCCCGGCTCCAGCTGATCGCGGCCCCTGGCGTCGCTGCGACGCATCGAGACTCGGCTCCGGGATCGGCCCAGACTTGGCACAGTCGCCCATCGGGACGCTCGGCCACGGCGAAGGCCGCCTTCAGCGGACCGCTCTGCGCCCGTAATCCGAAAGGACCGCGGGGGTTCACCGCCGACGCGACGGCCCCGAGATCGGGGAGCTCGCCGTCTGCACCAAGGCGCACGACGCGCCCGCCGCTGGTAAACAGAACCGAGGACCGACCCTCGGCGACGAGCCCGGCGTCCGGAGACAGGCCCAAGAGCGGCAGGGCGTCGGCGCCGGCGACGAACCAGCCCTCGCGGGATCCGGAGCGGCCCTTGAAGATCGGGGTCTCGCCCAGCCAGCCGCCCTCGGCCGTCGCCATGCCCTGGAAGTCGATCGGCGTGGTCGGGTGCGCTCCGGCCGGGGTCACGTCCCGCGCCGCGCCGTCCGGAGCGACGGTCAGGAGCCGGGCCGGCTTGTCGCCGATCGTGGCCACGAGAAGCGCGTCGGAGGCTGGCGACCAGGCGAGCAGGCTCGTAGAGATGTTGCCGGCTTCGGGCGGCCGGACGGCGGCCCCGGTGGTCAGCTCGACGAGCTCCAGCCCCCGGGCGCGGCGCACCTCGCTCGCGGTATCGGCGGAGGGCGGCGGCAGGAGGGGGCCGTCCAGCAGAAGCGCGGCGTATCGTCCGTCCGGAGAGACCTCGAGGTCGAGGAAGGGACCGTCGGCGATCGCCGCGGCCTCTCCGGTGACGGCGTCGATCCGCCAGAGACGTCGCGGCGGCAAGGCTTCCGGCGGGCCGTCTTCGCCCACCGTGATCGCAGCCGGCGACCCGGCCGTCGCCGCCGCCCTCAGCGCCAGCAGGCGTGCCTGTTCGGCGCGGGGGCCCGCCAGTCTTGGAGGAAGCGCCCCGTCCGGCATGCCAAGCACGACGAGGGTGTCGTCCGTGAGCCATTCCAGGGACCGGCCCCATAGGCCAAGCTCCGGCGCCACATCGGTCCACACCACCTCCCCCGCGGCGATCTCGACGATTCCCAGCCGCCATTCGTCGTTCCGGAGCCGAAACACGGCCAGACGCCGACCGCTGGGCGAGAAGGCGCCGACGGAATAGCCGGCGTCTTCGTCCATCGTCAGGAGCGGTCGCGGATGGTCGGGGGCGTCGAGGTCGATGCGGTACAGCCGGGCGTACCGGTTGGCGCCTTCGGCCTCCAGATCATGGCGGGGGAGATCGCCTCGGGCGCGCCGCTCCTCGAAGACGGCGACCGCGCCGGACGGATCGATCGCGACCCGTCCGAAGCTTTCGAGTCCCAGAATGACATCCACCGTGAGCGGCTCTTGCCTCGCCAACGCCGGGCACGCCGTCGCGAGCAGGCCCGCGAGGGCGAGAGCGACCATGCGCATGGACGATCACCAGCGCTTGACGAGCTGAAGGGAAATCTGCCGGCCCAGCACATTGGTGTTGGCGGCGTCGTAACCGATCCCCGCCGGCGCATCGTAGAAGGGCGGCTCCTCATTGGTCAGATTGAGCACATTGAGGGTGAGCGAAAGACCTTCTCCCCATCCGCTCTGAAGGTCGTAGCGGATCTGACCGTCCAGAGTGATCCAGTCGTCGATTCCGCGTCCGTTGACCCGATCGCGTCCTCCGCTGACGTGATTGAGGGCGCCGCCTAGTGTGAGCGGGCCGCGCAGCCACTGCGCGCCGAAGCGGCCCCGCCACCGCGCGGGAAAGTTCGGGGCGCCGAGCATGTCCTCGGTGGGAGAGGTCGCCGTGACCGCCCGGTCGTTGGTCAGCAGATGGGTCACGGTCGCGTCGAGCGAGATGTCGTCCGACCCCAGGGTGAAGCGATAGCGCGTCGAAAGGTCGAGCCCCTCGACCTCTACCGCCGAGGCGTTGACGTAGCGGTTGTCGATGACGGCGCCGTAGGCGGTCGCCGGGAAGACGTTCGGATTGAAGTTGCCCGGGTGGCTGAGCAGGGACTGGACATAGGCCCGGTCGTCCGCGTTTGAGCCGGGGCTCACATAGCGGATGAAAGGGGCCAGGGTCGGATCATTGAGCGCATTGATCAGGTTCTCCGCGACCGGGGTCGCGATCCGGTCCTCGAAGGTCGTCCGGAACCAGCCGCCCTCGATCCGGAGACCTTCGGCGGCGGCGGGCGTCCAGACGAAGCCCGCCGTCCAAGATTCCGCGGTCTCCGGGATGAGATTCGGGTTGCCCCCGTACTGGACGATGCTGATCACATTGGCGCCGGCGCGGTCCAGGAACACCGGGCCGAGCCGGTAGGCGCTGTTCAACTCCCTCAGCGAAGGGGCGCGGAACGAGGTGCCGTAGCTGGCGCGCAGGAGCAGGTCGGGGGTCGGGTTGTAGAGGACGCCGAACTTGGGATTGCTGGTCTGGCCGATCCCCTCATGGTCCTCGACACGACCGGCAAGGGACAGCTCCAACCGTTCGAGGCCGGGCCGGGCGTTGTCGGGCCCCACGAGCGGCGCGCGCAGTTCGACGAAGGCGGCCGAGACGTCGCGCTCGAACGCCGTCGGGGCGGCGATGCGCGGCGCTGCGCCGGAGATGAAATTCTCGCCGGAGGTTTCGAAGCGCTCCTGGCGATAGTCGACACCGACGGCCATGCGCAGGTCCCCGCCTGGCAGGGCGAAGAGGACGCCGTCGGCCTTGAGGTTGAAGGAGCCGACCGTGCTGATGTTCTCGGACCGAAGGTAGCCGGACCCGATGAAGGCCAACAGGGCCGGGCTATGGGCGGCGGGAGCGCCATAGGGATTGAAGTAGCCGTCGACGGCCGGGTTGAAGGTGGTTCCCGGATTGTTCGGCGTAGAGCCGAGGGCTTCGTCGAGCCGGGTCGTCTGGACCCGGTTCGAGGCCATAAGCCCGGTAGTCTCCCGACCTCCGCTCAGATAGGCCGCGAGGTTCCATCCGGCGAGTTCACCCGTGACCCCGACGGCGCCGCCGACGCTGCGGGAGAAGCCTTCGTCACGGCCCGGCCCCAGGTCGTTGATGAAGGAATAGGCGATCTCCTGATAGGGCTCGCCCGCCACCGGCACGAAGAAGGGATTGTCCGGCGTCACGAACAGGATGCCGATGTCGGCCACCGACTCCTGGATGTAGGTCCGGTCGGTGTAGCGAAGGTCGCCGTCCAGACTGAAACCGCCCGGAAGGTCCTGCCGGCCCGCCACGAAAAGGCTGTGCCGGCGCTGGTGCGGCAGGCTCCACAGGCCCTCCATCTGATTGGTCAGATTGACTTCGCCCGGGCGAAAGTCTCCAGGCGTGAGGCCCACGCCGTTCTGATTGCGTGGGATGGCGTAGACCGGTTCATAGGATCCGCTGACCGGATCGAACGCCATGAGGTTGCCCGGGGCCGCGTAGGTGAAGCGCCAGTCCGAGCCGCCCAGCGGGCGCAGGTCCGCATTCGCGGTTGCGCGACGGTCGGCGGCGCGCAACTCGCCGCGGTCGTGGAATTCGTAAGCGGCGAGGAGGCCGCCGTTGGACCAGTTGAAACCGCCGCTGTGAGACAGGAGAGTCTCCTCGGCCCCGCCGTCGCTGGTGCCGCCAACACGTAGCCGGGTTTCGGCGCCGTCGAACCGTGACTTCAGGATGATGTTGACTACACCGCCGACCGCGTCTGCGCCGTAGAGGGCCGACGCGCCGTCGAGCAGCACATCCGCTCGGGCAATGGCGCTGCTGGGAAGATTGGAGATGTCCGAGAAGTCGCCGGCGCTGCCCGTGCCCGCGATCCGCCGGCCGTTGACCAGGACGAGGGTTGCATCCGCGCCCAGACCCCGCAGGTTCACCCCGGTCGCATAAGCCGAGTTTCGGCTCGTGCGGTCTGCGCCTGTCCCGGCAGACCCCTCATAGGCCGCCCCGGTGAAGTTCTGCGGCAAGGCGGCGAGGGTCTCGGCGACCGTCGCGCGGCCTTGCCGGGCGATGTCGTCCTGGGTAATGACGGTGACCGGCGACGGACTGTCCGCGCCCCGCAGATAGGTCCCCGTGACCACGATTTCTTCAAGCTGGGTGGCCTGCGGTTCGGCCTCGGCGCGGGCTGAGGGATCAACGAGTACGAAGACCGTCGGGCGGCTCTGGCGATAGGCCAGGCCCGTCCCGCGCAGGAGCTCCGCGAGCGCGGCCTCAGGAGTGTATTCGCCGGTGAGAGCGCGAGCCTGTCGGCCGGCTACCAGCGCGCTGGGATAGAGGATCTGCAGGCCGCTCTGCTGGGCGAACACCGGCAGGCTGCGCTCAAGCGGCCCGGCGCCGATGCTGAACGTCCGGACGGCCTCGGTCGATTGCGCGATGACCGGCGTCGCGACACCCAGCATGAGCGCAGCGAGCGCGGTTGAAGTGAACCTGTGACCCATGATCTCCCCCTCTTTTCTACCCGCGGCTTTGCGGGGCGGGGAGGAGACGTTGGGTCGCGGGGCGTCCCCTAAGTCCGGACGCAGATTATTTTCATGCCGGCCCCGAAAGGATCAGATGGCCGTCGGCCGCCGTGGCGGCTTCAAGGTGATAGAGGTCGCGCAGGGCGGCGACGAAGCCGTCGATGTCCCCGGCGTTGAAAACGCCGCTGACCCGGATCGACGAGATGCGTTCGTCGCGAAGCTCGATCGGTTTGGAGGTGTAGCGGTTCACCTCCGTCACGGCCGCAGCGATCGGCGTGTTCTCAAAGGTCAGCCGGCCGACTGTCCAACTGGTTTCGGCCGGGACATTGACCGCGACGACCCGGGGCGTTGGACCCGAGGTGGTGACCTGCTGGCCGGGCTCCAGGGTCCATTGGGCCGTCCTCGAGGACGGCTTGTGAACGTCGACGCGCCCTTCGACCAGGACGACACGCGCCCCGGAGCCAGATCGCCGAACGTCAAAGCGCGTGCCGACGGCGGTGACCTCCGTGTCGCCCGCCTGGACGAAGAAAGGCCGCGCGGCGTCGCCCTCGACCTCGACCTCAAACATGGCGCGTCCTGCTGCGAGCGTGACCACGCGACGGGCGTCGGTGAAGCGAACGGTGACCCGCGAGTCCGTGTCGAGGACGATGCGGGAACCGTCTTCCAGCCGCACGGTGCGTTGCTCGCCGATGGCCGTGGCGTAGGCGTCCGGCCGCTGCAGGGACCACCAGGTCAGGCTCCCGGCTCCGATCACAAGCGCCATGGCGCCCGCGACGCCGAGCGGGATCAGACGGCCGGCGTCCCGCATCCGACGGCGCGGGCGCGCCTTTTCGACCCGACTCAAGGCCTCGTCGGCGAGCCCCGCCACCCCGGGGCTTTGCGCCAGCGTCCCTGCCGCGTCCCACATGGCTTCGAGACGGCTGAAAGCGCGCGCGTTCTCCGGGTCTCGCCGCCACGCGCTGAACGCCTTCACGTCGGCGGTCGTGACCTTGCGCTGGTTCAACTTGCTGAACCAGTCGGCGGCTTCCTTGCGCCTGATGTCGGCTTCAGCCTCGATCATCATCCGTTGCCTACAGGTCCAGCCGAGACGCGCAGTACTGAAGCGCCCTGGACATTCGCCATTCCACCGTTTTCACGCTGATCTCGAGCGACACGGAGATCTCGGGATAAGTCATACCGCCAAAGCGGTTCAAGACGAAGACGTCGCGGTAGAGTTGCGGCATGGACCGGATAACCTGTTCGAGAAGGACTTGGTCGAACTGCGGCGCGGCCTCGGCCTCGGCAGGTCTTTGAAGCGCCTGGCTCTGGCGGCGTCGGCCCTCTCTTCGGCTTTCATCGCGGACCAGATTGAGGGCGATCTGCAGCAGGAACGCTTTTGGATGGCGGATGTCCGACACGGCGTAAGGCGCCGCCCTGAGGTAGGTCTCCTGGACGACATCCGCCGCAGCGTCGGCGCCGATGTGAGGGCGCAACCGGCGATCCAGCCAGACGGCGTATCGCCGGTAGAGACGGTTGATCCCGTCCTGCGCCTCCACCCCCAGCTGCTTCGTATCGGTCACCACGGATCTCCGACCTCTCGACGAGAGGGGCGGGAATCCCGGCGTGGCCGCGCGATTCCGGGCAGGCGCGCCGACGCGCGCGCTCAGATGGCGGCAACCGGCCGACGCACAGAGCGGCAGCCGTCGATGATTTGATATCGCACAGGGGATTCCAGGCCCCTATCGGCGCGAACGCCGACATCGAAGCATGAATCAAACGGAATCCCGACGCAAGCGAGAGGGGTCGGGCGTTGGAATCCTCTGCGAACGAGGCCCGTTACTTCAGCGCGCAGCGCCGCCTCCGTCAGCGACGAACCCCGGCTCCGGCTGTGCGCCTATCTCGCGGCGCCCGACGGCTCCGCTGTAGGCGCGACCCTTCTACGGTTCAACCGGCGCCGTCGGACCGCAAGAAACCTGCGGGCGGCCCGCAATTGATCGACGTTGCTCACGTCCGAACCTGCCGTGTACGGAAGGGGTCGGACAACCGGTGGTGTAGTAATGCAAGCTGTCTCCGAAGATCCGGACCGTGGATCGCCCGCTGTCACCCTGAGCCCGCGCGAACAGGAATGCCTGGAATGGGTCTGTCGCGGAAAGAGCTCATCCGACATCGGGATCATACTGTCCCTGTCGCCCCGCACCGTGGACAGCTATCTTGAAAAGGTCTGTTCCAAACTCCGGGTCCGGACCCGGATCGAAGCGGTCGCCTCAGCGGTCCGGCACGGTCTGATCGACCCGGGATGAGGGAAGGGGGCGGGCCAGGAACTTCTGTGATGAAGCCCGGCGTTTCGCCGCCGATCGCCGCCGACGTTTGCACGTCCCCTGGCTCTCGATCGGCGCCTATCGTTCCCGGAACCCGCCGCCGGTAAGTCTAGATCGGGCAGCGCAAGCGCGCCAGCCGGGCTTGACCCCCGGCATCAGCGGAGCAAGACACCCAGATGGCTAAATACACGCCGCTCGCAGCCTTTCTCAGACGTCAGAAGGGCACCGAGGTGGACCTGTCGTTTCGGGACATCGAGCGGATCGTCGGCGGCATCTTGCCCAAGGCGGCGTCGCTGGAGGACTGGTGGCGCGCGAATCCGGCGAGGGAGCAAATGCCCCAGCACCTCGCCTTCGCCGACGCGGGCTTCGTCGCCGAACCGCGGACGCGGGCCGAAACCGTCCGTTTCATCCGGGTTGCGGGAGTGGGCGTCACAGGGAGCGCGGCGCGGCTCAGCGCGGCGAAGACCGAGAGTTGACGCCTGTCTGCTCCGGACAGACCTCCGATCCGTCGGAGCGCCTGCCGGAGTGGTTCAGATCGGGCGGTCAGTTATGGTCGGCGTGACCCTGGGGAGCCGGAGCATCCGAGGGCGCCGGCGCGGGCGGCGCGGGTTCGGCGGGCGGCGGAGCGTCGGACTTCATCTTGTCGCAGCAGCTCATGGCGGCGTCAGCTGCCATGTCCTTGCAGCATTCGCAGCCTTCGGCGGCCAGGGCCGCTCCAGCGCTCAGGGCCAGAATCGCGCCGGCGGCGGCCAGCAGGTTGGAAACTCGCATCGTCGTTCTCCTAGTGAACCATGAAGCTGACAGAGCCGGACATCTTGTGACCGTCCGGCCCTTCGGCGGTCCAGGCGGCGGTGTAGGTTCCCGGGGCAAGCCGGGGAAGGGCCACGCTGACGGTCGCGGCGGCCGGTGCGGCGGGGGCATTCACGACCACCGGGGCCTGCCCCTCGGCGCTCAGGGTCACCGTCTTCAGGACCATCGCATGGGGGAAGGTGACGCTGAAGCGTTCTGGCGATCCGTGGGTCATGGCCCCGTTTGCCGGAACCGTGGTGACGGCCGATTGAGGCTCGGCGGCCTGCGTCTGCATATTGTGCCCGGCGTGCGGATCCTGGGCGGCGGCGGCGGCGGCGCCGGCGAAGGCCAGGGCGGCCGTGAGGGTGAGAATGCGGATCATGGGGTGGTCTCCTTGGGTCAGAACCAGGCCTTGAGGCCGACGACGAAGCGGGTGTCATCAGCCTCACCGCCTCGGGCTTCGATGTAGTCGGCGGTGTTTCCGAGCGCCCGGCTCCACTCAACGCCGACATAGGGGGCGAACTCCTTGCGGAACTCGTAGCGCAGGCGCAGGCCCGCCTCGATGGACGACAAGCCCGAGCCGATCTCCAGCTCCGGAATGTCGCTGGCCGAAGCGTCGATTTCGAGGCGCGGCTGGAGGATCAGGCGCTGGGTGATGCGCTGGTCGTATTCGGCCTCGACGCGGGCAGTCAGATCGCCCTCGGTCGACAGGAAGGCGGCGGCGTCGATCTCCCACCAATAGGGCGCAAGGCCTTGGAGGCCGAGGACGAGGTGCGTCGTGTCCTCCCCGTCGGCGCGGAAGTCCTGGCGCACGCCGGCCTGCACATCCCAGAACGGCGATATCGCGCGGCTGTAAAGCGCCTGGACCTCGGCCTCTTCCAACTCGCCGCCAATGTCGCCTTCGCCCTCGGACTTCCACCAGAAACGATTGATGTCTCCGCCGCTCCAGCCCTGAACGTCCCAGAGATACGTCTCTTCGGCATCGCCGAAGCCGGCTTCGAGACGGTCGATGATGACGGCGGTGGTGCGGACGTCGCCGTTTTCGCGAACCAGGGTCTCACGGGCGGCGGCCATCGCCTCGGCGCCGAAGACCAGATCGGCGGCGTGCGCGGGACCGCTCAGGGCGGCGGCCGGGAGTGGATCCTCCGGAGGGCGGCCGGGATTGTCGGCGCTGGTCGGCACGTCCGGCGGTCCCATGCTCATGGTCGACATGTCATGACCGGCATGGGGATCGGCCTGGGCGGAGGGCATGGCGGACATGTCGTGGCCCGCGTGCGGATCGGGCTGCGCCGTCGGCGCCATGGTCGACATGTCGTGACCCGCATGCGGACCAACGACCGGGGACTCGGCCGGCACCTGATGGCCGGCGTGAGGGTCGACCGCCGGCGGTGTTTGCGCGGGCGGCATGACATGACCGGCATGCGGGTCCTGAGCGGGCGGCGGGGCGGGCGTCTGAGACCGGACGACCGGTTCAGGCGCGGGTCGCGGCGCCGGGGTCGCCGGCATGACATGGCCCGCGTGCGGGTCCTGCGCCTGGGCGCTAAAGGCGCTGGCGGCGAGAATTAGCGGCGCGAGGGCGACGGCGAGGCGGTTCATGATGCGACTCCGTCCATGGGCCGGACCGTCACGACATTGAACATGCCGGCGTGCATGTGCATCAGCATGTGGCAGTGGAAGGCCCAGTCGCCAGGCGCGTCGGCGGTCAGGTCGAACGTCACCTTGCCACCGGGCGCGACGTTGACCGTGTGCTTCAGCGGCTGATGCCCCGGGGGACCGCCGGTCACCAATTCGAAGAAGTGGCCATGCAGGTGGATGGGGTGGGCCATCATGGTGTCGTTCACCAGGGTCACGCGCACCCGCTCATTCCGCTCGAAGCGGATCGGCTCGACCAGTTCGCTGAACTTGCGGCCGTCGAAGCCCCACATGAACCGCTCCATATTGCCGGTCAGGTGGATTTCCATGGTCCGCGACGGCGGGCGCTGGTCCTTGTTCGGCTGCAGCGACACCAGGTCGGTGTAGACGAGAACGCGGTGATCGACGTCGGTCAGGCCGATCGGCCGCTCGCCGAGACGGTTGGCGGGGGCCATGGCGATCGCGTCGACGCCCACGCCGACCGCCATGTCCGGGGGCGCGTTCTCGGGATCGCGCATGTTCATTCCGGCCATGGACATTCCGCCCATCTCGCCCGCTGGCGCCGCGCCTTGGGCTGGGGCGCCGTGGTCCATGCCGGCCATCGCGCCATGATCCATGCCGGCCATGCTTCCATGGTCCATGCCGCCCATGCCCATGTCTCGCATGGTCAGGTTCGGGACCTCGCGCAGCGGCGGGACTTCGGCCGTCATTCCAAGGCGTGGGGCCAAGGTCGCGCGGCCCATGCCGGACCGGTCGATCGCTTCGGACACGATGGTGTAGGCGCGATCTTCGGTCGGCCGGACGATGACGTCGTAGGTTTCGGCGACCGAGATCTGGAATTCGTCGGTCTCGACCGGGCGGACGTTCTCGCCGTCGGCCTGCACAACGGTCATCGGCAAGCCGGGGATGCGGACGTTGAAGATCGACATGGCCGAGGCGTTGATGATGCGCAGCCTCACCCGCTCGCCCGGCCGGAACAGGCCGGTCCAATTCTCCTGCGGGCCGTGGCCGTTGATCAGATAGGTGTAGGTCGAGCCGTTGACGTCGAGGATGTCGCGCGGGTCCATCCGCATCTCGCCCCACATGCGCCGCTCCTCCAGGCTCATGCGGTCGCTGCCGTCCATGAGGCCGGCCAGGGTGGTGCGCTGCTGATTGAAATAGCCGGGGCTCTTCTTCAGCTTCTCCAGGATCTCGTGCGGGTGCATGAAGCTCCAGTCCGACAGGACCAGCACATGCTCGCGGTCGTAGCCGACGGGATCGGCGCCCGCCGGGTCGATGACGATCGGACCGTAGTGGCCCATCGCCTCCTGGAGATTGGAGTGGCTGTGGTACCAGAAGGTGCCCGACTGCTTGATCGGGAACTCATAGACGAAGGTTTCCCGCGGCTTGATGCCCGGGAAGCTGATGCCCGGGACGCCGTCCATCTGGAACGGCAGCAACAGGCCATGCCAATGGATCGAAGTGTCCTCATCCAGCCCGTTGGTCACGGAGAGTCGCACGTTCTGTCCCTCGCGCAGGCGCAGCAAGGGCGCCGGAAGCACCCCGTTGATCGTCACGGCATGACCGGTCCGGCCTCCGACCGTGAAAGGCGAGTGACCGACCGTCAGGTCGATGTTGGGCCCGCTCAGCGCCGGCAAGTCCGCTCTTAGCCCCGCCGATCCGGTCTGCGCCCACGCCGGCAGAAGTCCCTGCAGGCCAAGCAGCCCGCCGCCAACGGCGGCGCTCCTGAGAAGCATTCGGCGATCGAGATTTGGCATGGGCATAGGCGCGGGTCTTCCTCGAACGCGTGGCGGCTTCTGGTTGACATACGCACGTCGGCGCCAACGCCCTTGCGGCAGGTCGCCACACCTCGGAAATAATGCCCTTCGCCATCGGTCGAGATTGTGAGGTCAAGCGCCGTCAGGAACGGCCATGTCCTCGGCAAGTCGCTTGCGGGCGCGGGCGATCCGCGTCTCCACGGCCTTGGTCGTGACGCCCAGGATCGTCGCGATTTCGCCGTGCGAGCGACCTTCGAGCGTGGCGAGCAGGAGAGGGGCCTTGAGGCCGTCAGGCAGGCGGGTCAGCGCGCTACGCAGCGCCTCGGCGCGACGGCGATCGTCCAGTCGGGTTTCGGGAGACGGCGCTTCTATCCGAACCGCTGACGCTTCGGGGGCGTCGAGGCCCATCACGCCGCGCACGACCCGACGCACCGCACGCCGACGGCTCCAGTCCCGGCATTTGTTGAGGGCGATCGACCGGAGCCACACGTCGAATGGGCGAGCCGGATCGTACCGCCGCAGGGCAAGCCAGGCGGCCGTGTACGTTTCCTGGAGCAGGTCATGCGCCTCCGCTTCGTCGCCGACATAGCGCCTAACGAACCTGTAGAGATCGCCCTTGGTCGCCGCCATCAAGGCGCTGAAGGCGCCCCTGTCCCCGCCCGCCGCGCGCGCTTCAATGCTGTCGCCCTCCACGCGCCGCGCCTAGCCGGCGTCGGCACGCAGGGCGTCCACCACCGCGGCGTCGAAGACCTCGGCCTGCGCCGGGGTGAGCACCGACCGCATCTCGAAGACGTGGGCGATGGTCGCCTTCTGCAGATCGCCCATGGCCACGTGGAAGTGATCCACCGCCGCCTGCACCTGGGGCGTGTTCCCGTCGCTTGCGGCGATGGCGGCGGCGAGCTCGCGGTTGGCGGCTCGCACCTCCGCTTCCAGCCCGGGGCGACGCGCGGCGAAGCGCGCTTCGATCGCGTCCAGACGACCATCCTGTTCGGCGCTCAGGTTCAACTGCTCATGGACGACGCTATGCAGGCTCGGCGGCTGACGCTCGCGCATGACCCAGGTTGCGCTCACCCAGGTCGCCGCGCCGCTGGCGAGCGCCGCCAGCACGGCTGTCAGGGCGATCGATTTCCAGCGCGCTCTCATCCCCGGGCATCCAGTGGACCAAGCGGCGACAGGCCCGCCGAGACGGTGAAGATGCGTAGCTCAGAGGGCTCAGGCCTGGGCGACGCCAGGAGGAGTAATCCACCGTTGGCCACGCCGAGCACGAGCGCCAGCCCCACGGCGGCGACCCGGACCTGTCCCATTGACGCCGATTCCCGGCGCATGGCGATCCGTGCCCAGACAACCTCTTCCAGGCCGTCCAGCCGCCCCGCGTCGTCAGGCCCCTCCGCCGCTATCAGTCGTTCGATCTCATCAGTCATTGCGTACCTGCGTCACGCCCCCTTTGCCATACGCGCCAAATCGTCCGGCCCCTTGCGAGGGGACGAGAGGTCCGCCGCGTAGATACCAGAGAACGTCCGGGAGGACCCGCTCGTGTCGGGGAGGCGCTGTGAGCGAAAGGACAGATCCGGCCGCGGGTCCGTTCCCGGACCGGCTCGATCCGCTGACGGGGGTGCGGTTCTTCCTCGCGCTCGGCGTGGTCCTGTTTCACTACCAGCTGCAATGGACGTTGCCCGAAGGTGCCGCCGGACTGTTGAATCGGGCCCGTCTCGCGGTCGATATCTTCTTCATCCTGTCGGGGTTCATCCTCACCCATGTTTACCTGCAAGGTGATCAGCCGGTGAACTACAGGCGGTTCATCGCGGCGCGGTTCGCGCGCATCTACCCGGCGCACCTTTTCATCCTGTTGGCGATGCTGTTGCTCGTGCTCGCCGCGCCGGTGTTGGGCATCGGCCTGGAGCCCGGGCGGTTCAACGCTGGGGATTTCCTGACCACCCTCTTTCTGGTGCAGGCCTGGTTCCCCCGAGACGGGATGGTCCTGTGGAACGGTCCCGCCTGGTCGCTGTCGGCCGAATGGTTCGTCTATCTCGCCTTTCCGGCCTACGCTGCGGTCGCCCTGCGATTTCGAGAGCGGCCATGGATGCTCTTGGCGGGGGCGACAGGCCTGTTCATCCTGCTGGATGCAATCTACCGGCAGTGGTTCGGCTCGGTTTTGCCTCGGGCGGAAGACAATATGGGCGTCTTGCGCATTATTCCGGAGTTCCTGCTCGGGATTGGTCTCTATTATCTCGGAACGCGCTGGACGCCGTCCCCGCGCGTCGCGATCGTCGGCGCCGTCGGAGCCACCGCGCTGCTCTTGCTCGCCATGCAGATCGGGGCCGACGATCGTCTTATCGTAGCCGCTGCGGGACCTTTCGTTCTCGCCCTGGCGCTGCTCACCAAGGCCGGTGTCAGGACCTTCCTGTCGCACCCGATCATAATCTTCGCCGGTGAGGCCTCGTTCGCCCTCTACCTCGTCCATATTCCGATCCTGATGGTCTGGCGCAATGCCGCCCAGGCCATCGGGGGCTGGCCGGCCGACTATCGAATGGGGCTTCTGGAACTGGCGGCGATGCTGGCGGTCACCCTCGCAGCGGCGGCGGCCATCTATGGTCTGGTCGAGCGACCGAGCCGCCAGTGGCTGAGGCGGAGGACCTTCGGCCGGGCGCCGGTCGTCGAAGCCAACCGCACCGTTCACAGCGATCAGGGAGAGCCCTTTTGACCACCGCCTACCTCCACCGAAGGCTCTTTCTCGGCGCCGCCGTCAGTGTCGCACTGACCGGAACCGCGTGCGCCCAGACCCAGTCGTCGAGAACCCTCACGGTCTTCAAGACGCCGACCTGTGCGTGCTGCGACGCCTGGATCTCGCACATGCGGGAGGCCGGCTTCACCACGACCATCACCGTTCTGCCGAGCCTCCAATCCGTCCGCAGCAGCCGGGGGCTTCCGGACAGTCTGGCCTCCTGCCACACCGGGTTGGTTGATGGCTATGTCGTAGAGGGCCATGTCCCGGCAGGGGACGTCATACGGTTGCTCGCCGAGCGGCCGGCAGCGCTCGGTCTCGCGGTGCCGGCCATGCCCCTTGGTTCGCCCGGCATGGAGACGCCGCAGGGACACAAGGACCCTTACGACACGCTGCTGGTGCTTCGCTCCGGCGCGACGCGGGTGTTCGCCCGTCACAACCCGCCCACCTGACCTGACCCTGTCTCACCTGATTCATAAGCCGGAGCCCATCATGTCCCCCAAACCTCTCGTTCTCGCCCTCTCTCTCGCCGTCCTGTCGGTGACGCCCGCCGTCGCGCAGGACCATTCCCACGGCCATGCCCAGACCGCGGGGTCGATCAGCGCGGAAGCGACGGACGCGGCCACGACCGTCGATGCCTTCCATGCCGCGCTCAAGGCCGGCGACACCTCCGCCGCCCTGTCGCTTCTGGCCCCGGACGTGATGATCTTTGAAGAGGGCGGAGCGGAGCGCTCGCGCGACGAATACGCCTCCCACCATCTTGCGTCGGACGCCGCCTTTGCGGCCGCGTCGGACGCTACCGTAAGCCGCAGATCCGGCTGGGCGGACGGCGATGTGGCCTGGATCACCAGCGAAGGCCGCACCACCGGTCAGTTCAACGGACGCGCCGTGGACCGTCTGACAACGGAAACCATGGTGCTGAAGCGCCACGCGGACGGCTGGCGCATCCATCACATTCACTGGTCCTCGCGCGCTCCGCGGTAGGCCGCCTCTCCGGTTTGAACGCATCAGTGGGAAAGCGCGTGGCGTTCAGACCGTATATGTTCGCTTAAGCCGGGATCCGGGACGCCCGAGGGTCGGACGTGACAAGCTCTCTCGGAGAAGGGCGCCGCGACCGCAGCGGCGCTCCGCTCCGCGGGCCCCTTGATCGTCGGCTCACGTCGCGATCGGCGGAGGGAGGGTGCCCATAAGCGCGACGACGGCGAGGACGACGAGCCCGAGGGCCGTCTCCGTGACGATACTGCGCCGCAGCCGTCGAACCGCCGAGATCGACTGTCCCGGGTGCTCCAGCTCCAGACGTAGGGAGGGTGTCAGGCGGAAACGGTTGTCCGCCGCCAGGCCCAGCATCAGCACGAAGAGCGCCAGCTTGGCGATCAGAAGCTGTCCGTAGAGGCTTTCGCCAAGGTTCCAGATACGCTCCGGTCCGATGAGGAACCAGCTGTTCGCGAGACCGGTGGCCACGAGCAGGGCTACGGCGAGCGTGCCGAGGCCCGAGAACCCATACAGGGCGCGGTGGAGGATTTCGTCGTCGACCCCCGGGCGGCGCCGCAACAGGATCGTCAGCGCCACCAGAGCGCCAAGCCAAAGGGCAGCACCGACGGAATGGACGATGTCAGAGGCGAGGTGGACCAGGCCCTCGGAGCCTTCTGTCGCCGCGCCGTGGCCTGTCCAAGCGAAGCTCGCGACCACGATGAGCCCGAGGCCTAGCGAGAGGCTCCAGGCCGTCTTGCCCGGTCTCAAGGCCAGGACCGCGACGACGGCCGCGAGGGCGAGGGCGGCTCGGGCGACCATGGCCTTCCCCAAGGCCGTGCCGGTGACCATGAAAGACAGCGACGCAGGCTTGGTGGCTTCCGCCAGCGAGCCCGCCATGACCGCTGTCTGTGCAAGTAGCGCCAGGAGCGCGCTCGCGACGACCACCAAACCTGACCCTATCAGGAGCCCTCGCGACCAGGTGAGATCAACGCCGTCGGCGGGCCTGAAGGTGTAGAGCAGGAACAACGGCGTCCCGAGAAGGACGACGGCCCCGGCGTACTGGAGCCACCGGAGCGCGACGACCGCGATCTCGAGCACGGCGTCAGCGCACCGTGAAGGTGTACGAGCCGGTCATGCGGTGACCGTCGCTCGAGGCGATGCGCCAGTCGATGCGATAGGCGCCGGCAGTCAGCGGTCGCGTCAGAGTCCCGGTCAGGGTCTTGCCGTCTTCAGCGACCGAAGTGCGGATCGCGAGCTTCTCGCCGGCCGAGTTGACCACGTCGAAACCGGAGAACGCAGGCACAGAGCGCTCGCTGAAGGTCAAGGTCAGCGTGCGGGTCGCACCGACTGTGGCGTTCGGCGCGGGCGTGGCGCTGACAAGACGAGCGTGAGCTGCTGCAGGTCCTGCGGCGAGGACGACCGCGGCCGCCAGGGCGACATAGGGAACGGGGTTAAACGCACGCATACTGGGTCTCCTGGCGATTGGCCGGTCCGGCTTTCGACTAGTCTACGCGGCGCGTCGACTTTCCCCTCGTCAACGGCGGCCGACGCTGGCCGACCTCACGCCTTGAAACCGACGACAACACTGGGGCGGCGTGGGAAGCCTCGTCGAACGGGAATGGCGAGTTGGCGAGGCCAGCGGACGCGTCCCGCCGGAAAGGCCGTCAAAGCCGATCCTGAATGGCCTGCATCTGTCGGATCTCGCGCTTCTGGGCCTCGACGATCTCTGCGCACAGCGCGACCAGTTCCGGGTCGCTCAGCTTGGCCTTGCCGCACATCAGGATCGCGCCGGAGTGGTGGGGGATCATTCCTCGAATGAGTTCCTTGTCGCCGATCGCCGCCTGGGTGCGCATGGCGTAGAAGCTGCCCGCGAAGATGACCACCGAGGCCAGCCCAATGGCGAGGTTGAGCCGATTGTTCGGGTACATCTCGCGCATCAGAACCAGCATGAGGACAGCCATCGGCGCGACCATCATCAGCGTCATGTAGAGATTGTTCAGATTGAAGTTGAAGTGATCAAGCGTCGCGATCATCGTGAACATCACCAAATACATGATGATGAAGTGGACGATGAGTTCAATCGCGAGGTTGCGATAGCTCTTGTCGTGCATGAGGGACTCCCGCCGGCGGACAGACGCCGACGATCGACGCCGTTCAAAAGCAGATACGCGCGGGCGGACCAGTCCCCGCGCGCAATCGTGCCGCATCAGGCTCCGGGCTGGACCGAACCCGAAGCGGGGGTTGCTGCGGCGGACCGATGTTGCGCGACCCACTGCTCCAGTGCCGTAATCTCCTGGCGCTGCATCGTAATCGTCTTTTCGGCCATCTCGCGGAGCGCAGCGTCCGGGTTTTCGCGCATCAGGACCTCCGACATGGCGATGGCGCCCCGGTGGTGCTCGATCATCTTCAGGGCATAGGTCTCCTGCGGGTCCGCGCCGTGCGCCTGCATCATGGCCTGATGCATCTGCTGTTCGGAGGCGGAATAGGGCGTCTCGGGCCCCGCCATCGGCTGGACCGCCGGAGCGCTGTGTTCGGCCGCCGACCCCGAGTCGGCCGTCGCGGTTTTATCGGCCTGTCCCGCAGGATTGCACGCGGTCAGGAGCACTGACAGGGCGGCGGTGGCCAGACCGGCGTTCAGCTTGATCGACATCTTCGTTCTCCGGAAGTGATGATCAACGAACAGTTCTGGAAACGGGACGTTCCGGTCCTCCCGCTTCGCGGCTACGCAGTCGGGTTGTTTTTCCCAGGCGGGACGGCTGCCAACCCTCTCACCCCGTTCGCCAAGACAGGGCAGGATTTCAAACCTCTTCACCCTGAAAGGCCGAAATGATCGGACACGGTCCGCTGTCGTTCGCCGCGCAAGCGCTCGCCAGTCGGCGCAACGCCGCTCTCGCCCCCTCAAGATCGGAGATGGTTCGATCCAGCGCCTCCAGCCTCTCCGCGGCCAACGCACGGGCGCGCGTGCGATCTTCGCCAGCGTCGAGCGATAACAACTCTTTGATCTGCTCGAGGGTGAAGCCCGCCGTCTGTGCGGAGCGAATGAACCTCAGCTGGCGCACGTCCTCCTCGCCATAGCGTCGAACGCCCGCGCCGGCGCCATCACGCGACCATCTGTCGGGCGTCGAAAGCAATCCGCGACGCTGATAAAAGCGGACAGTCTCCACCCCGACGCCGCCGTCTCGCGCCAACCCTGCGATCGTCCGAACGTTCATGCTTGACTCCGTATCTAGGTACGGAACTTAAGAGCTGCAGCTCGGATTAGAAGATCAAGGAGCCTGCAATGACCAAGACCGCTGTCATCTATCGGATGGTGATGCCTGACCACACCTGTCCGTGGGGGCTCAAGGCCCGGCATCTGCTCAAGAGCCGGGGCTACAAGGTCGAGGACCACTGGCTCACCACTCGCGAGCAGACCGACGCCTTCAAGGCCGAGCACGGCGTCAAGACCACGCCTCAGGTCTTCATCGACGGCCAGCGTGTCGGCGGCCACGACGACCTGCGCCGCTATCTCGGTCTCAAGGTCCGCGATCCCAAGGCGACCACCTACACGCCGGTCCTCGTCGTCTTCCTGACCACGGCCGTGATGGCGACGATGCTCAGCCTGACGATTTTTGGCACGCCGTTCACCGTGCGGGCAGGGGAGTGGTTTATCGCCCTGTCGATGATGGCCCTGGCCATGCTGAAGCTCCAGAACATCGAGAGCTTCTCATCCATGTTCCTGAACTACGACCTGCTGGCCAAGCGGTGGGTGCCGTACGGCAAGGTCTATCCGTTCGCCGAGTTCGGGGCAGGCGCGTTGATGGTCGCGGGCGTCCTGACCTGGTTATCGGTCCCGGTGGCCCTGTTCATCGGCGGCATTGGCGCGGCCTCGGTCTTCAAGGCCGTCTACATCGACAAGCGCGAACTGAAATGCGCCTGCGTCGGTGGAGACAGCAATGTGCCGCTTGGCTTCCTATCCCTGACCGAGAACCTGATGATGATCGCCATGGCGATCTGGATGCTGGTTATGGACTACGCTCTGCCGGCGTCAGCGATGGCGATGTAGGTTCTGCTCATGCTAGTCTAGCGGCGGCAAGTGAATGCGCAAGAATCGATCGTTAATTCGAATTTGAGATTGTCAATACGTCTCGAAAGATTGCGCGATCACGCGGTTTTTACATCGGTCTATTTATCCAATGTTTTCAAAACCAAACCGAACAGTCGGGCGGCGAGCCGGTGTTAAAGTAGACGAGCCGCGAAAAAACCAACTAATTCATAATTTTGTCCAGCTTAGAGCAATCGAGTGGGAGTGAGGGGCAGTCATAAGGCGGCCCCTGACGAGATGATTGCGGAGTAATGAGCGGAGCATAGCTGCTTGGTTCACATGCCGCGCCCCGTAACCTCACGGTAGTGACGAAGCGACGGGATAGGAGGCGTCTGTGGGCCGGGCGAAAGGGGATCACGACGTCATCCGCCGGCCCAGCCAGCGGCGCACCCGGCCGACGTACACGGACCACGCCGCGCCGAAGAGGGCCGCCAGGTGTCGTTCCTCGCGCCGGATGGCGAGGCGGTCGGTGGCGAAGGCGGCGACGGGGGCGGCCACGAAGAACCAGGCGTTGTCGAACAGGCCGCCGAGGCCGAGCAGCAGCAGGCCGTTAGCGAGATAGATCGGGTTGCGGCTCCAGGCGAACGGACCGGTCGTGACCAGAGCGGTCGCCGCCCGGTGCGGCAGGATGTTGGCGCGCCGCCGCCGCATCTCCAGCATGGCCCAGAGGTCCAAACCAAGGGCGAGCCCGACCAGGAGGCCGCCAGCGGCGAAGGCGCCTGTGGAGAGGGCGGGCGGGGCCCATAGACGCGCCATGATGAGCGCGACAAGGATGGCGCCGCCCGTGATGAGCGGCGGCCAGGGCCAGCGGTTCGGCGCCTGCGGGCTCACCCCCCGGCCAGCTTGAGAACGCCGCGCAGAAGATAGGCGACGATGCCCAGGACGCCCACGCCCAGCGCCCAGAGCGCGACGAACCAGAGGCCCTGCCGGAGCCCGTTTGTGGAGCCGCGACGCATCAGTGGTAACCGTCGTCGCCGACCTTGCCGCGGAACACCCAGTAGGCATAGGCGGTGTAGGCCAGGATGATCGGGATCAGGATCAGGGCGCCCACCAGCATGAACAACTGGCTGGAGGCGGGAGCTGCGGCCTGCCACAGGGTGATCTCGTCGGGCACGGCGTAGGGGAAGACGCTCACACCCAGCCCTGCGAAGGTCACGGCGAACAGGCCGAGCGACAGCAGGAAGGGCCAGACCTCACGCTTCTGACGCATGGTCCAGAAGAAGGCGGCCGCGACGATCAGAACGAGCAACGGCACCTGGGCCGTCAGAAGCACGCCGGGCCAGTCGAACCAACGGCGGGCGTATTCGCCGTCGAGGAAGGGCGTGGCCAGGCTGACGGCGCCGATCATCAGCAGGGTCGCCGGACCGAGCTTCCAGGCCTGGGCGCGGGCGTGGGCCTGAAGCGCGCCTTCCGTCTTCATGTTCAGCCAAGTGGCGCCCAGAAGGGCGTAGCCGACGACGACGGCGGCGCCGGTCAGCAGGCTGAAGGGGCTGAGCCAGTCCCACCAGCCGCCGCCGTAGGCGCGGCCGGACACCTCGACCCCCTGCAGGATGGCCCCCAGGGTGACGCCCTGGGAGAAGGCGGCCAGCAGGGAGCCGCCGAAGAAGGCGACGTCCCAGACGGGCTTGGCCCGCACCGTGCGCCAGCGGTATTCAAAGGCGACGCCGCGGAAGACCAGCCCCAGCAACATGGCGATGATCGGCGTATAGACCGCCGGCATCAACACGGCGTAGGCGAGGGGAAAGGCGGCGAACAGGCCGCCAACGCCCAGGATCAGCCAGGTCTCGTTGCCGTCCCACACCGGGGCGATCGAGTTCATCGCCTTGTCGCGCTGATCGCCGGCCTTCAGCGTCGGGAACAGGATGCCGACGCCCAGGTCAAACCCGTCCATGACGATATAGGCGAAGACGGCGAAGGCCAGCAGGCCGGCCCAGACCAGGGTCAGATCAACGCTCATGATCGGTCTCCTCGCCGGTCGGGATGGGACGGTCGGGGTCGATGGCGGGGGCGGGGGTGATGCCCGCCGTGCGGATCGGGGTTTCCGCCACGCCCGGCTCGCCGCGATGAGGCGCGTGGCTCATCAGACGCAGGATGTAGAAGACCCCGGCGCCGAAGACCGTGAAATAGACCACGGCGAAAGCGGCGAGGGAGCTGGCAACGGCGGGCGCCGCCAGGGGCGCTGCGCTGTCGGCGGTGCGCAGCAGGCCATAGACGGTCCAGGGTTGGCGCCCGACCTCCGTGGTGATCCAGCCCGCCAGCACGGCGACGAACCCCATCGGTCCCATGATCAGGGCGAAGCGGTGCAGCCAGGGGGCGTCGTAAAGGCGTTTGCGGAGCCGGGCGTACAGCCCCCACAGCCCCAGCAGCAGCATGGCCATGCCTAATCCCACCATGACGCGGAAGGACCAGAAGACGATCTCCACCGGAGGCCAGTCGGCGCGGGCGATGGTGTCGAGACCGGCCAGCGGAGCGTTCGGATCGTGCTTCAGGATCAGGGACGACAGCTTCGGAACCTCGACCGCGCCATGGACGGTGGCGGCCTCGCGATCGGGCAGGCCGAACAGGATCAGCGGCGCCCCGTCCGGGTGGCTTTCGAAGTGGCCTTCCATCGCCATGACCTTGGCGGGCTGGTGCTCCAGGGTGTTCAACCCGTGCATATCGCCAATGAAGATCTGCACCGGAGCGGCGACCAGGATCATGCCCATGGCCATGGCGAACATCTTGCGCGCGCCCTTGTTGGTCCGCTCCTTCATCAGGTGCCAGGCGCCGACCGCGCCGACCACCAGACCGGTCGTCAGATAGGCCGCCAGCAGCATGTGGGCGAGGCGATAGGGGAAGGACGGGTTGAAGACGATCTTGAACCAGTCGGCCGGGATGAACTGCCCCACCTCGTTGATGGCGTAGCCTTGTGGCGTCTGCATCCAGCTGTTGACCGACAGGATCCAGAAGGCCGAGGCGAAGGTGCCGATGGCGACCATCAGGGTGGCCAGGAAGTGCAGCTTCTTGCCGACCCGGTTCAGGCCGAACAGCATCACGCCCAGGAAGCCGGCCTCGAGGAAGAAGGCGCTGAGCACCTCATAGGCCATCAGGGGGCCGATGACGGGTCCGGCCTTGTCGGAGAAGACCGACCAGTTGGTGCCGAACTGATAGGACATCACCAGACCCGAGACGACGCCCATGCCGAAGGCGACGGCGAAGATCTTCAGCCAGTATTTGAACAGGTTCAGATAGAGCTCGCGCCCCGTCTTCAGCCACAGGGCCTCCAGTACGGCCAGATAGCTGGCCAGGCCGATGGAGAAGGCCGGGAAGACGATGTGGAAGGCGACGGTGAAGGCGAACTGCATCCGCGCCAGGATCAGGGCGTCAAAGTCCATGGTGATGTCTCAACCAATCAGGCCGAGCGCGCCGGCGCTGCGGTAAAGCATATAGAAGGCGACGACGAAGATCAGCCCGGCGAAGACGGTGTTCAAGACGCCTTTTTGTCCCGACAGGGCTTTGGCCAATCGCGCGCCGACCAAACCGCCCAGTACGCCGCCGCCAATGAACACCGCCGCCAGGGGCCAGTCGACCCAGCCGTCCAGGGCGTAGTTGAAGGCCGTGGTCAGGCCGAAGGCGGTGACGCCGACCAGCGACGAGCCGACGGCATAGTAGATCGGCATCCGGGTCGAGACCATCAGGCTGGGCACGATCAGGAAGCCGCCGCCGATGCCGAAGAAGCCCGACATCACGCCCGTGGCCAGGCCTGTGGCGACGAGCTTGGGTGCATTGCGGCGATCAAGCTGAACGTTCGGGTCGCCGCCGGCGGAACGGCCCCGCAACATCAGTACGCCCACGACCAGCATCAGGACGGCGAACAGGGCCAGCAGCTTCTGCCCGTCCACGGCCTTACCCAGGCTCGAACCCAGAAAGGCGCCGAGCACCCCGGCGACCGCGAACAGACTGGCGATCTTCCATTTCACCGTGCCGTGGCGGGCATGATTGATCACATTGGCGAAGGCGTTGGCGGCCACGGCGAAGGCGCTGGTGCTGATCGCCAGATGCGGATCCTTGATCCCCACCAGATAGACGATCAGCGGCACGGCCAGGATGGACCCGCCGCCGCCGACCAGGCCCAGGGTGAAGCCGACGAGCGAGCCGGCGCCGGCGCCGAGGCCGTACTGCAGCGGAGACAGGTCCATGATCAGGCTCAGGCGACAGCAGGGCGAAGCTGGGGGGCGGGTTCGATGTGGTGGGGGCCGGCCAGCCATTCGCGACCGCGCAACATCCCAAGCCAGTAGATTTCGGGCAGGGCCTGGGCCTTCAGATGCCAGGCCAGACGTGTCGGCTTCGTGCCGTCGAGCATCCATTTCGGGAAGCTGGGCAGGAGCTTGCCGCCATAGCCGAACTCGGCCAGCACGATCTTGCCGCGCTCGACCGTGAGCGGACATGAGCCATAGCCGTCATATACCGCCCGCATCGGCTGGCCGTCCAGCAGCGACAGCACGTTCTCGGCCACCACGGGCGCCTGTTTGCGGGCGGCCGCAGCGGTCTTGGCGTTGGGCGCCGAACAGGCGTCGCCCAGACCGAAGACGTTTTCGAACCGCTTGTGACGCAAGGTGGCGTCATCCACCTCGATCCAGCCGCTTTCGGCGGCCAGCGGACTTTCGCGGATGAAGTCCGGCGCGGTCTGCGGCGGGCAGACGTGCAGGAAGTCGAACTCGCGCCGAACCTGACTGACCCCGCCGTCCGCGTTCGTCACGGCGAAGGTCGCCGTCCTAGCAGGACCATCTACCGCGACCAGTTTCGATCCGAAGTTCAGGTCGATGCGGTATTTGCGGACATATTCCATCAGGGCCGGGACGTAGTCTTTGACCCCGAACAGCACGGGCCCGGCGTTGTGGAATTCGATCTCGATGTCGTTTCGGCCGTGGTCGCGCCAGTGATCGGCCGACAGATACATGGCCTTCTGCGGGGCGCCGGCGCATTTGATCGGCATGGGCGGCTGGGTGAAGATCGCTCGGCCGCTCTGCATCGCCTTCACCAGATTCCAGGTGTAGGGCGCGGTCTCATAGCCGTAGTTGGAGGTGACGTTGTTGCGCCCGAGCGTTTCCGCCAGGCCCGGAATGGCGCCCCAGTCCAGCTTCAGTCCCGGCGCCGCGACCAGCATGCGATAGCCGATCCAGCGGCCGTCGGTCAGTTCGACGCGATCATGGATGGGGTCGAAAGCCGCGACCGAACCCCGCACCCACTGGGCGCCTTGGGGGATCAGGTCCTCGGAGCGGCGCCGGGTCCGCTCGGGCGTGAAGACGCCGGCGCCGACCATGGTCCAGCCGGGCTGATAGTAGTGATGTTCGGATGGCTCGACGATGCGGACGTCGAGGTCCGGGCGACGGCGCAGGAGGCTGGCGGCGGTGGCGATGCCGGCGGATCCGCCGCCGACGATCAGGACATCGCAGGACTCCAGAGGGGCGTACTGGGCGCTCATGACGCGGGCCCTTCAAGACGGGGACGCAGGGCGCCGAGGTCGTAGCCGGCGCTCATGGCGCGAGCGATCAGATGATCAGGAGTTTGTGCGCCGGCGTTCGCCAGCGCCCACAGGGTGGTCGTGCGCGTGCCCGTGCGGCAGAAGCCGAAAACAGGCTGGGGCAGGTTGGCCAGAGCCTCGCGGAAGTCCGCCACGTCCTTGTCGGAGATGGCGCCGCCGACCACGGGGACATGGGCGAAAGCCAGTCCCGCAGCCTCGGCGGCCTGGCGCAGATCTTCGGCGCTGGGCTGGCCGGGCTCTTCGCCGTTGGGTCGGTTAGACATCACCGACCGGAAACCCTGGGCCGCGATGGCGGGCAGGTCTGTGGGGGCGATCTGGGGCGAGGCGGACAGGGCCTCGTCCAGGGGGCGAATATCCATGGCTTTGTCTCCCTAGGGTCTTTTCTGGTTCAAGCGTTTCGGTCGAGGGTCAGGCGGAACAGCGCCATGCCGGCCACGAGGGCGCCGACGAAGACGAAGGCCTGCCAGGCGCCGGTCGTCAGCGCCGCCAGCGCCGGGCCGGGGCACAGGCCGACCAGGCCCCAGCCCAGGCCGAACAGGACGGCCCCGCCGACCAGAGGGGTGTCGATGGTCCGGCCCTCGGGCACATGGAAGGTGTCGGCCGCGACCGGAGCCTCCATGCGCCGGCGGATCAGATAGGCGATGGCGGAGGGGATCAGCGCCCCGCCCATGACGAACGCTAGCGAGGGGTCCCAGGCGCCCGTCACATCCAGGAAGGCCAGGACGCGGGCCGGGTTGATCATATCGGACACCACCATGCCGGCGCCGAACAGCAGGCCGCACAGGACGGCGACGATCAGCCGGTTCATGCCAAGCCTCCCAACAGGTGGCGGGTGACGAAGACGGTCAGGGCCGCGACGGCCATGAAGACGCCGGTGGCGACGATGGAGCGGGGCGACAGGCGGGCCAGGCCGCAGACGCCGTGGCCGCTGGTGCAGCCCGAGCCCCAGCGGGTGCCGAAACCGACGATCAGGCCGCCGAGCACCAGCAGCCAGATGTCCGAGGTGATCTGCACCTCGGGCCTGCGGATCAGCGCCGAGGCCAGGGCCGCACCGCCCAGCAGGCCGGCGATGAAAAGCAGGCCCAGGGTGCGCGGCGCGCCTTTCGACAGGCCGGTCGCCGCGGCGGTCAGGCCGGAGATCCCGGCCACGCGCCCATTCAGCAACAGATAAAGGCCGGCGGACAGGCCGACCAGCAGGCCGCCGGCCAGCGGCCAGACGAAGGAAATGGGTTCAAGCATGGGGGGCTCGCCTCACAGCGCGTTCAGCGGGACCTTGAGGTAGCGCACCCCATTGTCCTCGGGCTCGGGCGGCCGGCCGCCGTTCATGTTCACTTGGACCGACGGCAGGATCAGCTTGGGCATCGGCAGGGTCGCGTCGCGCTGGGTGCGCATGGCGACGAACTCGTCCTCGCTGACGCCGTCGCGAATATGGATGTTGCCAGTGCGCTGGGCGCCGATGGTGGTCTCCCAGGCGAATTCGGTCCGGCCCGGGGGCGCCTTGTAGTCGTGGCACAGGAAGACCCGCGCCTCGTCCGGCAGGGAGGTCAGGCGATGGATCGAGCGATACAGGGTCCCGGCGTCGCCGCCGGGGAAGTCGCAGCGGGCCGTGCCGTAGTCGGGCATGAACATGGTGTCGCCGGGAAAGACAGCGTCGCCGATGACATAGGCCAGACAGGCCGGGGTATGGCCGGGCACATGCAGCACCGTGGCCTTTAGCCCGCCGATCTCGAACTGGTCGCCGTCGTTGAACAACTGGTCGAACTGGCTGCCGTCGCGGCGGAAGTCGGTCCCCTCGTTGAAGATCTTGCCGAAGACGGCCTGGACGGTGAGGATCTCATGGCCAATCGCCAGCTGACCTCCGAGGTTTTCCTGGAGATAGGGCGCCGCCGACAGGTGATCGGCATGGGCGTGCGTCTCGAGCAGCCACTGAACCGTGAGACCTTCGGATTTTACGTAATCAATGAGGGCGTCGGCCGAGGCGTGGGCGGTGCGGCCGGACGCCGCATCGTAGTCCAGCACGCTGTCGATGATGGCGCAGACGTTGGAGCCAGGATCGCGCACGACATGGCTGACGGTGAAGGTGGCCTCGTCAAAGAATGATTTGACCAAGGGCCGTTGAGCGGGATCGGCAAGCGCAGCGCGCACGAGGTCGGCGGCGTGGTCGCGGGCGGGATCGGGGGTGGTCGAGGACATGGCGTGTCTCCGTTTCGGTGACTCAACACATATACACATTCATAGTTCGGGCAAGTATGTATTTTAATGTAGCGGAAACGGTGGGAAGCGCTTAGCTTGCGGCTATGGAAACGATCGACACCGGGCCAGCCGTCTATCCCCCCGCAATGCGCGCCCTGCGCATCAACGACACAGCGCCGGACTTCACCGCGCGCACGACCCAGGGCGAAAAGCGCCTGAGCGACTACCGTGGACGCTGGCTGGTGCTGTTCTCGCATCCGGCGGATTTCACGCCGGTCTGCACCAGCGAGTTCGTGGCCTTGGCCCGACAGGCCGACGCCTTCGCGGCGATCGACTGCGATCTTATGGCCCTGTCGGTCGACAGTCTGTATTCGCACTTGGCCTGGCTGAAGGACATCTACCGCCGCTTCGGCGTGAAGGTGCCGTTCCCGATCATCGAAGATCCCTCCATGGCCATCGGCCACGCCTTCGGCATGGTGGACGCCGGCTCAAGCGACAGCGCGACGGTGCGCGCCACTTTCGTGATCGATCCCGAAGGCGTGGTGCGCGCCATCAGCTGGTACCCGATGAACATCGGCCGCTCGGTTGATGAGCTGCTGCGTCTCGTCACCGCCTTGCAGACGTCTGACCGTGAGGCGGCCTCCACGCCGGCGGGCTGGACGCCCGGCGACGCCCTGCTGGAGCCGGCCGCCACCACTCTGGACGCCGCCATCGCCGATGGTGACGGCGATGCGCCCTGGTACTATCGCGAGCGCCGCGCATGACCAACGATCAAGCGGCCGCCATGGAGCGGTTGAAGGAAAAGGCGCCGGAGGCCGCAGAGCTGTTACGCCAGCTGGCCAACGCCAACCGGCTGCTGATCCTGTGTCACATCGCCGAAGAGGAGCGCTCGGTGGGCCAGCTCGAGGCGGACCTCGGCATCAAGCAGCCGGCGCTATCCCAACAACTGGCTGAGCTGCGCCAGTATGGCCTGGTCAAGACCCGCCGTCAGTCCCGCTCGATCTTCTATTCGATCGCCGACGACCGGGCCCAGGCGGTCATGGGCATGCTCTACGAAATCTTCTGCGGCGATGCGAAGGCGGTCGGCGCGCGAGCCGCCGCCCCGGCGCCCCGCACATCAACGCCGGCGCGCGGCGACACGGCTCAGTTCGCGCGCATCACCGCCGTCGCACGTCGCTGACGGCAAACCCGCACAGGGAGACTCTCGTGAAGGGCTTCATCGACAATATTGAACGTCTGACGGAAGAGAACACAGACTTTCGCCGCGTTCTCTACACCGGCCACAATCTGCAGCTCGTCCTCATGGCCATTCCGCCCGGTCAGGAGATCGGCGAAGAGGTCCACGACGACCGCGACCAGTTCTTCCGCATCGAGGCGGGCGAGGGCGAAATCTGGATCGACGGCGTTCGTCATGCCGTGAAGGCGGACGACGGGGTCATCGTCCCTCAGGGTGCTCGCCACAATGTGGTCAGCACGGGGTCCGAACCGCTTCGGCTCTACACCCTTTATGGTCCGCCCGAGCATCGCGACGGTACGGTTCACGCCACGGTGGAAGAGGCCTCCGCCGACCACGAGCATTTCGACGGCCGCACGACCGAATAACCGTCATGGGCCGACGTCGTCCGCATCGGCGCGCCGGTCGTCGGGCCGCGGCAGGTGCAGGGCGATACCCAACGCCTCCGCCAGACGGGTGTCGCGACGATAGATGTCATCGCGAAAGGCGACGCGGCCCTGGCCGTCCAGGAAGGCGGTCCAGTACAGCAGGCGCACGTCGATCGGCCGACCGGTCGCCACCCGGACGGTCTGGCCGCTGTCCAGCGCGGCGTCGAAGCGGGCGAGCCTTTCGGGGTCCGGCGCCAGCAGAAGGCGGGCGAAGCCGACCGCGTCCTGCACGCGCACGCAGCCGTGACTGAGATGGCGGAAGCTTTGATTGAACGCGCCCCGCGACGGGGTGTCGTGCAGGAAGATGGCGTAGCTGTCCTGAAGCTCGAACTTGACCTGGCCCAGGGCGGCGTTCGGGCCGGCGCGCTGAACCACCATGCCGTTCTGGATCGTCATGTTGTTCGCCCGCATATAGGCGGCGCCACGCGGCAGGATCTCGCGCTGGGCGATGGAAGTCGGCACCGTCCAGGGCGGATTGGCGACGACCGAGGCGAAGGGCCGTTCTAGGCTGGGGGTCGCATTGTCGGCGTCACCCGTCACGACCCGCATCGAATGCACGGGGCGTCCGTCCTTCCAGTAGACCATGATGGAGGCGGCGGTGTTCACCTCGATCCGTTCCGGCGCGACGTCTCTCTTTAGCCAACGGCGGCGTTCCAGATTCAGCGCGATCTGGCGAGCGCGGGCCTCGGCCGAAATCGACAGCGCCCGCTGGGTCGCCGGGCCGATGCGGGCGTCCGCCTCCAGACCGTGGCGCACCTGGAACGCCCGAACGGCCTCTTGCAGAACAGAGCCGTAGTCACCGCCAGACGGGCCGATCATGGAGGCGGCGGCGTCGCTGAGATCACCTTCCACCCGAAGGCGCGGCAGGAGGGCGGGAAGACGGGGGTCGGACGCAAACGGTTCGATCGTCGCGCCCAGGGCGAAGGGCGGCCAGCCGCCGCGGTCGGCGATGGCGCGATAGCGGAGGAAGCCGTCGCACAGGCCCTGATAGCCGCGGTCCTGAGGCGCAAGGCCCGCCATCGTCTCGGCCAACGTTCCGTCGTCGACCGCCGTCGCCAGCAGCGGCGGCGTATCGACCTGGTTGCGACCCATCTCCCAAAGGGTCTCGACGGATGCCGGGTCGACCCGGCCATGAGCGAGCGCCTCGGCCAGGGTCAGGACGGCCTGGGTCAGTTCGGCTTCACTTAGGGCCAGACCGTCGGGCGCTGATAGGCCGTGGCGGTCCGCCAGGGCCAAGGCGTCCATGGCTTGCCGGCGCGCTGGCCCCGCCCAGGCCGGGCGTCCGCCGCGGGCGGCGTAGAAGGCTGCGGTCAGGGCGGAGATGTTCAACGCGGCGGGCGCCGATACGGCTCGCGCGGTCGTCGAGAGCCAGAGCGGCGCCGCGGCCGCCGCGAGCAGGTGTCGGCGGTTCAGGGTGAAGGAGCGACGGTCGGCCATGCCGCCGACACGGCAGGGTTCACCTTAAGGCAGGCTTAAGGTTGGCCGGTCCGCCAGCCCCAACGCGCGAAGATGGCGGCCCCCTCGTCGGACTTCAAAAAGTCGAGGAACGGCTGGGCGTCGGCGTCCTGGCGGCCGGTCTCGGTCACAACAGCGCCGGCGTCGCGGTAGATGCGATAGGGCTCTTCGACCTCGACCACATCAGCGAGGTCCGGATTGGCGACCTGCCAGATGCCCCAGATGATCCAGGCGTCCAGCGTCGGGTCGTCGATCCAGGCCTGTCGGGCCTCGGCGCTGTTGCGGGCGTAGACGACGATGTTGCGACGCAGCGCGCGCACCTTGGCGATGTCGCCGGTGCGACCGGCCATGTCCTCCCACAGGCCGTTCTGGCCCGCACCGTTGACGACCAAGACACGGCGACCCGGCTGGAAAAGATCCTCCAGGCCGCCGATGCCGTTCGGATTTCCCGGCCGAACGAGGACGGAGGCGGTGCGCAGATAGAGCGGCTCGACCGCCTCGGCGCGGATGCGGCCCTCCAGAGCGCTGACGAAGTCGGTCATCATCGTCTCGGAGCCTGAGAAGATCAGGTCGCCGTCCGCCTTGGCCTGGTCCAGCCATTGGGGCGTAGGTCCGGCGACGACGGCCACGGCGCGACCGGTGCGCGCCTCATAAGCCTTCGCCGCGTCGCGCATGGCGGGGGCGGGGCCGCCTGGACCGTAGACATGAAGAGGTTCGGCGGGCGTCTGGGCGTGGGTGGCCAGGGCCGTCGCGCTCAAAAGGGCGGCTAGGGCCAGGGTGGAAAGACGCATCAAGAGTTCTCCTGGGGCGGGGCGAAGTGATTGGCGGGGATCTTGAAATAGACCCGCCCATCTGGCGCGGGCGGCGGCAGCACCCCGCCGCGGATGTTCACCTGAAGCGCGTAGAGCATCAGGTTCGGCAAGGGCAGGGTGGCATCCCGCCCGTCGCGAAGCCGCACGAAATCCGCCTCTCCGCGTCCGCCGCCGACATGGATGTTGTCCGCCTTCTGCTCTCTCACGGTGCTGAAGCAGGCGGGCTCGCGGCCATCGGGACCGTAGTCGTGGCCGACGAAGACGCCGGTCTCCTCGGGCAGGGCCAGGATGTCTTGGATGCTTCGATAGAGGGCCTTGGAGTCGCCGCCCGGAAAGTCGGCGCGCGAAGTGCCGGCATAGGGCATCATCAGGGTGTCGTGGACGAAGGCGTTGCCGCCGATCACATAGGTGATGGACGCCAGGGTGTGGCCTGGGGAGAAGATGACCCGCCCCGACAGGCCGCCGACAGCAAACGTATCACCGGCCTTGAAGAGACGGTCCCACTGGCGACCGTCGGCCGGGAAGTCGTCGTCAAGGCCGTAGATGTCCTTCCAGAGGCGTTGGACCCCGATGACCTTCTCGCCGATGGCGGTCGGCGCACCGAGTCTCTCTTTGAGGTAGGGCGCGGCCGAAAAGTGGTCGGCGTGGGGATGGGTGTCCAGCAGCCATTCGACCGTCAGGCCTTCCGCCTTGACGTAGTCCAGGATGGCGTCGGCGTTGCGGGTCGAGGTCGCCGCCGCCTTCTCGTCGAAATCCCAGACCGGATCGATGATCGCGCATTTGCGGCTGACCGGGTCGGAGACGACATATTGCCAACTGCCGGTCTTCTTGTCGTGGAGCGCCGCGATGCGCGCTCCGCCGTGGTCGATGATCTGCATGAAGGCTCCGTTTGGTTTGAGAAGAAAAGGGCCGGACCGCTTGCGAGGTCCGGCCAGCGTCCGATCAGGCGGCTTTCGGGGCGTCGGGGAGGTCGCGCGTCGAGAAATACCAGTCGGTGTAGACGTAACCCTCGGAGGCGCGAGCCTCGGCCGCCTCGGCGGTCTTGGGCGGAGGGACGATGGCCGGTTGGCCAGGGCGCCAGTTCTCAGGCGTCGCGACCCCGTTGGCGTCGGACGCCTGGAGCGCGGTGAGCAGCCGAACGAACTCTTCGATGCTGCGGCCATTGCTCATGGGATAGTAGACCATGGCGCGCAGCTTGCCTTCCGGATCGATCAGGAAGGTAGCGCGGACAGCCGAGGTGTCGGCCGCTCCGGGGTGAATCATCCCGTAGGCCTGGGCCACCTCCATCTTCAGATCCTCGATGATGGGGAAGGGGATTTCGACGCCGAACTTCTCCTTGATGTTCCGGGTCCAGGCCAGGTGCGAGAAGATGCTGTCGATCGAGAGCCCCAGGAGCTCGCAGTTCATCGCAGCGAATTCATCCGCGTGCTTGGCGAAGCCGATGAACTCGGTCGTGCAGACCGGGGTGAAGTCCGACGGGTGGGAGAAGAGGATCAGCCATTTGCCGCGGTAATCGGCCAAGCTGCGATCCCCGTGCGTGGTGCGGGCGTGAAAGTCGGGGGCGGGTTCGTTGAGGCGGGGCAGTCCGGTCATGTCGATGTCTCCTTCAGACGCCCCATTGAACACTTACATACACACTTACACAAACTAATAGTTCTTATGGCGAGGGAAGGTTCCGACTATGCCGAGCCGTCAGTTCACAACCAGGGCATATCCGGCCTGTTGAAAGTGGATGACCGTCATCAGGGCGGCGAGATCGACGCTCACGCCCGGTGCGAGGTCGGCTTGCGCGATGCCGTTCCCCGCCATGGCCTGGCCGCACAGCCGAACCTGGACGCCGGCGGCGATGAGGGCGCGGATCAGGGCGCTGTTGGGATTGGCGTCGCCCTTGCCGCGCGCGGCCCAGGCGGCGTCGGACAGGACCGCAGGGGTGGCGGCGCCGTGTAGCACGACGACGATCTGACGGTGGTCGGCGTCCACGCCGCCCGCCGCCAGCATATTCGCCAGCCGCGCGACGCGATCCAGCCCCTTCAGCGGCTTGTCGTCCGGGCCGCCCTGGGAGACGTCGAAGATGACGCGATAGACGCGCGACGGATCCGGCTGTTCGCCGGCCTCGGGCAGGGGCTTGAAGCCGCCGAAGCCTGAAACAGCCTGGGCAAGGCTCGGGGAGGCCGCCAGGGAGGTGGCGAGGGACAGGGCGATTAGGAGGGTCTTCATGGCGGGTTCCGGTGTGCGGGCGGTCGGGGTCAGGGACGGCGGGCGACGAGATCGATCAGGGCGGACCGGCCGCTATGGCCGGCGCCTTCGGAGACGTCGCTGTCGTGGCTTTTCAGCTGCAGGATGTCGAAGTCGGCGAAGGCGTCGCGGAGCAGCGCCTCGGTGTAGAGGTTCTCGACCTGCCCCGGACCGCCCGTTCCATAGGCGATCTGTTCCGGCCGATAGCCCTCCAGCAGGATCAGGCCGCCAGTCTTCACGGCCGCCTTCATACGCTCGAAAATGCGGTCGCGCAGGGGAGGCGGGGCGAACTGAATGAAGACGGCGACCACGACGTCGAAGGCGTCGTGCGGCCAGGTCCAGGTCTCGAGGTCCGCCAACCGGGCGTCCAGTGTGACGCCGCGTCGCTCGGCCAAGGCGAGGGCCTTCTCGATCGCGCGTGGGGCGATGTCCGTGGTGGTGACAGTCAGGCCCTGTTCGGCGAGCCAAACGCCGTTTCGTCCCTCGCCGTCGGCGATGGCCAGGGCGGTCATGCCGGGCTTGAGCCGTTCGGCTTGAGCGGCCAGGAAGGCGTTGGGCGCCTCGCCGAACAGATAGTCCTGGCGGTCATAGCGGCTGTTCCAGAAGTCGCGGGCGGCGACGGAGTCCATAGGGTGTTCCTTCAGATGACAAGGACGCTGGCAGGCAGATCAGTCTCGCCGGGCGTATGGTCGGCGAACCAGGATTCAAGCGCGCCCACAGTGTCGATGTCGAGCGTCCGGCGGTCTCGCCCGTAATGTTCGGGCACCCCCTGGGCGGTGACGAAGGCCACCGGATAGTCCGCCTCCGGCTCGACAGGGCGGTCCCCGACCAGTAGGCGGTCGAGGCGCTGCCCCTTGGGATTCTCCAGCTTCACAAAGGCCGTGAGGCCCCGGCAGCGTTTGATGTAGCCGCCCATCTGCTCATACGGATCGGCGGCGAAGGTGCGCTCCAGATTCTCTTCCAGCATCGCTTTCAACTCGGCCCCGGTCAGCGTCGTGCGCGAGATGGGCGGGTTCATCGGCGCCATATTGTAGAGGTCGCCCAGAGTGACCGGTCCCGGCGCGACGGGCGCGCCGTAGCGCCAGCCGTTGGAGAAGGCGATGTCCACGCCCGCCGCCTGCGCCGCCGCCGCCAGCAGGACGTCGTCCATCGGCGCGCTGGCCATGGCGTAGCGGTGAAGGGGGATGGCCGTGCGGCCGACGATGCGGGCCAGACCTTCCCGCTCGGGCGCCAGGGCCGTCTCCACCAGGCCGGCGACTTGATCGTCTTCGGGGCCGGCGTCCACGGCTATGAGCCGATGGCGGCGCAGGGACACGCGGCCGTCTGCGATCTCCAGGTCCAGCCGGCCGATATAGGCGCCGTGGCAGCCGGACTGAATGATCAGGGTGTCGCCGACGCGGGCCGGCTCGTGCAGGCGGTTATGGGTGTGGCCGCTCAGGATCACGTCGATGCCCGGGGTCTCGGCGGCCAGCTTGAGATCCTGCGGAAAGCCGAGGTGCGACAGCAGGACGACCAGATCGACCTTTTCCTCGCGGAGCTGGTGCAGTTGCTCGCGGGCTTCGGCCACACCCATTTCAAACCGCACGCCTTCGGAGAAGGCAGGGGGCATCGTCTTGTCGATGATGGGGCAGGCCAGGCCGATCACGCCGATCCTCAGACCGCCGCGCTCGAACACCCATCGCCCGTCGAACACCGGCGCGCCGTCGTCCTTGCGAAAGACGTTGGCGGCCAGGACGGGGTACTCCAGTCGCGCCGCCAACGCCTTGAACCCCGCCGGGCCATAGGCGAACTCCCAGTGCGCCGTCATGGCGTCGATCTTCAGAGCGTTCATGATCGGGACCAAGGCCTCGCCCCGGCTGGCGACGGCGACCCGCGTGCCATGGAAGGTGTCGCCGTTATCCAGGGTCAGGCATGGACCTTCGGCGCGCGCCTCTTCGAAGAGGCGCGCGATGCGGGCGACCCCGCCCAGCCGTTCGAACCGCCAGCCGCCTTCGGTGCGCACCAGTTCGGGATGCGGCTCGAGATAGCCGTGCAGGTCGTTCAGCTGGAGCAGGGTCAAGGTGATCATGGTCGGCCTCAGCGCAGCGGTTGTCCGGAGCGGATACGACCGATCACCGCTTCGAGTTGCGCCTGGGGCATGCCGCCGGGGATCAGATTGCCGTTGATGATGAAGGCGGGCGTGCCCTGCAGGGCCAGGGCCGCCGCTTCTCGGCCGTTTCGGTCCAGCACCGCGTCGATGTCTGCGCGGTGATCGGCCAGGTCCTGATTCAGGCGCGCCATGTCCACGCCGGCCGACTGGACCAGACGCGTGATGTCCGCCTGGTCGCCGATGCGCGACGGCGACAGCATGAAGGCGTTATGGACGGCCTCGTACTTGCCCTGATAGGCGGCGGCGAGGGCGGTCCGGGCGGCGGTCTCCGAGACGTCGCCGAAGATCGGCCAGTCCTTGTACAGGACGCGCACCTTGGGGTCCGCCTTCAGCAGGCCGTCGATCTCAGGCTGCATCTTCTTGCAGTAGGGGCAGTTGTAATCGACGAAGCCGATAAGGGTCACATCGGCGTTCTCGGCGCCGATGAAGGGCGCGGCTGGATCGCGAAGCAGGTCGTTGAAGCCGACCTGGGCGATGGGCGGCATGTCCTGTCCAGAGGCGGCGGAGGGATTGGCGGGCGCCGCGCCGTTATCGGCGTCGGCGGGGCCGCAGGCGGCGAGCGCCAGAACGGCGGCGAGGGCAGGGGCGAAGGTGCGGTTCATGAAAGCTCCGTGAGGCGAGAGATCAGTGCAGACGCGCGATTTCGGTCGCGATCTGTTCGGGGGCGATTTCCCCCATGTGGGCCTTGGCCAGACGGCCGTCGGCGTGGAGGAACAGGGTCACCGGAATGCCGGCCGTGCCGTAGTGGCGCGGCACCGCCATGGCCTCGTCGAACAGGACATGGTCGAGGGCCAGCCCCTGGCTCTGCAGAAAGGCGCGAACGCCGGCTTCGCCCTCGCCTTGGTTGACGAAGAGGAAGCGCACATTCGGATGGGCTTTTTCGGCCTGGGCCAAAGCCGGCATCTCGCGCCGGCAGGGCGGGCACCAGGTGGCCCAGAGATTGATGACCGTGGGCCGGTCGCCCGGAGCGGATAGATTGATGGGCGGGGCGTCCATCGCGGCCAGCGTCAGGGCGGGCGGCGCCATGGGCTGCGTCGCCGAGGCCAACTGATGGGCGGTGGTCCAAACCAGGGCGCTGGCCAGCACAGGCGCAATGGCCCAGGCGCGTTCGCGCGTCGTGCGCAGCAGCAGGGTCGTGGTCAGGATCACGACCGGCGCGACCCAGATCCAGCTGAACCCGCCCTGCCAGATCGCGAGCGCTCGCCACGGGTCGGCCCCGAAATACTCCCAGTGCGTCGCCACGTGACCGAGGCGGGCGGCGGCCAGACCGCCGAAGACCAGGACCGTGCTCCACAGGTTGAAGCGCGGGCTGACCCGGCTGGCCAGCAGTCCGGCGCCGATCATGAAGACGAACACGCCGGCGATTATGGCGAACCGCTCTCCCGACAGGACGAGCGGGCCCAGGGTGATGGCGTTCATGCGGCGGCTCCGGCGATATGCAGGGCGGAGGCGACGTCTTGGGCCGACATCTCTCCGATCAGTCGGCTGCCCGGCGCCTCGGTCGCCGAGGGCGACAGGAAGATCATCGTCGGCGGCCCGACCACCCCGTGCCGCTCAAGAAGCGCGCGGGCCTCGGGCGTGCTGCGCGTGACGTCGACCTTGATGAGGTCGGTGTTCGAAAGGCCGGCGATGACGGCGGGGTCCTCGAACACGGTCCGCTCGATCACCCTGCAGCTGACGCACCAGTCGGCGGTGAAATAGACCAGGGCGGGACGTTCGCGCGCGCCGGCATCGGCGACGGCGCGGTCCAGCGCCGTCTGATCCAGCACGACCGCTGCGGTTTCGACCGGCGCGGCGGCTGCAACTCCGGCGGGACGCGCCAGGGGCTCAAGCGGACGCCAAGGGTCGTCCGCCCCGAGACTGAGTCCGACGAGCAGCAACAGGCCCCAGGTCGCGGCCGCCAGGCCGGCGACACGGGCGACGCCGTTTCTCAGGTTCGGGCTGAGCGGCTGGAACAGGCCGAGCGCGGCCGCCAGACCGAGCGCCAGCGCCGCGCCGAAAGCCAGCGTCGCCGTCGGCGGCAGGATGCGGCCGGCCAGCCACCAGGCCATGCCCAGGAAGATGAAGCTGAACAGCATTTTCACCCGGTCCATCCACGGCCCGGCCTTGGGCAGGAAGCGCGCGCCGACCGTGCCGAACACGATCAAGGGCACCCCCTTGCCCAGGCCCAGGAAGAACAGGGCCGCCGCGCCCAGCCCAACGTCGCCGGTCTGGGCGATATAGAGCAGGGCGCCCGCCAGGGGCGCGGTCACGCAAGGGCCCACGATAAGGGCGGAGACGAAGCCCAGACCTGCGGCTGAGGGAAGGGACCGCCGGCCCTCGCCGCCGTCGCGGGAGAGGCGGCTGGTCCAGGCCGAGGGCAGTTGCAGCTCGAAGCCGCCGAACATGGAGGCGGCGAGGATGACGAAGACGACAGCCAGAGCGCCCACGGCCCAAACCGACTGGAGCGCCATCTGCAGGTTCTGTCCGGACCAGGCGGCCGCGACGCCCAGGAGGGCGAAGGCGATGGAAAGGCCCAGCACATAGGCGACCGAGAGCATCAGGCCTCGGCGCGTACCGCGCCCGTCCACGCCGCGTCCGATGACGCCGGCCAGGATCGGATACATGGGAAAGACGCAGGGCGTGAAGGCCAGCAGCACGCCAAAGCCGAAGAAGGCGAGCAGGACCCAGGTCGCCCCGCCCTGCAGCGCCAGGCGATCGACGAAGCCCGGGTTGGCGTCCAGAGTGACCGCCGGCGATGACGCGACCGGCGAAGGCGCCGCTCCTCCCTCGTCGTTCTCGGGCGCGGGTGTAGCGCCCGGCGCCTGGATCGCCAGCATGGCCGCGGCCTGTGCGGTCTGCGCATCGGCCTCCCGCGCGGTCACGTCAGCCTGCGGCCGGGTCGGCACGTCGATTGTGCGCGTCATCGGCGGGTAGCAGATCGAGTCTTCGAGGCAGCCCTGATAGGTGATGTTGACCGACGTCGGCTCGCCCGCCTGCGTCAACGTCTGCGCTGACAAGGTCGCGCGGCCCGCGTCATGCCAGACGTCGACGACGCCGAAGCCCGGATCGTCCTTGGTTTCGCCGCCGGCCAGTTCCAGCGGCAGAGACTCCTTCCCGCCCGGCGTGCTGGCGACGGTGTGGTCACGATAGAGATAATGGCCAGGCGCAATGTTCCAGGCGAAGGCCAGGTCGCCGTCGGCCTCGCGCGTCACCGTCAGGGCGAAGGCCTTGTCGGGCGAAAGCGGAGCCTGACCCAGAGCCGAACCCGGCAGGGCGAAGGACAGGATTGCGAGAGCGGCGGGCAGCAGTCGGCGGAAAAACCTCATGGCCATCTCGTCGGCAAGCGAGCTTAAGTCAGGCTTAAGCCGGAACTTCCACGTCACGCCGCATGAGATTGCTCGCCATAGAAGACGATCCCGTTCTCGCCGACGGCCTCCAGGTTGGGCTCAGCGCCTGTGGCTGGACGGTCGAGGTCGTCGGGCGGGTCGAGGACGCCCTCGCGGCGCTGGAAAGCTCGGCGTTCGATGCGGTCGTGCTGGACCTGGGTCTTCCTGACGGCGACGGCCTTTCGGTGCTGCGTTTCGTTCGAGAGCGCGACATGGATGTCGGCGTGGTGGTCTTGTCGGCGCGCGATGACAGTCGGGACCGCATTGTGGGTCTGGACGCCGGCGCGGACGATTATGTCGGCAAACCGTTCGATCTCGACGAGCTGGCCGCGCGATTGCGCGCGGTGCGGCGTCGCCTGCTCGGACGTTCGACCCCCGCCTTGCGTCACGGCGGGGTGACCCTCGATCCCAAGTCGCGTCTGGCCTGGCGCGAAGAGGGGGACCTGCCCCTTTCGAGACGTGAGTTCGCCATCCTGGAGGCGCTGATGGAACGGCCGGCACAGGTCCTCTCGCGCAGTCAGCTGGAAGAACGCCTGTACGGCTGGCAGGAGGAGATCGGCTCCAACGCCGTGGAAGTGCACATCCACTATTTGCGGGCCAAGTTGGGAGCCGGCTTCATCCGCACCGTGCGCGGCGTAGGATACACCCTGCAATGAGCTCCATTCGCCTGCGTCTATTCGTAACTCTGGCGCTCGTGACCGCCCTGGTCTGGGGCGGCGCGGTCGTCTGGGTCGAAATCCAGACCCGGGCCGAAGTGCAACGAGTGCTGGACCGGCGCCTGATGGAGTCGGCCCGCATGGTGTCGTCCTTGGTGCAGGCCGGCAGCGTGCGCCCGGCGATCCAAGCTCCAGACACCGGGGCCGCCGATGTCTACGACCGTCAGCTCTCCTGCCAGATCTGGTCGCTTGAAGGCGATCTGATCGGCCGTTCCCAAAGCGCGCCTGCGGAGCGATTGTCGGAAGGAGGCGACGACGGATTTTCTGAACGTACGATCCGGGGCGAGCGCTGGCGCGTCTATACTGTGCATGATCGTGACGCCGGTTTCCGGGTTATGGTCGGGGACAATCTGGCCGTTCGCGAACACCTGGTCGGCAATGTCGTCACCGCCTTGATCGGTCCGGCGGTCCTCGGTCTGCTGGCGCTGGGCGTGCTGATCTGGTGGTCGGTCGGGCGGGGGCTGGCCCCTATTCGACAAATGACCCGCAGCCTTGCGGTACGGGATGCGGAAGATCTGACGGCGTTGGACGTATCGCCGGACGCCCGCGAACTCCGTCCCTTCGCCCTGGCGCTGAACGACCTGATGTCACGCCTTGGCGCAGCGCGGCGTCGCGAGGCCGAGTTCACGGCCGCCGCCGCGCACGAGTTGCGTACGCCTCTGGCAGGGCTGCGTGTCCAGGCGCAGATTGCGGCGTCGTCTTCGGATCCTGCCGTTCGAAGCCGCGCGCTGGAGCAGATGCAGACTTCCGTCGATCGCACCGCCCGCCTCGTCACGGGGCTTCTCGCCCTGGCGCGCGAGGACGAGATGCCGGTTAGCGACGAGGATCGCCGCTGGGTGACGCTCCGAGCGCTGTTTGCAGGAGCGGAAGGCGATGGTCGGGTCTCGTTTGTCGATGGTGACGCTCTGCTCAACGTGGATCCAGATCGCTTCGGGGCAGCGGCCGCCAATCTTCTCGCCAACGCACAGGCACACGCAGAGTCTTCAATCCTGATCAGCTACGACCCGACTTCCGGACGCTTGATCGTCGAGGACGACGGACCGGGCGTGGCCTTCTCGGATCTGCATCGTTTGGGACGGCGCTTTTTCCGCGCGTCGAATGCCCCTACCGGAGGGAGCGGTCTGGGCCTCTCTATCGTCCTCGCCACTGTGAAGGCCCATGGGGGACAGGTGCAGTTCTTGCGCTCACCAGGAGGCGGTCTTCGTGTTGAGGTGACAATTCCGGAGCAGGCGTCGGAGTCTTTGAGCAACTCGACCAAGCGAGACTGACGGTATCAACCGGCTTCAGTGGCGTCTGTTGTCGGTTTGATGATACGGTATAGTCCAACTGCCTATTCGCTTGTCATAGCGGTGCTGGTTGGTCTTGAAGCAGAGTTGCCTGCCGATTGATGGCGACATCACTAGAATTTTATTACGTCGAATTTCACCAATGAATTCAAAAGCGCTGTCCAAGTGACGGTAGCTCGCGCGGTCTGGTGCGCGGATGAGAGAAAAGGCGCTGATAAATCAGCGCCTTCTGGTCTAATGAAGAATCGAGTGGGAATAGGGAGAGGCGTCCTTCGGTTCTTTCAAGTGGCAGGTATTCTTCGAACCCGCACAATGCGCCGGCGTGCAGGTTGCAACTGCTTTCCCGCTTAACCCGCGCGCTTCAACGAGATTACAAATCCGCCATCAGGATCGTCACCTGCTTGCGAGTCGCGGCGGAATATGACTAAACATGAATGACACCGGTAGCAGTCAGGCGGCCAACTCGCTTTGACACCGGTGTCTCCCGTCAGCAGCGGGAGGCGTGAACGAGGGCGTTCGATCCTTGAAGCGCACCACTTGGGAGGAGAAACTAGAATGATCCAACGCCACAAATTCGCGCGCCACGCCCTGGTCGCCACCGCGTCGCTGGGCGCGCTAGCTCTCGCCATGATGGCGCATGACGCCGCCGCCCAAACGGCCGAGGTCGCTGCGCCTCAGACGGATGACGCTGCAGAAGTCGATGACATCGTCGTCACGGGCTTCCGGGCCAGCCTTCAGAATTCCTTGAACATCAAACGCCGCGAAGCCGGCGTCGTCGACGCCATTTCTGCTGAGGACATCGCGGATTTCCCGGACACCAATCTGGCTGAGTCGATCCAGCGCATTCCCGGCGTCTCGATCGACCGCGATGCGGGCGAGGGCCGGTCGATCACCGTCCGCGGTCTGAGTTCGGAGTTCACCCGCACGCGGATCAACGGCATCGAGGCCCAGGCATCGACCGGCGCCACCGACTCGTCGGGCGGGGTGAATCGCGGTCGTGGCTTCGACTTCAATGTCTTCGCCTCAGAGCTCTTCAACAATATCACGGTGCGCAAGACCGCCTCGGCCGAGACGGAAGAGGGGTCGCTGGGGGCGACCGTCGATCTGCGCACCAGCCGTCCATTCGACAAGATGGGCTTCCAGGGCGCGCTGTCTGGCCAGTACGGCTACAACGATCTGTCGCAGGACTGGAGCCCGCGCTTCGCCGGTCTGATTTCGAACACCTGGGCGGATGACCAGATCGGCGCTCTGTTCTCGATCGCCTACAGCGAGCGCGACAGTCTGGAGGAAGGTTTCAGCTCGGTGCGCTGGGGACCTGCCAGCGCCGACGGCGGTTTCCAGAATGGCGCTGTCCTGCCGAACGCCGCGCGCACCTACCACCCTCGCATCCCGCGCTATGGCAGCCTGGAGCACAGCCAGGAACGTCTGGGCGCGACGCTGTCGGTGCAAGCCCGGCCCGGCAATGGTCCGACCCTGTTCACGATGGACATGCTGTACTCGAAGCTGGATTCGACGCGCAGCGAAAACTTCCTGCAAGCGTGGTCGCTCAGCCGTGGCGCCGATCAGGGCGGCAAGCCGCAGGTCGACATCATGAGCTTCGAGATCGATCCCGACACTGGCGAGATGATCTACGCCCAGCTCGACGACATGGACATCCGCAGCGAGCAGCGGTTTGACGAGCTGGAAACCGAATTCAAGCAGATGACCTTCGGGGTCGAGCACGAGTTTTCGGATCGGCTGCGGTTCGACGGCCTGATCGGTCGCGCGGAATCCAGCTTCGCCAACCCGGTCCAGGTTAGCGCCATCATCGATCGCCAGAACGTCGATGGCTATTCCTATGATTTCCGTCAGAACCGCAATCTGCCGGCGATCAACTGGGGCTTCAACGTCGCCGACCCCACGCAGTGGAGCGTCGTCGGACCGACCGGCGCCCAGCCCCGCTCGGAGCTGCGCATCAGTTCGAACTTCCAGGAAAACGTCTATACGACGGGTGAGGCCAACCTCGCCTTTGACGTAAGCGATTGGCTCACACTGAAAGCGGGCGTCAGCCGTAAGGAATACGAGTCGAGCAGCCGCGCCTTCGCGCGCCCGAACAACGCCAACGGTTCGCCAGCGCTGCCGGCGGGCACGAGCATGGCTTCGGTCACCAATCTGCTGAGCGGCTTCGGTCGCAATCTCGATCTACCGTCAGGCGCTGCGACCAGCTGGGTTCGGCCGGATTTGGCTGCCTTGCAAACAGTCTGGAACTACAACTGCAACTGCGACACGGGCGTAGCAGGCGGTGATTTCCGACTGATCGGCCTGAACGGCAATCCGTCCACCTATGGCAACTGGCGTGACGTGACCGAGACCGACACCGGCGCCTATGTGCAGGCCGACTGGGACACGGAAATCATGGGTGTGCCCTTCCGAGGCAACGTCGGCGTGCGTCAGGTCAAGACCGAGGTCGACGCCTTGGGTTATTCCAACGTCGGTGGTGTTGCGACGCCGGTCCGGGGCGAGAACGAATATGACGACACCCTTCCGTCGCTAAACGTGTCGATCGAGCCGATGAAGGATCTGATCGTGCGCGTGGGCGCCGCCAAGGTCATGGCGCGACCGCCTGTCACCAGTCTGGTTCCAGTCTTCACGCTGAGCGCGGCCGGAGCGGCCACGAACACGGCCTCGCTGGGCAATGTCGAGCTGGAACCCTACCGGGCGACGACCTACGACCTGTCGGTTGAATATTACTTCGCGCCTGAAGCTCTGCTGTCCTTCGCCTACTTCTACAAGGACATCTCGACCTATGTGCAGACGACCACCGAACCGCTGTCGTACAGCCAACTGACAGCCTTGAACCCTGTGGCCTTCCCGGCGGGCGGTCGTCCTGCCGGCGACATCTATCAGTTCAGTACGCCCGCCAACACGCCGGGCGGCCCGCTGAAAGGCTTCGAGATCAGCTATCAGCAGACCTTCTCCTTCCTGCCCAGCCTGCTGTCGAATATCGGTACGCAGCTGAACTACACGCACGTTGAATCCGAGATTCAATATTGCGTCACCGCAACTTGCGCGGCCTTCGTGACGGCGGACCTGGTCAACCTGTCGCCAAACGCCTGGAACGCGACGCTGTATTATGACGACGGCAAGTTCAATGCGCGTGTGTCGGCGGCCTATCGCGACACCTACTTCCAGAACGTGCCGGGTTCAAACGGCGCCACGGGCCTGATCCCGTATCAGGGCAAGACCGAAACCACGACGATCGACGCTTCAGCATCGTATAACCTGACCGATAACCTCAGTGTTTCTGTCGAGGGGCTGAATCTGACCGACGAAGCCAATCGTCAGAACCACGGCGACATCGGCCTGCCGCGTGACAGCACCTATGTCTATCACCACACTGGCCGCCAGGTTTACATCGGCGCGCGGTATCGCTTCTGATCCCAACAGATCGGCGAGATAAGACAGGCGGCGTCGGTATAACCGGCGCCGCCCTTCTTTTGACATCGGCCGAACCGCGCGACGCGGCGACAGAATTTCGCTTGCCGGCTAGTCGCCTTGGCGGAAATCGAACCTCTGGTTTGCGACGAAATCTTCCCAGGCGCTGCGCGTGGCGAAGTCCAGGCCGCGATCCCACGCCGATCCCATGTAGTAGGTGAACGACTGACCCGGCGTGACCCGCACCAGGATCAGATAGTTGTCAGCGTCTTCGGTGAAGCCTTCGACCGTTGCGGGATCAACCGCCAGGGCGATGCCGAGCGAGCCATGCTCGGGGTTTTCAGGCTCCCAGAACATCAGACGCCCGTGTGCGGCGTCGCGCGTGACGAAGCCTCGTCCGTTGGCGTTGCTGCGCTTCGAAATGCCGATCGCGACGATCAGCGGTGCGTCGGAGTTCGAGGTCAGAGTGGAGGTCATTCGCGTAAAGTTGGAGCCTAACGGAAGGCTAAACTCACGCCTTTCTGAAACCGTGCGCACGACGTCGACAGGCCAAGGCCGGTAGGTCACGCTGAACCGCGCCTCGTCGCCGCCGGTTTTGTCGATCTGGTAGGTGGAGAAGTTGCGACTGGTCCAGAGCTTGTTGTCGTACCAGATGCCCAGACCCCCGGCGCCTCTGCCGCGTCCCACATCGTAATAATCCAGGCCTTCACCGCGATCGACGTGATAGTTCGGGAACTTCAGCTGGCGGTCCATAAACGGATAGCGGACCCGTTTGGCCCACACATCGATGCCCGAGCCAGAGGGCGCCTCGCGCGCTTCAAGCGTGGGACCGTAAATGCGGTGAGCGACGCGATCGTTTTCCCATAGCAGGTCATCCAAACGATCTGGCGCGAAGCGGGCGACGGCGCGCGGTCGCTGCTGATCCTCCGGCGGCGGCTCCAGCGGTTCGATGCTCGAGGGTCGATTCAGAGCGGATGGATCGTAGGAGAGCGCCGAGGTCGCACGCATCTCGGCGTCTCGACGGCGGATTTCTTCTGCGCCGACGACCGTCACAGGGGCGGGTGGGACAGGGGTGGTCGCGGCGATCACTGCGGCCGTGTCGCGCGTGGGTTCCGCTAATGGCAGAGAGCGAACTGGGTCATTCAGAGACGCGACTTCCAGCCCGGCCAGAATATAGGTTCCTGAAGCATAGAGGCCGACGTCCTCAGGGTCGGTTGACACGGGCTGATCGCCGGTCTTCTGCGCCGCGCCCACCAGGCCGTTCGCAAGGACATGGCGGTTCAGGCCGGCCCACCCTTTCAACACATGCGGCAGGTAGGTGTCGCGATCCAAAAGGCCGTGATTGATGCCCCAGGCCAGGGCGTAGACATAGAAGACCGAGCCTGAGGTTTCAGCCTCGGGATAGGCTTCGGGATCCAGCAGGCTGGCGCGCCACAGTCCGTCCTCTTGCTGGAGACCTGCGATCCTGCCGGCCATCTTCTGGAAGAGGTCGACATAGAAGCCGCGCCCGGCGAAATCGGTAGGCACGGACTCCAGCCATCGCACCAAACCACCCATGACCCAGCCATTGGCCCGCGACCAGTAGATGCGGTCGCCATCAGCGTCACGATGGTTCTCGTCCTTGAACCGTTCGTCGCGCAGAAAGAGTTTTTCGTCCTCGACCCACAGCCGCGCCGCTGTGCGTCGCCATTCCTTGTCTGCGGCGTTCAGATATTTCGGATCGCCCGTGATCGCGGTCATCCGGGCGAAGACCGGGGGCGCCATATAGAGAGCGTCGGCCCACCACCAGACCAGCGCCGGTGTGTCTTCCGCCCTGGCTAGATAGGGGACCTGCCAGTCCAGCCGCTGACGCAGGGGCATCAGCACGCCCTCCTGTCCACGACGCGCGTAGAGTTCTTCGTAAAGATCGCCGATCGCGATATCGTCGGCGTTCAGCATCGTCTTGCCCGAGCGCGCGCCACGTACACTGTAGTTGTAGTGATCGGCCACGGCGCTCAAAAAGCGCAGGGTTCTCCTGTCGTCCGAGACGCGCGCAAGTCGCGAGGCGCCGACGTAAAAGGTGGCTGCGACCCAGTTCGATGACATCTGCGTCAGGTTGCTGCCAGTCGATAGAGCGAGCGGCTCGGCGGCCATGGCGGCGATTTGCGAGGAGGCGACATATTCGACAGCCGCCATCGTGCTCTCGCGAGACGGCACGCCTGCCACGTCGGTGTAGAGGGCGGGGCGATCGCGGTCAGCCAGCCATTCAGCCTCGACGCCCGGCGGCAAGACTGCGACCGTTTGCGCTAGAACGGGGCCGGACAGGGCGGCCGAGCTCATCAAAACTGCAATCAGGCCAAGGCAGGGTCGGGTTGGCAGGGCCATGTTTTCCTCCGGCGCTGCTCCGGGCGGCGCATGATGGTTGGTGGCCCACCTGGACAGCGAGCCGCAACGTAACCGGTGTCAATTTCTGACGATCAACTATCGGTATCTCTTGCCAGCCTTATATCGTCCACTATTGTGAGACGAAAGAACAGAATGTGGGAAATCTAGATGCGCGCCGATCGCCGCACGCTTCTGCAACTGGGTGTCGTGAGCGCCTTTACGCGAGCGACGTCGGCGTTTGCACAGGCGAGCCATTTGCGCATGTTCGACGCGTCTGACTATGGCGCGGTGGGTGACGGGGTCGCCATCAACACGCGTCCTATCCAAGCCGCCATCGACGCAGCGGCAGGGCAGGGCGGAGGGGTCGTGGTCCTGAAGCCCGGTCTGTACCTGTCAGGCTCGTTATTCGTGAAGTCGGGGGTGACCTTGTCGATCGAACGCGGCGCCACTCTGCGTGGCGTTCAGGATCTGACCGCCTATCCGATGGTTCGCACGCGTGTTGCAGGCGTTGAGATGGACTGGCCCGCCGGCTTGCTGAATGTCTATCAGCAACAGAACGCCAAGATCACGGGCGAGGGTCTGGTCGATGGAGACGGAAAGGTCTTCTGGGACTCCTATTGGGCGCTGCGACGCGATTATGATCCGCGCGACCTGCGATGGGCGGCCGACTACGACTGCCGCCGTCCGCGTCTGATCCACGTTTACGATTCACAGCAGGTCGAGGTTTCCGGTCTGAACCTAGCGCGATCGGGGTTCTGGACCGTCCACGTCTGCTATTCGCGGGATGTGAAGGTCGCCGACCTGATCATCAGGAATAACATCGGCGGACGCGGCCCCTCGACGGACGGCATCGATATCGACTCATCGGAGCGGGTGCTGGTCGAGAGATGCGACCTGTCGGTCAACGACGACGCGATGTGTATAAAGGCCGGACGCGACTGGGACGGGCTGCGCGTGGCACGGCCATGCCGTCAGGTGAAGATTCGCGACTGCATCGTCCGTGACGCCTTGGCCGGGATGACCTTCGGATCGGAGACATCTGGCGGATTTGACGACATCGAAGTCTCTGGGCTGAGGATCGAGTATCCGGTGCCGCTGGGGATCTTCTTCAAATCAGGCCACACACGCGGCGGCGTGATTTCCAACATCCGCCTGCGCGACATCCATCTGCAGGACGTGCGCACCTTGATGCAGGTGAATCTGAACTGGTACCCAAACTACAGCTACGCCCAGATTCCGGACGGCATTGCGGACGTGCCGGATTACTGGCGCGCGCTCGCCACGCCGGTGCCGCGTGAACAGGGCATTCCCCGTATCCACGATGTTCGGCTGTCGAACATCAAGGCCGTCGGCGGCAAAGTCGGATTCGCCGCCGCCGCCTATCCTGAAGCGCCGCTGAAAGACTTCATTTTCGAACGGTTGGACTGGGACGTGCAGGATGCGGGCGCCATCGCCAATGCCGAGAACTGGCGCTTCCGCGACTGCAACATCGACACCCTGGACGGCCAAGGCCTCAAGGTGACCAAGTCGTCCGGCGTCACTGGCCTGCGATCCAGACAAGCATGAAAAACCAAAAAGTTGTGGGAGTTAGCGCGATGAAAATCCTATCCGCCTGTTCGATCCTGGCATTTGGCGCGGTCGCGCTTGTGGCGGGCGTTTGCGGCGTTGCTCAGGCTGAAGTCCTGCGGCTGAACACGCCGGCGGTGGGCCTGACCAGCGACAGGATTGGCGCCTTGCCCGACGCGGAGCGTGGTCCGTGGGCCGAGTATCTGGCACGCTCCCAAGCCCAGCATCTGGCCGACCGCGCTGCGCTCGCGGCCGAGCTTCCCGCCGGAGTGGCTCCGCCGCCGCCGCCCAAGGCCGTCGGACCCGCCCACTACAACATGCCGCTGGATCGGCCTGCCGACTGGTACGCCACGGCCGACGCCCGGGCCGTCGCGGATGCGATCGTCAGTTTCCAGACGCCAGCCGGCGGATGGAGCAAAAACCAGGATCGCAGCATTGCGCGCCTGCCGGGTCAGCGGTTCTCCAACGATGCCGAAACCATGGAGCAGAACCCGGCGAACTTTGATGCGCCGGCGGATCGCTTCTGGACCTTCGTTGGCACGTTGGACAACGAGGCGACGTGGTCGGAAATGCGTTTCCTGGCCAAGGTCGCCGCGCACGCGCCCGGACGCGACGGCGACGCCTGGCGCGCCAGCGTCATCCGAGGCGTGCGGTATCTTCTGAACGCGCAATATCCCAATGGCGGCTGGCCTCAGATCTGGCCGCTCGAAGGCGGCTTCCACGACTCCATCACCTTCAATGACAATGCGGTGGCGAACGCGGCCATGCTGCTTCGTGATGTCGCCCATGGCGCTGAGGGCTTCGACTTCGTGCCGGCTGACTTGGAGACACAGGCGGCCGAGGCGACCCGGAAGGCGATCGACGTGATCCTCGCGGCACAGGTGCGTCAGGGGGATCGACTGCTGGGCTGGCCGCAGCAGGTCGAGCCCATGCGACTGGTGCCAACCAGCGCCCGGAACTACGAGCCGCGATCTATCGCAAGCGGCGAAACAACCGATATCCTGATCTTCCTCATGGGCGAGGAGAACCCGTCGCCGGAGATCAAGGCCGCCGTTCGCGGCGCCGCTGAATGGCTTCAGGCGATGCGTGTCTATGACAAGTCTTTCGAAATGACCGACGACGGACGCAAGCTGATCGACAAGGCCGGGGCGGGTCCGATCTGGTCTCGCAATTACGATCTGGTGACCGGGCGTCCCATCTTCGGCGACAAGGATCAGACCATCCACAACGACGTCAATGAAATCTCTGTCGGAAGGCGCAACGGCTATTCCTGGTGGATTTCATCGCCGCAGAAGGCGCTGGACCTTTACGCCGATTGGTCCAATCGGGTCGGGTAAATCCGAGACGCTGATCGGCATTGTCGATGCGGTCTGACGGCGCATCCGCGACGCAGTTTGTGAGCTACCAAAGGCGAGAGCGCGCCCCTAACTTCAACGCTACAAGATCGGCGCGGCAAAAGCCGATGTGAACCATTTTCCGTTCCGACGGTTAGCCAAGCCAGACTTTACGGAGAGGGCTGGCATGAGCACCCATGGACTGAAGGATGCGGTCGTTCGACCGTTGCATTGGCTATTGCTGGCGTTTCCGATCGCGCTGTTCACCTTCGCCCTGTTCACCGACATCGCCTATCTAAAGACGGCGGAGGTCCAATGGACGAACTTCTCGGCCTGGCTGATCACCGGCGCGCTGGTGTTCGGCGGGTTCGCCGGGCTGTTTTCGATCTTTGATTTCGTCGTCGGCCTGCGCCACGGGTGTTCACGTCGGGCGACGGTGCATTTGGTCGCGCTTGCGCTGGCCTGGGTGCTGGGGCTGGTGAACGCCTTCAAACACAGCCAGGACGCCTGGAGCTCTGTCGGAGCCTTTGGTCTGATCCTGTCGATCCTCTGCACAATCCTGGTCCTGGTCGCCGGCTGGACCGCCTATGCCGCGCGGGAGAGCGTCCGATGAACAAGAACCTGCTCGCCGCCAGCGCCGCCACCCTGGCCATGGCCCTGACGGTCGCATCCTGCGGCAACGCCAGCGATCCGAAACTGAATCAGACCGGCGCGACGCCCGACCTGCCAAAGGTCAACGAGACGCTGGTGCCGCCGATGAAGATCAGCCCGCCGGCAGGCTGGAACGGCGAGACGCCGACGGTGCCGCAGGGCTTTACGATCAGCGCCTTCGCCACGGATCTCAAGATTCCGCGTCAGATGTTGGTCCTGCCCAACGGCGACGTCCTGATCGCCGAGGGGCGCGGCGGCCATGCGCCCGCCATGCGGCCCAAGGATGTGATCGCCGGCGTCATCAAGAAGCAGGGCAACACCAAGATCAAAGGCGGCAATCGCATCACCCTGGTGCGCGACGCGAACAATGACGGCACGCCCGAACTGCGGACCGTTCTGGTGGACAACCTCGATGCGCCCTACGGCCTGGCCTACGTCGACGGCTATCTCTATGTCGCCGAACAGGGGGCGCTGGTTCGCTTCGCCTTCCAGCCGGGCCAGACCGGCATCGCCACGCCCGCCGAGCGGGTGACGGAACTGCCCTCGCGCATCAACCACCACTGGACCAAGTCCCTGACCGCCAGCGCGGACGGGTCGAAGCTGTATGTCGGCACCGGCTCGAACTCCAATATCGGCGAGCGCGGCATGGCCGTCGAAGAAGAGCGCGCCACAGTGTGGGAGATCGACCGGACGACCGGCGCACGGCGCACGATCGCAACCGGCATTCGCAATCCAACGGCCCTGGCCATCGAGCCCACGACCAATCTGTTGTGGTCGGTGGTCAATGAGCGGGACGAACTGGGGCCGCAACTGGTCCCAGATTATCTGACCCAGGTGCGGGACGGGGCTTTCTACGGCTGGCCCTACAGCTACTGGGGCCAGAATCGCGATCCGCGCGTGATGCCGCAGAACCCCGAGATGGTCGCCAAGGCCATCCGGCCGGACTACGCCCTGGGATCGCACGTCGCCGCCCTGGGCCTGGACTTCGCCCGCAATGGTGGTTTTGGCGGGTCGTTCGCCAATGGCGCCTTCATCGGCATGCACGGCAGTTGGAACCGGCAGGATCCGTCCGGCTACAAGGTCGTCTGGGTGCCGTTCAACGCCGGCCGTCCGGCGGGTCAGCCCGTCGACTTCGCCACAGGCTTCCTGAAGGACGGCAAGGCGCGCGGGCGTCCTGTCGGCGTCGCGTTCGATGGAAACAAACGTGTGCTGTTTGTCGCCGACGACCTGTCGAACACGGTGTGGCGCATCGCGCCTGCGCGATAGGCCGGCTTTTCCCTCGCCCGGCAAGGGCGAGGGAAGTCGCTAATGTCCTCGACACATAGCCGAATAAGAAAAGTCCCCGGCTGCGAGCAACCGGGGACTTTTCATACGGGGCTGAGCTGTGGCCTACGGCGTGAAGTCGATGGTGCGTTCGAACGGCGCGTCGACAGGGCGGCCGCGATCCATGATCGGCGTGACCTCGGCGCCATTCATCAGGGCCAGGGCCGCTTCGCCAAAGCCCATGCCCGGACGGCTTTCTTCCAGCACGACGCAATCGGTGACGTGGCCTGACGCCAAGGCGGTGCAACGCAGGCGCACGCTGAAGCGGTCGGTGCTCTGGGCCTTGGGCGCGACGGCGCGTTCGATGGCGGGTTGAGGCGCGCTGTACAGGACCGCATCCTTCAGCAGCGGTCCGGTCGGGGCGCCCATCAGGGCCGTCATCAATGTCAGGCTGAAGGTCAGTGTCATGGCAGGCCTCGTTCGTCTTCTATTAAGATTTGAACGAGACCTCCGTTCCCCGAACTTTCAAAAACGGGTGGGTGTGTGCGACGCACCACACTTCGATGTCTCTGCCGAAGTCAGAATGGCCTCAAGCTGGACTGTTGTTCTTGGCACAGGGTCTTCAGCCACGAACGCACGGTGCGCAGACGCGCGGTGTCGTGGACGTCGCGGTGGGTGGCTAGCCAGAAGCGACGTTCGATCAGGATCGACGGCAGCACGCGCACCAGACCCTCGGCCAGAAAGCACGGCAGGACCCCGACGCCGCCCCCGGCGGCGATGATTTCACGCTGCGCCCGGATCGACGACGAGGCGACGTGGGGGGCGAGGCCCGGCTGGACTTCGTCGAGATAGCGCAGCTCGGGCGCATAGATCAGATCGTCGATATAGCCGACGATGTCGAAGCGGCTCAGGTCATCGACAGTGTTCGGAACGCCGTTGCGGTTCAGATGATCGGGCGAGGCGTAGAGGGCCAGTTGATACGGCGTCAGCGGCTCGACGATCAGGCGTGCGGCATGCGGCGCGGCCAGGGTGATGGCCATATCGACCTCTCGGCGCGTCGGGGATAGGAAGCCGGAGGTGGCCGCCAGCTCGATCCTCAGACCCGGATGCGCCAGACGCAGCGCGGGCAGGGCGGGCGCCATCAGGGTGACGCCAAACCCTTCGGACGCGCTGACGCGCACCACACCGGCGGGCGCGTCGGGCTGGGTCACGCGGCCGGCGGCCTCCATCGCGCTTTCGGCCTCCAGACCGATATCGAGCAGTTGGGCGCCGGCGGCGGTCAGCTGAAGCCCGGTGGTCGAGCGGACGACCAGGGTGGATTTCAGCGCGCTTTCCAGCCGGGCGACCCGACGCCCGACCGTGGCGGCGTCGACGCCCAACCGCTGCGCCGCACCGCCCAGCGAGCCTGCGCGCGCCGCAGCGATGAAGATGCGCAGATCGTCCCAGTCGTACATGGCCGTCTAGCTAGCTTGCAAAAACGCAGAATGTTGCCTGCAACTTTGCATTATCGACCCGCGCGCTGGGGTGATAGCCATAGCCGCAACAAAAGAACCAACAGGGACACCCAGGCCATGCGCGACATTCGCCACTTCATCGACGGTGCGGCTTTCGACGGCGCGTCCGGACGATTCAGCGACGTGTTCAATCCCAACACCGGGGATGTGCAGGCTCGCGTGCAACTGGCGACCACGGGCGAGGTCGATCGAGCGGTCCAGGCGGCGCAGAACGCGTTTGACGGTTGGGCTTCGACCAATCCCCAGCGCCGCGCCCGCGTCATGTTCGACTTCAAACGCCTGGTCGAGGCGCGAATGGACGAACTGGCCGAACTGCTGTCCAGCGAACACGGCAAGGTCATCGCCGATTCCAAGGGCGACATTCAACGCGGCCTGGAAGTGATCGAGTTCGCCTGCGGCATCCCGCACGCGCTGAAGGGCGAATATACTCAAGGCGCCGGCCCCGGCATCGACGTCTATTCGATGCGTCAGCCGCTGGGCGTTGTGGCGGGCATCACCCCGTTCAACTTCCCGGCCATGATCCCGATGTGGATGTTCGGCGTGGCCATCGCGGTGGGCAACACCTTTGTCCTGAAGCCGTCCGAGCGCGATCCGTCGGTGCCGGTGCGTCTGGCCGAACTGATGCTGGAAGCCGGGGCGCCGAACGGCGTGCTGAACGTGGTGCATGGCGACAAGACGGCGGTCGACGCCATCCTGACCCATCCGCTGGTTCACGCCGTCAGCTTCGTCGGTTCGTCCGACATCGCCCACTATGTCTATCAGACGGGCGCCGCCAACCATAAGCGCGTCCAGGCGATGGGCGGCGCCAAGAACCACGGCATCGTCCTGCCCGACGCCGACATGGATCAGGTCATCAAGGATCTGTCGGGCGCGGCCTATGGTTCGGCGGGCGAACGCTGCATGGCGCTGCCGGTCGTGGTGCCGGTCGGCAAGAAGACCGCCGACGAACTGCGCGAGCGGATGGTCGCAGAAATCCCCTCGATGCGGGTCGGCGTCTCGACCGATGCGGGCGCCCACTATGGCCCCGTCGTCACGGCCCAGCATCGCGAGCGTGTCGCGGGCTGGATCGAAAAAGGCGTGCAGGAAGGCGCCGAACTGGTCGTCGACGGTCGCGACTTCAGCCTGCAAGGTCACGAGAAGGGCTATTTCATCGGTCCGTCGCTGTTCGACCATGTGAAGCCCGAGATGTCGTCCTATCAGGAGGAAATCTTCGGTCCGGTGCTGCAGATCGTGCGCGCCGAGACGTTCGAGGAGGCGCTGGCCCTGCCGTCGAACCACCAATACGGCAACGGCGTCGCCATCTTCACCCAGAACGGCCGCGCGGCGCGCGACTTCGCCGCCCGGGTCAATGTCGGCATGGTCGGGATCAATGTGCCGATCCCGGTGCCGGTCGCCTATCATACCTTTGGCGGCTGGAAGCGTTCGGCCTTTGGCGACATCAACCAGCACGGCATGGAGGGCGTCCGCTTCTGGACCAAGACCAAGACCGTGACGGCCCGCTGGCCGGACTCGGCGCTGGAGCATTCGGACAGCTCGTTCGTCATTCCGACGATGCGCTGAGGCCGTCATGGATTTCGCTCTCAACGACGATCAGCGCGCCATTCAGGACGCCGCTCGCGCCTTCGCCGAGGCTGAACTGGCGCCCCATTCGGCGCGCTGGGACGAGGACAAGCATTTCCCCGTCGAGGTGATGAAACAGGCGGCCGAAATGGGCTTCTGCGGCATCTATACGGCTGAGGAGCACGGCGGCATGGCCCTGGGCCGGGTCGAGGCGGCGGTGATTTTCGAAGAGCTGTCGCGCGGCGACGTGGCGACGGCGGCCTTCATCTCGATCCACAATATGGCGACGTGGATGATCGATCGGTTCGGGTCGGACGATCTGCGCGGCCGGTTCGTGCCGTCGCTGGTGGGGATGGAGAAGATCGCCTCCTATTGCTTGACCGAGCCGGGCTCGGGGTCGGATGCGGCGGCGCTGCGGACCACGGCCGTGCGCGACGGCGACCACTATGTGCTGAACGGGTCCAAGGCCTTCATCTCCGGCGCAGGCACGTCCGACGTCTATGTCGTCATGGTCCGCACGGGCGGCGAGGGTCCGAAGGGCGTCAGCGCGATCGTGGTCGAGGCTGGCACGCCCGGCCTGTCGTTCGGCGCGCAGGAAAAGAAGATGGGCTGGAACGCCCAACCGACCGCCATCGTCCAGTTCGACGACTGTCGCGTGCCGGTCGCCAACCTGCTGGGCGAAGAGGGGGCGGGCTTCCGCTACGCCATGGCCGGTCTGGACGGCGGGCGCCTGAATATCGCCGCCTGTTCGCTGGGCGGGGCGCGGCTGGCGCTGGAGACGGCGCAGGCGTACGTCGCCACCCGCAAACAGTTCGGCCGTCCGATCGGCGAGTTCCAGGCGCTGCAGTTCCGCCTGGCGGACATGGCCACGGACCTGGAGGCGGCGCGTCTGATGGTGTTGCGCGGCGCCTGGGCCATCGACACCGACCACCCGGAAAAGACCAAATGGTGCGCCATGGCCAAGCGGCTGGCCACGGACGCCTGTTTCCAGATCGCCGACGAGGCTCTGCAACTGCACGGCGGCTATGGCTATCTGAAGGACTATCCGCTGGAACGGATCGTGCGCGACCTGAGGGTTCATCGCATTCTGGAAGGCACCAACGAGATCATGCGGGTGATCATTGCGCGGGAGATGACCAAGTGAGCGAGGCCGAGGTTGTCACCCGCATCGAAAATGGCATCGGTCGCATCACCCTGAACCGACCCAAGGCGATCCACGCGCTGAACCGGGCGATGTGCGAGACGTTGACGGAGGCGCTGCTGGCCTGGCGTTCAAATCCCTCCGTCTCCTCCATACTTATAGACCACGCCGGCGAGCGGGGTTTTTGCGCGGGCGGCGACATTCGCATGATCGCCGAAAGCGGTGCGGGCGATGCGTCGGAGGCCAAGGCCTTCTTCCTGGCCGAATATCGGTTGAACCACCTGATGTTCGACTATCCCAAGCCGATCGTCGCCATCGTGGACGGCATCGTCATGGGCGGCGGGGTCGGCATTTCCGAGCCGGCCAACCTTCGTGTGGCGACCGAGCGCACCACCTACGCCATGCCCGAGACCGGGATCGGCCTGTTCCCCGACGTGGGCGGCGGCTGGTTCCTGCCGCGCCTGCCGGGCCAGACCGGCGTCTGGCTGGCGCTGACGGGCGCGCGGCTTAAGGCGGCGGATACGGTGGCCCTGGGCATCCACACGCACTTCGTGCCCGCAGATCGCGTCGAGGCGCTGAAGGCCGATCTGATGGGCGAGGCCGCCGATCCGTCGTCGGTCGTGGCGCGCCACGCCGGGGACGCGGGGCCTGCACCGCTGTCGGCCCACCGCGAGGCCATCGACCGGCTGTTCGCCTTCGACACGGTTGAGGAAATTTTCCAGGCGCTTGAGGCGGACGGCTCGGACTGGGCGCTGCAGCAGTTGGAAACGCTGAAGACCAAGTCGCCACAGTCGCTGAAGGTCTCGCTGCGCCAGATCCGGACGGGCGCAACGCTGAACAGCTTCGCCGATAATATGACGATGGAATACGCCCTGGGCGGCCGCGTGGTGCGCACCCACGACTTCCAGGAAGGCGTGCGGGCAGTGATCGTGGACAAGGATAATGCGCCGAAATGGTCCCCGGCGGACCTGTCGGGCGTTACCAACGAGACGCTGGATGCGCTGTTCGCGCCGCTGCCGGACAATGAAAAATGGACGCCGCTGGCCTGACCACGTCCCCGCTTTCGCGGGGATGAGCGGACGACAAAAAGGGAGAGAGACCATGACCAAGATCGCCTTCATCGGCCTGGGCAATATGGGCGGCGGCATGGCCGCGAACCAGGCCAAGGCGGGCCATGCAGTCGCCGCCTTCGATTTGTCGGCGCAGGCGCTGGAACGGGCCGGAGCGGCAGGTTGCGTCGCGGTCGGATCGGTCGCCGAGGCGGTCAAGGACGCCGAAGTCGTCATCACCATGCTGCCGGCCGGGCCGCACGTGCTGAAGGTCTATTCCGAACAGATCGTCGGCGCGGCGCCGTCGACCGCCCTGCTGCTCGACTGTTCGACCATCGACGTCGAAACCGCGCGCAAGGTCGCCGGTCTTGCCAAATCGGCCGGTTACGCCTTTGCCGACGCGCCCGTCTCAGGCGGCACCGCGGCGGCGGATGCGGGTACGCTAGCATTCATGGTCGGCTGCGATGAGGGCGACTTCGCCCGCGTCGAGGCGGCGCTGGAACCCATGAGCCGCATCACCATCCGCGCTGGCGATCATGGCGCAGGGCAGGCGGCCAAGATCTGCAACAACATGCTGCTCGGCATCTCCATGCTGGGCACGTGCGAGGCCATCGCCCTGGCCGAAAAGCTGGGCCTGGATCCCGAACGGTTCTTCGAGATCGCGTCCAAGTCGTCGGGTCAGTGCTGGAGCGTTACCAGCTACTATCCCTGGCCGGGTCCGGTGCCGACCGCGCCGTCCAACCGCGACTATCAGGGCGGGTTCGCCACGGCCATGATGTTGAAGGACCTGAAGCTGGCCCAGGACGCAGCGGCGAAATCCGGCGCCTCGACGCCGTTGGGCGCGCAGGCCGAGGCGCTTTACGCCCTGTTCGACGGGATCGGGCACGGCGGCCGCGATTTCTCCGCCATGTTGCAGATGCTGCGCGGCAAGCTGGATGAGCTTAAGCTGGCATAGATTCGTCTTTCGCATCGTGATTGCGGCCCGTGCAGCTTCGGCGGCGCGGGCCTTTTCGTATGCAGCCGCAGCCGCGACGCGGATTGCCAGCTGATAGTGCGACCAAGGCGCGCGCCTGCCGCATTCGCCTTGTCTCCTCCGCCGGACGAGCCTGTAAAGAGCGCAGTCAAAGCAGCGACTTAGCTTTTCTTGCACGTTGGCACGGCTCCAGCAGAGCCTCAAAATCGCCTGAAATGTGGCCGAACGGCGCTTGCGGCGTGCATTACTCCTGTGTCATGTAACCGCTTACATCGCTTATCGACGGATCTTCGAAAAGGGGGCCGGGACGATAGGGAGCAGGGAGAATTCGATTGGACATGGCCGCGCCTAGCGCTGCGTCTGCACGGCAGGAGGGCCAGCCCTTCGCCAAGGCCGCCACCATGCGCGACGTGGCTGAACGCGCCAATGTGTCGGTGGCTTCTGTCTCTCGTGTGTTGAACGGCTTGGGCGTGACGTCGGACGCGACGCGCCAGCGCGTGCTCGATGCGGTCGAAGACCTTCGCTACGTCCCGCATTTCGGCGCCCGCAGCCTGTCGACGAGCAAGAACGACACGATCGGCGTCATCCTGCCCGACCTGTTCGGCGAGTTCTTCTCCGAGCTGATCCGGGGCATGGATCTGGCCGCCCGCGCCCACGGCAAGCATCTGATCGTCTCCAGTTCGCATGACGGCGCCGAAGACACCCTGGCCGCCGTGCGCTCGATGCGCGGGCGGGTCGACGGCATGATCGTGCTGTCGCCTCATCTGGGCGCCGCAAACCTGTCGTCCGAGTTCGCCGGTCGGATGCCGGTCCTGCTGATGAACGGCGGCGCGGCCGAGCCGGGCCGGGCGTCCATCATGATCGATAACCACGGCGGCGCTGTCGGCGCGGTCCAGCATCTGCGGTCCACCGGTCGCAGGCGAATCGCTCACATTCGCGGCGCCGCCGGCAACATCGAGGCGGACACGCGTGCGGCTGGATACACGGCGGCGCTCGACGGCCATGACCCGATCATCGTCGAGGGCGACTTCTCTCAGGCCTCGGGCCACCGCGCCGCGACCCAGTTGCTGGCCATGATAGAGCGGCCCGACGCCGTCTTCGCCGCCAACGACATGATGGCCGTGGGCGCGCTTCTGGCCTTCCAGGAGGCCGGCGTGCGCTGCCCCGAAGACATCGCCGTCGTCGGCTTCGACGACGTGCCGATCGCGGCCCTGATGCGGCCTGCGCTGACCACCATGCGCGTCAACATCGCGGAAATCGGCCGAAGGGGCGTCGAACGCCTGATCGGCCTGGTTCAGGCCGGCGCGACCGCCGACGCCACGGACACCGCTTGCGAAATCGTTCGGCCGATCCTGGTCGAACGCCAGTCCACCGCGGCGGCTTCGTTCGCCAGGTTCAACAAAGGGTAGGCCAGCCATGTCGCTGAAAACCGATCCCATCAGGAGGGGAGAGCTCAGGATGACCCAGTTCAACACGCGAAAGGCCGCTTTGGCCGCCGCATCGGCGCTAGCCATCAGCATGGCGGTCGTCGGCGGGGCGCAGGCGCAGAACGCAACGACGACCCTGCGCGGCGCCGTCTATGACGGCCAGACCGTCGAGACGGGCGCGACGGTCGTCGCGACCGAAGTCTCCACCGGATATGCGTCACGTGCGCGCGTCGGCGCCGATGGTCGCTACGTCCTGTCCGGCCTGCGCCCGGGCACCTATCGCGTCCAGGTCACCAGCGCGGACGGCCAGACGGCGGAAGAAACCGTGACCCTGTCCCTGGGTCAGGTCGGCACGTTGAACCTGGATGTCGCCGGAGCGACGACGACGGCCGCCACCGACGGCGCGACCGAGCTGGGCGACATCGTCGTCACCGGCCGCCGCGTCTTCGAGGTGCGCACGCCTGAAGTTGCGACCAACGTGACCCAGCAGCAGATCAACAACCTGCCGCAGATCAGCCGGAACTTCCTAAACTTCGCCGCCCTCGCACCCGGTCTTCGCGTGACCGAGGACGACACCGAGCGGACGATCTCGGCCGGCGGTCAGACCGCTCAGGCGATCAACGTCTTCATCGACGGCCAGAACCGTAAGTCGCTGATCAACGACGGCGGTGTCGCCGGTCAGGACGACAGTCGCGGCACCCCCTTCCCGCAGGGGGCTGTGCAAGAGTTCCGCGTTATTAGCCAGAACTTCAAGGCCGAGTACGAACAAGCCGGTTCGGCCATCATCACCGCCGTCACGCGCTCGGGCACGAACGAGTTTCACGGCGACGTCTTCGCCTACTATCAGGATCCCGGTTGGATCGCTCAGGACGTGATCTCGGAGCGTCGCGGCGACGCCAAGGCGCCTCTGAAGCGTATCCAGTACGGCGCCAGCCTGGGCGGCCCGATCATCCAGGACCGGCTGCACTTCTTCGGCGCCTATGAGCGCAAGGACGAAGAGCGCATTTCGCAGTCCTTCCTCAACCGCACCGAATACACCAGTTTCTTCGCAAACGACCTGGGCACGACCTCGACGCCTTATGAGCAGGACGTCTTCTTCGGCAAACTGTCCTGGCAGATCAACGACCGCCAACGGCTTGAGCTGAGCAGCGAGTACAAGACGGAAGAAGATATCCGTGGAGCCAGCGGCCAGAATGCGCCCAGCCGCGCGGCGCGTAACAACGGCGAAAACATCGCCTTCAACCTGCGCCATCAATATCAGGGCGATCGCTTCCTGAACGAGTTCGCGATCGATTACTTCACGTCAAGCTATGAACAGTCGGTGATCAATGGATCCGACTATGGCCGCCAGTACGTCATCTTCCGCGACGACAGCGCAGCGACGCCGGGGTTCCAGTATAACTTCAACAACCGTGACTCCACCGTGTTCACGGCCGGCGGCCGGGCTGATGCTCAGTTCCTCGAGCAGAAAAGCACCACGATCCGTAACGATCTGACGATTCCGGATCTGGAGTGGATGGGTACGCACACGATCAAGATCGGTGCGAAATACTCAATGCAGAACTACTTCGTTCAGAAGGATTTCGGGCGTAACCCCACCTTTACGTACGACATCGAAGCCCGCCCCGAGATCAATGGCAGCCGCGATATCCCCGTCTCGGTTGACCTGGGAGTCGCCGTTCCGCCTGCGGACGTCGATAACAATGTTCTAGGCCTATACATTCAGGACGACTGGCAGATCACCTCCAAGCTGGAGCTGAACCTCGGCATTCGCTGGGATTACGAGGACAATGCGGTCAACAACGACTACCGCACGCCTGATTCCATTCGCAACATGCTGGCCGCGATCCAGAACCTGCCGAACTACGACTTCCCGTCGTATTTCAACCCGGCGGATTATATTTCCGATGGTGATCGCAAGGCCTTCAAGGGCGCGTTCCAACCGCGCTTCGGCTTCTCCTACGACGTCTTCGACGATGAGCGGACGGTCATCTTCGGCGGTGCCGGCCGCTACTACGATCGTATCGGCTTCAACTTCGCGTTCGACGAGCGGTTCAAGCCCTTCCAGTTCAACAAGACGATCTACTTCTCGAACACGGGCGGGCCTCGTGGCGGTGTCCAAACCATCGCCTGGAACCCGAGCTATCTGACGCCGCAGGGTCTTGATCCCCTGCTGGCGGCCAGCCCGGGCGCCGGCGAAGTCTTCCTGGTGCAAAACGACTTCGAGCCGCCGCGCACCGATCAGTTCAGCCTGGGCGTGCGCCAGAAGATCGGCATGTTCCAGACGGCGCTGACGCTTGCAGCCGGCAAGACGAGAGGCGAATCCAGCTGGTATATCGCCAATGCCCTGACGGAGACGGGCGGACGGTTCAACGGTCCGACGCCGGGATCGGTAGGCTTCCCGCAGTTCCGCAACCTGATCTTCTTCCAGAACACGGATAAGGAGCGCGACTACAAGGCGATCTACTTCACGGCCGACAAGCCCTATAATGCCGAAGATCGTTGGGGCGTGAACATCGCCTACACCTATATGGACGCCACCCAGAATGGCAGCCGCGACTCCGGCTACGGCGCCTTCGACTTCGATTACAATGTGCCCGGGCAGTCGCCTGAGTTCCCGTCGAACACCGACGAAACGCATCGTATCGTGGCGTCCGGCACCATCGGTCTGCCGGCGGACTTCCTGCTTTCAGGCATCGTGACCTTGGGTTCGGGCTTGCCCTACACTGTGTTCGACTGCCCGAACGCTCCTGCCGGCGGCCCGAACATTTGCTGGAACGGCGGTCGTCCTGACAAGCGCGCCTTCTTGCCTGGTCTGAACTTCGCCTATCGCCAGATCGACTTGCGTCTGACGAAGGGCTTCGAAGTCTATGGCGGTCAGAAGGTGGAGTTCATCGTGGATGCGATCAACATCTTCAACTTCACCAACTACAAGTCCTTCGATCAGGGCTTCAACAGCCCGCGCTTCGGCATGGGGACGGAACAGTATCTGCCGACCCGCAGCTTCCAGGTCGGCCTGCGTTACTCCTTCTAAATCCCGAGCCTGGGCCGCCTCGTGCTTGTTGCGAGGCGGCCTTTCTTTTTCGATTGAGACCCAGTGAGCGTGCCCATGAATCGTCGAAACTTCCTGATGCGGACCACCACAGGCGCGGCGGCTCTGGCCGTAGGATTTCCGGTGATGGCGGCGGCGCAGCAGGCGGCGGCGACGGGGGCGGTCAATGGGACGCAGAGAAGGCCGATGCGGCTGGATCAGGAGATCGAGGAACTTCAGGAGCGGACCTTTCGCTGGTTCGAGAAGGTCACGGATCGCAAGACCGGCCTGACGCCGGATCGCTGGCCGACGCCGTCCTTCTGTTCGGTGGCGGCGGTCGGCTTCGCCCTGACCTGCTGGCCGGTGGGCGTCGAGCGCGGCTGGATGAGCCGGGCCGAGGCGCGTGAACGGACCCTGACGACGCTGCGCTTCTTCCACGACCTGCCGCAGGGTCCAGAGGCCAGCGGCACGGCGGGGTACAAGGGCTTCTTCTACCACTTTTTGGATATGGAGACGGGGCTTCGTTACCGGACCAACGAACTGTCGACGGTCGATACGGCTCTGTTGATCGGCGGCATGCTGTTCGCCGCCCGCTACTTCGACGGCCGTCATGCCGACGAGGCGGAAATCCGTCAGAAGGCCCAGGCTATCTACGAACGGATCGAATGGCCGTGGGCCGTTATCCGCGACAACCGCATCACCATGGGCTGGCACCCCGAGAGCGGCTTCATTCCTTCCGACTGGCACGTCTATAACGAGGGGATGCTGGTGCTGCTGCTGGCCATCGGCAGCCCGACCCATCCGGTGTCGGTCAATGTCTGGCACGAATGGGCGGCCAGCTACGACGAAAGCTGGACCGATCGCTGGGGCAGCTGGCACCTGAATTTCGCGCCCATCTTCGGGCACCAGTACAGCCATATGTTCATCGACTTCCGCGGCATTCAGGACGCCTGGATGCGCGGGCAGTCTGCCCAACTAGGCGAATACCTCGACTATTTCGAAAACAGCCGCCGCGCCGTCTACGCGCAGCAGAAATACGCCCATGACAATCCGGGCGGCTGGGCGGGCTATTCGTCCGAGGTCTGGGGCCTGACGGCCTGTGACGGGCCGGGCGACTTCAAACAGATCATCGACGGCAAGGAAAGCGAGTTCTTCAGCTATTCCGCGCGCGGGCCCGGCGAGCGTGACGACGGCACCATCGCGCCGACCGCGGCGGCCAGCTCCATCGCCTTCGCACCCGAAATCGTCGTGCCCTGCGTCAAGACGATGAAGGCGCGCTACGGTGCGGGCGTCTATACCGAGTGGGGGTTCCTCGACAGCTTCAACCCGACCCTGACGGTGCGCGACGGGCCGCTGCAGCACGGCAAGATCGTGGACGGCGTGGGCTGGGTGGACGGCGACTATCTGGGCATCGACCAGGGGCCGATCGTCATCATGACCGAGAACCACAGGTCCGAGTTCGTCTGGCGCCATATGCGCGGCGAGCCCAACATCCGCCGCGCGCTCGATATCGCGGGCTTCACCGGCGGCTGGATGAACGGATGAGTTTGACGGCCCACAGGCCCCATCTTGATCGGCGAGCCGCTCTGGCCCTGATGGCGGGAGGGGCGGCTGCGGCCTGCACCCCGCGCCGCGACGGCGAGACCGTGCTGCGCTTCTGGGCCATGGGCAATGAGGGCGGGACGGTCGGGCAGTTGATGCCCGAGTTCGAGCGACGCAACCCCGGCGTCCGCGTCTCGGTCCAGCCTTTGCCGTGGACGGCGGCGCATGAGAAGCTGCTGACGGCCTACGCCGGGGCCTCGCTGCCGGACGTCAGCCAGATCGGCAATACCTGGGTGGCGGAGCTGACGGCCATCGGCGCCTTGTCGCCGACCCCGCCCGAGGCCGCGAACCTGCTGACCGATCAATTTCCGGCTGTGCTGGAGACGAACGAGATCGCCGGCCGCGCCATGACCACGCCCTGGTATGTGGACACGCGGCTGCTGTTCTATCGCAAGGATTTGCTGGTATGGGCCGGCTTCGACGCCCCGCCCGAAGACTGGGCCGAATGGAAGCGGGCCATGCATGCGATCAAGCGTGTGGCCGGCGGCGACAACTACGCCATCCTGCTGCCGCTGAACGAGTTCGAGCAACTACTGACCTTCGGGCTTCAGATCGATGAGCCGCTGTTGCGCGATCGGGATACGCGCGGAAACTTCTCCAACCCCGGCTTCGTCGCGGCCCTGGCCTTCTACAAGAGCCTGTTCGACGAGCAGTTGGCGCCCCTGGCGTCATCGACGCAGATTTCCAACGTCTGGACCGAGTTCGCCAAGGGCTATTTCAGCTTCTACTTCTCCGGCCCGTGGAGCGTCGGCGATTTCCGCAGCAAGCTGCCCGCGTCGTTCCAGCCGAACTGGGCCACGACCGGCGTGCCGGGGCCGAAGGGCCTGGGCGCCTCGGCGCCGGGCGGGTCCAGCCTGGCGGTGTTCAAATCCTCTCCGCATCAGGAGGCGGCCTGGGCCCTGGTCCGCTACCTGTCCGAGTCGACCGTGCAGGCCCGATTCAACGCCATCGTCGGCGATCTGCCTGCGCGTCAGAGCGCCTGGGACATCGCAGGCGTCGAGCGCGATCCGATGCTGGCGCCGTTCCGGGGGCAGCTGGCGCGCGCCAAGGCGGTGCCCAAGGTGCCGGAATGGGAGCGGATCGTGACCGAGATGCAGATCGTCGCCGAACGGATGGTGCGCGGCGAATACACGCCTGAGGCCGCCGCTGCCGAGATCGACCGCCGCGCCGACCGACTGCTGGAAAAGCGCCGCTGGATGATGGAACAGGGCAGGGCCTTATGACCGTCGTCGATCCCACTTTGACCAAGGCGGGGGCGAAGGTGAAGCCGTCGCGGGGACGCGGCGCGCGCGAGCGGGCGGCCTGGGCCTTCGTCGCCCCGGCCATGCTCGCCATCGGCCTGTTCTTCGCCATTCCGGTGATCGCGGCCCTGCTGCTCAGCCTGACCGACTTCGACATCTACGCCCTGGCGAACCTGGACAATCTGCGTTTCGTCGGCCTGCAGAACTATGAGCGGCTGCTGACCAATCCCCTGTTCTGGGGGGCGATGAAGAACACCCTGACCTTCGCCGTGCTGGGCGTGCCCCTGTCCATCGCCGCGTCACTGGCGGCGGCGGTGATCCTGAATGCGCGGGTGGTGAAGTGGCGGCCGATCTGGCGGGTGATGTTCTTCGCCCCTTACGTCACGACGCTCGTCGCGACGGCGGTGGTGTGGCGTTATCTGCTGCACACCCGCTACGGCGTCATCAACTGGGGGCTGGAAAGCATCGGCCTGCCTGCCGTGGATTGGCTGGGCGACCCGTCGACCTCGATCCCCGCCATTCTGATGTTCGTGGTCTGGAAAATCTTCGGCTACAATATGCTGATCTTCTTGGCGGTGCTTCAGACCGTGCCGGACGACCTCTATGAGGCGGCCCGCATCGACGGCGCGGGGCCTTGGAAACAGTTCCGCCATGTGACCCTGCCGGCCATCGCGCCGACCATGCTGTTGGTCTCGATCATCTCGGTCGCCAGCTTCTTCCAGCTGTTCGCCGAACCCTATGTGATGACGCAGGGCGGACCGGCCCAGAGCACGGTGACGGTGCTGTACTTCATGTACGAAGAGGGCTTCAAATGGTGGAACCTAGGGTCCGCCAGCGCCGTCGCCTTCGTCCTGTTTCTGTGCATCCTGGCCATCACCCTGGTCCAACTGGCGGTCGCCAAGCGGGTGGGGGCGTATCAATGAAACTCCGCGCCATACTGCTCAATCTGGCCGTCGGCCTCATCGCCCTGATCGTCCTGTTCCCGCTGGTCTGGATGGTGTCGGTCAGCTTCATGGCGACCGGCGAGGCGGCGGTCTTCCCGCCGCCGCTGCTGCCCTCGCACTGGACGCTGGAGCATTACCGCGACCTGTTCCTGAATCAGGGCATGGGTCGGTATCTGTGGAACAGCTTCGCCCTGGCGACCCTGGCGACGATCCTGGCGCTGGGCTTCACGGTCCCGGCCGGCTACGCCTTCGCCAAGCTGAAGTTCGCTGGGCGCGAGCGGCTGTTCCAGTTCCTGGTCGCCGCCCTGGTGGTGCCGGCCCAGATCGGCACTCTGCCGCTGTTTCTGATGCTGAAGTCGATGGGGCTGGTGAACACCTATGCCGGGGCGCTCGTGCCGTGGCTGGCGTCCATCTTCGGCCTGTTCCTGGTTCGCCAGTATGCGCTGAGCATTCCAGACGAAATGCTGGAGGCCGCCCGCATCGACGGCGCCAGCGAAGGGCAGATCTTTCGCCGCGTGGTTCTGCCGACCTTGCAGCCGATCATCGTGACGCTTGGCCTGTTCGTATTCCTGGGCAGCTGGAATGACTTCCTGTGGCCGCTGATCATTCTGACGGACCAGTCAAACTATACCCTGCCGGTCGCCCTGGCGGCTTTGTCGCGCGAGCATGTGCAGGACATCGAACTGATGATGGCCGGCGCCGTCGTCACGGTCGCGCCCGTGCTGATCCTCTTCCTCGCCCTGCAACGCTACTACATCCGCGGCATGCTCGCGGGCAGCGTGAAGGGCTGACCAGAACTGCGAGTTTCGATGCGTAACCTCCTGTTGGCCGCCGCCTCGGTCCTGACCCTCGCTCTGGCCGCGCCCGCAGTCGCCCAGGAAACACGCGTTCTCGACAGCATGGACGACGCGACGCGGTGGGAGGCCACAGCCTCGACCGACGTTCACGCCGCCGTCTCCGCCGTCGCCGGCTATAACGGGAAAGCGGTCCGGCTCGATTACGACTTCGACGGCAAGGCGGGCTATGCGGTGCTCAGCCGGCCGCTGCCGTTCGACCTGCCCGACAACTACGAGATCAGCTTCTGGGTGCGGGGCGCCGGGCCGACCAACACCTTCGAGGTCAAGCTGACCGACGCCTCGGCCGACAATGTCTGGTGGAAGCAGACGGCGCGCTACGACTTCCCCGACGGCTGGACCCGGTTCGTGATTAAACGCCGTCAGGTCTCCAAAGCTTGGGGGCCAAGCCTTGAAACCATCCTGCGTCGCGCGGAGAGGGTGGAGTTCGTCGTGGTCGCGGCGGAAGGCGGCAAGGGCTCGGTCGAGATCGACCAACTGACCCTGCGCGCCCTGCCGGTCGATCCGCCCGTCCCGCCCCAGCCGATCGCCAGCGATGGACGAACGGCATCGACCGCCGCCAACGCCGTCGATCTGGACCCGAAGACAGCCTGGACCGCGCCGGTGGGCGAGGCGTCGGCCCTGACATTGGACCTGAGCTATGAGCGCGAGTTCGGCGGCCTGACCCTGCGCTGGGGCGAGCGGGGCGCGGCGAGCGACTATCGCGTTTCCGCCTCGATGGACGGGCGCGACTGGCGCGAACTGGCGACGGTCACGAGCGGCAACGGCGGCGTCGACTGGCTGAGGACGCCCGAGGCGACGGCGCGCTGGCTGAGACTGGAACCGCTGAAGCCCGTTTCCGCCTCCGATGTGGTCGGCTCGTCCGGCGCGGGCCAGCGGCTGGGCGCGGCTCAGGCCACGACCTATGCGCTGAACGAGATCGAGGTCGAGCCGCTGGCCTTCGGCGCGGACCGCACGGTGTTTCTGGAAGCCGTCGCCAAGGAGAACCGGCGCGGCCTCTATCCGCGCGGCTTCTCAGGCGAGCAGTCCTACTGGACCCTGGTCGGGGTCGACGGGGGCGGGGAGAGCGGCCTGATCGGCGAGGACGGCGCCATCGAGCTGCGCCGCGCCGGACCCAGTATCGAACCCTTCGTGGTGGACAACGGGCGGCTGATCACCTGGGCCGACGTCAATGTCGAACAGGGGCTGAAGGACGTCGACCTGCCGATCCCGTCGGTGACCTGGACCGCCAACGACTGGACGCTGAAGATCACCAGCTTCGCCGACGGGCAGGCCGATCAGGCGCAGCTCTGGGGCCGTTACGACCTGACCAACACCTCCAGCCGGCCGCGCACCCTGACCCTGGCCCTGGCCGCCCGGCCGATGCAGGTCAATGCGCCGCGTCAGTTCCTGGCCATTCCCGGCGGCGTCAGCCCGGTGGAGACGATCGGCTGGGACGGCGCCGAACTGAAGCTGAATGATACGGTGCGGGTGCAGCCGCTGGCGGCCCCGGATCAGGTCGCGCTGGCGACCTTCGACGCCGGCAGCGATCCGCAGTCCCTGATCCTCCCGTCTGCCCGGTGGCCGGCCGCCGAGGTCATGACGACGACCGACGCCACAGGTCTGGCCGCCGGCGCCCTAACCTACGAGATGACGCTGCAGCCCGGCGAGATCCGCACGGTCGGCTGGGTGTCGCAACTGTCCGGCGACGCGCTGGCGCCCGAGCCCGTGGGGCAGGCGGCGGCGGTGCTGGACGCGGTCGAGACCCGGTTGGCGGCTGAATGGCGCGCGAAGCTAGACCGGGTCGAACTGACGTTGCCGCCCGCCGCCCAGCGCATTGAGGACGCGCTGAAATCCTCGCTGGCCCATATGCTGATGTCGCGTCAGGGGCCGATCCTCCAACCGGGCACACGCAGCTACAATCGCTCCTGGATCCGCGACGGGGCCATGATGGCCGAGGGGCTGAACCGGCTGGGCATGGCCGAGCATTCGGCCGACTATCTGCGCTGGTACGCCCCCTATGTGTTTGAGAACGGCAAGGTCCCGTGCTGCGTCGATGCGCGCGGCGCCGATCCGGTGCCCGAGAACGACAGCCACGGCGAGTTCGTCTTCCTGGCCGCCGAAACCTATCGCTACACCAAGGACGAGGCCCTGCTGCGTCAGGTCTGGCCGCAAGTGCAAAGGGCGATCGCCTATATGGACGAGCTGCGCGCCTCGACCCGGACGACGGCCTTCCAAACGCCGGACCAGCGTCATCTGTACGGCCTGCTGCCGCCGACGATCAGCCACGAGGGCTATTCGGACAAGGCGGCCTATTCCTACTGGGACGATTTCTGGGGCCTGCTGGGCTACAAGGACGCGGTCTTCATCGCCGAAACCCTGGGCGATGCGGAGGCCGCGGCTCGCTATGCGGCGGCGCGGGATCAGTTCGCCGCCGACATTCGCGCGTCGATCACGGCGACGGCGGCCCATCATGGCATCGACTGGATCGCCGGCGCGGCGGACCGGGGCGATTTCGACGCCACCTCGACCACCATCGCCCTGTCGCCGGCCGGCGAACAGGATCATCTGCCGCCCGAGCTTCTGGCGCGAACCTTCGATCGCTACTGGGAAAACTTCCGAAACCGCCTGACCAACCGCACGGCGTGGAAGGACTACACTCCCTATGAGTGGCGGCTGGTCGGCGCCTATGTGCGGTTGGGTCGGAAGGACCGGGCGCTGGATGTGCTGGACTTCCTGATGGCTGACCGTCGGCCCGAGGCCTGGAACGGCTGGGCCGAGGTGGTGGGGCGTGAAAAGCGCGAGGCGCGCTTCATCGGCGACATGCCACACGCCTGGATCAGCTCGGACTATATCCGTTCCGCGCTGGATCTGTTCGCCTATGAGCGGGACCGCGATCACGCCCTGGTGCTGGCGGCGGGCGTGCCGGAGGCGTGGCTGGACACCGCCGAGGGGGTCGGCGTGCGGAATCTGCGCACCGCCTATGGGCCGCTGACCTACGCCTATCGCAAGGAAGGCCAGGGCTACGTCCTCACCCTGGGCGACGGCGCGACGCCGCCGGGCGGCTTCGTCCTGCGATGGCCGGCGGGGGAGGGGCGGCCAGAGCGCGTTCGGATCGACGGCCGCTCAGCGACGTGGTCGAGCGACGAGTTGGTCATTCCGGCAGGGGCGCGGCGGGTTGTTCTGAACTGAGCCTTCTCTCTTGAAACGGAGGGGTTAGAGCCGCCTGAAGGCTTTCCCGTCCGCGTCGAACAGATGCGCCTGGTTTGCGGGCGCATGCAGCGTCAGTCGCTCGCCCGCCTTGGCCCGCAATTCGCCCGCCAGTTGAACCGTCAGCGTATCCGGCGTCGCCGGATGTTTCAGGTGCGCCATGGTCGTTGCGCCCAGGGTCTCGACGAACATGACCTCGGCGCTCAGGGCGTCGCCGGCGTCGTTGAGGGTCAGATGCTCGGGGCGAACGCCCAGGGTGACGGCGTCGCCGGCCTTGGCCGAGGCGGCGTCCACGGCGATCCGGATCGTCTCGCTGGCCGTCGTCTTCACCGTCGCGCCGGTCGCCGAGGCCTCCACGATCTCGGCGGTCAGCAAGTTCATCTTCGGGCTGCCGATGAAGCCGGCGACGAACAGATTGGCGGGGTGCTCGTACAGGTCCATCGGCGCACCGACCTGTTCGATGCGGCCGCCGTTCAGCACCACGATCCGGTCGGCCAGGGTCATGGCCTCGACCTGGTCGTGGGTGACGTAGATCATGGTGGTCTTCAGGTCGGCATGCAGCCGTGCGAACTCATAGCGCATCCGCACGCGCAGGGCGGCGTCCAGGTTCGACAGGGGCTCGTCGAACAGGAAGACCTCGGGCTCGCGCACGATGGCGCGGCCGATGGCGACGCGCTGGCGCTGGCCGCCGGACATCGCCTTGGGCTTGCGATCCAGGTAGTCGGTGATGCTGAGCGCCTCGGCGGCGGCGCGGACGCGGCGATCGATCTCGCCCTTGTCCGTCTTGGCCAGCTTCAGGCCGAAGGCCATGTTCTCGTAGGCGGTCATGTGCGGGTAGAGCGCATAGGACTGGAACACCATGGCGATGCCCCGGTCCGATGGCGACAGGTCGTTGACCACGCGGTCGCCGATCAGAACCTGGCCCGTCGTCGCCTCTTCCAGCCCGGCGATGGTGCGCAGCAGGGTGGACTTGCCGCAGCCCGAGGGACCGACGAAGACCACGAACTCGCCGTCGGCGATCTCCAGATCGACGCCTTTCAGCACCTCGACGGCGCCGAACGCCTTCTTAACGTCGACCAGATGGACGTTCGCCATTCTTCCTGCTTTCCTGACCCGTTTTGTTTTGCCGCAGCGTAACCGGTTACATGGCGGGATCAATGGCGCACGATGTCTCGCCGACGATTGAAATTGCAAAACTGCAAAATTAAGCTTTCGCAAAATCGAAGCGCTGGATAGAAGCCCGCTGCCAATCGCGGGGGAATATCCGAATGACGCAGCGCAACTTCTTGATGACGACAGCCTCGATCGTCTGGCTGGCGACGGCTGCGGCCGCCCAGGCCCAGGAGGCGTCGCGCGTGGACGATGTGGTCGTCACCGGCTCCCGAATAGCGGGCAGTGAGCGGATCGCCCCGGTAGAGACTGTGGCCCGCGAAACCATCGCCGCCGCCGGTATCGCCGATGCCTCTCAGCTGGTCCGGCTGGTCACGGCCAACTCGGGCTCGGAGGCCCAGGTCGATCAGCTGAACCAGCCGCAGAGTTCGGGCACAGCCCAGTTCAACCTGCGCAATCTCGGCCTCGGCTCGACCCTGGTCCTGGTGGACGGCCAGCGCTGGACCAACAGCGCCGTGGTGGCGACGGACGGTTCGGGCTTCGTCGACATCAACTCGCTGGTTCCGATGATCACACTTCAGCGGGTCGAGGTGGTCGAGGACGGCGCCTCGGCGGTCTATGGCTCGGACGCGGTGGCGGGCGTGGTCAACTTCATCACCCGGCGGGGCGTGGAGCGCCCCGAGGTCAGCGCCAAATACGCCGGCGCCGACGGGTCGCAAGAGAGCGTGATCGAGGCGCTCGGCGGGCTTCGCCTGCTGGGCGGCGACCTGACGCTGGCGGCCTCGCATTTCCATCGTTCGGCCCTGGGGTCGGACGAGCGGGACTTCACCCAGGCCGAACGCTATGGCCGCGCGGCCTGGACGGCCGTGACCAGCTATGGCCAGCCGGGCTCCTATTTCCGACCCAGCCGGAATGGATTTTCGCCCGATCCGGCGTGCGGCGATCCGGCGTTCGGCAGCGCCTATCTGAACACGCCGACCGACAGCTTCTGTCGGCTGGACTATTCCGACTTCTTCGACCTGGCCCCGGAGGAGACCCGCACGCAGCTGTTCGCGGACTACCGGCGGCCTGTGGGCGACATGACCCTGTCGCTGCAAGGGGCGTGGTCGGCGACGAACACCATCGCGCGCCAGTCGCCGTCGCTGCCGATCCTGGCGCGGTCGCTGACGGTCCCGGCGAGTCATCCCGACAATCCGTTCGGCGAGGCGGTGCTGTTCCGGGGGCGGCTGCTGGGGGCGGAGGCCGGCGCGTCGCAGGCGGAGTTCGACTATCGCACCTGGCGTCTGGCGGCCGGGCTGGATGGGCGCTTCGGCAATGGCTGGACCTGGAACCTGTCGGCGACCAGCAGCCGCCAGCACGTGGCCTATGACAAGCCTGACACCATCGGCAGCGCCTTGCAGAATGCGCTGAACGGCCTAGGCGGGGCGGGCTGCAATCCCGCGACGGGGGCGCCCGGCGTCGGCGCCTGCCAGTATTTCAACCCGTTCGGCAGCGCCTATCTGGGGACAGGGACGACGAACAGCGCCGCCCTGGTCGACAGTTTGATCGGCTCGACCGGCCTGCGGGGCGCGGCGACCCTGACGACCGCGGACGCCTCGACCAGCGGCGAGGCCCTGGCCTGGGCCGGCGGGTCGGTCGATGTCGCCGTCGGCGCCCAATATCGCCGCAGCGGCTTCCGTCACGACTGGAGCGATCTGGTGAACCGGGGCGATCTGCTGACGGCGGGCGTGTCGCCGGACTTCGACGGCGATCAGGAAGCCCTGGCCGCCTTCGCCGAAGCCCGCCTTCATCTTGGCGACCGGATCGAGGCGCAGTTGGCCGGGCGCTATGAATCCTACGACGGCAGCGAGGGCCGGTTCAGCCCCAAGGCCGCGATCCGGTGGGACGTCACCGACGCCCTGGCCCTGCGCGCGTCGTGGGGGCAGGGGTTCCGGGCGCCGTCGGTCTATGCCCAGTCGGGAGCGCAGGCGTCGCAGCCGTCGGTGTTCGATCGGGGGGCGTTCGTCTTCGTCAACACACTGACCTCTGGCCGGGCCGACCTGAAGCCCGAGAAGTCCGAGAGCCTGAACCTGGGCGCAGTCTGGACGCCGATCGACGGGCTGGAGCTAGGCGTGGACGCCTGGCGGTTCGACTATGCCGATCAGGTGGTCAAGGAGTCGGCGCAAGGCATCATAAACCAGGCGGCGGCCGATACGGCCGCGGGGCGGACCGGCACGGAGGCGCAGAGCCGCATCACCCGCTCGGCCAGCGGCGCCCTGACCTTCGTGCAGCTCTATTTCATCAACGCCTCGTCCATCGAGACCCAAGGGATCGACCTGTCGGCCCGCTATCAACGCGGCCTGTGGGGCGGGGAGGCGACGGCCTCGGCGACCTGGACCTATGTGGACGCCTATGACATCCGGCTGGACGCGTCGGCCGCAAAGGTGTCGGGGGTCGGTTCGACCAACCTGAACAACATCGGCCGGTCCCTCCCGCGCAATCGCGGGGAGTTCGCTTTGGGCTGGAGCGACGAGACGAATGCGGTGACGGCCCTGGTCCACTATACCGACGGCTACGCCAACGATCGTAGCGGCATCACCGACGCCAGCATCGCCAGCCAGACGACGGTCGATCTGCTCTACAGCCGCACGATCGGCGCCGACCTGGATCTGTCGGTCGGGGTGGTCAATGTCGCGGACAAGGCGCCGCCGCTGGCGCAGTTCGCCCTGGGCTATGACCCGGTCGTGGCCGATCCGCGCGGGCGGGTGATCAGCATCGGCCTGAGCAAACGGTTCTGACCAAGCGGTTCTGATCGGCGGTTGCGCGGTCAACCGGGCGGTGTATGCATCCCCCAGGGGAGAATCCGATGACCGACGGCGAGACGACGCGCAAACAGGCGTTCAAGGACCTGTCCGAGGACGCGCTGGGCTTCGGCGGCGCGGAGGTGCGGACCGCGCGCGACCTGCTGGTGCGGCCCCGACTGGTGCTCCAGGCCTGGATGATCGAGGGGCCGACCGGGGGCGGGCGTTACGCCAAGCCGTTGAAGCTGTATCTGGCGCTGAACGCGATCCTGATGCTGATCGTCTTTCTGCGCGGGGGCTTGAGTTTCTACCTGGAAGGTATGCCGGCCGAAGTGCTGAACCCCCTGCTTCAGGAAGCGGGCAAGTCGCGCGACGCCTTCATGTCGGACGCGGACGGCTGGATGTCGCTGGTGGCCGTGCCGATCATGGCGCCCCTCTATGCCCTGGCGGCCATGCCGCTGTTTCGCCTGTGGGACGCCGAGGACCTGGGCCTGAGATGCGGGTTTCGCGCGGCCTTCGCCTATCTGAACGCCTGGACCGTGCCGTTGCTGCCGCTGGCCTGGTTCATGTTCAGCCCGGGCCCTCTGGCCGCGGCGTGCAGCCTTTTGATGCTGGCGCTGGGCATCGTGGCCTTCATGCGGATGGGGAGGGGACGGTGGTATCGGGGCGTGGTCCCCGGCTTGGCCAAGGGCCTGATCGTGATGCTCGCCATCGGGCTGTCCAGCGTCGTTGCGACCTTCATCGTGATGGTCATCGGCGTCTTCGCCGGGTTCGCGGCCTAGACGGTCGCCTGACAAAAACACCGTCTAATTCGTCTAATTCGTCTGAATTCAGCGACAGAGCGAAATTGCACGGCGCCGAAAAAGGGCGTGCAAAATGCAAGATGGTGCAATTGCTGAGCGCTGCTGTTTTCAAAGACCCGTCGACATCATAATCCCGTTCGGGGATACGTACGGTCGATTGACGAAGGCCGTCTCTAAACGCCCGATACTAAAGCGGATTTGTCGGCGAACAATGACGGCAAGGGGGGGCGCCGCTGAGCGTGGATCGGTCGTCGCTCCGCCTCTGTCCCGAAACCTCATTTTCGGTAGTTGTCTTGTCGACAGGGGCGCGAGCGAGGACGACAGTGTTCGCTGAAGCCTCTGATGGTCTGCAATGTCTCTGCGTTTACAAGCCGCTCAGGTCGCTTGGCTGAATACGAAGCTGACGCTCGATTTCATCGCCGCATCCCGCACCTGGATCGACGAGGATCTGATATCCGCCCTGCTGACCGCGGGCGTCGTGGATGCGAACGTCAGAGGCGCCGATGACGAAGGTGCGGCACGCGACCCTTCCATTGGAGCCGGCATTTTGCCGAACGCCCTGCGGCGGCCTGTGAATGCCATCAGCATCGCCATGTCTCTGGGCGTGCCGCGCGAGAGCGCGCGCACAAAACTGGCAGGCCTGGTGGAGCGGGGCGTGCTGGCGCGGACCGACGGCGGCTTCGTCTTGCGCGCCGAGGTGTCGCAGTCGAAACCGTTCAAGTCTGCGATGGAAGCCTTCCTTCTGGCCACGGTGGAGTTCGTCGATGGGCTGGCGATGCTGAATGCATGCGGCGCCCGGGACGGCGACCGGGTCGTCACGCCAGCTTGGCCAGTCGCAGGTTTGGCCACGCGGCTGATGACGGCCCACGTCCTGAAAGGCATCCAGCACGCCCGGTCGCTGAAGCCCGAAATCAGCCTGACGACGCACTACGTCCTGCTCTGGCTTTCGCATCTCACCGGCAGCGCTTTGCGCGTTGGTCATGGCGAGCCGGACGCCGGCCGTCTTGCCCTGCTGAACCCGCCGTTCGGGCCGGTGAGCGTGATCGAGGTCGCCAAGGCCGCCAGAATGGACGACGAAACGGTTCGCCGGCACCTGGGTCAGCTTGAAAAAACAGGCCTGGTGATCCGGGTCGCGGGTAAGAGAGACATCAATCTGCCGGATCGGACCCTGGTCGCGAACTGGCTCGATTTCCAAAGCCGGACGATCCTCGGCACGCAGCAGCTGGTGCGCAAACTCTATGTCGCGGGCGTGATCGTCGATCGGCCGAGCGAAACCATTCGATTATTCTGAACGACGATGATGAGGTTCGCATCACAGAGCGATGCTGAGGCTGGCTTGGTCGCTGGCGCGTCCAATGGCGCCATCAACAGGGGGCGCGCCGATGCCGGCCCTTATTGACGCGTTTGACTGGGCGACGACGCCCCTGGGGCCAAGGCGCGATTGGTCGCCCGCGCTGAGCATCACCTATGACATGATGATGGGGATGGGGTTCGCGGCCAGCGTCATGTGGGGCCCGGAGCGCACCTTGCTCTATAACGGCGCCTATATTCCGCTGCTCGGACAAAAGCATCCGAACGCTCTGGGCCGTCCGCTGGACCAGGTCTGGCATGAGGTTTGGGACGTGTTGCGCCCCCTGACGGAGCGCGCGCTGGCAGGCGAAACGGTTTTTCTGGAAGACCTGCCGCTGACGATGGTTCGAAAAGGCTATTCGGAAGACACCTGCTGGGTCCTGTCCTACAGCCCCGTACGGAACGGCGACGCGATCGTCGGCATTCTGAATATCGCCATCGAAACGACCGAACGGGTACGGGGCGAGCAACACCGGCAGATGCTGGTCGACGAATGCGGCCACCGGGTGAAGAACACCCTCGCCCTGGTTCAAGCGGTCGCCCGCAGCACCTTGTCGGGCGTCGATCGTGACGTGCTGGAGCGTTTTGACGAGCGACTGAACGCCATCGCCCGGACCCAGCAGATGCTGGATGAGAAGGCTTGGAATGGCGGCGACCTCGGCGAGATCGTTCGCGAAGCGGTGGGTAATCTGGTGCGCAGGCCGGTTTCCATCTCGGGGCCGTCGGTGCACCTGTCGCCGCGTGTGGCGCAGACGGTCGCCTTGATCATCCACGAACTGACGACGAACGCGTTCAAGCATGGCGCCCTCGCCAAGCCCGGCGGCCGCGTCTCGGTCGATTGGCGGCTGGATGAGGGTGAACTGGTTCTGACGTGGATCGAAGGCGGGGGCGCGCCGGCCCATCCGCCGCTCAAGACCGGATTTGGCGCCAAGTTGCTCGCAAGAGGGCTGTTGGGGTGCGGCGGCGCGGATCTTCGTTACGGCGTAGAGGGGTTCTCGGCGACGTTCACAGCGCCGGCGTCGCGTCTGACCGACAGTTGACGATGCTCGACGAGGGGGCGAAAGCGGCTGCATCCGCTTGATCCTCAACCTTCGAGAGACCCATGACCTACACCCTGTACGGCATTCCCAACTGCGACACGGTGAAGAAGGCCCGGGTCTGGCTGGAGCAGAACGGGGTCGACTATGTGTTCCACGACTACAAGAAGGCCGGGGTGGATGCGGGGCGGCTGGGCCAGTGGGTCGACGAGCACGGTTGGGAGACGGTGCTGAACCGGGCCGGGACGACGTTCAAGAAGCTGCCCGAAGCCGACAAGGCGGACATCGACGAGTCGAAGGCGATCGCGCTGATGACGGCCCAGCCGTCGATGATCAAACGGCCGGTGCTGGATCTGGGGGATCGGCGGCTGGTGGGGTTCAAGCCCGAGGCCTACACCTCAGCGCTTACCTGAGACGGACGGTCGCGACGACGCCGAAGTGGTCGGACGGATATTCACCGTTGGTCGGCGTGTCGCCAAAGCGGCGGGCCTCGCCGGGGATGAAGGCGGCCTGTTCGACGAAGATGTGGTCGATGACGCGTTCAGGGTGACCCTTGGCCGGGTTCAGGGTGGTCGTGACCGCACCGCGCGGCAGGGCGCTGAAGAAACGGGGGCCGGTCAGGGTCGTCAGGCCGGAATCCTCCTGCGTCGCATTGAAATCGCCCATGACGATCAAGGGGGTGCCGTCCTGCGGCAGCCAGCCGAGCAGGGAGGCGATCTGGCGGGCGCGGACCGGGCCGGCGTCCTGTTGCCACGCCAGATGGGTGACGACGACATCGACCGGGCGACCCTGGACCGCGACGCGAAGCCGAAGCGCGGTGCGGAAATCGTCGAGCGGCTCAAGCCTGGCTGAGGCCTCGGCCAGAACCGGCAGGCGGGTCAGCAGGGCGTTGCCATAGCGACGCGGGGCGCCTTCGGCGTCGGTCGAGACGAAGGCGACATGATAGCCGCCCAGTTCGCGCGCCAGCATCCGGGCCTGGTTCTCCAGCCCGACATTAGCGTCCTCCAGCACCTCCTGAAGGGCGATGACGTCGGCGTCCTGGGCCTTCAGAGCGGCGATCAGCAGCGGACGACGGGCGGCCCAGTCACCCATGTTGTGCCAGATGTTGAAGGTGACGAGCTTCAGTTCGGTGGGCGTCTTGGCCTTCGGGGCCGTGGCGCAGCCTGCCAGCGGCGCCAGCGCGGCGGCGGCCAGCAGGGTGCGACGGGGGATCATCTCGGCCTCAGCCCTCGACGTCCGTCGAGGGGCGGTCGTGGCCGTCGGCGCTTTCGGTGACCCATTCGCCGGCGGCGGTCTCGTATTCAATCGCGGCGGTCTGGTCCGGCACGCGCTGCTCGCGCGCGGCGCGCACGGCGGCGGCCTTGGCGTCGTCATGGCTGGCGAAGGTTTCGGAATAGGTGTCGCCGGACTTGTAGGCCCAGCCGCCGTCATGTTCGACGATGCGATAGGTGACATGGGCCATGGGGACGCGCTCCTGAGATTGATGAAACCGGACCCTAGACCGAACTGGCGGCGGCCGAAACGGCGACCTTACGAAGATTTCACGTAACGCCGCGCATCCGTTGAGGCGTCGGCCAGCCTCTTGTGATCAGAAGGCCGCCGCATCAGGCTGCTGCAACGGTTCAAGGGGTACTCGTCATGCAAGACTTCATTCCGATCTTTGCGATGTTCGCCGTCTTCGGTTCGATCACCGCCATCGTCTTCGGCCCGCAGGTGCTGAAGTATCGCGAAAAGCGCGACATGCAGGAAACCATCCGCCATGCGGTGGACAAGGGCCAGCAACTGCCGCCCGAACTGATCGACGTTATGACCAAGGATGTGCAGAAGAGCCTGCCGTCGCGCACGAAGGACATCCGGCGCGGCGTCATCTGGCTGGCGTCCGGCATCGGCATCGCCGCCTTCTCGGTCGTCAGCGAGCTGGGTGGGAACTTCAACGGCAATCTGGACAGCGGTCTGCTGGGCATCTCCTGCATTCCCGTCACGATCGGTCTGGCCTTCATCGTTCTGAGCTTCTTCAACAAGGGCGCGGACTGAGCACGGCGGGCGGGGGAAGCTCTGATGAGCAAGTCTCTACGCGACTTCCACGATGTGGAGCTGGCCGCCCAGGCGGCGGCCGGCGGTCGGCGGGAGTATGGCGAGCTGGTGCGTCGGCACGGGTCGGCGGTGCGGGGGCTGCTGCGCCGGATGGGGGCGACGCCGTCCCTGTCAGACGACGTGGCGCAGGACGCCTTCTTGCAAGGGTTCCAGCGGTGCGCGGAGTTTCGCGGGCAGGGGACGTTTGCGGGCTGGATCAAGAAGATCGCGGCGCGGCTTTATCTGAAGCGGGTGGCCAAGGAGGCGCGCTACGTCGCGGAGATCGAGGCCGATCAGGCGGATGTGGTCGTCGACCGCGGCGGTCTGATGGACCTGGACGAGGCGTTGAAGACGCTCAGCGAGACCGAGCGTGTCTGCGTCTCCCTGTGCCACGGCGCGGGGATGTCGCATCCGGAAATCGCGGCAGCCATGAATTTGCCGCTTGGCACGGTGAAATCGCATGTCAAACGTGGTCTGGATAAACTCCGTGCGCGGCTTCAACCGGCGCACGGCTCAGGCGGGAGGTCGGTCCATGTCGGCTGACGAATTCGATCCGATGATCGAAAGGCTGTTCGCCCAGGCGCCGAGCCTGCCGGACGAGGCCCTGTTCCTGGCGACAGTCAAGGCGCGCATGGAGACGCGGTCGCGCTGGCGCGCTCTGACCCTGACGGCGGCCGGACTGATCGGCGGGGTGCTGGCGGTGCGCGAGGGGGTGAACATCAACTTCACCGCCGACGGCGATACGACCCTGGCGCAAGGCCTCAGGGCGGCGGCCGCCACGGCGCAGGGCGCAGCGCAATCGGGCCTGGACGGATTGGGCCTGCAAGGTCTGGGCGTCGGGTCGCTGGACCTGATGAACGGCTCAGGCATGATGACCTTCTGGATCGTCGCCGGGGCCCTGGTCGCCCTGATGGCGGCGGGCGTGGCGAAGTTGTCGCAGGACGTGTGAGCGCGGCTGCAAGGGTGACACCGGCGGGGCAGGGGCCTATCTGACCCCTTCACGTCAGGAGGCCCGGCGATGTCCGTCCATACCCAAGAGAGCGTCAAACGCATCACCGTGCCCGATATCGCGGGGCGCAAGGGCGGCGAGCCGATCGTCTGCCTGACGGCATATGACGCGCCGATGGCGGCCCTGCTGGATCCGCACTGCGACGTGCTGCTGGTCGGAGACAGCCTGGGGATGGCGGTTCACGGCCTGCCCAATACCGTGGGCGTGACGCTGGAGATGATGATCCTGCACGGGCAGGCCGTCATGCGCGGCGCCAAGCGGGCCATGGTGGTCGTGGATATGCCGTTCGGCTCCTACGAGGGCGGCAAGGAGGTCGCCTACGCCAACTGCGTGCGGGTGATGAAGGAGACGGGCACCCAGGCGGTGAAGCTGGAAACCAGCATCGATATGGCCGAGATCGTCGCCTTCCTGGTCAAGCGCGGCATTCCGGTCATGGGCCATGTCGGCCTGCGACCCCAGGCGATCCTGGCCGAGGGCGGGTTCAAGGCCAAGGGGCGGACCGACAGCGAGCGCGACCGGGTGCTGGCCGAGGCCAAGGCCGTCGCCGAGGCCGGCGCCTTCTGCATCGTCATCGAGGGCGTCGCCGAATCGCTGGCGCGCGAGATCACCGAGACGATCGACGCGCCCACCATCGGCATCGGCGCCTCGGCCGCCTGCGACGGTCAGGTGCTGGTGGTCAACGACATGCTCGGCATGTTCGACTGGACCCCGAAGTTCGTGCGCAAATACGCCGATCTGCGCACCGAGATCGACCGCGCGGCCGCCGCTTTCGCCAGCGATGTGAAAACCCGCCGTTTTCCTGCCGAAGTCGAGACCTACTTCTCGAAAAAGCCGGCTTCGCAGTAACGGACGACGTTGCGGGCGGGGAGCCGACCTTCTAGGGTCCGCGCCGGTTTGCATTTCGCGATTTTGGGGCGACGTTTCAGTGGTTGATGTCTTCGAGCAGGTCGAGGAGGAGCTTCGCTCCGACAAGTTGAAGCGCCTGGCCAAGACCTGGCTGCCCGTTTTCGGCGTGGTGCTGGTCGTCGCCCTGATCGGCGCCCTGGGCTGGTGGGGCTGGGACAGCCTGAACTCCAACAAGTCCGCCAAGGCCGCCGAGGCCTATGATCGCGGCATGGAGGCCCTTCGCGCCGACAAGCCGATGGACGCCCGCGCCGCCTTTGAGGAAGCGATCAAGGAAGGCAATGGCGCCTACAAGGTCCTGGCCCTGCAGCAGCAGGCCGGCCTGGCCGTCAGCGCCAACAAGTTCCCCGAGGCTGTCCGCCTGTTCGACGAAGCCGCCAAGGCGTCCAGCGATCCGATCCTGTCGGACCCGCCCGCCCTGAAGGCCGCCTTCCTGATCATGGACACCGCGCCGCTGGCCGAGATCGAAAAGCGCCTGACGCCGCTGGCCGAAGACAAGCGCCCGCTGCACGCCTTCGCCCAGGAAGCCCTGGCCCTGGCGCGGCTGCAACACGGCAAGACCAAGGAAGCGCGTGAGGCGTTCGTGCTGCTGCAACTGGGTCAGGACGTGCCGGACTCGATCCGTCAGCGCGCCCAGATCGCCGTGGAATCCATCGACGCCGGCACCGCAACCGCCATCAAACCCATCATCGACGCCGCCGCCAAGGCGACGCCGCCGGCCGCCGGCGCTGCGAACGCGATGACGCCCTCGGCCGCCCAGGCTGCACCGGCTCAGGCTGCTCCGGCCCAAGCTGCCCCGGCTCAGGCCGCCCCTGCCCAGGCGGCGCCCGCCGCCGCGCCGGCCGCCCAATAGTGACGACCCTTTACAGGACGCCCCCGATGAACCGAGTTCTGAAAGTCGCGCTGATCTGCGGCGTCGCCGCAACGATGGCGTCCTGCGGCACCGTGCGCCGCAATCTGCCGTTCGGTCTGGGCGGCGGCAAGGAAGACGCCGGCGCGACCGCCTCGGCCGGCCAGCGCATCTCGGTGCTGGAGTTCGAACAGAGCCTGTCGCCGTCGGCCGCCCTGTCGGGCCGCGACTTCTTCCTGCCGGGTCCGCAGGCCGTGACGGCCTGGACTCAGCCCGGCGGCACGTCCGAGAACCTGGTCGAGCACGTCATCGCGGCGCCGAACTTCCAGATCGCCTGGAAGCGGGGCGTCGGCTCGGGATCGGCCCACGTCGGCAATGTCATGGCGCCGATCGTGGCCGCCGACGGCAAGATCTTCGTGCTGGATGGCGAATCGACCGTTTCGGCGGTTTCGGCCGATACCGGCGCGATCCTGTGGAAGGCCAACGTCAAGAACGCCGATCGTGACCGCAACGGCGGCTTCGGCGGCGGCGTCGCCGTCGGCGGCGGCAAGGTCTTCGTCTCGTCCGGCTATCGCTCGATGACGGCGCTGGACGCCAACACCGGCGCGGTGGTCTGGACCCAGCAGGTGGACGCCCCGATCCACGGCGCCCCGACCGTCTCGGGCAACCGGGTCTTCGTCGTGGACGTCGACAGCCAGCTGTTCGCCTTCGACGCCAACACCGGCGCCCAGGACTGGACCTATCGCGGCATCGCCGAGCCGGCGCGCGTCATGCGCGCCTCCAGCCCCGCCGTCAGCGGCACGACCGTCGTCGCCCCGTTCGCCTCGGGCCAGCTGGTCGCGCTGAGCGCGCTGAACGGCCAGGCGGTGTGGGAAGAAACCCTGTCGCGCACCAGCCGCACCAGCGCCCTGTCGGAAGTTCGCGACGTGGCGGGCCGTCCGGTCATCAGCCGCGGCATGGTCTATGGCGTCAGCCACTCGGGCGTGATGTCGGCGCTGGACCTGCGTTCGGGCCAGCCCAAGTGGCAACTGCCGGTGACGGGCGTGAATGCGCCGCTGCCGGTCGGCGACGCCGTCTTCGTGGTGTCCAAGTCGGGTCAGCTGATCACGGCCAACCGCGACACGGGCCAGATCTACTGGACGCGCGAACTGAACGAGGGCCGCGAGCGCCGTGAGGGCGGCTTCCTGACCTTCGGCCGTCGCACCATCCGCCCGCAATGGTCGGGACCGCTGCTGGCCTCCAACCGCCTGGTGATGGTCAATTCGTTCGGCGAAGCCGTCGCCTTCGATCCCAAGACCGGCGTGGCGCAGACGACGCTGAAGCTGGGCGCGCCCGCCTATATCGCCCCGGCCGCCTATAACGGCGCGCTGTATGTGCTGACCGACAACGGCCAACTGATCTGCATCCGCTGATTTTCAGCTCAAACTAAGCTAGAAGGCCGACATGGCTCTGAAGGTCGCCATCGTCGGCCGCCCCAATGTGGGCAAATCGACACTGTTCAACCGCCTCGTCGGCAAGCGCCTGGCGCTCGTCGACGATCGCCCCGGCGTGACCCGCGACAGACGCTACGCCGACGGCAACATCGGCGACATGGATCTGACGCTGATCGACACGGCGGGATACGAGGACGTCACCGACGACAGCCTGGAAGCCCGGATGCGCGAGCAGACCGAGGCCGCGCTGGACGACGCCGAACTGGTCATGTTCATGATGGATGCGCGCGAGGGTGTGACGTCGCTGGACCGGATCTTCGCCGAGCGCCTGCGCCGGGTGCACAAGCCGGTCATCCTGTTGGCCAACAAGTCCGAGAGCCGCGAGAGCGGCGGCGGCGTCGGCGAGGCGCACGCCTTGGGCTTTGGCGAGCCCGTCGCCATCTCGGCCGAGCACGGCGAGGGGATGGCCGATCTGTATGCCGCCATCGTCGCGGCCTCGCAGGACATCTTCGTCGAGGAGATCGACGAGCCGGACAAGCCGATCCGCATCGCCGTCATCGGCCGGCCCAATGCGGGCAAGTCCACGCTGATCAACCGCCTGATCGGCGACGATCGGCTGCTGACCGGGCCGGAAGCGGGCATCACCCGCGACTCCATCTCGGTCGACTGGCAGTTCGAGGGCAAGAACATCCGGCTGGTCGATACGGCGGGGATGCGTCGCAAGGCGCGGGTGCAGGAGAAGCTGGAGAAGCTGTCGGTCGCCGACACCATCCGGGCCATCACCTTCGCCGAAGTCGTCATCCTGATGATGGACAAGGACGACGCCTTCGACACCCAGGACCTGCAACTGGCCGATCTGGTCGAGCGCGAGGGCCGCGCCCTGGTCTATGTCGCATCGAAGTGGGACCTGGAGGACGAACCCCAGTCCCGCATGGCCAAGCTGAAGGGCATGGCCGAGGACAAGCTGCCGCAACTGAAGGGTTCGCCCTTCGTAGCCCTGTCGTCGCACAGCGGGCGCGGCGTCGAGCGGTTGATGCCGGCGGTGCTTCAGGCCTATGACACCTGGTCGGTCAAGGTGAAGACCAAGGACCTGAACACCTGGCTGTCCATGGCGACCCAGCGGCACCCGCCTCCCGCCGTGGACGGCAAGCGGATCAAGCCGAAATACATCGCCCAGACCAAGGCCCGCCCGCCGACCTTCGTGCTCATGGCCAACCGCGCCGAGTCGATGCCGGAGCATTACAAGCGCTATCTGGTCAACTCGATCCGCGAGAGCTTCGACCTGCCGGGCACGCCGATCCGCCTGAATGTCAAGTCCAGCGGCGTGAACCCCTATGCGGAGGGCGGCGCCAAGTCCGGGCCGGAACGCTACAAGGGCGACGCCAAGACCGCGCCGCGCCGCGTCAAGAAGGCCGAGAAGGAAGAGGCCCTGTCCAAACTGCCCGGCAAGGCGCTGGAGCAGAAGAAGACCCGGAAGGCCCAGCCCAAGATTCTGGGCGGTTTGAAGTCCAGCGCGTCGAAGAAGGCCGGCTCGTCCGTGGCGGTCCAGAAGGGCGCGCGCGGCGGCGCCCGCCAGGTGTCGCGTTCAGGGCGGATCCGCACGGGCCAAAAGGGCGGCGCCAAGAAGTGACGGCGTGAGCGAGGCCGAGAGCGCGCTTCCCGCCCGGCCCACCTCGCGTTGGCTGATCCTGGACGGGCAGGGGCGGGTGCTGCTGTTCCACTTCGTGTTCGCCGAAGGACCTCTCGCCGGCACGGCCTTCTGGGCGACGCCCGGCGGCGGGTGTGAGGCCGGCGAAACCTTCGAGGACGCCGCGCGCCGCGAACTGTTCGAAGAGACCGGGTTGGTCGTCGAAGACCCCGGCCCGCAGGTCGCCCAAGTGCGCGTCAGCTTCCGCCTGCCCGACGGCCGGATGGCGGATGTGGATCAGAGGTTCTTCCTGCTGCGCACCGACGACTTCGTCCCGTCGCCCAAGGGTTGGACGGACGAGGAGCAGCGGGTTCTGACCGAACACCGCTGGTGGAGCCTCGACGACATCCGCGATTCCAAGGAGACGATCTGGCCGGCGGAACTAGCGGAAATTCTGACTTCGCTCCGCCTGCCGCTGATCGGCGATCGTTAGATCAAGGCGTCGACCGAGGGGCCGGCTGCCCAGTCGCGGAACTTGACGGTCAACGGCGGCGTGGCGGCGGCGTTCGACAGTTCGACGACCAGGGGGCCGATTTCGGAGGGGTGGGGCAGGACGGATGGGTCTTCGCCCGGATAGGCTTGGGCGCGCATGGCGGTTCGCATGCGGCCGGGATCGACGATGCTGACGCGCACAGGCGTGCTCTCGATTTCGTCGGCCCAGGCCTTCACCAAGGCCTCGGCGCCCGCCTTGGTCGCGGCGTACATGCCCCAGAAGGCCTTGGGCGCCGTCGCGACGCTGGTGGTGAAGTGGATGGCGCGGCCGGTGTCTGAGGCGCGCAGCAGCGGCTCCAGCGAGCGGATCAGGCGATAGACGGCGGTGAAGTTGGTCTTTTCAACCTTGGCGAATTCGCGCGGGTCGGCGTGCGACACCGGCGTCAGGCCCGACGGGCCCATGGTGGCGGCGCAGTGGACCCAGATATCCAGCTTCTTGAACCGTTCGAAGATGGCGCCGCCCAGCCGGTCGATGGCCCCGCCGTCCACCAGATCGAACGGAATCAGGGTCGCATGGCGGCCGGTGGCGGCGAAGATGGCGTCGTCCAGCTCTTCCAGACCGCCTTGGGTGCGCGCCGTCGCGATGACGTGGGCGCCGGCCTTGGCCAGGGCCAGGGCGCTCTCATAACCGATGCCGCGCGAGGCGCCGACGACGAGGGCGATACGGTCGTTCAGGGGAAGTTCGGACATGGCCGCTGATAGCGCGGCCTCGGCCCTCAAGCCAAGGCCTGCGCGCTCGGCTTTCGATCAGGCGCTGACCAGCAAGGACAGCTGTTTGGCCCCGAACTCGCGGCCGCCTTCCTCGATCTCGCGATCCAAGAGGCGAGTGGGATAGTCGCCGGTGAAATAGTGGTCGGTGAACTGCGGGGCGGCGGCGTTGCGGCCCGTCTCACCCATCGCGCGATACAGGCCGTCGATGGACAGGAAGCCCAGCGAATCGACCTCCAGCATGTCGCGCATCTCTTCCAGCGTCTTGTTGGCGGCCAGCAGCTGCGCGCGCTCGGGCATATCGATGCCGTAGAAGTCGGGGAAGAGGATCTGCGGGCTGGCCGAACGCAGGTGGACCTCGGTGGCGCCGGCGGCGCGCACGGCGCGGACCAGTTTCAGCGAGGTGGTGCCGCGCACGATGGAATCGTCGATCAGGACGACGCGCTTGCCGGCCAGGGCCGACTTGTTGGGGCTGTGCTTCATGCGCACGCCCTTTTGACGGGCGCCCTGGCTGGGCTGGATGAAGGTGCGGCCCAGATAGTGGCTGCGGATGATGCCCATTTCGTAGGGGATGCCGCTTTCCTGGGCGTAGCCGAGGGCGGCGGGTACGCCGGAGTCGGGCACGGGCACGACGATGTCGGCTTCGACGCCCAGTTCGCGGGCGAGGCCGCGACCCATTTCCTTGCGGACCTCATAGACGGAGCGGCCGTTCACGACCGAATCCGGGCGCGAGAAATAGACGTATTCGAACAGGCAGGGACGCGCCGCGCGGGCGGGGAAGGGCTTGAGCGAGCGCAGGCCGCTGTCGTCGATGACGACGATCTCGCCGTGTTCGACATCGCGCACGAAGGTGGCGCCCATCATGTCCAGGGCGCAGGTTTCGGAGGCCAGAACCCAACCGTCGCCCAACTGGCCCAGGACCAGCGGACGAATGCCCAGCGGGTCGCGCGCGCCGATCATCTTGGTGCGGGTCTGGGCCACCAGGGCGTAGCCGCCCTCGATCCGAGCCAGGGCGTCGGTGAACCGATCAACGATCTTGGCTTTGCGGCTGCGCGCGATCAGGTGGAGGATGACTTCGGAATCCGAGGTCGACTGGAAAATGGCGCCCTCGCTGACCAGCTGGGCGTGCAGGAATTTGAAGTTGGTCAGGTTGCCGTTGTGGGCGATGGCGATGCCGCCCTGGTCCAGATCGGCGAACATCGGCTGGATGTTGCGCAGGAAGCTGCCGCCGGCGGTAGAGTAGCGGGTGTGGCCCACGGCCGCGCGGCCGGGCATCCGCGTCATCAGGTCGGCGCCGCCGAAGGACTCGCCCACCAGGCCCTGGTGGCGTTCGGTGTAGAAACGCTCGTCCTTGACGCTGGCGATGCCGCAGGCTTCCTGGCCGCGATGCTGAAGGGCGTGAAGGCCCAGCGCGACGACGGAAGAGCCTTCGTCCTCGTCCGCGCCCCAGACGCCACAGACGCCGCATTCCAGACGGAGCTGGTCATCCTCCGGCTCGCGCCAGTGCTCGCGGTGAACGACGGGATCGGCGATATGGTGGCGCATCGTGGGGCTCCGATGACCGGGGGGGAACTTAACGGGCGGCTTCGCGGCGCGAGTTAGGCTGTGATTGCGTCGGGGGCAAGGTTTCGTCGTCCGAAAACCCCCGGCGTACGGACGAATCCACGACCGGCGTGATGGCGTCGGCGCCGCGTCCGATGCTGGGCAGGACGATCTGGATCATCCGCGCGCCCATGGCGCTGACTGGATAGAGGGTCGGCTTTCCGAGCCAGAGCGGTGTACGCTCGCCCGGCAGGGCTGCGACGATGACCAGATGCACCGCGCCGATCAGGACCAGCGCGCGGACGCCGCCGATGAACAGGCCAAAGATGCGGTCGACGACGCCGAGATGCGGATGGTCCTTGGCGCTCTTGGACATCATCGAACCGACCAGGCGCAGGCCGAAATAGACGACAAAGAAGGTCAGGACGGCGGCCAGGATCGACCCGGCCCATTCAGGATCGACGAAGGCGCGCGTGACGCCGGCGGTCCAGGGCAGGGCGATCAGGGCGACCAGGGCCGCTAAGGTCGCGCTGAGCAGCGTAATGACCTCGCGCACCCCGCCGCGCACCCAGCCGGCGGCGACGGAAAACAGGATCACCACGATGGCGAAGACGTCGTATCCGGTCACGCGTGGGGGATCCTGCAGTTGCTACGAGGGTCTAATAGCGGTTCTGCGAGATTCGTTCGACCACATCCGTCAGGCGCGTGACGGATGTCACCTTCACCCCCTTGGTCTTGGCGGTCAAAGTCGGGCTGAGCACCTGATCGAAGCCCAGTTTTTGCGCTTCGCGCAGGCGGGCCTCGGCGCGGCCGACGCTGCGAACCTCGCCCGACAGGCCGATTTCGCCGAAGACGACGCAGCCCTGGGGCAGGGATACGCCGGTCGCCGAGCTGATCAGCGCCGCCGCCGCTGCGAGATCGGCCGCCGGTTCGTTGATGCGCAAGCCCCCGGCGACGTTCAGATAGACGTCCTGATCGCCGAAGCCGAAGCCGCAGCGGGCCTCCAGCACGGCCAGCACCATGGCCAGACGCCCCGTCTCCCAGCCGATGACGGCGCGACGCGGCGTGCCATAGGCGGACTTGGACACCAGGGCCTGCATCTCGACCAAGACGGGGCGCGAGCCTTCGATCCCGGCGAAGACGGCGGCGCCCGGTGCGCGCTCCTTGCCCTCGCCCAGAAAGAGGGCGGAGGGGTTGGCGACCTCGCGCAGGCCGGCGTCGCTCATTTCGAACACGCCGATCTCGTCAGTGGCGCCGAAGCGGTTTTTGCCGGCGCGCAGGATGCGGAACGGATAGCCGCGCTCGCCCTCGAAGGTCATGACCGCGTCGACCAGGTGTTCGACGACGCGGGGGCCGGCGACCTGGCCGTCCTTGGTGACGTGGCCGACCAGGACGATGGCGGGGCCGTCGCTTTTGGCCAGACGCACCAGTTCGCCCGCGCAAGCCCTGACCTGGGTGATCGAGCCGGGGCCGCTGTCATGCACGTCGGACCAAAGGGTCTGAACCGAATCGATGATGACGATGTCGAACTTCTCGCGTTTCAGCGTGCCCAGGATGTCGCGCAGCGCCGTCGCGGCCGCCAGATTGACCGGCGCATCGGCCAGGCCCATCCGTTTGGCGCGGGCGCGGATCTGCTCGACCGCTTCCTCGCCCGAAATATAGGCCACGCGCGAACCGCGAAGCGCCGCCTTGGCCGCGACCTCCAGCAACAGGGTCGACTTGCCGACGCCCGGATCGCCGCTGAGCAGGATGGCCGAGCCGGGCACGACGCCGCCGCCGCAGACACGGTCGAACTCGGCCACGCCCGTCGTGATGCGCGGCGGCTCTGGCGTGTCGGACTGAAGCGTTTCGAACTGAATGCCGCGCATCCGGGCCGAAGCCGCCGCCGACGGCTTGATCGCGCCCGGCGGAGCCGAGCGGCTCTCTTCGCTCAACGTGTTCCACTGGCCGCAGGAGCCGCATTGGCCTGACCACTTGCTGTGGACCGAGCCGCATGACTGACAGACGTAGAGGGCGGAATCGCGAGCCATGGGCTTCCTTAGCAGATCGAACGGTCGCGCCGGACATGGCGTCGGCTCACGACAGTTTCGGTCGCAGTCGCAACCTTTGCCATACTGAAGGATTGAGAATGTGTCGCACACCCTTGCTTCTTGAAGCGACGCAACGTCAACATCCGCCCATCTTCTCTCGCCGAGGCCTGTCATGACCGATCCGACGACCCATTCCCAACCCGCTGTCGATCCGGCCTTGGTCGCGCGGGTCAAGGGCATACTGCTGCAATCCAAGTCCGAATGGCTGAAGATCGACGGCGAGTTCGCCACGACCAAAAGCCTGTTCACCCGCTATGCGATGATCCTGGCGGCGATCGGCCCGGTCTGTTCGCTGCTCGGCGGTCAGTTGATGCCGATCATGGGCATGAAGCTGTCGATCGTCGGCGCGATCGTCGTGGCGCTCGTCAGCTACGGCATGTCCTTGCTGGGGGTCTTCTTGGTGGGTCTGATCATCAATGCGCTGGCGCCGAACTTCGGCGGGACGGCCAACAAGGTCCAGGCCATGAAGCTGGCCGTCTATTCCTGGACCGCCGCCTGGCTGGCGGGCGTGTTCGGCCTGATCCCGATGCTGGGCATCCTGGCCATCTTGGGCCTGTACAGCTTCTATCTGCTGTTCGTCGGCCTGCCGATCCTGATGAAGGTGCCGGAGGACAAGAAGGTCGGCTATTTCATCGTGACGGTGATCGCCGGCGTCGTGATGTATTTCATCATCTCGGCGATCGTCGGAGCCATTTCGATGAGCTTCGTCGCCGCGTCGGTCGGCATGGCTGGCCTGGCGGGAATGGGCGCCGGCTACTGAGAATAGACGCGCGGCACGCGGGGGGTGATCGAGGTCAGCAACTCGTAGCTGATAGTCCCCGCCGCGGCCGCGGCGTCGTCCAACAGGCGGTTCGGGCCGAACAGTTCGACCGGATCGCCGACCGCGACGTCCAGGCCGGTGATGTCCACCGCGCAGACATCCATCGAGACCCGACCCAGCAGCGGACGGGTCTCATTGGCGATCCAGACCGCGCCCTTGGGCGAATAGGATCGCAGCAATCCATCCGCATAGCCGGCCGCTACGGTCGCAACCTTGATCGGGCGTTCGGCGATATAGCCGCGTGAATAGCCGACGCTCTCGCCCGCCGGCACGTCGCGGACCTGAAGCACCTCGGCCGTCAGGGTCGCCACGGGTGCGATGCGGGGATCGGGCCGCCCCTCTGGGCCGCCGCCGTAAAGACAGATGCCCGGGCGCACCGTGTCGAAGGCGAAGTCCGGGCCCAGGAAACAGCCGCTGGAGTTGGCGAACGACCGGATCACTCCCGGATAGCGATCCAGCACACCCGCAAAGGCGTCGCGCTGACGCCGGTTCATCGGATTGGCCGGTTCGTCGGCGCAGGCGAGGTGGGTCAGGACCAGGGCCAGGCCGTCGAACGCCTCGGGCGCGTCCTCGGGGCGAATACCCAACCGGTTCATGCCGGTGTCGATCTGCAGGCCGCAGGTCCCGCCGCCCGCCGCCCGCCAGGCCTGGATCTGCGCCGGATGGTTCAGCACGGGCCGCAGGTCCGACGCCTTCAGCATCGCCGCATCGTCGCTGTGACAGCCGTCGAGCACGTAGATGACAGGGCCGTCGGCGCCCAAGGCTGCACGCAGTCGCACGCCCTCGGCCGCTCGCGCTACGAAGAAGGTCCGCGCCCCCTCGGCCATCAGCCGCGTCGCCACGGCCTGCGCACCCAGCCCATAGCCGTCCGCCTTGACCACCGGATGCACCGGCTGGCCGCTGACGGCCTCCAGCGTGTGATAGTTGCGCGCCAGGGCGTTCAGATCGACGGAGAGGACGGCGGGGGTCGATGCGGTCATGGCGTCCTTATGCGCCAACACCGCTCCGATGGAAGAGGCTACTCGTAGCTGACCTCTTCATAGCCGTGCGCCAGGTTGCCGAAGCGGACGGTGTCGGCGTCAAAGGCCAGTTTGACGATGCCGATGGGGCCGTGGCGCTGCTTGCCGATGACGACCTCGGCCTGGCCTTGCAGGCGGTCCATGTCCTGCTGCCATTGCAGGTGTTCCTCGGTCCCCTCGCGCGGCTCGGCGCGGCCAAGATAATAGCTTTCGCGATAGACGAACATCACGCAGTCGGCGTCCTGCTCGATTGAGCCGGATTCCCGAAGGTCCGACAGTTGCGGGCGTTTGTCGTCGCGCTGCTCGACCTGACGCGACAGCTGCGACAGGGCGATGATCGGCACCGAGAGTTCCTTGGCCAGGGCCTTCAGTCCGCCGGTGATTTCAGACACTTCCTGCACGCGGTTCTTCTGGCCCCCGCTGTTGCCGGTCGTGACCAGTTGCAGATAGTCGACGATGATCAGGTCCAGCCCATGTTCCATGCGCTTCAGACGGCGCGCGCGGGCCGCCAGCTTGGAGATGGACAGGCCGCCGGTGGCGTCGATGTAGAGGGGGCTTTCGCCGATCTCGACCGCCGCGTCGCGCAGCTTGCCGAAGTCTGCGGCGTCGATCTCGCCCTTGCGCAGCTTGTCCGACGACACGCCGGACGCATCGGCCAGAATACGCATCGCCAGCTGTTCGGCGCTCATTTCCAGCGAATAGAAGGCGACAACGCCGCCGTTGACCGTCTTGCGGCCCTCCGGCGTTGGCTCCCATTGATAGGCGCGCGCCACGTTGAAGGCTATGTTGGTCGCCAGCGCCGTCTTGCCCATCGACGGACGGCCGGCCAGGATCAGCAGGTCGGACGGGTGCAGGCCGCCCAGTTTCCGGTCCAGATCGTTCAGGCCGGTGGCGAGGCCGGCCAGCTTGCCCTCGCGCTGATACGCTTCGGCCGCCATCTGAACGGCGCCGGACAAGGCATTGGAGAAACTGACGAAACCGGACGAGGGCTTGCCCGTCTCGGCCAGCGAATACAGGGTCTGTTCGGCCTGTTCGATCTGCTCGTCGGCGGGCGTCTCCGGATTGGGCGCCTCCTTGATCATGTCGCCGCCGATGCGGATCAGATCGCGGCGCAGCGCCAGGTCATAGACGACGCGCGCATAGTCGGGCGCGTTGGCGGCCGGCGGCGCGCGGTCCACCAGGTCGGCGAGGTAGCGCAGGCCCCCGAACTCCTGGAACGCCGGATCCTGCTTGAACCGCTCCATCAGGATGGTGGGCTCGGCCAGCAGGCCCTGGCGGATATGATCCTCGATCGCGTCGAACAGCCGCTGGTGGAAGGGTTCGTAGAAGTGCGAGCCGCGCAGCCGGTCGTTCAACCGCTCGAACACGGCGTTGTCGAACATCAGCGAGCCCAGCAGCGCCTGTTCGGCCTCCAGATTGTGCGGCATCGAAGTGACGCCGCCGGAGTCCAGCGGAGACGACGAAAAGGGCATGGGGGCGAAGGCGTTCATCGATTAACGCTTTAGCCCTCTCACGCCCCTGCGTCAGACGCGGACGCCGCCTGGACCGTGGACAGATCGCGCCGCCTTGGGGACGAACCGGAATTCCTCAATCGGGGCGCGTCAGGCGCACGGATAGTCGTGCGCCATCCATTCGCGGAAAGCTTGGGTCACGCTGATGTTGCGACGGCTCTGCGGAATGGCGTTGAAACGGCTCAGGATGGCGTTGGGTGAGACGCTAACCTTGTCGGGCATGCAGGTTGCGGGCTGACGGCCGGCCGCCTTGGCCTGGGTCTGTTCGGCGCGCACGGTGCGAACGGCGGTTCGGAACTCGGCCATCAGGCGACGGGTGTCCGAGCGCAGCAGGGCGGTGGGGTTCTGCGGGATGGCGTTGGCGGTGGTCAGGAATTCCTGAACCGTCATGGCGTTGGCCGCGCCGGCGAAAAGGGTCAGCGCCAGGACGCCGGCTGCGATCGATCTGGTCTTCATTTGGTCCCCTCCAAAGCCCCCTCTGGCAGGGCGCAGATTGAACGCCGATATGTGTCGCAACTGCGGCGAAGCAGAACGGTCAAGCTGAAGATTTCGTAATGCGAACAAGGCAAAGGGCGCTCCGAGGAGCGCCCTTCGCCGGCTGGCGTTCAGCCCGACCTCACCATTTCAGGCTGAGGCGCGCATAGCCGTAGCGGCCGTTGAAACCGAAGGGCGAATAGTAGGGGAAGCCCAGAACGCCGTTGGAGTTCAGCGACGCCGGCACGAAGTCCGGATATTCGTCGAACACGTTATCCACGCCGATCGCCACGCCCACGCGTTCGGTCAGCTGGAACCGACCTTCCAGATCCACGACCGTCTTGGCCCCGGTGCTGTAGTCATTCGCCGCCGTCGAGCCGGGTTGCAGCACGTCGCCATAGTAGGTGGCGCGAACCGTGGCGCCCCACTTGTCCCGGCTCCAGTCCGCCGACGCCGAGACCTTGGTGTCGGGCGTGCCGTCTTCGATGGTCAGGATGCGTTGGCGGGCGAACAGGGTCGGCACCGGGTTCAGCACCGATGACGACGTCGGCACGCTGTTGACCGACACATCGTTGAAGTTGGCCGCGACAGTGAAATCGAAATCGCCGAGCGTGTCGGTCGGCAGGCGATACCGGCCGACGACATCCACGCCTTCGGTAGAGGTCGAGACGCCGTTCAGGAAGAAGCGCGCGGCCTGGACGCCTTGCGGATCCAGCAGGCCGGCGACTTGGCCCGAGAACGTTCGGTTGATCAGTTCGGACAGAACGATCTGATCGTCGATGTCGATCTTGTAGGCGTCAACCGTCAGATCGAAACGGCCCAGTCGCACTACAGCGCCGACCGAATAGTTGGTCGAGGTCTCGGCCTTCAGCGGACGCGCGCCAAGGGCCGCTGCGACGGTGCTGGTGGCCGGGAAGGTGCCGGTCTCGACCACGGCGCCGTTCTGGATCACCGAGGCGGTGGAGGTGAAATACGACTGCTGCAACGATGGCGCGCGGAAGGCGGTCGAGACTGAACCCCGCAGGGCGAAGCTGGGGGTGAAGTCATAGCGGGCCGACAGCTTGCCCGTCTGGGTGTCGCCGAAGTCGGAATAGTCTTCGAACCGCACGGCGCCTTCGACGCGCAGCTTGTCGGTCAGGGGGATTTCAACGTCGGCGTAGGCGGCGAAGTTGTCGCGATCGACATCCACGGCGTTCGAGGGCTGGAAGCCGACGAAGCCCTGGGCGCCGCCGGTCAGGGCCGTGTTGGCGCCCAGGGGGCCGCGGTTGTAGCTCTCGGGCTGACCGGCCTCGATCTTGTAGTTTTCCCAGCGCTGCTCCAGGCCCCAGGCGAAGTTCAGCGGGCCGCCGGACAGACCGACCTCGAACTCACGGCTGAAGTCGGCGCCCAGCACCAACTGGTGGTAGATCAGGCTGCCGGAATCGAAGCTGGTCGGCGAAGTCGCGCCGTAGGTGGAGTTCAGCGAATCCTCGGTGCGGAAGTCCAGGGCGTTGTGGCCATAGGTCAGGCTGATGTCCGTATTCCAGCCCGCCAGTTCGCCGCGCAGGCCTCCTGCCAGCGAAGCGTCCTTCGAATTGATGGCGACCTTCGGCAGGAAGCCGTTCGGGTAGATGGAGGCGACATTGTTGACGTTGTCGGACAGGCGAGGGAAGGCGGCGCCTTCGCTGTCGCGGTCCTGATAGCCGGCCCAGCCATAGGCCTCCCAACCATTGCCCAAACCCTTGCCGGCGTTGGCGAAGACGGTCCATTGCTCAACGTCCGGGTCGCCGAAGCGGGCGGTGATCGCGCCGTTCGCCGCCGTGCGGGGGTCATAGTCCGAGCGATTGGTCGCTTCGCGGTTCAGATACTCGGCCGACAAGGTCAGAAAGCCGTCGTCGCCCAGCGAGAACCCTTGCCAGGCCGAGGCCGTGACGGTGCCGCCATCGTTTTCGTCACGTTCGCCGCGCGCGGTTTTCACCGTGGTGAAATACTGGCCGTAGGTCACGCTGGCGCCGCCGCCGCTGGAGGCCTGCTTCAGGCGCAGGTTCACCACGCCGGCGATGGCGTCCGAGCCGTATTGCGCCGAGGCGCCATCGCGCAGCACCTCAACCCGGTCCAGAGCGCCGGTCGGAATGGTGTTCAGATCGACGGCGGCCGACCCGCGCCCCACCACGCCGTTGACGTTGACCAGGGCCGACGCATGGCGACGCGTGCCGTTGACCAGCACCAGCGTCTGATCCGGCGACAGGCCGCGCAAGGTGATTGGGCGGATCGAGTCAGAGCCATCGTTGGCGGACGGCCGCTGGAAGGTCAGCGACGGCACGGCCTGGGCCAGGGCGGTGGCGAACTCGGTCGTGCCTCGCGTCTGCAACGCCTCGGACGTGACAACATCGACGGGCGCCAGGGTGTCGAGGCGCGACCGGTTCTGGACCCGCGTGCCGGTCACGACGATGTCGTCCACCTGCGCCGCCTCATCGGCGACGGGTTCGGCGTTTTGAGCAAAGGCCGGGGCGGCGCTCAGCACGGCGAAGGTCGAGACGGTGGCGAGCAGAGCCGGTGCGGCGGCCCGACGAGAAAGAGAGCGCATTGAGAGATTTCCTAAAGTCTGTTTTTGGCGCGAGCGCGCATCGCCGTCGCTGAGCGCGACGGGCTTTTTATGTTCGGCTTGGATTGGGTATGGCGTGCGGTCTCAGCCGCAATATCGCGCGATGGCGGCCGGCGTCGCCAGGATATGGGGGGTAATCTTCATGGTCTCTCCAACCGCAAGGTCGGGGAGGTCCCGGCGGTCATGGCCATATCAGGGCGAAGGTGCGGCGGGTCAATCGACGCAGACGACCATGTTTTGTTGCAGCAGTCGGTAGGAAATCTATCGCCATGTAAAATGGGGCACTCCGAAGAGCGCCCCATTGGGGTGTGATATCGGTTGGCTTAGAAGTTGTAGCTCAGACGGCCGTAGAAGAAGCGGCCGTTGAAGCCATAAGGCGAGTAGCTCGGGTAGCCCACCGAACCGGTCGCGCCGTTGATGTTGGTCGGCGTGGCGGTTGGATATTCGTCGGTCAGGTTGTTCACGCCGACAGCGAGCGAGACGCCGAAGGGCAGGGTGTAGCGGCCCTCCAGATCCACCAGCAGCGCGTCGCCCGTTTCGTAGTCCAGGGTGGCGTTGTTGTTGGCGACCAGAACGCTGTCGTAGCTTGTGCCCTTCAAGGTCGCCCCGAAGTCGCCCAGCGACCAGTCCACGCTGGCGACGATCTTCTGTTCCGGCGTGCCCTGCTCAAACGACAGTTTGGAAGAGCGGTCGAACAGGAAGGCGTCGGACGGGGCAATGGCCAGGTTGCTGGGAACGGCTGGCGTCCTGGTCACCTCGGTGGAGTTGAAGTTGCCCGCCAGTGTGAAATCGAACCGCCCGAAATCCTGCTGTGTCCGATAGCGCGCCACGACATCGACGCCGCTGGTCGAGGTGTCGACACCGTTCAGGAAGAACCGCGCGCCGGTGACGCCGAACGGAGCGAGCAGCGCCTGAATGGCAGCCGTGGATTGCGCCGTCTGGCTGGGTCGCGACACGCCGAGCGTCTCGGAATAGATGATCCGGTCAGCGACATCGATGCGGTAGGTGTCGACCGTCAGCTCAAAGCCCTCATGTCGGAAGACCGCGCCGAGCGAGTAGTTGGTCGAGGTCTCGGGCTCCAGCGGCTTTGAGCCCAGGGCGATCGCGATAGGATCATCGACCCGGTACGAGCCGTTCTGCTGCAGCACCACGCCGCCCGCTGTGGCGACAAGGTTGGTGGCGATGTAGCTGAAGTACTGTTGCTGAAGGGCTGGCGATTTGAAGCCCGTCGAAATGGCGCCACGCAGGGCGAAGGCCTCGGTGAAGTCGTAGCGTCCCGAAATCTTGCCCGTGAATTGATCGCCGAAATCGGAATAGTCCTCGTAGCGCCCGGCCAGGCCGACGCTGAACTGCTCGGAGAATTTGCCTTCCAGATCGATGTAGGCGCTGATGTTGTTGCGATCGACATCGACCGCATTGGATGGCGCAAAGCCAGGGAAGCCCTGCGATCCGGCGCCGCCGGCCGTGACGGGGCCCTTGTTGTAGGATGTCGGCTCGCCTGCGGTGACGTTGAAGTCCTCGCGTCGGTATTCGACGCCGAAGGCGACGTTGAGCGGTTCGTACAGGTTCGCTTCGATCTGTTTCACCGCATCCACGCCGATGGTCAGTTGACCGTAGCTGAGGCCGCCGGCGTCGAACTGGGTCTGAGACGCGGCGCCATAGGAGGCATTCAGGGAATTCAGGACGCGATAGTCCAACTCGTTTCGGCCGTATCCGACCGAGATGTCCCAGTCGAAGCCGGCGGCGGGGCCTTTCAAGCCGCCGTAGATGTTATAGTCATCGATGTCGGCGGCGATGATCGGCAGGAAGCCATTGGGATAGATGGCGGTGACGTTGTTGGAGTTGTTGAAGGCGCGGGCGGTCGCCGCCGCCTCGGACTTGCGCTTCTGATAGCCGCCGAAGGCGTAGGCTTCCCATTCGCCGCCAAGCGGTTTGCCGGCGTTGAGATAGCCGGTGTAGGCTTCGGTATAGGGATCGCCGAAGCGACCGATGACGGTGGTCGCACTGCCTCCGTTGACGGCGGTGGTCGCGGCGTAGTCGGAGCGATTGGTGGGCTGGCGTTTCTGAACTTCGCCCGAAAGGGTCAAAAAGCCGTCGCCAAACAGGGGCAGGCCGATCCAGCCGGCGAGCGAGGTCTGTTCGCCGTCGCGGCGGCTGTGCTCGCCACGCGCGGTCGTGAAGTCGGTGTCGTAGATGCCGTAGTTGGCGGTGATGCCGCCGCCGCTCGATGCCTGGCGCAGACGCAGATTGATGACGCCGGCGATGGCGTCGGCGCCGTACTGCGCCGAAGCGCCGTCACGCAGGACTTCGACCGAGCCGAGGCTGATCGACGGAATCGTATTTAGATCGAAGGCGGTGGAGCCACGGCCAAGCGCGCCGTTGACGTTGACCAAGGCGCCGACATGGCCGCGCTGACCGTTGATCAGGACTAGGGTCTGGTCAGGAGCCAGACCGCGCAGGGTCGCCGGACGAACGTGATCCGAGCCGTCGGAAATGGCGGGACGAGGGAAGTTGATGGACGGGGCGGTGGCGGCGAGGGCGGCGGCCAGCTCTGTGCCAGTGCCCTGTTTCGCCAGAGTTTCGCCGGTGATGACATCGACGGGCGCGACGCTGTCGAGCCGGCTGCGCCCGACGGTGCGCGTGCCGGTGACGACGATCTCATCGACATCGGTGGCTTCACTTGGCGGAGGGGTTGTCTGGGCGAGCGCCGATGAGGCGATGAAGAGCGCGCTGGTGGAGGCAAAGGCCAACAGGGCCTGACGACCGTATCTGATTTTCATTGATAGTCCCCGACGATGCACGGCAGCCCTCTGTGTCGGCGCTCGGCAGGCCGCCATGCCGTCGCCCTCGGTCGGCTTCTCGAAAAGCGCAATAATCTTGCGCGGATAATCGAAACGCAGGCCGCAATTGCAGGCTGTGACCTCAATGTGACGACGTCAAGCAAGCTTAATGTCTAGATGCCCGTTTCGAAGATCAATGATCTGGCTTTGTTGTAATCTTGTCATAGGCCAGGGTGACGATCGGCCGTGCGGTTGGCGACCGTCTGCCACGCAGCAAAAAGGGCGCGTCCCTTGCGAGACGCGCCCTTGATGTCGTTGGGGATCCGGTCGGATCAGGCTTCGTCGCCGAAGCCTTCTTGTTGACCGGCGCCGCCTTCGATCAGTTCCTGGGCCGATTGCTCGGCGGCCTGGCGCTCATCGTCGAACTGGCTGCGGATCACATCCTCGCCCTTGGCTTGGCGCTCGGCCTCGTCCATCGAGCGGGCGATGTTGATCTTGACCGTGGCGCGGACCTCGGCGTGCAGGCGAACCGGCACTTCGTGGACGCCCAGGCTCTTGATCGCCGTGTTCAGGACGACCTGCGAGCGCTCGACCTTGCCGCCTTCGGCCTGGATGGCCTCGGCGACGTCGCGACCGGCGACCGAGCCGTACAGGTGACCGGTTTCACCGGCCTGACGGATCATGACGTAGGTCTGGCCGTCGATCTTGTCGGCGACCTTCTGAGCGTCGGCCTTGTTCTTCTCGTTGCGCTGCTCGATGGCGGCGCGGTCGAGTTCGAACGCCTTCAGGTTGGCGGCGGTGGCCCGGCGGGCCTTGTCGCGCGGCAGAAGGAAGTTGCGAGCGAAGCCGTCCTTGACAGTGACGACGTCGCCGATGGCGCCGAGGTTATCGACGCGTTCCAGCAGAACGACCTTCATCTCACTTCACCACGTAAGGCAGGAGGGCCAGATAGCGAGCGCGCTTGATGGCCTTGGCCAGTTCGCGCTGCTTCTTCTGGGAGACGGCGGTGATGCGCGAAGGCACGATCTTGCCGCGTTCGGAGACGTAACGCTGCAGCAGCTTGACGTCCTTGTAGTCGATCTTCGGCGCATTGGCGCCCGAGAACGGGCAGACCTTGCGGCGACGATAGAAGGGGCGGCGGCCGGCGGCGCCGGAGCCCGCCGGTGCGCCCGGGGTCGGGGCGGTGGTATCGGTCATGTTCCGGGTTCCTTATTCGGCGTCGGCGGCGGCGTCGTCGCGCGGGGTGCGCTCGCGCTCACGCTCGCGTTCACGCTCGCGGCGGGCCAGCAGCGGCGACAGTTCCAGGTCGAGTTCCTCGACGCGGACGGTCAGCCAGCGCAGCACGTCTTCGTTGATCGACAGCTGACGCTCGACTTCGGCCATGGCGGCCGGAGGGGCGTCGACGGCCAGCAGCGAATAGTGAGCCTTGCGGTTCTTCTTCACGCGGTAGGTCAGGTTGCGCAGACCCCAGTATTCGATCTTGGCGACCGAGCCGCCACCGGCGACGATCAGATCCTTGATGGTGTCATTCAGCGCTTCGGCCTGTTGCGCCGAGATGTCTTGGCGCGTCATGACCGTGTGCTCGTAAAGAGCCATGCGGTAATCTCCCTTGTGGGCGTCGGCGCGGAAACGACCGGGTAAGTCGGTCTCCACGATGGCTCCTGGCGCGGCGGCCGGACCGAACGTCCAACCCTTTGGTGCTCCGCGACAGGACCGAAGCCCTGGAAAGCGGGCGCGTATAGGGGAAAAGGGGCGAGGAGGCAAGGATGGCGGCAGACGCTTGTGGCGCCCCGCGACCCCGCCTAAACCAGCCCCATGCCGAAGCTGACGTCCGCGGTCGATCCGCAAAGCCAAAAGTACAAGTCCCTGCACGCGCACAACAGCGCCCTGGTCGCCGAGTTGCGTGACCATGTGGCCAAGGCCGCGCGCGGCGGGTCCGACAAGTCGCGCGAGCGTCACGTCGCTCGCGGCAAGCTGTTGCCGCGCGACCGGGTCGAGCGGCTGCTGGACCCCGGCTCGCCCTTCCTGGAGATCGGGCAGCTGGCCGCGCACGACATGTATGACGGCGAGGCCCCGGCCGCCGGCGTCATCGCCGGCATCGGTCGGGTGTCGGGCCGCGAGGTCATGATCGTCTGCAACGATCCCACGGTGAAGGGCGGCGCCTATTTCCCCATGACGGTGAAGAAGCACCTGCGCGCCCAGGAAATCGCCGAGCAGAACCGCTTGCCGTGCGTCTATCTGGTCGACAGCGGCGGTGCCAATCTGCCTCACCAGGCCGAGGTGTTTCCCGACCGCGACCATTTCGGCCGCATCTTCTTCAACCAGGCCCGGATGAGCGCCAAGGGCATCGCCCAGATCGCCTGCGTCATGGGCCTGTCCACCGCCGGCGGGGCCTATGTGCCGGCCATGTCGGACGAGACGATCATCGTCAGGAACCAGGGCGCCATCTTCCTGGCCGGGCCGCCGCTGGTGAAGGCGGCGACGGGCGAGGTCATCTCGGCGGAGGAACTGGGCGGGGCCGAAACCCACGGTCGTCGCTCGGGCGTGGTCGATCATGTCGCCGAGAACGATGAGCATGCGCTGGAGATCGTGCGCTCCATCGTCGCCAATCTGAACACGACCAAGGCCGTCGAGATGGATGTGCGTGAACCGCGCGCGCCGGCCTTCGACGCGGAGGAGCTGTACGGCCTGATCCCCGACGACGTGCGCGCGCCCTATGATGTGCGCGAGGTCATCGCCCGGCTGGTGGACGGGTCGGAGTTCGACGAGTTCAAGAGCCTGTATGGCTCGACCCTGGTGTGCGGGTTTGCGCGCATCTGGGGCTATCCGGTCGCCATCCTGGCCAACAACGGCGTGATCTTTTCCGAAAGCGCCCAGAAGGGCGCGCACTTCATCGAACTGGCCTGCAAGCGCAAGATTCCGCTGCTGTTCCTGCAGAACATCAGTGGCTTCATGGTCGGCGGCAAATATGAGGCGGGCGGCATCGCCAAGGACGGCGCCAAGCTGGTGACGGCCGTGGCCTCGGCCGAGGTGCCCAAGTTCACCGTCCTGATCGGCGGCAGTTTCGGAGCCGGAAACTACGGCATGTGCGGCCGGGCCTATTCGCCGCGCTTTCTGTTCACCTGGCCCAACAGCCGGATCGGGGTCATGGGCGGCGAACAGGCCGCCAGCGTCCTGGCCACCGTGCACCGCGACGCCGAGACCTGGAGCGCGGACGACGCCGAGGCCTTCAAGGCGCCGATCCGTCAGAAGTATGAGGACGAGGGCAATCCCTATTACGCCACCGCCCGCCTGTGGGACGACGGCGTCATCGACCCGGCCCAGACGCGCGATGTGCTGGGCCTGGCCATCAGCGCCAGCCTGAACGCCCCGATCCCGGAGACGACGTTCGGCCTGTTCCGGATGTAACCTATTGGTCCGCGCCTCGTTGTGAGCGGACACGCAGTTTGGAGACCCCCATGGCCGATCAACCGACCGAAGCCGACCTGAACGCCCTGGACGTCACCGACGCCGAGGCGGCCGAGATCAACAGCATCGCCCAGCCGCTGGTGCCCGATGCGGCGCCGGACGCCGATGACGATCTGGTGCAGATCGATTCGACCACCGATGGCGTCGTCTTCGTCACCATCAACCGGCCGGCCAAGAAGAACGCCTTCGACGCTGCGACCATCGCGGCCCTGCATGAGGCGTTCGAAACGCTGCATGGCGCGGACCGGGTGCGGGCCGTCTTCATTCGGGGCGCGGGCGGCACCTTCAGCGCCGGGGCCGATCTGAACTGGATGCGCGACGCCGCCGGCTGGTCCGAGAGCGACAACCGCGATGACGCCATGGGCCTGGCGAAAATGCTGAAGGCCCTGCACGACATTCCCGCCCTGACGGTGGCGGTGGTCGAGGGCAACGCCATGGGCGGCGGAGCGGGCATCGTCGCCGCCTGCGACATGGCCGTGGCGGTCGAGGGGGCGCGATTCGCCTTCTCCGAAGTCAAGCTGGGCCTGATCCCGGCGACCATCGCCCCCTATGTGATCGAAGCTGTCGGCGCGCGCCGCGCCCGCCAACTGTTCCTGACCGCCAACGCCTTCGACGCCGACTACGCCGCCCATGCCGGTCTGATCGATCTGGTCCTGCCCGAGGGATCGGTGGACGAGTTCATCTCGATGCTGAGCGACAGCCTGACCAACAATGCGCCGGGCGCGATGGGCGAGGCCAAGCGTCTGGTCAACGACATCGCCCACCACAAGATCGACAACGGTCTGATGGACGAAACCGCCAAACGCATCGCCCGCGCCCGCGTGTCGGACGAAGGCCGCGAGGGCGTCGCCGCCTTCCTGGAAAAGCGCAAGGCTAGCTGGACGGTCTGATTGCGCTGATCGGCCGCCGGAAACGGCGGTCGGCTTCAGGCGTAGTTGAAGCTGATCGAAATCCGATCGGCTTTCGCCAGATTGGTCGGCACCTCGTGGCGCAGCCAGCTTTCCCACATCAGCACCGTGCCGGCCTGAGGCTGCAGATAGACGAACGGCCGCTCGGCCTCGCTCGCGTCATCAGTCACCGACGGGCGGGCCATCATGAAGGGCAGGCGGGGGTCTTCCAGCTTCAGCGATGAGGCCCCGTCTGGCACGTCGACATAGACCGTGCCCGACAGGAAGGCGTGCGGGTGGATGTGACCCGTATGGCCGCCGCCGGGCTTCAGGATGTTGACCCACAGATTGTCGAGGCGGGGTTTGCGCGCCAGGTCGAAGTTCAGCGCCTTGGCGTAGGCGACGGCGTGGCGATCCAGATGCCGCTTCAGCTCGGCGAACTCCGGGAACCGCTGGGGCAGGTCGTTCAGCGATCCGTAGGAGGTGTAGCCGCGATAGGCGTTGGCCTTGCACCACCGGCGGCCGGCCTCGTCCTCCTCGGCCATCATCCGGATGACGTCGATCAGCTGTGCGTTGAAGTCGGACCAGCCGCGGCCGGCGGCAAGGGAGGCTTCATAGACCTGGGTGACGAAGAGGGGGCGCAGGGACATGGAAGGGGCTTAACGCCTGCCGCGTCGCGTGAGAAGGGTCGTGCTCTGCCTCTCGCCTGATGCGCACGATCCGGTTAAGACCGCTTCATGTTCAAGTCCGTCCTTGTCGCCAATCGCGGCGAAATCGCCTGCCGTGTCTTCCGCACCGCCAAGCGGGTGGGGATTCGCACCATCGCCGTCTATTCCGAGGCGGACGCCAACGCCCTGCATGTGCGCGAGGCCGACGAGGCGGTGCTGATCGGCCCGGCGGCGGCGCGCGAATCCTATCTGGACGGCGCCAAGGTGCTCGCGGCGGCCAAGACGACCGGCGCAGAGGCGATCCACCCCGGATATGGCTTCCTGAGCGAGAACGCCGACTTCGCCGAGGCTGTCGCGGCGGCGGGCCTGATCTGGATCGGGCCGGACCCGTCCTCGATTCGCGCCATGGGCCTGAAGGACGCGGCCAAGGCGCTGATGATCCAGGCGGGCGTGCCGGTGACGCCGGGCTATCAGGGCGCCGATCAGTCGGAGGAAACCCTGACGGCCGAGGCGGCGCGGATCGGCTATCCGGTGCTGATCAAGGCGGTCGCGGGCGGCGGCGGCAAGGGGATGAAACGGGTCGATGATCCGGCCGATTTCGCCGCCGGTCTGGCCAGCGCCAAGCGCGAGGGGGCGGCGGCCTTCGGCGACGACCGGGTTCTGATCGAACGCTATATCACCCGCCCACGCCATATCGAGGTGCAGGTGTTCGGCGACAAGCACGGCGAGGTCGTCCACCTTTATGAGCGTGACTGTTCGCTGCAACGCCGCCACCAGAAGGTGATTGAAGAGGCGCCCGCGCCGGGTATGAGCGAGGCTGTGCGCGCCGCCGTGACCGGGGCTGCGATCAAGGCGGCCCGGGCGGTCAACTATGTCGGGGCCGGGACCATCGAGTTCATCGCCGATGCCTCGGACGGGCTGAAGGCGGACGGCGTCTGGTTCATGGAAATGAACACCCGGCTGCAGGTCGAGCATCCCGTGACAGAGAGCGTGACGGGCGTCGATCTGGTCGAATGGCAGTTCCGCGTCGCGGCGGGCGAGCCGATCCCTCTGAAGCAGGATGAGATTCAGCTGAACGGCTGGGCCATGGAGGCGCGGCTGTATGCCGAGGATCCGGCCAACGGCTTCCTGCCCTCCATTGGCAAGTTGGAGCATTTCGTCATGCCCGCAGGCATCCGCGTCGACACAGGCGTGGAACAGGGCGGCGAGGTCAGCCAGTTCTACGATCCCATGATCGCCAAGCTGATCGTGCACGAGGACACGCGCGAGGCGGCGGCGGCGCGGCTGGCCGAAGCGGCGGGCGAGGTCGAGGTGTGGCCGGTCAAGGCCAACGCCGGCTTCCTGAAACGCTGTCTGGAGCACCCGCGCTTCGTCGCAGGCGACGTGGACACGGGCTTCATCGCGGCGGAGGAGGCGGCGTTGCAGCCGCAGCCGTCCGACGAAGCAACGCTGGCGGCCCTGACCCTGATTGCAGAAGCGGCGGCGGATGCGGTCGAGGCGCGTTCGGACCGGTTCAGCCCCTGGGGCGGCCAGCCGGGTCTGTCCTATGGCGTGCGCCTGAATGCGCCGGCGCAGACAACTGTCTGGGCCCATGTCGACGGTCAGGGCGTGTCCGCTGCGGTAACGCCGGTCGAAACTGGCTGGCGCGGTTCTCAGGGCGAAGTGGCTCATGTCGGGTTTGACCAGGTTCAGGCCGGGGATCGCCTGTTCGGCTATCAGGCCGTCGACGACGGTTTCGTCCTGTTCGTCGATGGCGAGGCGCGTCGCGTCACGCCCTATCGCGCCGCCGTGGGGTCGGGCGCGGGCGCGGTGTCGGACGGCTCCTTGCGCGCGCCCATGCCGGGCAAGATCGTGGCTACGCCGGTCAAGGCCGGCGATGCGGTGACGAAGGGGCAGCCGGTCGTGGTGCTGGAAGCCATGAAGATGGAGCATGCCCTGACCGCGCCCTTCGACGGCGTGGTGGAAAGCGTCGCGTCTCTTGGCGACCAGGTCGTCGAGGCGGCCGTGCTGGCGGTGGTGAAGGCGGACTAAAGTCCCACGCCGCCGATAGGGCGGGTGAAGATGGTGTCGCCAAAGGTGGCGATCAGAGCCAAGGCGGGTCGCATGACGCCTGTCTCGCGCATGCTGGCCGACCAGGCGTCATGCGTCGCCTTGCTCATCCACACCTCGGTCACCCACAGGGCGTCGGCGTCTTTCGGATCTTGCGCCAGCACATAGCTGTGGCAGCCTGGTCGCTTCACATTGGGGTCCAGCAGGCAAAGGCCCAGTTCGTCGCGGCGGCCGGCATGGGCCGTCAGGCGGGTAATCAATCCGTACATACTGGTCCTAAGCGCGCTAGGCGAAGTGAACTGCGCCGGAGAATGGTTAGGGGCCTAAGATTAAGAATCTGGCCAATGCGGCCAAGGGGCACTACGTGGGCGCCATGCCGCTTCACATGATCAAGCTGGGCGTCGGGGTGCCGGACGTCGAATGGCTGGAGGCCCGCGCCGCCCGGGGCGGACCGCTCGTCGTCCACACACGCATGACGCCGAAACGGGCGACCGAGATCGAGGACGGCGGCTCGCTCTACTGGGTGGTGAAGGGGACGATCGTCTGTCGCCAACCGGTGCTGGACATCGCCACTTTGGGCGAGGGCAAGCAGAGCCGATGCGAGATCACGCTCGAACCCAAGGTCATCCGTACCGCGCCCATGGCCCGGCGACCCTTCCAAGGCTGGCGATATTTCGAGCCCAAGGATGCGCCGGTCGATCTGACCGACTTCGACGTCGGCGAGGCCCCGGAGGAACTGGTGCGTCAGCTTCGCGAACTGGGCGCCTGGTAGGCCAATCCCTCAAAGTTTTTGGGAGTTGACCCCGGCGGGTCGGCGTGGCCTGTGCCGCGTCCGATGATCGCGCTCAGCTCCCAGACCCGTACCGCCTTCCACGACCTGCTGAACCTGGCATGGCCGGTGATCCTGGCGCGTATCGGCATCATGACCATGGGGCTGACCGACGCCATCGTGGTGGGCAACTATTCCAGCCGGGAACTGGCGTTCCATTCGTTGGCCTGGGCGCCGACGTCCATCGTTGTGACGACGGCGGTCGGGCTGATGCTGGGCGTGCAGGTGATGACGGCGCGGATGCTGGGGGAGGGGCGTCGGCACGCGGTCGGCTCGGTGCTGCGTCGCGGCCTGACCTATTCGTTGCAGATCGGGGTGGTGTCGATGATCGCACTGATCGCCATCGGCCCGTGGGGGCTGGGTAAGCTGGGGCTGGAGGATGGTCTGGCGGAGGGCGCCGGGCCGGCGCTGATCGTCTTTGCGTTGTCCATGCCCTTCTATCTGATCTCGGTGACGGGCCAGTTCTTCCTGGAGGCTCTGGGCCGGCCCAAGCCCGGCATGGTCGCCATGTGGGTGGCGAACGGGGTCAATCTGGTGCTGAACATCGTGCTGGTGCCGGACCTGCTGGGTTTCGGCTTCGACGGCGCCTTCGCCTCGGCCTGGGCGACGTTCGGGGCGCGGGCGGCGCTGGCGATCTTTCTGGTGATCTACATCCTGCGTCTGCCCGAGGCGCGAGCGCTGGGCATCTTCGACAAGCCCGAGCGCGATCCCGAGGCTGCGCGCGAGCAGGTCAAGGTCGGCCTGGGCGCCGGGGCCTCCTACTTCATCGAGGTCGGGGCCTTCTCGGGCTTCACCTTCTTCGCCGGCCAGATCGGCACGGCCGAGACGGCGGCTTGGGCGGTAGTGCTGAACGTCTCGGCGATCGTCTTCATGCTGCCCATGGGTCTGTCGTCGGCGACGGCGGTGCTGGTGGGCCGCAGCTATGGCGCCGGCGATGGTCGAGGGCTGATGCGCGCCGGGCTAGTGGGGCTGGGCGTCGTGACGGCCCTGACATTGGTGGTCGCCTTGCTGGTCTGGCCCAGCGCCCATCTGATCGTCGGCGCCTATAATCGCGATCCGGCCCTGCTGGCCATCGCGGCGCCGGCCCTGGTGCTGGCGACGCTGTTCTTCGTTGCGGACGGCATCCAGGTCGTGGCGGCCCAGGCCAACCGCGCGGCGGGCGACGTCTGGTGGCCCACCATCATGCATTTCGCCGCCTACGGCGCGGTGATGATGCCGCTGGGCTGGGTGCTGGCGCACCAGATGGGCGTCAACGGCCTGGTCTGGGCGGTGGTGATCGCCAGCCTGGCGTCCTCGACCCTGCTGACCGGGCGTTTCATCCGTATTGCGCGCCGTCTGCCGCAAGGCGTTTGAGGAAACCGCGCCGCCGCTCTATATCCCTGCGCTTCCCCGAACACCTGGACGATCATGGCCCGTATCCTCATCACCTCGGCGCTGCCCTACATCAACGGCATCAAGCACCTTGGGAATCTGGCGGGCTCGATGTTGCCGGCCGACGTCTGGGCGCGGTTCAAGCGGGCGCAGGGGCATGAGGTCCTCTATATCTGCGCCACCGACGAGCACGGCACCCCGGCCGAGCTGGCCGCCGCCGCCGCCGGCCAGGATGTGCGCACCTATTGCGACGAGCAGCACGAAATCCAGAAGGCCGCGGGCCAGGCCTTCGGCCTCAGCTACGACTGGTTTGGCCGGTCGTCTAACCCGCAGAACCATCGGTTGACCCAGCATTTCGCCGAGGCGCTGGAGAAGAACGGCCTGATCGAGGAGCGGGTGGATCGGATGATCTATTCGATCGACGACGCCCGCTTCCTGCCCGACCGCTATGTCGAGGGAACCTGCCCCCACTGCGGCCATGTCGGCGCGCGCGGCGATCAGTGCGACAACTGCGGACGCCTGCTGGACCCGACCGACCTGATCGATCCCTATTCGTCGGTGTCGGGCTCCAAGAACCTGGAGGTGCGCGACACGCGTCACCTCTATCTGCTCCAGACCAAGATCGAGCCGGAGATCCGCGCCTGGGTCGACGGCAAGACCGGCTGGCAACAGCTGGCCAAGTCCATCGCCTACAAACATCTGGACGAGGGGCTGATCGACCGGGGCATCACCCGCGACCTGGCCTGGGGCGTGCCGGTGACCAAGGATGGCTTCCCGCGCCCGGGCATGGAGGACAAGGTCTTCTACGTCTGGTTCGACGCCCCCATCGAATACATCGCCGCGACCGAGGAATGGGCCGAGGCGACGGGCGGGTCATGGCGTGACTGGTGGCGTCTGGACGAGGGGGCTGAGGACGTTCGCTATGTCCAGTTCATGGGCAAGGACAACGTCGCCTTCCACACCGTCAGCTTCCCCGCGACCATCATCGGCTCGGGCGAGCCGTGGAAGACGGTGGACCAGCTGAAGGCCTTCAACTGGCTGAACTGGTACGGGGGCAAGTTCTCCACCAGCCAGAAGCGCGGGGTCTTCATGGATCAGGCGCTAGAGCTTCTGCCGGCCGATTACTGGCGCTGGCGCCTGACGGCCTACGGGCCGGAGCACGCGGATTCGGCCTTCACCTGGGAGGACTTCCAGGCCTCGACCAACAAGGACCTGGCAGATGTGCTGGGGAACTTCGTCAACCGCATCGTCAAGTTTGCCGAATCCAAGTTCGACGGCGTCGTGCCGGAGGGCGGCGAGGCCGGACCGGTCGAAATCCAGCTGGAGGCCGACATCAAGGCCGCCGTCGCCGAGGCGACCGAACAGCTGGAGGCGATGGAGTTCAGAAAGGCCGCCGTCGCCATCCGCGCCGCTTGGGTGCTGGGCAACGAGTATCTGCAGGTCGCGGCGCCCTGGACGGCGCTGAAGACCGATCGCGACCGCGCGGCGGTGGGGGTGCGCACGGGGCTGAATCTGGTGGCTCTGTTCGCGCGTCTGGCCGCGCCGATCCTGCCCTTCACCGCGCCCAAGATCGCGGCCTCGGTTGGGGTGGAGGACCTGAGCTGGCCTGCCGCCGACGAGGATCTGCTGAACCGTCTGCCTGTGGGCGGCAAGGTGGAAGCTCAGGGCGTGCTTTTCGCCAAGATCGAGGACGCCCAGGTCGCCGAATGGTCCGAACGCTTCGGCGGCGCGGACGCCTGATCTGAAAGGGGATAAGCGATGACGCCGACCCTGACGCCCCTAACCGAGGCAGCGCGCGCCGCCATTCGCGAACGGTTGGCGCGCACGGGGCGGACGCAGATCGACGGCGTCCTGGCCCCTGCGGACGCGCAGGCGCTCTACGACGCGGCGACGCGCGTCGACTACAATGTCGTCACGCGACGCGGGACGGGCCATGTCGATCTGCCCGCCGCCTGGCTGGCTTCTCTGACGCCGGATCAGAAACAGGCCTTGGGTCAGGCGGTGCAGGTCTCGGCCCAGACCGACTTCCAATATCTGTACGACAATCACCCGATCTACGATCTGGTCCAGGCGGGGCAGGCGGCGCCGATATGGGCCGATCTGTTGGCCTTCCTGAACGGCGAGGCCTTCCTGGGCCTGATGCGGGACGTGACGGGCGAGTCGCGGCTCGCCTTGGCCGATGCGCAACTGACCCGCTATCGCGCCGGTCATTTCCTGACCGAGCATGACGATCACGCCGAGGGCAAGAATCGCTTCTTCGCCTATGTGCTGAACCTGACCCCGGCCTGGCGGATCGAGTGGGGCGGTCTGCTGGCCTTCCATGGCGCCGACGGCAATGTGGCGGAGGCCTTTACGCCGCGCTTCAACACCCTGAATCTGCTGAAGGTGCCGACGCCCCATTCGGTGACGCAGGTCGCACTGTCGGCGGCGGCGGACCGGATTTCGGTCACCGGCTGGCTGCGCGGTCGCTGATCAGTCCTGTTCGGCGAACACGACGGGAAGCCCCGCCGCGTTCCAAGCCTGGATGCCGCCGGTCAGGTTGAACAGCGGCTGGCCCTCAGGGCCCGTCGGGCCGACGAAGGCGCAGACCTGATGGCTGCGGCCGCCCTTCAGGCATTGGACGATGATCTTCTTGTCGGCCGGAAGGTCCAGCGCCTCCCAGGCGGCGGGCATCTGGCTGAGCGGGGCCAGGATCGCGCCGTCGATGCGGGCGGCGGCGAACTCGTCCGGCTCGCGCACATCGATCAGCACCGCTTCGCCGGCCTGCAGCCAGGCGGAGGCCTCTTCGACGGTGACGGTGGCGACGGTCATGGCGCGACCGTCGGTTCGGCGGGCGCCGGCGTCGGGCTGTCCTCGGTGCGCTTCTGGCCCAGGTGTTTGGCCGCTTCCTCGGGACCGATCTCAAGGATGGCCGGGGCCGAGGCGTTGAACTCGTCCATATGGCCGGTGCGGACCACCACCTGACGGGCGCCGTCCCAGATCATATGCAGGGCGACATAGAGCACGACGACGAGACCGATATAGCCGATCCAGCTGAAGCGGTGCAGCAGCTTGGCGATATAGGTGGCGGCGACGCCCATCAGGGCGATCGACAGCATCAGACCGAAGACCATGATCCAGGGGTGTTCGTGCGCGGCGCCGGCGACGGCCAGCACATTGTCCAGCGACATGGTGATGTCGGCGACCATGATCTGAATCAGGGCGGCGCCGAAGCTCTTGCGCTTGATGCCCAGTTCCTCGGGCGACGGACCAGAGCCGTGCTCGATGCTCATGGCCAGTTCGAGTTCCTTCTCGGCCTCGGCCTGGTCGTGGGTCGCCTGCTCGCGCAGTTCGCGCCACATCTTCCAGCACACCCAAAGCAGCAGCAGGCCGCCGGCCAGCAGCAGGCCGACCAGGGCCAGAAGCTGCACGGTGATCAGCGCAAAGCCGATTCGCATGACGACGGCGGCGGCCAGGCCGATCAGAATGGCCTTCTTGCGCTGGTCCTGGGGCAGGGCGGCGGCGGCCAGGCCCACGGCGACGGCGTTGTCGCCGGCCAGGACCAGATCCATCAGCAGGACCTGGCCGAGGGCTGTGGCCTGGCTGGCGAGTTCGGGAGACGAGAGGAATTCCATTTCCGCTCCTTAGCCTCGGGGCGGCCTTCTGTCAGCCGCGTTGCGCGCGCGCCGCCTCATAAAGCGCGATCGCCGCCGCATTGGACACGTTCAGGCTCTCGAATCCGCCCGGCATGGGGATTTTGGCCAGGACGTCGCAATGTTCGGCGACCAGGCGACGGATGCCGTCGCCTTCGGACCCCATGACCAGAACGGTCGGCTGATGATCCAGCGCCTCTTCCAGCGTCTGTTCGCCCGTTCCATCCAGGCCGACGGCGCGCCAGCCCAGATCAGCCAGCCGCTCCAGCGCACGGGACAGATTCGTGACGCGCGCATGGGGCAGGCGTTCGGTGGCGCCGACGGCCGCCTTGGCCAGGGCGCCGGCGAGGGCCGGAGCGTGACGGTCCTGAACGATGATTCCCCGCGCGCCGAACGCCAGGGCCGATCGGAAGATGGCGCCGACGTTCTGAGGGTCGGTCAGCTGATCCAGCATGACGATGACGCCCTCAGCCGGCTCGGCCAGCTCGTCCAGCGACACGCCTTCCAGCGGCTGGACCTTGAAGGCCAGTCCCTGATGCACGGCGCCGGGGGGCAGCATCCGGGTCAGGGCCTGGATTTCGACCACCTCGATCTTGTGGCCGTTTGCGAGAGCAGTGTTCTCGATTTCGGCGGCGCGCTCGGCCGTGGCCAGCAGACGACCCATGCCGCGACGGGCGGGATTCGCCAGAGCGGCCAGAACCGGGTGGCGCCCCCACAGAAAATTATCGGCGTCCGACTTGCTCCGATCGGGCGAACGGGGCTGACGAGGGGTTTCCTCGCGCCGGCCAAACCCTTGCGCAGCGGGCTTTTGACCCTTGTCGCGGGGGCCGTCGGGACGGTTTCCGAGGACCGATTTTTTACCGCTTTTACGGTCGTTGCGTTCTGATTTCGACGACACTATAAGACGCCCTCCGATTTGGAGCCCCAAGGGCTTTCGGGTCTGGGCGCCCCCTCTATCCTAGAGGAGGCGACAAGCCGAAGGCTTTTGTTTCGTCCCGCTTCTTTATGGGCGGAAACGAGGGGTCCGACGGTTCGACAAGGCGCGCTGGGGGAATGTCCCGAGCGGCAAAGGGGGGGGACTGTAAATCCCCTGCGTAAGCTTCGAAGGTTCGAGTCCTTCTTCCCCCACCACGCGCCTTGACGGATACGACGGATCAGGACGACGGAGAGGAACCGGCTGCGGCGTTCCGAAAGAACTTCCGCAGTCTCCGCGCGGGTATAGCACAATGGTAGTGCAGCAGCCTTCCAAGCTGAGGATGTCGGTTCGATCCCGTCTACCCGCTCCAGGTTTTTGAAAAGATCAGCATCGCGCCCCTCCGCTGACGGACCCGGGCCATCAGGAGTTTGGCCATGGCCAAGGAAAAGTTCGAACGGACGAAGCCGCACTGCAACATCGGCACGATTGGTCACGTTGACCACGGCAAGACGACGTTGACGGCAGCGATCACGATGACGCTGGCGAAGGCCGGCGGCGCGAAGGCGATGAACTACGCCGACATCGACGCTGCGCCGGAAGAGAAGGCCCGCGGCATCACGATCAACACCGCGCACGTGGAATATGAGACGGCCAACCGTCACTACGCCCACGTCGACTGCCCCGGCCACGCCGACTATGTGAAGAACATGATCACCGGCGCCGCGCAGATGGACGGCGCGATCCTGGTGGTGTCGGCCGCCGACGGCCCGATGCCGCAGACCCGCGAGCACATCCTGCTGGCCCGTCAGGTCGGCGTGCCGGCCCTGGTGGTCTTCATGAACAAGGTCGACCTGGTCGACGACGAAGAGCTGCTCGAGCTGGTCGAGATGGAAGTGCGCGAGCTGCTTTCGTCGTACCAGTTCCCCGGCGACGACATTCCGATCACCAAGGGTTCGGCCAAGGCCGCGACCGACGGCGTGAACCCGGAAATCGGCGAACAGCGCGTTCTGGCCCTGATGGAAACCGTCGACGCCTACATCCCGCAGCCGGAGCGTCCGGTCGACCTGCCGTTCCTGATGCCGGTCGAAGACGTGTTCTCGATCTCGGGCCGCGGCACCGTGGTCACGGGCCGCGTCGAGAAGGGCATCATCAAGGTCGGTGAGGAAGTCGAGATTGTCGGCATCCGTCCGGTCCAGAAGACGACCTGCACGGGCGTGGAAATGTTCCGCAAGCTGCTGGACCAAGGTCAAGCGGGCGACAACGTCGGCGTGCTGCTGCGCGGCACCAAGCGTGAAGACGTCGAGCGCGGCCAGGTGCTGTGCAAGCCGGGCTCCATCACCCCGCACACCAAGTTCCTGGCCGAAGCCTACATCCTGACCAAGGAAGAAGGCGGTCGTCACACCCCGTTCTTCACGAACTATCGCCCGCAGTTCTACTTCCGCACGACGGACGTGACCGGCATCGTTCAGCTGAAGGAAGGCGTCGAGATGATCATGCCGGGCGACAACGCCGAGCTGAACGTCGAGCTGATCACCCCGATCGCGATGGACCAGGGCCTGCGCTTCGCCATCCGTGAAGGCGGCCGCACCGTCGGCGCCGGCGTCGTGGCCAAGATCATCGCCTAAGCCGACATCCCTTTCGGCCTGACGCGCTCACGCGCTGCTTGAGGCCGGTTGGATACAAAGTCGCGTAACAGAGCGGCCCCCGGAGCCATCCGGGGGCCGTTTTGCTGTTTGGGCGATCGGCGCCCGCAACGGGCCGGACGTTCAGGCGTTAGGACCGTCTGCCCAACAGCCAAGGTTCAAGATGCGTCTGATCTCGTTGCTTGCGTGTCTTGTCGCCCTGTCGGCCTGCGCCACCCATCCCGGCAAGGTCGATCAGGTCCGGTTCGCCAAGGACGCCGAGCCGATATTGGCGACGACCGAAGCCGGGACGGTGCGCGGCGTCGAGGGGGCGGGGACGCGCGCGTTCCTCGGCGTGCCGTTCGCGGCGCCGCCGGTCGGCGATCTGCGTTGGCGTGCGCCGCAGCCGGTCGAGGCCTGGCAGGGCGTTCGGGATGCGACGCGGATCGGTGCGGACTGCACCCAGGCGATCGGGCGTCGTTCGATCCTGGGCGGCGGCGGCGGCATCGTCGTCGGGTCAGAGGACTGTCTGTATCTGAACATCTATGCGCCGGGCGGGGAGGCGGCCGAGGCGCGGCCGGTGATGGTCTATATTCCCGGCGGCGCCTTCACCGTGGGGGCGGGCGCCAACTACGACCCGTCGAAACTGGCGCGCGAGCAGGGTCGCGTAGTCGTGACTATGAACTATCGGCTCGGCGCGCTGGGCTGGCTGGCGCATCCGGGGTTTCAGGCGACCGGCGAAGGCTTCGGCGGCAATTTCGGCCTGATGGATCAGCAGGCGGCGCTGAAGTGGGTGCATCGGAACATTGCAGCCTTCGGCGGCGATCCGGGCGACGTCACCCTGTTCGCCGAGAGCGCGGGGGCCTGGACGGCCTGTTATCTGATGGCGTCGCCGCAATCGGAGGGGCTGTATCAACGGGTCATCATGCAGAGCGGCGGGTGCCTGGAGCCGTCGTCCCTGGTCAGGGCGCAGGACGCGGCCCAGTCGGGGCCGATGTTCGCCGAAAGGCTGGGCTGCACGGGCGAGGATCAGATCGCGTGCCTGAAGGCGCTGCCGGCCTGGCGGCTGTCGCGCGCGGCGTCATTGAGAGCGGGCATCAACGGGCCGGGATCATGGGGGCCGGTGCACACCGACGCCACTGTGCCGGAAAGTCCGGCGGTCGCGATCCGCGAGGGGCGGTTCACGCGCGTGCCCGTCCTCGTCGGGACGAACCTCGATGAGGGGCGGCTGTTCGCCAACGAGGTGCAGGATATGGATCGCTATCAGAAGGAGACGATCTGGATGTACGGCGATCAGGGCGAGCGAGTGCTGGCGCGCTATCCGGTGGGTGAGGACGGGCCCGCCTATGCCATCGCTGCGAACTTCACGGACCAGAGGTTCGCCTGTCCGTCACAGGCCTTGCGACGCCTTTTGGCCCAGCATGTGCCGGTGTGGGGCTATGAGTTCGCCGATCGCGGGGCGCCGTTCGTCTTGCCGGATCGGATCGTCGGTCTGGACCTGGGCGCCTATCACGCCAGCGAGCTGGCCTATGTGTTCGGAACGCGCTGGGTGTTTGCTGATCCCAAGCGGTTCACGCCTGAACAGAAGGCGCTGTCGGAACGGATGCAGAAGATGTGGGCCACGTTCGGCCGTTCGGCCTTCGCCGCCGAATGGCCCCGCGTCGAGGGTGCGGGGCCGGTGCGGGTGTTCAAGCCGGAGGGCGATGTCATGGACGACGGCTTCTTCGAACGCCATCACTGCGACTTCTGGGACGGGACGCCGTTCGGCGCCGTCCACTAGATAAAGCGGACGGTGACGCCCGGCTTGACCTTGTCGGCCAGCATCCAGGCGTCCCAGTTGGTCAGGCGCACGCAGCCGTGCGAGGCCGTCTTGCCGACCAGATGCGGGTCCGGCGTGCCGTGGATGCCGTAGCTGGGCTTGTTCAGGTCGATCCAGACGACGCCGACCGGATTGTTCGGACCGGGTTTGACGACGACCTTCTTCTTGCCGTCGCCATAGCTGAGTTTCGACGGGTCGTAGGTGTAGTCCGGGTTCCGCGCCACGCCGTTGACCTTGACCGTGCCGGTTGGCGTCGGGTTGTCGCCGCTGCCGATGGTGGCGGGGAAGTAGGCGATCAGCTTGCCGTCGGCGTCGAACGCCTTGACCGAGCCTTCGCTCTTATCGACGTCGATGTGGTCCACGTCGGCGGGCAGGGGGGCGGTGTTGACGGCGGGGACAAGCAGGCCCTGGCCCACGCGATTGAAGTCGGCGCCGGGGTTCATGGCGCGCAGCAAGGCCTCGGTGACGTGGAAGCGCTCGGCCAAGGCCTCGACGATATTGGCGTAGCCCATGTGGGCCGCCTGACCCTGAGCTTCCAACTCCGTGGGAACGATGCCGAGGTAGGGGCCGGCGATGTCCTGCTGGGTGATGGTGTAGGTGGTGGTCACAGCGCCCGGTCCGGCGGCGGCGCGCAGTCGGCCCATCACGTCGGCGTTCAACTGGCCGTTCACCGTCATGCCGTTGGCCTCCTGAAACGCCGAGATCGCCTGACGCATGTTCGACCCCGCCAGTCCGTCGATCGCGCCGGGCGAGAAGCGGGCGCGTTCCAGCAGCACCTGGGCGCGGATCAGGGCGGGTTGCGGCTGCTGCTGGGCGGCATTCGGAGCAGCGGGCTGGCCCTCTTGCGCGCTAGGCGGCGGCGCATAGGCGGTGTTTTCGATGGCGTCTCGAGAGAGCGGGCCGGTCTGGCCCACTTGCGCGGCCTCGGCCTTCTGCGCCGCTGGGGCGGCTGTGTTCTCTTCCTTCGGCGAACAGGCGCCCAGAGAAAGAACAGCGAGTGCGGCGAGGTAGGCGGGACGGTTCATAAGAGACTTTCGAGACGGTGAGTGCAGGTGGTCGGTGTTCAGTTCGGTTCGCCGGTCGCGGGGTCGGTTTCGGTTTCGCCGGAGTTGGACGAATCCTTCGAACCCTTGGGCTCGGTCGCCGGGCGCGGCGGCTGGCCTTCGCCGTCCGGTCGCAGGTTTTCGTTTTCGACGGCTTGGCTGTCAGGGCGTTGATCGGTCATGGTCTTCTCCTTGGGTCACTCAAACGCGCCAGGGCGACCGCGGCTCCGTCAACGCGCGTTCACCATGCCGGTGAACCCTGACGAAACGCGCATGGGGCAGGGTGCGATGTGGAATGGACCTTGCTGCGCAGGGCCCCGAGAGGATGCGTATGGCCGGAATGCTGCAGGTCGAGATCATGGACGCGGCGGCGATGGACGCCGCCGCGGTTGCCCTGTGGCGTGCGTTGACGGCTGGCAATCCCGATCTGGGCAGCCCGTATTTCCGCTGGGACTATGCCGAGATCGCCTCGCGAGTCTGCCCCGGCGCGGCGATCGCCGTGTTCCGGCGAGATGGCGAGATCGTCGGCTTCTTCCCGCATCAGCGACGCGGCGGAGCGGTGCAGCCGCTGGGCGCGCCCATGAACGACTATCACGGCGTCATCGCCCCGGCGGACGAGACCATTACGTTGGAAGAGGTGGCGCGGCTGTTGAAAGCCAAGCGGCTGAACGTGCCCGGCTGGATCGGCGCGGGCGAAACGGGCCAGGCGCGTGAGACCGTGCAGGTGGCCATGCCCGAGGCGGGCTATGACGACTGGTACGCCGAGCGTCGCAAGACCTTCGGCAAATACTTCAAGGACAAGGAGCGGGCGCGTCGCAGCCTGGAGGCGGAACTGGGGCCTATCCAGGTGGAGCGGGGTCTCAGAGACCCGGCGCTGCTGGATCATCTGATCGCGCTGAAGGCGGCGCAGTATCGGCGCTCGGGCCTGCACGACATCTTCGCCTGCGGCTGGACGCGGGATCTGCTGCACGCGCTGATGAGCGAGCCGCGAGAAGACTTCGGCGCCTCGATGGCGGCCATGCATGCGGGCGACAAGCTGGTGGCGATCGAGTTCTCGCTGCACGCCGGGCGGCATTACCATTTCTGGTTCCCGGCCTATGAGCCGAGGCTGGCGCGGTGTTCGCCGGGCATACTGCTGAGCATGGACACAATGCGGCTGGCGGCGGCCGAGGGCTTCCGGGTGTTCGACTTCGGCTTCGAGGGCGAGACCTACAAGAAGTACTTCGTCAATGCGCGCCAGACGGTGCGCGAAGCCGTGGTGATGCAGCCCGGCGTGGGCCGGGCGCTGGGCGACATCACGGTGGCGGCGTTGAACAGGGCGGGCGGGCGCGGCGAGGCGGTGCGGGCGTCGCTGCGTCGGCGCTGGGCCACGATCGAAGCCTGCGAGCCGACGCCGGTCGGGCGGCTGAGGGGGGCGGCGGTGGCCGCACGTTCGGCTGTCCAGAAGGCGGCCGCCAAGAAGAAGACGCCAGCGCGCGTCGCCCACGTTTGAGGATATCGGCATGACCCAACGTCGCACACGCTATCCGGGCCCGATCGCCGAGGCCAAGACCCACGCCCACACCCTGATCGAGCAAGGGTTCGCCGAGGATGCGGCGCTGGCCGCCGTGCTGGATCGCTATCCGGCGGAGCTTTTCGACATCAACCTGTATGACTACGACGAGGAGGGGCAGGTGTCCTTGCGCACCGGCGCGCGCGGGCGGCTGTCGGGCGAGGAGCTGCTGGAGGCGATCAAACAGGGTCGGTTGTGGGTCAATCTGCGTGGGGTCGAGACGGGTTGGCCCGAGCTGTGGGCGGCGGCGATGAAGGATTTCGCCGCGATCCAGGCGACCTATCTGGGAATGCGGGCGGTGCGGAACGCGGGGCAACTGATCCTGTCGTCGCCCAAGGCGCGGGTGCCCTATCATTTCGACGCGGCGGGCGTGGTGCTGTTTCACCTGCGTGGGCGCAAGCGGCTGTTCGTCTATCCCGGCGACGAGGGGCATCTGCCCGAGCGGAATATGGAACAGGTGGTCGCGCGTCAGACGACCGAGGAACTGCCATACACGCTGGCGTTCGAACAGGACGCGCAGGTCATGGACCTGGAGCCAGGCCGCGCCCTGACCTGGCCGCTGTATGCGCCGCACCGGGTGGAGAATCTGGACCGTTTCTGCGTCAGCCTGTCGATGGATTTCCAGACCTGGCCGTCGCGGTTCCGAAACGGGGCGCTGTTCACCAATGCGGTGATCCGCAGCCGGGGCGGGCGGCCGCGCTTCACCGACCGCATGACGACGCCGGAGCTGGCGGCGCGCTGGGCCGCGTCGCTGGCGCTGAAGAAGGCGGGCGCGATGAAGAGCAAGATCGCCAACTTCGAGCGCGACTTCGAGCCGGAGATCGGCGCGGCGGACGGCGCGGGCGCGCTGAACGCGACGTCATGGGCTCGGGGCGTTAATTCGAGTTCATGACCTCGAGTTAAAATGACTTGGGCGCGGGCGGCGCGCACCTTCTCCTCACATTCGGGAAGGGAACACCGCTTATGAAAACCGCACTGATCGCCGCCGCCGCCGTCGCCGCCCTGACCGGGTTCGTCGCCGCGCCCGCTTCGGCCGCCGAGGTCGAGATCCGCAACGCCGTCGCCCGCGTGGTGGTCATCGTCGAGGATCGTCAGGATATCGGCGTCGAGGTCACGCAAGGCCAGACGCGCTTGCCGGCCATCCAGGTTCGCCGCGAAGGAAATGACGTCAAGATCGACGGCGGCCTGCGCCGCAACGGCATGTGGGGCGGCAACAGCGCCATTCGCGGCTGCAACTCCGGTCGCAGCGATGCGGGCCAGCCGGGGCAGGGCGCGACCGTCGAGGTGCGCGACCTGGGCCGCATCCGTCTGGAAGACGCGCCGCTGATCGTCTTGCGCACGCCGCGCGTCGTGGATGTCAGCGCCAGCGGCGCGGTCTTCGGCTCGGTCGGACGCGGCGCGCGATCGGTCGAGTTGGACAATGGCGGCTGCGGCAACTGGAACGTGGCCAATGTGGACGGCGATCTGGAACTGGGCCTCGGGGGCTCGGGCGCGATCCGTGCGGGCACGTCTCGATCGCTGAACGCCAGCGTCGGCGGGTCTGGCTCCATCTCGGCCGGAGCGACCGGAGCCCTGAAGGCGGCTGTCGGCGGATCGGGCAATGTCGAGGTGGCCAGCGCCGGCGGACGCAGCGAACTGTCCATCGGCGGCTCGGGCGGTGTGAATGTGCGGCAGGGCCGAATGGACAAGCTGTCGGTCGCCATCGGCGGTTCCGGCGATGTGCGCTACGGCGGCGCAACGCGCGATCTGGACGTGGCGATCGCCGGATCGGGCAGCGTCCGCGTCGCCTCGGCCACGGGATCGGTCTCTCGCTCCGTCGTCGGATCGGGAACTCTGCAGATCGGGCGGTAAGACCCGAGCGACGAGAAGGCCCCCGGTCGTGGAACCCCGGGGGTCTTTTCCGGCCAAACAAAAAGCCCCGGCGGATTGCTCCGCCGGGGCTCTTCGCATGGATCAGGTCCGAGACGCTTAGAAGACGCTCAGGACGCTGGAGATGGCCGAGACGCCCAGGTTGGCGCCGGCGCGGTCACGCGCTTGCAGACCGCCGCCGAACGAGTAGCGCAGGCCGACCGACCAAGTGTCGACGTCCAGCGAATCGATGTCGGCGCGGGTGTAGGCGGCGCCCAGCGAGAACGGGGTGTTCTCGAACTCGTATTCGGCGCCCACGCCGTAGGTCCAGGCGTCGGTGTCGCCGCCCGAGAAATCGACGTTGTTGTAGGCGACGCCGGCGTTCAGGCGCAGGTTCGGCATGACGTAGAAGGCGGCGTCGGCGCCGACGGTCCAGATGTCGGCGTCCACGTTGTCGGCGGTCGTGTAGGCGATTTGGCCGGTCAGGGTGGCGTTCGACAGATACTTCTGCGCTTCGGCGCCGACCGTCCAGATCGGCTCGTTGCCGCTGCCGATGCCGTTGGCGGCGACGAAGGCGCCGGCGCGGACGTCGGAGGACCACATCTTGGTCAGGTGAGCGGCGGCGGCGCCGGTGACGTCTTCTTCGCCAAAGGCCTTGGTGTAGTCGATCGCGCCGTTCAGGGTCACGGTCCAGTCCTGGGCCGGCAGGGCGACCGAGCCGTCAACGGTCCAGACGTCGGCGTCGACGTCGTCGCCGGCGACTTCGATCGACGGGTTGGAATAGGTCACGCCGACCGAACCGATGGCGTCTTGGGCGAAGGCCGGGGCGGCGAACAGGGCGGCGGCGGCCGTGGCGAGGAGGATCGTCTTCATTTTTCTTTTGTCCTTAGCAGTCTGCACCCGGATGGGGGTCCGGGGAGGGGCGCTGCTATCAGGCTAAGACGAAGCGGAGCAATAAACCGACGTTCGATTGGCTTGGGATGGCAAGGTTGTTGCGCAACAGCCACGCGTTGCGGCCAGAATGTGTCACGACTTGGGGATCTGTGGGGCAAGTCGTTAATCGCGCGCCGCAGCCGCGCTCATCCACTATAAAGAGGGCGTGCAACGCGCCGACGTCGCCGCCGAATGTGTCGTCGCGCCGTGCGCAGCCCTCGGGGAAGACCGCGTCGAAATCCTGTCTCAGCCCGGGTTTGCGCGCTTGACGAAATCAGAATCGATAGGCATAAGCCACCACTCTTGTTGGACCGGCTGTGCAGTTCGCTGCAAACGCGGTTCGCAAGAACGACCTAAGTCACTGTTCTTTGCAGCTTCTTGGGATATCAACGGCCTTCGCGGGCAACTGCGTGGGCCGATCGTTTTTGCGGATTTGCGTTCCCTGAGGGCTTTTTGCCCGAAGGCCTTCGGTCTTTGAAATGGTTCACAGGGACGCGGTCCTCCGACCGCATTGGAAGTAAGCACCGATATGGATCAAAGCATCCGCATCAGGCTCAAGGCCTTTGATCACCGCGTCCTCGATTTTTCGACGCGCGAGATCGTTAATACCGCCAAGCGCACCGGCGCGACCGTTCGCGGTCCGATTCCGCTGCCGACCCTGATCGAGAAGTTCACCGTGAACCGCTCTCCGCACGTCGATAAGAAGTCGCGTGAGCAGTTTGAAATCCGCACGCACAAACGCGTGCTCGACATCGTCGACCCCACCCCGCAGACCGTGGACGCGCTCATGAAGCTCGACCTGTCCGCCGGCGTGGACGTCGAGATCAAGATTTAAAGTAGAAAGAGGCGGGATCCGATGCGCACGGGCGTGATCGCCAAGAAGCTGGGCATGACCCGCGTGTTCGCCGATGACGGCGCGCACGTACCGGTCACTGTGCTGCAGCTCGACGGCTGCCAAGTCGTCGGCCAACGTACCCAGGAGCGTGACGGCTACGTCGCGCTCCAGCTGGGCGCTGGCACGAAGAAGGCTAAGAACACCAACAAGGCTCAACGCGAGACCTTCGCCAAGGCGGAAGTCGAACCGAAAGCCTATGTGACCGAGTTCCGCGTCGATGCGGACGGTCTGCTGGACGTGGGCGCCGAACTGTCGGCCGAACACTTCCTGGTGGGCCAGAAGGTCGACATCCAAGGCGAGACCATCGGTAAGGGCTTCGCCGGCGCCATGAAGCGCTGGAACTTCGGCGGCCTTCGCGCCACCCACGGCGTTTCGGTCTCGCACCGTTCGCACGGTTCGACGGGTAACCGTCAGGACCCGGGTCGCACGTTCCCCGGCAAGAAGATGGCCGGCCACTACGGCGCCGAAACCGTCACCACCCAGAACCTGACCGTCGTCCGCGTGGACGCCGAGCGTGGCCTGATCCTGATCAAGGGCGCCGTCCCCGGTCACGACGGCAGCTACGTCAAGGTTCGCGACGCCATCAAGAAGGCTCGCCCGGCCGACGCTCCGTTCCCCGGCGCGCTGAAGTCGAGCAAGTCTGCTGCTCAACCCGCCTCGACCCCGGCTGAAGAAGCCCCCGTCGAAGCGACCGAAGGCGGTGAAGCGTAATGAAACTCTCTGTCATCCAACTCGACGGCAAGGCTGCTGGCGACGTGGAACTGTCGGACGCCGTCTTCGGCATCTCCGACATCCGCGGCGACATTCTGGCCCGCACCGTCAACTGGCAACTGGCCAAGCGCCGCGCCGGTACGCACAAGGTTCAAACCCGCAACGAGAACTCTCGTACGGGTAAGAAGATGTACAAGCAAAAGGGCACCGGCGGCGCTCGTCACGGTTCGCGCCGTGCACCGCAGTTCGTCGGCGGTTCGCGCGCCTTCGGCCCGATCGTTCGCGATCACGGCTTCTCGCTGCCGAAGAAGATCCGCGCCCTGGCTCTGCGTCACGCCCTGTCCTCCAAGGCCAAGTCGGGCGACCTGATCGTGGTCGACACCGTCTCGGTCAAGGAAGCCAAGACCGCTTCGCTGCGCGAAACGCTCGGCAAGCTGGGCTGGACCAAGGCTCTCATCATCGCGGGTCCCGAAGTCGACACGAACTTCGGCCTGGCCGCACGCAACATCCCGCACATCGACGTGCTGCCGAACGCCGGCCTGAACGTCTATGACATCCTGCGGGCTGACAAGCTGGTGCTGACGAAGGCCGCCATCGAGGCCATCGAAGCCCGCTTCAGCGATAAGGAAGCCGCGTAATGGCCGCTCAACCTACCGCCAAGCACTACGACACCATCCTGGCCCCGGTGATCACCGAAAAGGCCACGATCCTGTCCGAGCAGAACAAGGTCGTCTTCCGCGTCGCCGACACGGCGTCCAAGGACGAGATCGCCGCTGCGGTCGAAAGCCTGTTCAAAGTCAACGTCGTCAAGGTCAACACCCTGGTTCAAAAGGGCAAGACCAAGCGCTTCCGGGGCATCCTGGGTCGTCGCGTCGACATCAAAAAAGCGATCGTGACGCTGGCCGACGGCCAGTCGATCGACGTCACCACGGGGCTCTGATCAGATGGCCTTGAAAACCTACAATCCGACTTCGCCGGGCCGTCGCGCCCTCGTGCTGGTCGACCGTTCGGAACTCCACAAGGGCCGTCCGGAAAAGTCGCTGACCGAAGGCCTGACCAAGTCGGGCGGACGCGGGCAGGGCGGTCGCATCGCGGTCCGCTTCCGCGGCGGCGGCGCCAAGACCCTGTACCGCAAGATCGACTTCAAGCGTCGCAAGTGGGACATGGTCGGCACGGTCGAGCGTCTGGAATACGACCCGAACCGCACGGCCTTCATCGCCCTGGTCACCTATGCCGACGGCGAGAAGACCTACATCATCGCGCCGCAACGCCTTAAGGCGGGCGACACGATCGTCGCGGGCGAAAAGACCGACGTGAAGCCGGGCAACGCCATGCCGCTTCGTTCGATGCCGGTGGGTACGATCATCCACAACATTGAAATGAAGCCGGGCAAGGGCGCCCAGTTGGCCCGTTCGGCCGGCGCCTACGCCCAGTTGGTCGGTCGCGATCAGGGCTACGCCCAGATCCGTCTCGGCTCGGGCGAACTGCGCATGGTCCTGGACGGCTGCATCGCCACGGTGGGCGCGGTTTCGAACCCCGACCACATGAACCAGAACCTGGGCAAGGCCGGTCGCAAGCGTCACATGGGCTGGCGTCCGCACGTTCGCGGCGTCGCCATGAACCCGATCGACCACCCGCATGGTGGTGGTGAAGGCCGGACCTCTGGTGGTCGCACCCCCGTCACGCCGTGGGGTAAGGACACCAAGGGCACTCGTACCCGCAAGAACAAGGCTACGGACAAGTACATCATCCGTACCCGCCACGTTAAGAAGGCTCGCTAAGAATGGCCCGCTCCTCCTGGAAAGGCCCGTTTGTCGACGGGTATCTGCTCAAGAAGGCCGACGCCGTTCAATCGTCGGGCCGCAAGGACGTGATCAAGACCTGGTCGCGCCGCTCCACCATCCTGCCGCAGTTCGTCGGTCTGACGTTCGGCGTCCATAACGGTCAGAAGCACGTGCCCGTGTCGGTCTCGGAAGAGATGGTCGGAATGAAGCTCGGCGAGTTCGCCCCGACCCGGAACTTCCCGGGTCACGCGGCGGACAAGAAGGCCAAAAGGAAGTAACCGATGGCCCAGACAAAAAACGAGCGTCGGGTCGCCCCGACCGAGGCCCGCGCCAAGCTGGTCAACGTGCGCATCAGCCCGCAAAAGCTGAACCTGGTCGCCGCTTCGATCCGCGGCATGCCGGTCCAGAAGGCGCTGAACGAGCTGGAATTCAGCCGTAAGCGCATCGCCGGCGACGTCCGCAAGGTCCTGTATTCGGCGATCTCGAACGCCGAGAACAACCACAACCTCGACATCGACAATCTGGTCGTCGCCGAGGCCTTTGTGGGCAAGAACCTGGTGATGAAGCGTTTCGCGAGCCGTGCTCGCGGTCGTTCGTCGCGCATCCTGAAACCGTTCAGCGAGATCACCATCGTGGTCCGTGAAGCCGGCGAGGCCGCCTGATGGGACAGAAAATCAATCCGGTCGGTCTGCGCCTCGGCGTGAACCGCACGTGGGACAGCCGCTGGTTCGCCGCCGGCGCCGACTATTCCCGCCTGCTGCACCAGGACCTGAAGCTGCGCGAGTGGCTGCGGGAACGCCTGGCCGCCGCCGGCGTGTCGCGCATCATCATTGAGCGCCCGCACAAGAAGTGCCGCATCACCATCTACGCCGCCCGTCCGGGCGTCGTGATCGGCAAGAAGGGCGCTGACATCGAGAAGCTCCGCAAGGACATCTCGGCGCGCACCGAGGGTGAAGTTCACCTGAACATCATCGAAGTCCGCAAGCCGGAAACCGATGCGCAGCTGATCGCCGAGAACATCGCGCAACAGCTGGAGCGCCGCGTGGCCTTCCGTCGCGCCATGAAGCGTTCGATGCAGTCGGCCATGCGTCTGGGCGCCAAGGGCATTCGTATGAATGTCTCGGGTCGTCTGGGCGGCGCCGAAATCGCGCGTATGGAATGGTACCGCGAAGGTCGCGTGCCGCTTCACACGCTGCGCGCCGACATCGACTATGGCTTCTACGAAGCCAAGACGACCTACGGCATCATCGGCGTGAAGGTCTGGGTCTTTAAGGGTGAAGTGCTGGAGCACGATCCCATGGCGCAGGACAAGCGTTGGGCCCAGGAAGCGTCGGGTCCGTCCTCGAACGAAGGCCGCGAACGCGGCGGCCCCCGTGGCGACCGCGGTCCGCGTCGCGACCGGGGACGTGAGAACTAAGTCATGTTGCAACCGAAGAAGACCAAATACCGCAAGGCCTTCAAGGGCCGGATCCATGGCTCGGCCAAGGGCGGTTTCTCGCTGAACTTCGGGTCGTATGGCCTGAAGACGCTGGAGCCGGAACGCATCACCGCGCGTCAGATCGAAGCGGCTCGCCGCGCGATCACTCGCCAGATGAAGCGTCAGGGCCGCGTCTGGATCCGCGTCTTCCCCGACCTGCCCGTCACGGGCAAGCCGGCCGAAGTCCGGATGGGTAAGGGCAAGGGCGCCGTGGACCACTGGGCCGCGCGTTGCCACCCGGGCCGCATCCTGTTTGAAATCGACGGCGTGCCGGACGATGTCGCCCGCGAAGCACTCCGTCTCGGCGCCGCCAAGCTGCCGGTCCGCACCAAGGTCGTGACCCGTATCGACGCCGGCGTCGCGCATGTGGAGGCTGCCGCCTAATGACCAAGATCGCCGATCTGCGGTCGCAAACGACCGACCAACTGTCCGACGAGCTGCTGAAGCTCAAGAAGGAACAGTTCAACCTGCGCTTCCAGGCGGCCACCGGCCAAATGGAAAAGACTCACCGCGTTGGTGAAGTCCGCAAAGACATCGCTCGCATCTCGACGCTTCTGCGCGAGAAGCGTGCGGCCTCGTAAGGAAACGAATATGCCCAAGCGAATTCTTGAAGGCGTGGTCGTGTCCGACAAGGGCGAGAAGACTGTCGTTGTGAAGGTGGAGCGCACCCTGCTTCACCCGCTTCTGAAGAAGACCGTCCGGTCGTCCAAGAAGTACCACGCGCACGACGAAGCCAACGCGCTCAAGGTCGGCGACATCGCTCGCATCGTCGAGTGCGCCCCCAAGTCCAAACTGAAGCGCTGGGAAGTTCTTTCCAACGCCTCCGCCTCGTAATCAGAAGGATCTGATCTTATGATCCAGATGCAAACTAACCTGGAAGTGGCCGATAATTCGGGCGCCCGCCGGGTCATGTGCATCAAGGTGTTGGGCGGCTCCAAGCGCCGCTACGCCTCGATCGGCGACACAATCGTCGCCTCCGTGAAGGAAGCCATTCCGCGCGGCCGTGTGAAGAAGGGCGACGTCGTTCGCGCCATCGTCGTGCGCACCGCCAAGGACATCCAACGCAAGGACGGCTCGGTCATCCGCTTTGACAAGTCGGCCGCCGTCATCGTCAACAAGCAGAACGAGCCTGTCGGCACGCGGATCTTCGGGCCGGTTCCTCGCGAACTGCGCGCCAAGAACCACATGAAGATCATCTCGCTGGCTCCGGAGGTCCTGTAACATGGCCGCCAAGATCAAGAAGGGCGACCGCGTCGTCGTCCTCACCGGCAAGGACAAGGGCCGCACGGGTAACGTGCTGAAGGTCCTGCCCACCGAAAACCGCGTCCTCGTCGAAGGCGTCAACATGGTTCAGCGCCACACGCGGCCGAGCCAAGCTGACCCGCAGGGCGGCATCAAGAACAAGGAAGCCTCGCTTCACCTGTCGAACGTCGCGATCGCCGACGCCAACGGCAAGGCGACCCGCGTCGGCTTCAAGATCGATGGGGACAAGAAGGTCCGCATCGCCAAGACGACGGGAGACGTCATCTGATGGCTACCGAGAAGTACACCCCGCGCCTCAAGGACGAGTATCACGCTCGCATCCGCCAGGTGATGAAGGAAAAGTTCGGCTACACGAACGAAATGCAGGTGCCCAAGCTGGACAAGATCGTCCTGAACATGGGCATCGGCGAAGCCGTCGCGGACTCCAAGAAGGCGAACACCGCCCTCAAGGATCTGACCGCCATCGCCGGTCAGAAGGCCGTCGCCACCAAGGCCCGTAACTCCATCGCCGGCTTCAAGCTGCGCGAAGGCATGGTCATCGGCGGCAAGGTCACCCTGCGCGGCGACCAGATGTACGAGTTCCTGGACCGGTTCATCACGATCGCGCTGCCGCGCGTGAAAGATTTCCGTGGTCTGAAGGGCACGTCCTTCGATGGTCGCGGCAACTACGCCACGGGTCTGAAGGAGCACATCGTGTTCCCGGAGATCAACTACGACCAGATCGATCAGATGTGGGGCATGGACATTGTCGTCTGCACCACGGCCAAGACCGATGAGGAAGCCAAGGCTCTCCTCACCGAGTTCAAGTTCCCGTTCGTGAAGAACTGAGCGGGAAGGGAAGAGCACAATGGCTAAGAAAAGCGCCGTAAACCGCAACGAAGCCGTCAAGGCCCTGGTTGCGAAGTATGCCGCGAAGCGGGCCGCCCTGAAGGCGACCGCCAACGACGAAAACCTGCCGCTGGAGGAGCGCTTCGAGGCGCGCCTGCAACTGGCCGCCCTGCCGCGCAACTCCGCGCCGAGCCGCATTCGCAACCGCTGCGAAGTGACGGGTCGTCCGCGGGCGTTCTACCGCAAGCTCAAGATGAGCCGTATTGCGCTGCGTGAACTGGGCAACCTGGGCCAGATTCCCGGCCTGACGAAGTCCAGCTGGTAAGGGGAGCGAACAGACATGATGATCAACGATCCCCTGAGCGACATGATCGCTCGCATCAAGAACGCGGCGACCCGCAAGCGTTCCAAGGTGCTGACCCCGGCCTCGCGTCTGCGCCAGCGCGTCCTCGACGTGCTGCAGGACGAAGGCTACATCCGCGGCTACAACCTGGTTCAGAACCCGGGTGAGTTTCCGCAGTTCGAGATCGAGCTGAAGTACTTCGACGGTCAGCCCGTCATCGCCGAGATCGCGCGCGTGTCCAAGCCGGGCCGCCGCGTCTATTCGGCGATCGGCGATCTGAAGCCCGTCAAGAACGGCCTCGGCATCTCGATCCTCTCGACTTCGAAGGGCGTCATGTCCGACGCTTCCGCCCGCGACGCTAACGTCGGCGGCGAAGTCCTCTGCAGGGTCTACTGATATGTCCCGTATTGGCAAGAAAACCATCGCCGTGCCGAAGGGCGTGACTGTCACGCTCGACGGCCAGAACATCACCGTCAAGGGACCCAAGGGCGAACGCGCCTGGACCGTCGCCGACGAGATCGAAGTCAAGCAGGAAGGCGACGAAGTCTCGCTGACCCCGCGTTCGGACACGCCTCGCGCTCGCGCGATGTGGGGTCTGTCGCGCACCCTGGTCGACAACATGATCACGGGCGTCACCTCGGGCTTCGAGAAGTCGCTGGAGCTGGTCGGCGTGGGTTACCGCGCCGCGATGAAGGGCGACGCCCTGTCGCTGCAACTCGGCTTCTCGCACGAAGTCGACATCGCTCCGCCGTCGGGCGTCAGCTTCGCCGTGCCGAAGCAGACCGAGATCAAGATCTCGGGCGCTGACAAGCAAGCCGTCGGTCAGATCGCCGCGGTCATCCGCAAGCTGCGTCCGCCTGAGCCCTATAAGGGCAAGGGCGTCCGTTATGCGGGCGAGACCGTCCGTCGCAAGGAAGGCAAGAAGAAGTAAGTCATGGCTCTTTCTCTTCGACAACAAGCCAAGCGTCGCTCGGAGCGCACGCGTCGCCGCCTGAAGGCTGTCGCCAACGGTCGTCTGCGCCTGTCGGTCTACCGTTCGGACAAGAACATCTCGGCCCAGATCATCGACGACGCCCAGGGCGTGACCGTCGTGGCTGCCTCGTCGCTGGAAGGCGGCAAGGGCAAGCGCGGTTCGGACACGGCTGCGGCCGCCGCGATCGGCAAGCTGATCGCCGAACGCGCCATCGAGAAGGGCGTCAAGGACGTCGTCTTCGACCGTGGCGAGTACATCTATCATGGACGGGTGAAGGCGCTGGCGGAAGCCGCGCGTGAAGCCGGCCTGAACTTCTAAGGGACGCGACAGATGGCGCAACAACCCCAACGCGGCGGCGGCGGCAACGATCGCAACCGTCGTGACAACCGCAACGGTCCCGCTGTCGATGGTCCGGATTCCGACATCGTCGAGAAGCTGGTTCACATCAACCGCGTCGCCGCCACCGTCAAAGGCGGCCGTCGCTTCAGCTTCGCAGCCCTGATGGTCGTCGGCGACGGCAAGGGTCGCGTCGGCTTCGGTCACGGCAAGGCGCGCGAAGTGCCGGAAGCCATCCGCAAGGCGACCGAAGAAGCCAAGAAGACGATGATCCGCGTTCCGCTGCGCGAGAACCGCACGCTGCATCACGACGGCAACGGCCGTTGGGGCGCCGGCAAGATCATGATGCGCGCCGCCCCTCCCGGGACCGGCGTCATCGCGGGCGGTCCGATGCGCGCCGTGCTCGAAACCCTCGGCGTCCAGGACGTCGTGGGCAAGTCGACCGGTTCGTCGAACCCCTACAACATGATCCGCGCGACGTTCGAAGCGCTGAAGGTCCAGTCCTCGCCCCGTCAAGTCGCGTCCAAGCGCGGCAAGAAGGTCGCGGATCTGATGGGCCGCCGCAACGACGGCGCCTCGGCGCCCGAAGCCGTGGAGTCCTAAGTCATGGCTGAGAAGAAAACCCTCACCGTCAAGCAGACCGGTTCGCCGATCCGCCGCAAGAGCGACCAACGCGCCACTCTGGTGGGTCTGGGTCTGAACCGCCTAGGTCGTGAATCGACCCTGGAAGACACGCCTTCGGTTCGCGGGATGATCGCCAAGGTCGCCCACCTGACCGAGATCGTCGAAAAGTAAGCCGTTTCGCCCTCTCCCGAACCCGGGGGAGGGCGTTTCTGCACTTGCGAATACCCAAGGGGTCGCTTATCAGCGGCCCTTCATTTTTTCCAAGCCGAGTCCGGACAATGTCCGGGCGCTAGAACCCGAAAGGATCAGGCACATGAAACTGAACGAAATCCGCGACAACGAAGGCGCCCACAAGAAGCGCATGCGCGTCGGCCGTGGCCCCGGTTCGGGCAAGGGCAAGACCGCTGGCCGTGGCGTCAAGGGTCAGAAGTCGCGTTCGGGCGTCGCCATCGGCGGCTTCGAAGGCGGCCAAATGCCGCTGTACATGCGTATGCCCAAGCGCGGCTTCAACAACGCCAATGCTCTGAAGCTGGCTGAAGTGAACCTGTGGCGCCTGCAGGACGCCGTGGACGCCGGCAAGCTGGACGCCAAGTCCGAACTGAAGGGCGATGCCCTGGTCGCCGCCGGCGTGATCCGTCGCGTCAAGGACGGCGTGCGTCTGCTGGGCACCGGCGAGCTGAAGCAAGCGTTGAACCTGGTCGTCTGGTCGGCCACCGCCGGCGCCAAGAAGGCCATCGAGGCCGCTGGCGGCTCGGTCGTCGAGCAACGCATCGAAGCCGAAGCCAAGGCCGCCGCGCGCGTCGAGAAGCGCAACGCCGCCAAGGGCAAGGCTCCGGCCGCCAAGGCACCGCGCGGCGACGAGAACAAGATCTCGGCCCGCACCAAGCGCACCGCCGCCAAAGCCTAAGTCACGCGTCGTCGCGGCGATTAGGTCGTGACCTGATTACATCTGCGACGACGAAAGAACGGAAGCGGCCCTCGCATGAGGGCCGCTTTCCGCCTATCTGACGACTCAATCAGTCGTGGGGACGCATAATGGCTTCGGCCGCAGAACAACTCGCCGCCAATATGAACATGGGCTCGTTCGCGAAAGCGACCGAGCTGCATAAACGCCTGCTGTTCACGCTGGGCGCGCTTCTGGTCTATCGCATCGGCACCTATGTGCCGATCCCGGGCATCAACTCACAGGCCTTCCTGCAGTTCTTCCAGAACCCGGACGGTCAGCGCGGCATCCTGGACATGTTCAACATGTTCTCGGGCGGCGCGGTCGAGCGTATGGCCATCTTCGCCCTGAACGTGATGCCCTACATCTCGGCCTCGATCATCGTGCAGCTGATGGGCACGGTGTATCCGCCCTGGGAGAAGCTGAAGAAGGAAGGCGGCGAAAGCGGCCGCAAGCAGCTGAACCAATACACCCGCTATCTGACGGTGTTCCTGGCGCTGGCGCAGTCCTTCGGCATCGCGGCGGGCCTGAACAGCACGGCCGGCCTGGTCGACAACCCTGGCATCTTCTTCATCATCTCGACGGTCGTGACCCTGACCGGCGGCACCATGTTCCTGATGTGGCTGGGCGAGCAGGTGACGGCGCGCGGCGTCGGCAACGGCATCTCGCTGATCATCTTCGCCGGTATCGTGGCCGTTCTGCCGTCCACCATCGCCCGCCTGCTGGGCCTGGCCCAGCAGGGCCAGATGTCGGCCTTCGCCCTGCTGTTCATCGCCATCCTGGCCGTGGCCACCGTGGTCTTCATCGTCTTCATGGAACGCGCCCAGCGCCGTCTTCTGATCCAGTATCCGAAGCGCCAGGAAGGCAACCGCATGGCTGGCGGCGAGCGTTCGTTCCTGCCGCTGAAGGTCAACACCGCCGGCGTGATCCCGCCGATCTTCGCCTCGTCGCTGCTGATGCTGCCGACGACGGTTGCGACCATGACGGCCAACGCCGACCTGCCCAGCTGGATGAGCTGGCTGCCGCTGGTGACGGCGCAGCTGACGCACGGCCAGCCGCTGTTCATGGCGTTGTATGCTGCCCTGATCGTCTTCTTCTGCTTCTTCTACACCTCGATCACCTTCAATCCCGAAGACACGGCCGAGAACCTGCGGAAATACGGCGGCTTTCTGCCGGGCATCCGTCCGGGCAAGCGCACGGCTGAATATCTGGACTATGTACTGACCCGCCTGACCGTGATCGGCGCCGCCTACATCACCGCCGTCTGCCTGCTGCCGGAGTTCATCGTCAGCCAGTTCGGCAACAGCCTGTACTTTGGCGGAACGTCTATCTTGATCGTGGTCTCGGTCACCATGGACACTGTGGCCCAGATCCAGTCCCAACTGCTGGCGCACCAGTATGAAGGCCTGATCAAGAAGGCCAAGCTGCGCGGTCGTGGCGGTCGCGGCGCTCCCACGCCCGTTCGCCGCTAAGTCTTAGGTTGTCAGACGCCCAGGGGAGGGCTGAAGCATGAACTTGATCCTGTTCGGACCGCCGGCGGCGGGCAAGGGCACCCAGGCCAAGCGGCTGGTGGAAGAGAAGGGCATGGTCCAGCTCTCCACCGGCGACATGCTGCGCGCAGCCATCGCCTCGGGCTCGGAGCTGGGGCTCAAGGTCAAGGACGTGCTGGCGCGCGGCGATCTGGTCACCGACGAGATCGTCATCGCCCTGATCGAAGATCGTCTGACGGAGGCTGAGGCTGCTGGCGGCGCCATCTTCGACGGCTTCCCCCGCACCGTGGCCCAGGCCGAGGCGCTGGACGAGATGCTGGCCAAGCGCGGTGTTCAGATCGACGCCGTCGTTCGCCTGAAGGTTGACGACGCCGCCCTGACCGAACGGATCGCCAAGCGCTTCGCTGAACAGGGCCGTCCGGACGACAATCCGGAATCCTTTAAGGTCCGGCTCGAGGCCTACAACCGCAACACCGCACCTCTGCTTCCCTACTACGAAGCCCAAGGCAAATTGACCGAGGCCGACGGCATGGGCTCGATCGAGTCCGTCGCCAAGGCGATCGACGAGGCCCTGGCCTGATTTGCGTTTTCGGGCGTTGATCGCCTGATGACCCAGTTGGACGATCCTAAACCCGAAAAGACCCGCCTGCGTCGCTGGCGCATGGCGGCCATATTCGTCGCCGTCGCGGTCGCCGAGATCGGCCTGTTCCTGTTGCTGGGGCAGGTGAGGGCACCGGCCCCGGCGCCTGTGGTGGAGCCGCCTCCGTTCGAGGTCGTCCTCTACGATCCGCCGCCCCCGATTTCCAACGAACCCCCGGCGCCCGAGACCGGCGGCGGCGCCCCCGCTGCGCCATCCGTCATTCACACGCCGCCGCCTCCGCCGAAGGAACGCCCGCGCGAAGTTCCGGCGCTGCCCGTCAAGGCGCCGGAGCCTGCGCCCGTTGTCGGGGTCGCGCCGGCGCCGTCACCGCAACCCGGCTTCGGTCAGGGCGGGCAGGGGACAGGCAGCGGATCCGGCGTCGGCTCTGGGGCCGGCCCCGGCAGCGGCTCGACCGGACCGCGGCTGGTTACAGGCCCCACCATCGGCCAGATTCGCGCCAACCACCCGCCCGGCGCCCGCAGCCGTTACGGCCGGGTCGAACTGTCCTGCGTCATTCGCCTGGACAGCCGGCTGGACGGTTGTCGCGTGGTTCAAGAGACGCCCCCCGGCCTGGGCTTCGGCGCGGCCGGCTTGCAGGTGTCGGGCTATTTCCGCTTCCAGCCGCCGACCGAAGACGGTCGACCGGTCGAGGGCCAGCGGGTCACGGTCGGCGTCGATTTCGGCCGCCCGCCACGCTGAAGCGGCCCTGCGCGGGAGCGGATGTTGACGCCCGGTGAATCATCTGTATAAGGGCGCCTTCCCGCGAAGGGCGCCACGCTCCTGGTTTGTTAACCGGAGCGTTTGTTGCGTCTGACTAACGCGTATCTGGAGAATTTCGTGGCCCGTATTGCTGGCGTCAACATCCCGACCAACAAGCGCGTAGAGATCGCGCTTCAGTATATCCATGGCATCGGCCCGGCCGCCGCCAAGGACATCACCGAAAAGGTGGGCATCGAGCCCGCCCGCCGGGTGAACCAGCTGACGGACGCCGAAGTCCTGTCGATCCGCGAAACGATCGACAAGGATCACACCGTCGAGGGCGACCTGCGCCGCGAGACGTCGATGAACATCAAGCGTCTGATGGATCTGGCCTGCTATCGCGGCCTGCGTCACCGCAAGGGCCTGCCGGTCCGCGGTCAGCGCACCCACACGAACGCCCGCACCCGCAAGGGTCCCGCCAAGCCGATCGCCGGCAAGAAGAAGTAAGACAGACACATGGCCAAGGAACCGGGTCGCGTAAAGAAGCGCGAGCGCAAGAACATCACCTCGGGCGTCGCCCACGTGAATGCTTCGTTCAACAACACCATGATCACGATCACCGATGCCCAAGGCAACGCGATCTCGTGGTCTTCGGCGGGTCACATGGGCTTCAAGGGTTCGCGTAAGTCGACTCCTTACGCCGCTCAGATGGCTGCGGAAGACGCTGGCAAGAAGGCCCAGGAACACGGCGTGAAGACGCTGGAAGTGAACGTTTCGGGTCCGGGCTCCGGCCGTGAATCGGCCCTGCGCGCGCTGCAGTCGGTCGGTCTGACGATCACGACGATCCGCGACGTCACGCCGATGCCGCACAATGGTTGCCGTCCGCCCAAGCGTCGTCGCGTCTAAGCGATAGCGTTTTAAGGCACCCCCAATCTCCGTCCGCTCCATCATGGCCTCGTCGACAAGGCCGGAGCAGGCGAAACCCGTTCGAGGGACAAAATGATCGAAAGAAACTGGCAAGAGCTGATCCGTCCCGAGAAGCCGCAGATCGAGACCGGTTCCGATGCCCAGCGCAAGGCGCGCCTGGTCGCCGAACCCCTCGAGCGTGGCTTCGGCGTGACGCTCGGCAACGCGCTTCGTCGCGTTCTGCTGTCCTCGCTGCAAGGCGCGGCCGTCACGGCCATCCAGATCGACGGCGTGGTCCATGAGTTCTCGTCGCTGGAAGGCGTGCGCGAAGACGTGGTCGATATCGTCCTGAACATCAAGCAACTGGCGCTGCGTATGCACGCCGAAGGCCCCAAGCGCATGACGCTGCGCGCCACGGGTCCTGGCCCGGTGACGGCCGGCCAGATCGACGTGCCGGCGGACATCGAGGTTCTGAACCCCGATCACGTCATCTGCACGCTGGACGATGGCGCATCGGTGCGCATGGAACTGACCGTCCAGAACGGCAAGGGCTATGTCGCCGCTGAGCTGAACCGTCCGGAAGATGCGCCGATCGGGCTGATCGCCGTCGACGCCCTGTATTCGCCGGTCAAAAAGGTGGCTTACCGCGTCGAGCCTACCCGTCAGGGTCAGTCGCTGGACTACGACAAGCTGCTGCTGGAAGTCGAAACCAACGGTGCGGTCACGCCGGTTGACGCCGTGGCTTACGCCGCGCGCATCCTGCAGGACCAGCTCCAGATCTTCATCACCTTCGAAGAGCCCAAGAAGGCTGTCGAGCAGTCGGACGGCAAGCCCGACCTGCCCTTCAACCCGGCGCTGCTGAAGAAGGTGGACGAGCTGGAACTGTCTGTTCGTTCGGCCAACTGCCTGAAGAACGACAACATCGTCTACATCGGCGACCTGATCCAGAAGACCGAGGGCGAAATGCTTCGCACCCCGAACTTCGGCCGCAAGTCGTTGAACGAGATCAAGGAAGTTCTCACGACGATGGGCCTCAGCCTCGGCATGGACGTGCCGAACTGGCCGCCCGAAAACATCGAAGATCTGGCCAAGAAGTTCGACGACCAGATCTAAGTTCAACCCTCCGCCCGTCTCCTTCGGGAGAATGTCGGGGCGGTTAGAAGATTACGGTTCCAGGTCCCTGTCGGGATACCGGTTCCGGTGTAGGAGAGACCCAGATGCGCCACGGCGCCGCCCATCGTAAACTCGGTCGCACGACCAGCCACCGCACCGCCATGTTCGCCAACATGGCCGCCTCGCTGATCAAGCACGAGCAGATCACCACGACCCTGCCCAAGGCGAAGGAACTGCGTCCCTTCGTCGAGAAGCTGGTCACCCTGGCCAAGAAGGGCGACCTGCACGCGCGTCGTCAGGCCATCAGTCAGGTTCGCGACGTGCCGCAAGTCGGCAAGCTGTTCGAAACGCTGGGCCCGCGCTACAGCGAGCGTAACGGCGGCTATATCCGCATCATGAAGGCCGGCTTCCGCCACGGCGACAACGCCCCGATGGCCGTCATTGAGTTCGTCGACCGCGACGTCGAAGCCAAGGGCAAGGACTCCGGTCCGGTCCTGGCCTTCGAAGGCAACGACGAAGACTAAGATTTGGTCGTTTGACCAAACGCCGGAAGGGCGGTCGGAGCGATCCGACCGCCCTTTTGCTTTGCGTGCAAACCGGACATGAGGGGTGAATGACCGCCGCCATCGTCGATTTCCGTCCCGATCACGCCGCCGCCTGGGCGCAGTTGAACACCGCCTGGCTGATCGAGGGCGGCTTCGCCATCGAAGCGAAGGATCGGCTGGCGATCGACGATCCGCAGGGCGTGTTCCTGGACAAGGGCGGGCGCATCTTCATCGCGCAGAGGGATGGAGAGGCCGTGGGCTGCTGCGCCATGGTCCAGACCGATGACGGGGTGGAGGTCTGCAAGATGACCGTCACGCCCGCCGCGCGCGGCCTGGGGCTGGCGCGACGCCTGCTCGAGGCCTGCGAAGCGGCGGCGCGACAAGCGGGCTCTGACCGTCTCTATCTGGAAACGAACAGCGCCCTGAAGCCCGCGATCGCCCTGTATGAAAGCACCGGCTTCGTTCACCTGCCGCCACGGCCCACGCCCTATGCGCGCGCCGACGTCTTCATGGAAAAGCGGCTTTAGCCGTCCCAAAACGCGGCGATCGCCATGCTCCATATGAGCAGAATGCACAGGCCATAGGCGATCTGATCCTGAGGCGAGCGGTGGGGCGGCTTGGGCGGTGGGTTCGGAAGCGGCATCGCCAAGCTTGAAGCCGATAGGCGACGACAGCGAAATCGATTAAGCGGGTGAAGCTCTGTGAGGGGAGGTCACATGTCGGGTCGGGCCCCGCCGCCACTGAATGCGCTGCGAACCTTCGAGGTGTTCGCTCGGCACGGCAGCATGACCCGTGCAGCGGCCGAGTTGTGTGTCACCCACGGCGCGGTGAGCCGTCAGATCGCGGCGCTGCAGGCCTCACTGGGCGTGGCTCTGGTGGCCGGGCCACGCCATGCGCTGACGCTGACCCAGACTGGCGCCAAGCTGGCCGAGGGCCTGACGCCGGCGTTCGGCGCGATCATGGGCGCGGTCGATGGGGCGCGGCAGGGCGCGGTGCGGGAGATCGAGATCTCCTGTCTGGGCACCTTCGCCCTGAAATGGCTGATCCCACGTCTACCGTCCTTCCTGGAGGCCCATCCTGAGGTGCGCGTGAAGCTGTCGGAATCCTATGTGCCGGTCGACTATCGGCGCGACCGTTTCGACGGCGCCATCCGCATCGTGGAGCCGGATCAGGTTCATGTGAGAACCGAAGCGACGCCCTTTCTGAGCCAACATCAGGGGCCTGTCGGATCGCCATCCATGATGGCCCAGCTGCCGACGATAGACGCCTTAGCTGGCGCGCCGCGGCTGCATTCGGCGACCTTCCGTCGGGCGTGGTCGGTCTGGGCCGAACTGGCCGGCGTGACCCTGCCGGCAGCGACGATGGAGCGGGAGTTCGCGCACAATCATTCGCTGGTGGAGGCGGCGATCGCTGGACTGGGCGTCGCCATCGCGCCTTGGGCCTTTGTGGCGCCGGATGTCATGGCCGGCCGGTTGGCCGCGCCGTTCGGTTTCGTCGAGCGACCGTCCCGGTTCGTCTTTCTGCGGCCGCAAGGTCGCAAGGACGCGGCGGTGGACGCCTTCCGCGACTGGCTGGTTGCGGAAGGCGCGCGCAGTCCGTCGCCGCCTATTCCTTCGACAGGTCCTGGCGGTTGAACCAGGCGACGGCGGCGCCGAAGGTGACGCCGATCCACAGGGCCAGGCTGAGGACGCCTTTCAGCAGGGCGTGGTCGGGCAGTTGCGCCGTCGAGGCGCCGCCCGCGATGGCGGCCTTCAGCAGGTCGGTGGCCATGCCGGGTGACAGCAGCGGCAGAAGCCAGCCGTCCGGCGTCACGCCCATCGGCAGCAGCAGTTGGGGCAGGAAGAACTGGGCCACGCCGATCACCAGCGGCGCGAACAGGGCCGCCAGCAACGAGCGCGTCACCACGGCCGCCAGAAGGCCGAGCATGGTGAACTGCAGAAGGCGCGCCCAGGAGGTCAGGGTCAAAAGGCCGAAGTCCGCCGCTGCGGCGCCAGTCATCGAGAAGGCGAGGGGACGGCCGAACACCGCCGCCTGGATCACACTGGCGATCACGTCGGAGATCAGGGCGGCGAAAGTCGCCAGCACAATCACCAGACCAACGACCGCGACCTTGCCGGTCAGCAGGTTCGGCCGAGTGTTGCGCGCGCTGATCAGCCGCCAAGTCTCCCAGCGATAGTCGCCGGCGTAGATGGTCGCCGCGCCGATCAGCACGAACATCAGGATGGCCGGATTGGCGAAATCGCCCGCGCTCTTGACCAGGGTCATCCCCAGATCGAGCGGGCCGCCCTTCATCATGTCCGGCGGCAGCTTGCCCGCCAGTTTGGCCTCATTGGCCTTGGCGACCACGAAGCCCAGGGTGGCCAGGATCACGCCCATGATCGGGATGAACAGCACGCTCCAGAACAGGGCGGTGCGGTTCTTGGACAGGCGGTAGGTTTCGGAACGGATCGCGTCAGCCAGCACGGTTTTGCTCCTGCACGCCGGTCCAGCCGGTTTCGCTCATGAAGACGTCTTCCAGGTCCGCGCCGATCCAGCGCGCCTCTTCGATATCGACGCCGCCCTCGACCAGGGCCTTGATGGCGGCGGCGGCCTCGGCGCGCGGCACGGCGGCCACGATCGCATCGCCCTCAAGCGTCGCGCGCTCGCCCAGCAGCGACAGGGCCTTGGCCAGAGGCGTGACGGACAGGCGCAGACGCTCGCCCGAGGCGGTCAGGTCGGAGACCCGGCCCTCGGTGATGACCTTACCCTTGTTGAAGATGGCGACGCGGTCGCAGACGCGCTGGACCTCCTGAAGCTGGTGGCTGGCCAATATGACGGTGACGCCGTCGTGGTCGGCCAGGCTGCGGATCAGGGCGCGCATCTCCTGGATGCCGGGCGGATCCATGCCGCTGGTCGGTTCATCCAGAATGACGAGGTCCGGCTTGGTCATCAGGGCGGCGGCGACGCCCAGGCGTTGCAACATGCCGACCGAAAAGCCCTTCACGCGGCGGTTGGCCGCCTCAGTCAGACCGACGCGTTGCAGCCAATTGTCGATCTCGGCCGAGGACACGCCGCCATGGGCGCGGGCCAGCCATTCCAGCACCTGGCGGGCGGTCATAAAGGGCGGAAAGCGCGGCGTCTCGATCATCGACCCCATGCGCCGCATCGAGGCCGGATCGCCGATCCGACCGCCCATCACCGTCGCCTCGCCCTCGGTCGGCCGAATCAGACCCAGCAGGGTGCGAAACAGCGTCGATTTGCCCGCCCCATTGGGACCCAGAATGCCGTAGACCCCGCCGCGCGGGATCGACAAGGTCAGGCCGTCCAAGGCCTTTACCGTCCCGTAGGTCTTGGTCAGGCCGCGAATATCGATGACGGTTTCCATACGCCAAGCTTGGCGAGTGAACGCCGGTCGCACAAGCCGTCGCGTAGCTGTCGTCCATTAAGTTTAGGCAATGGTTCAGTGTCGCCTTGGAGTAAGTTCATGTCTCGTTTCGTCGCCGCCAGCCTGGCCGTGGCCGCCGCCTTCGCCGTCGCGTCCTGCGCCCCTCAGCCCGCCCATACATCGTCGGTTGTCGAGCAGGCCGCGCAGACGACCCGTCCCGATCTGGTCATCCTGGTGTCGATCGACGGCTTCTCGCCGGACTATCTGGGCAAGGGGCAGACGCCAGTGCTGGACGGACTGGTCGCCGGCGGCGCGTTCGGACCGATGCGGCCGTCGTTCCCCAGCGTGACCTTCCCCAATCACTATACGCTGGTGACGGGGCTGCACCCGGACCACCACGGCGTCGTCGGCAACCGGTTCACCGACGCGCAACTGGGCGCCTTCACCATGGCCAGCAAGGAAAGCGGCTTCTGGGATCAGGGCGAGCCGATCTGGGTCACGGCCGAAAAGGCGGGCGTGCGCACCGGTACCATGTTCTGGCCGGGATCGGAGGTCGAGATCCACGGCGTAAGGCCCAGCCAGTGGGCGCCGTTCGACCAGGGAATGCCGGGCGATGCGCGCGTGGATCATCTGCTGTCTTGGCTGGACCTGCCGATGGATCAGCGACCGAAGCTGGAGACGCTCTATTTCGACATCGTCGACACCGCCGGTCACCGCAACGGCCCCGATGCGCCCGAAACGCGCGCCGCCGCCGCATCGGTCGACGCCTCGATCGGACGGTTGATCGAGGGGCTGAAGGCGAAAGGGCTTTATGATCGCACGATGCTGGTCGTGATGTCGGATCACGGCATGGCCGCGACCTCGCCGGACCGGGTCGTGTGGATCGACGACATCATCGATCCGGCGGCGCTGAAGATCGGCTATGGCGGAGCGGTCCTGACCGCCGATCCGGCGCCGGGCCGCGAGGCCGAGGTGCAGCAGAAGCTGGTCGGACGCCATCCGCATATGGAATGCTGGAACAAGGCCGATGTGCCGGCGCGGCTGGTCTATGGCTCCAATCCACGCGTGGCGCAGATCGTCTGTCTGGTCGAAACCGGCTGGCTGACGGCGACGCGGGATCGGCCGGTGACGCGGGCGGGGGGCGCCCACGGGTATGACAATCAGGCGCCGGAGATGGCGGCGATCTTCATCGCCCATGGGCCGGGCGTGGTCGCCGGGCGTCGGCTGACCGATCTGGACAGTGTCGATGTGCAGCCCTTCCTGGCGCGGATGCTCGGGATCGCGGCGCCGGCCGGCGACGGGCGGGCGAAAGACACCTTGCCCGTCACCATGCCCTGACGGGGTGATTGGCGAGCCGACGATTTGGGCGCACACTGATCGCCAGATGGGTAGGCGAAGATGCGCAAGAGTCTGTGGGTCGCGACGGTTTCAGTCGCCTGTCTGATTGCGCCCGTGGCGGTCGCCGACGCCACAGCGACGGCGGCGACCTTGGCACTGATCACCAATCCGCAGGTCTGCGGCCGGGTCGAGGCCGTCGGCGATGTCCAGCCGACACGCGACATGGTCATGGCTCCGGGCTTCGGCGACGAGGGTTTCGCGGTCGATACGAAGAACCCCGAGGCCCAGGCCTGGTTCGACCACGGGGTTCGACTGCGCTGGGCGTTCGAGCATTCGGAATCGGTGCGGGCGTTCAGGAAGGCGAGGCAGTTGGACCCGTCGTGCGGCATGTGCGCCTGGGGCGAGGCCTGGGCGATCGGGCCGAACCTGAATGGCGGCGGCGGCGATCCCGAATCGATCGCCACAGGCCTCCGCGTCGCGCGTGACGCGCGGCGTCTGGCCCGCGACGCCACGCCGATGCAGCGCCAGATGATCGACGCCCTGATCCAGCGCTATTCCGGCAAGGAGAAGACCCGCGCGCTACGCTTCGCCCGCGCCATGGGCCGGATCGCAAAGCGTCACGCCGACGACGTGTCGGTCGCCTCGATCACCGCCGACGCCTGGATGCTCCAGCCCGAGGGCGAATGGTGGGACAAGGACGGCAAGGCGACCGATCCGGCCGTCACACGCGCCATGGCGATCCTGGAGCACGCCCTGACGGTCAAGCCGAACGATCCGGGCGCCATTCACCTGTATATCCACCTGACCGAATGGTCGGACGATCCACACAGGGCGCTGGCCTATGGCGAGCGGCTGGCCCTGTTGGCGCCGGGCGCCAGCCATCTGGTGCACATGCCGTCGCACACCTTCTATCGGGTCGGGCGGTACAAGGACGCGATGATGTCCAACGTCAACGCCGTGGCGCTGGACAAGAATTACGATCGGCTGGTCGCACCCCCGGGCGGCATTCGCGGCATGAGGCTGCACGCCCACAACATCCATTTCGGCATGGGCGGCGCCCTTATGGCGGGCGGGGCCGAGTGGGGGCTGGAGCTGGCCGACTGGTATATGGCGACCTATCCGCAGCTGGCGGGACCGCCCGAGGCGGGCGAGGACGGCTATGTCGTCTATCGTCAGGTGATGGCGGCGGACGCTTATGCGCTCTACGGCCGGTTCGGATCGGACGCCCAGGTCGCGGCGCTGGCCGAACCGGACGCAGGCCGTCCGCTGATGCGGGTCGGTTGGCGCTATGCGCGGGGTGAGGCGGCGGCGCGGCGCGGCGATGCGGCGGCGGTTCGGGTCGAGGCCCAGGCCATCGCCGCCCTGCTGGCGGACAAGGCGTTCAAGGGTCCTATGGCGGAACGTCAGACCGGTTTCGCCGAACTGTTCCAGAAGGTGCTGGAAGGCCGCGCGGCCATGATCGATCGGGACTATCTCGCCGCCATCGCCGCCTATGGCCGGGCGGCGGCGATCCAGGCCATGGCGCCCGAGGGCGGCGATCCGCCGATGATCTGGTATCCGACACGTCGTAGCCTGGCCGCCGCCTTGCTGGCGTCCGGCGATGCGGCGGGGGCCAAGGCCAAGATCGGCGAACTGCTGAAGGATTGGCCGAACGATCCCTACAGCTACTACGTCCTCTACCGCACCGAACAGGCGCTGGACGACGAAGCCGCGGCCAATGACGCCCTGCGCCACGCCGGCGTCGAATGGATCGGCGGACAGATGAGTCTGGCCGAGGCCTGAAGCCTCGGCCGTAGGTTGGTCAGCGCTTCGCCGCTTCGATCAGTTTGCCGATTTCGGCCGGGTCGATGCCGGGGCTGGCCTTGCCGTTGACGAAGAAGGTCGGCGTGCCGCGCAGACGCAGGGCGGCGGCCGTGGTGTGGATGTCGGCGATGTGGCGCGTGGTGTCGGGCGCGGCGATCGCGGCCTTGGCGCGGGCCATGTCCACGCCATGCGCCGCCAGGATGGCGTCGATCGCTTCTATCGACAGCGCCCGCTCGGTCATCAGCGCGTCATAGACCTCCAGATACTTGCCCTGCTGGTGCGCGGCCAGGGCGGCGCGGGCGGCGTATTGCGAGGTGATGTCGTCGCCGCGGTCCAGAATGGGCCAGTCCTTAAAGACGAAGCGGACCTCCGGATGGGCGGCCATCAGGGCGCGATAGTCGTGGGCCACGGCCTTGCAGCCGGGGCAGCGGAAGTCGAAGAATTCGATCACCGTGACCTTGGCGTTCGCTGGACCGAAGGCCGGATCGCGGGCGTCGGGCGCCAGGAGGCCGGCGTTGGCCGCGGCGGCCAGGTTCGTCTCCTCGACGGCGGCCTCGGCGTCCTTGGTCTGAAGCGCCATCTGCGCCTCCTGCAAGACCTCGGGATGCTCCAGCAGATACGCACGCACGTTCGATCCGCCGGTCAGATAGGGCGCGGCTGAAAAGCCCAGCGCGATGACCGACAGGCCCAAGGCCAGATAGCCGGCGCGGCCGCCGCTGAGCCATCCCGGCTTGGCGGTCTTGGGTTCGGGCGCAGGCGTGGGGGCGTCGTCGGTCATTCAGGCTCGCAGTCGGCGGTAAGGGATCAGTTGAGGGTGGCGGGCCGGCGCGCGGCGTCGCGGCGGTCCAGGTCGTTGAGATCGTCGGGCGTGGCGCCCGAGGCCAGGACGATATCGACAGCGCGGCGCCATTCGATCGAGCCGGGATCCAGCATGGAGCGGGCGCGCAGGGCGAACTGGGTGGCCTGTTTCTCGTCTCCGCCGGCGAAATAGTATTCCGCCGAGGCCAGGCGCGCCTGGCCCTCCTTGCCCTGTGAGGCGTAGGCCTGGGCCAGCAGTCGCCAGGCCATGGTGTTGTCCTTCTCGGCGACGACGGCGTGTTTCAGCTGGTCGATGGCCTCGTCCAGCTTGGCCTTGTCATTGGTTTCGATCAGGGCGTGGGCCAGGTTGACGCGCAGGAGGGGGGCGTCGGGCTTCAGGCGGACCGCCTCGCGGTGGGCGGCGACGGCCTCGGCCGGGCGGCCTTCCTCGAACAGGATCTGGCCCTTCAGTTCCTGGAAATAGGGGTTGTTCACGTCGCCGGCGATCAGTGCGTCCACCGCCGTCAGCGCCTTGTCCGTCTGGCCGTCGCGATACCAGGCGATGGCCCGCGCATAGCGACCGGGCAGGGACGCATCCGTCGACGGATAGTCGCGCAGGGTGGCGTTCGGCGGAGCCATGAAGGCGTGGATCTTGGCCAGGATCAGGGCGTGCTGCGCCATACGCTCGGGGCTGTCGCGATGGTCGTAGTGCGGCTGTTCCTGCACATAGCGGCGCAGGCTCTCGATCCGGTTCGACGACAGGGGGTGGCTGCGGAAATAGGGATAGCGGCGGGCGTCGGAGAAGACCTCCTGTGAGCGGAAGTTCTCGAAGAAGGACACCAGCCCCGCGCCGGATTCGCCGGCCGCCTCCAGCGCCCGCGCCCCCGAGATATCGGCCTCGCCTTCCTGGCTCTGCATGTAATGCAGCGCGCCCAGAGCGCCGAAATACTGGCTGGAGCCCAGCAGGGCCACGCCTGCGTCCGGCGCGCCGGCGGCGATCGCCAAGGCGCCCAGCGCCATGGTCATGAACATTGGCTGTTTGCCGGCGTTCTCGGCCCCGTCGCGCAGGGTGTGGCGGTTCTTGATGTGGCCCGCCTCGTGCGCCATCACGCCCAGCAGTTCGCCGGGGGTCTTGGTGCGCAGGATCAGGCCGGTGTTGACGCCCATGATCCGCCCGCGTGTCGCAAAGGCGTTCAGGTCGTTGTCGTTGACCAGCAGAACTTCGATGTCGTTCGGGTTCAGCCCCATGGCCACGAAGACCGGGTCGGCCCATTCGCGCACGATGCCCTCGACCTCGGTGTCGCGGATCAGGCTTTGTGCGGAGGCCTGGCCGGCGACGGAAACAGCCATCAAGGCCGTCGCCGCCGCCGCCAGAACGCGGGATGCAGATCGGGGAAGCCACCTCATGGCTCTACTCCAACAACGACCGGCCCCCGCCTGTATCCAGACAGTCTAATCGTGACCGATCAGCGGCGCCACCACCCGCGCTTGGGCTTTTCGGGCGGTGCGACGATCTGGTTCGGGTCTTCGGCGATGATGGCCTGAACGTCGATTTCCGGCGTGGGGGCGACGAAGCGCTCGGCCAGAACGGCCTCGGTCACCGGAACCGCCGTCGGGGCGGCGACCGGGGCGACCTCGGCCGGTTCGGCGGCCAGCGCCTCGTGCGGGGTCACGTCCAGTTCGACCGGCGCGCCTTCGACGGTCGCCTCGTTCGGCTCGATGGCGGTGTCGGGATGCGGTTCGGTCGCGATCTCGACATTGGCGCTGGCCGACTTGCGGCGCACGCGACGACGCTGAGGCTCAGGCGCGATGGCCGGGGTGGCCGTCTCGACGGCCCCGGTCGGCTCGACCATGACGGCCATGGGCGTTTCGGGCGAGCCGTCGGGCGGCATGCCTTCGTTGGTGGCGCGGTTCTCGACCTTGATCTCGTGGCTGACGGAACCGTCGCCACGGCCGCGACCACGACGGCGACGACGGCGCGAACGGCCGCCTTCCTCGCCTGAGCCTTCGCCGGCGCCGCTATTGGCGACGACATCCAGGCCTTCGCCCTCGGACTGAGCGAAGGCGGGGCGTTCAGACCGCTCATGGCGCTCGCCGCGTTCCGGGCGACCTTCCGAACGACCGGGGTTCAGCGGATCGAACCAGACATAGGGGTCGTCCAGCGACGGCGTGCGGCCGCGAACCCAGGTGTAGACGTCGCGCTCGCCATCCTCGCGCACGCGGCGACCGCCACGGCGGCCACGGCGACGGCGGCGGCCGTTTTCGTCATCCTCATCGTCCGAAGCGTCGTCCGCGCTGACCGTATCGACGGCCTCGACGTCGGAGGTTTCCTCGTCGCGACGACCGCCGCGACGGCGACGGTTGCGTCCACGACCGCGATCGCGACCACCGTCGTGACGCTCCGAGCGTTCGCGCGGTTCGTCGTCGTCGCTGTCTTCGCGATCCAGGGATTCGACCGTGTCGTCATCGTCGTCGGCGATGATCTCCTCGTCGTCGTCCTCATCCTCGTCTTCGTAGAGCGAGGCGTCGAAGTCGTCGTCGAGGTTGGGCATCTCGATCTCGGGCGCGACGAAGTCCTCGTTGGTCTCGGTGCGCTCGATATTGTGTTCGCCCTGACCCAGGCTGTCGTCGATCTGGACGATGACGTTCAGGCCGCGACGTTCCAGCAGCGCCTGCAGATAGGCGCGCTTGTGGTTCAGGATGTACAGGCCGACGGCGGTGCAGACCTTCAGCACCACGACGCCCGCGCCGTTCTTGCCGGCCTCGATGTCGACCGCGCGCAAGGTCATCAGAGCCGCGGATTCGGCCGAGCGAATGCGGCCCGTGCCCTGGCAGTGCGGGCAGGCTTCGGTCGCACCCTCGATCACGCCCAGACGACGACGCTGGCGGCTGATCTCCATCAGGCCGAAGGGCGAGATACGGCCCATCTGGATGCGGGCGCGGTCGGAGGACAGGGCCTCCTTCAGCACGCGCTCGACGGCGCGGTTGTTCTTGCCCTCATCCATGTCGATGAAGTCGATGACGACCAGGCCGGCGAGGTCGCGCAGGCGCAGCTGGCGGGCGGCTTCCTCGGCCGCTTCCATATTGGTCTTGAACGCCGTCTGCTCGACGTTGCGTTCCTTGGTGGCGCGGCCCGAGTTGACGTCGATGGCCACCAGGGCCTCGGTCTGGTTGATGACCAGATAGCCGCCGGACTTCAGCGGCACGACCGGCTGATGGATCTGCGTCAGCAGTTCCTCGATGCCGTTGGCCGCGAACAGGGGGCGCGAGCCGCGATACAGGTGAACCTTCTTGGCCTGGGCCGGCATCAGCACGCGCATGAAGTCGCGCGCCTCCTTGAAGCCCTCGACGCCCTCGACCTGGATGCCGTCGAAGTCCTTGTCGAACATGTCGCGCACGGCGCGGCGGACCAGGTTCTCTTCCTCGTAGATCACCGAGGGGGCGTGAGAGGCGAGCGTGGTCTCGCGGATCGTCTCCCAAAGACGCAGCAGATATTGATAGTCGCGCTTGATCTCGGCCTTGGTGCGCTTGGCGCCCGCCGTGCGGATGATCAGGCCCATGCCCTTGGGCACTTCCAGGGCCGAGACGGCGCTCTTCAGGCGACGACGGTCCGAGGTGTTGGTGATCTTGCGCGAAATGCCGCCGCCCTTGCCGGTGTTGGGCATCAGCACGCAATAGCGGCCGGCCAGCGAGAGCCAGGTGGTCAGGGCCGCGCCCTTGGCGCCGCGCTCGTCCTTGACGACCTGGACCAGCAGGATCTGGCGGCGCTTGATGACGTCCTGGATCTTGTAGCGACGCATCAGGCGGCGCTTCAGCCGCTCTTCGTCGGCCAGCGCCGATTCGGGATCGACGTCGTCGCCGGTCGATTCGCGGTCGAGATCGTCCTCGTCCTCGTCGTCGTGCGCCTCGGCCATGATGGCTTCACGGTCGGCGACGGGGATCTGATAATAGTCGGGGTGGATTTCGTTGAAGGCGAGGAAGCCGTGGCGGTTGCCGCCATATTCGATGAAGGCGGCCTGGAGGCTGGGCTCTACGCGGGTGACCTTGGCGAGGTAGATGTTGCCGCGAAGCTGGCGCTTCGCACGGGATTCGAAATCAAATTCCTCAATCTTGCGCCCGTCCACGATGGCGACCCGGGTCTCCTCGGGATGCGCCGCATCGATCAGCATTGTCTTTGACATGGAAAGTCTCTCTCTGGCGCGCGCAGGCCGACCGTCCCGGATCTCCGGACAGGGTCATGGCGGCTCGCCGAATGAAGGTGAGGGCCGGCGCGCGCGACATCCCCTCGCCGAGAACGGCGAAGAAGGCTTGATCAAGCCGTTGGGGAACGCAGGCGGAAAGGCCCATTAAGTCGTCGGTCCTGAACCGGGCGCGCCAATCCCTTGGGAAGGCCGCGTCCCTGGTCCGCTCTTCGAACCATCGGCCAGGCCGGGGCGGTTCTAGGATTGGTGAAAGTCAACGCCGCGAGGAGGGCGCGCCAAGATCCGCAAAGGCGAAATCGGCGCGATCGGTTCGCGAGCGGTCACAGCATAGTCATGCAACGGGAGAATTAAAAGGCGCTCGCCTTAACCCCCTGAATACGAGCCTCTGTCATGATGAGGTTCAAGTAGGCTTAAACCGGGTTCGCCGACGCAGATGAGCGGTCGCGTTTTGACAGGTCTGATGCGCTGGGGCGCCAAGGAGTGGGCGATGACCGCCCTGGCCTTCGTGGTCATCTGCATGGTCGGTCTGTCTGCGACGCGCGGTTTCGCCTGGGGCGCGCAGGGCGATGTGCTGGCGGTGCGCTTCGGCGCCGACGGCGATCGGACCCGCGTCGTCATCGATCTGGACAAGACGGCGCAGGGACGCGTCATCGACGCGGGCGGCGAAGGCCGTGTGGTCCTGGCCCTCAGCGGCGTCGCGCCCGGACGCGGCCTGAACGGCGGCGGTTCGGGTCTGGTGCGCTCCTATGAGGTCACTTCGTCCGGCGGTTCGTCGCGGGTTCAACTGGAACTGGCGCGCGGCAGCGAGATCGAACGGCGCTTCCTGCTGCCGCCCGGCGACGGTGTCAGCCATTATCGTTATGTCGTGGACTTGAAGGCGACCGGGGCCGCCGCGCGCGCCTCGACCACGCCGGCGCCGCGCGCCAGCGCGCCGCCGCGCCGCGCTGAACGTCCCCTGATCGTCATCGACGCCGGCCATGGCGGCAATGATCCGGGCGCCAGCGGCACAAGCGCCCAGGAAAAGCAGGTTACTTTGGCCGCCGCTCTGGCCTTGAAGGCCGAGCTTGAGAAGAACGGCCGCTATCGCGTGCGCCTGACTCGGACCGACGACCGATACGTCGACCTCTATCGCCGCGTCTCCATCGCGCGTCAGGCCGACGCCGACCTGTTCATTTCCTTGCACGCCGACGCCGGCGCCGATCCGGCGCTGCGCGGGGCCAGCGTGTATACCTTGTCGGAGCAGGGCGCGGGCCGGGCGGTGCGTGAGTTCACGCGAGGCGACAACTGGCACCGCGAACTGCATCTGCCGGGGCGCGATCCGTCGGTGGATCGCATCCTGCTTGACATGACCCAGCGCGCGACCCAGAACCGCTCCGCCCAGTTCGCGCGCGTCTTGCTGACCCACCTGGAAGGCTCGGACCATCCCCTCTTGCGCCGCAGTCATCGCGATGCGGGTCTGGCTGTCCTGTTGGCGCCCGACGTGCCTGCCGTGCTGCTGGAAATGGGCTTCATCACTAATCCCGAGGACGAGCGACTTCTGACCGACGAGCGCGCGCGCCGTCGCCTGATGAAGTCAGTCGCGGACGGGATCGATCGCTATTTCCGCGAGCCGTCGAGCCCGATGATGGCCGCCGCGAACAGCCAGGCCGCCGGCCAGCCCTGATCCGGCGCAACCAAGCCGGCCGTCGCCGGTTCTCGGACCATGAAAAAAGCGATTGTCACGGGCGGATCGGGCCTGATCGGAACGGGCGTCTGTAAGGCCCTGTTGGCCAAGGGATGGGAGGTCGCCTCCTTCGACCTGAAACCGGGCGAGGGCGAGGCCCGTCACATCGACTGTGATCTGGGTGATGAGGACTCGGTCAAACAGGCGTTCGAGAGGCTGGGCTGGTCGTCGCTGGACCTGCTGGTCAACAACGGCGGCATCGCCGATCCGGTGAACGGCCCGCTGGCTGAGCTGTCGCTGGCGGACTGGCGCAAGACCATCGACAGCCATCTGACCGGCGCGTTTCTGATGAGCCGCGCGGCCATTCCGCTGCTGAACGATGGCAGCGCTATCGTGAACATGATCTCAACGCGCGCCTTCATGTCCGAGCCGCACACCGAGGCCTATGCGGCGTCCAAGGGCGCGCTGTTCGCCCTGACCCACGCCCTCGCGATCAGCGAAGGCCCCCGGATCCGGGTCAACGCCATCGCGCCCGGCTGGATTTCGGACGGCGAGGATCTGCGTCCTGTCGATCACGAACAGCATCCGGTCGGCCGCGTCGGCCGCGCCGAGGACATCGCCGGGGCCGTGCTCTATCTCGCCGAAGCGGGCTTCGTCACGGGCCAGGTGCTGACCGTGGACGGCGGCATGACGCGCAAGATGATCTACGCCGACTAGACCGTCAGGCCAGGCCGGCCTTCTTCAGCGTCTTCCAGGCCTTGATGACGCGCTGCAGCTTGGCCTCGGCGCTGCGGTCGCCGCTGTTGGTGTCGGGGTGAAACCGCTTCAGCAACTCGTGATATTGGGCCTTGATCTTCGCCTTGTCGGCGCCCGGATCCAGATCGAGGTCGGCGAGGGCGGCGCGTTCCAGCTTGCCGATGCGGCGGTCTTCGGTCGCGGACTGCGGCGCTTGATCGCCCTTGCGCCCGAACAGGCCGAAGCTGTCGCGCCATGAGCCGGCGCCGGTGGTGTTGGACGTGCCCATCTTGGCGGCGAAGGCGGCGGCTTCGCGCGTGAACTTGCCGGCCTGCATCTCCCAGGTCGGGCGGCCGCCGGTCATGGCCTCGTTTTCTTGGGCGGCGCGAATCTCACCCTCGGTCATGCCCGCGTAGAAGTTCCAGCCCTTGTTGTATTCGCCGGCGTGCGGCTGGCAGAATTCGTAGAAGTCGTTCAGCCGTTCGCGCGACTTGGGCGCCTTGGCCGCGGCGGCCCGGCGGCAGTCGGGCCACTGGCACGGCTTTTCGCCCGGCTTCAGGTGCAGGACGTCGGCTTTCGCCGCCTCTTCCTCGGGCTTGGGCGGCTTCACCCTAATGTCGGTGAAGCGCGGCTTGTATTGAAAGGAGGCGGACATCAGCCGAAGTGTAAGCCCGATTGGGACAGCATCAAGGAATCGATCATGTCTGAAGGCCCGGTGGCGACGATTATTCGTGCAAAACTGACGGCAGGGCTGTCGCCCCTGCGTCTGGAGGTCGAGGACGACAGCTGGCGCCACGCCGGTCATCATCATGAAGGCGGAATGGACGCCAAGCCTGGCGGCGAAAGCCACTTCAATTTGGTGATCGTGTCCGCTGCTTTCCAGGGGCAATCGCGGCTGGCGCGACAGCGCGCGGTCAACGCCTTGTTGAAGGACGAGATGGCCGGACCGGTCCACGCCCTTTCGATCAAGGCGCTGACGCCGGAGGAGGCTGGCTGAGCGAAAGAACTGCGTTCACATCGTCTTAGAACCTTCGTCTTAGCGTCATGCGACCAAACAGAACGTGGGGATCTGGGCTTATGGTGGAATCAGACGGCGTCGCGAAGGCGCTCGAAGGCGAGCAACGCGCCGGAGACGCGGCCCAGGCGCTGACCGCCATCCTGCAGACGCAGTATCTCCGCTACATGATCATCGCCTCGTGGGGCGTGGGTCTTCTGGGCACTGTCGGCTTATGGCCCGCGCTTCTGTGGTTCGGCGGCACCCTGGCGGCCGGGTCGCTGCGGGGAATCGTCGAACATCGCCTGAGTCATCGCGTCGGCACCAACTGGGGCGTAATCTTCCCGATCGTGGCCACGGTGACGACCGGCGCCTGGGCCGTCGCGCCTCTGATGGCGTGGTTCTCCCCCACCGAGTTCGGACGGCCCCTGGCCCTCGCCCTGCTGATTTCCGGCTATGTGCTGGTGTTCGCCCAGCTTCGCAGCTCGCCGCGTCAGGCCCTGATCATCTCTTCGCCCTACGGCGCGGCCGCGACGATCATTCTGTTTAGCCTGTGGGGCACAAACGCCTTCTGGTCGATGCTCGCGGTCCTGCCGTTCACGGCGGCGGGTCTGTTCGTGCTGGTGACCATGACCCTGCTGCGCGAAGACCGCATTCGGGCCTTCCAGTCGCATCAGGCGCATCTGATCGAGGAGCTGGAAGCGGCCCGCGACAAGGCCAACGCCGCCAATGATGCCAAGTCGAACTTCCTGGGCGTGATCTCGCACGAACTGCGCACGCCCATGAACGGCGTATTGGGCGCGGCCCAACTGCTCAGCGCAACGCGACTGGAGACGACGCAGCGCGAGTATCTGTCGATCATCCGCAACTCCGGCGACAATCTGTTGTCGCTGCTGAACGACATCCTCGACATGACCAAGATCGAGGCCGGCAAGATGAACTTCGAGGTCGTCGACATCGTCATCGACGGTTTGAACAAGCGCATCACCGGTCCCTTCGAAGCGCAGGCCGAAGCCAAGGGCCTGACGTTCGTTACGACCGTGGAGGGCGAGATTCCGACGGTGGTGCGCGGCGATCCGCTGCGCGTCTGTCAGGTCGTACAGAACCTGCTGTCCAATGCGGTCAAGTTCACCGAGGCCGGCGAGATCCACTATCTTGTGCGCGGACACCGCGTATCGGATCAGCGCGTGCGGTTCGAATTCGTGGTCCAGGACAGCGGCGCAGGGATTGCGGCGGCCGATCTGGAGCGGCTGTTCATGCCCTTCACCCAAGTCGACACCTCGTCGACGCGGCGCTTTGGCGGGACGGGTCTGGGCCTGACCATCGCGCGGCGCATGGCCAACATCATGGGCGGCGACATCACCGTGACGTCCAAGCTCGCCGAGGGCTCGTGCTTCACCCTGGAAATCGAGGCCGAGGTCGTGGAGTGGGCCAAGCCCGTCGCGGCGGCCGAGGTTCATGCCGAGATCGAAGGCGGCGAATCGCTGCGTGTCCTGGTGGTCGAGGACCACCCGGTGAACCGCATGATCCTGGAGGCCTGGATGAGCTCGGCCAGCCACATCACCTCGACGGCCGAGAACGGTCAGGTCGCGGTGGATATTGCCAAGGATCAACAGTTCGACCTGATCATCATGGATGTGAACATGCCGGTGATGGACGGACTGACCGCGACCCGCATGATCCGCGAGGGCGGCCAGAACGCCGGCACCCCGATCGTGGTCCTGTCGGCCTCGGCGCGTCATGAGGATCACGAAGCCGGTCTTCAGGCGGGCGCCGACGCCTATCTGAACAAGCCGATCGATTTCGGCGCTTTGGCCGCTCTGATGGGGCGCGTCAGCGGCGGTCGCCACGCGGTCGCGCAGATGGCGCTGCCGTCGTCTGAGGCTTCCGTCGCCGCCTGATTGCGGCGATCCTGTGTTCCCGACATGAACCTAGCCCGAGGACGCCGGTTCAGGCGCGCCTCAGTCGCCGTGCTCCATAACCGCCTCCAAGCCGATGATCTTCGGCGCAGATGGAGACACGATCATGAAAAAGATCCTGACCACCGCAATCGCTTCGGTCATGGCCGCCGGCGCGCTGGGCGCCGCTGGCGCAGCCTCGGCTCAGCCCGTACCGCCGCACGGCCCGCATGGTCCCGCCGCTCGTCACGGTCCGGGTCCTGACCACTACGATCGTCGGGACTACCGCCAGGATCGCCGCGACTATCGCCGCGAGCTGCGCGAGGATCGTCGCGACTATCGCCAGCAGCAACGGGCCTATGAACGCTGGCAGCGTGCGGAACGTCGTTACAACGCCCCGCGCTATGTCCCGCCGCGCGGCTATGCGGTTCGGACCTGGAGCTATGGTCAACGGATGCCGTCCTATTACCGCACCAATGCCTATGTGGTGAACGACTATAGCCGCTATGGCCTGCGCGCGCCGCCCCGTGGCTATCAATATGTCCGCAGCGGCAATGACGTGGTGCTCGCCGCCGTCGCCGGTGGTTTGATCACCGCCGTGATCGCCGGCCTGTTCAACTGATCCGTCAAGGATTTGAGATGCGCCCCGGAGGGAAACCTCCGGGGCGTTTTTCGTTCTAAAGAGGACGGCGACGCTTCCGGCGCCCAAGATGGATCACGATGCGCGCCTTCGCCGAGCTTCTGGACCGCCTGTCCCTGACGGCTTCGCGCAATGCGAAGCTGGTGCTGGTGCGCGACTATCTGAGAGCGACGCCCGATCCGGATCGGGGTTGGGCGCTGGCGGCCCTGACCGGCGACCTGACGTTCGACGCGGCCAAGCCGGCCATGATCCGAAAGGCGGTCGAAGGCCGGGTCGACAGCGTGCTGTTCGGCTGGTCCTACGACTATGTGGGCGATCTGGCGGAGACGGTGGCCCTGATCTGGCCGGTGACGCCGGACCACCGGCCGAACCGAGAGCCCGAACTGGCCGAGGTGGTCGAGGCGTTGAGAACCGCCACGCGGACCGAGGTGCGCGGCCTTCTGGAAGGCTGGCTGGATGCGCTGGAGCCGAAGGGGCGCTGGGCGCTGCTGAAGCTGATGACCGGGGCCTTGCGCGTCGGCTTGTCGGCGCGGCTGGCCAAGACGGCGGCGGCGATGATGCGCCCAGATGCGGTGATGGCGCCGCCTTCGCCGGACGGAGACGAGGCGCAGACGACGCTGGAGGCGCTCGACGCCTCGGCCATCGAGGAGGTCTGGCACGCGGTCGAGCCGCCCTACGCCGATCTGTTCGCCTGGCTGGAGGGCAGGGCGGAGCGGCCCAGCCCGGATGCGCCCGGCCGGTTCCGACCCGTGATGCTGGCCGTCGCCATCGATGAAGCGGTCGATCTGCCCAAACTGTCGCCCGCCGACTACGCCGCCGAGTGGAAATGGGACGGCATCCGGGTTCAGGCGGTGCTGGAGGGCGAGGTCCGCAAACTCTATTCGCGCACCGGCGACGAGATTTCGGGCTCCTTTCCCGATGTGATGGACGCCCTGGCGTTCGAAGGCGCGATCGATGGCGAGCTGATTGTCTGGCGCGACGGGGCGGTCGCGCCGTTCGGGGAGCTTCAGCAGCGGCTGAACCGAAAGTCGGTCGACGCCAAGGCGATGCAGGCCTTTCCGGCGGCGGTCGTCGCCTATGACCTGCTGGCCCAGGACGGCGAGGACCTGCGCAGCCTGCCGCTGCGAGAGCGTCGGGCGCGCCTGGAGGCCCTGGTCAATGGTCATACCGGCGAGCAACTGCACCTGTCGCCGGTGGTCGATTACGCCGATTGGGATCAGTTGGCGCGGTTGCGCGCCGACCCGCCGGTTGGTGCGGCGGCAGAGGGGCTGATGCTGAAACGCTGGGACAGCCCCTATCTGGCGGGGCGACCCAAGGGGCCGTGGTTCAAATGGAAGCGTGACCCGCACGTCATCGACGCCGTCCTGATGTACGCTCAGCGGGGGCACGGCAAACGCTCCAGCTTCTATTCCGACTACACCTTCGGCGTCTGGACGCCGGAAGGGGCGCTGACGCCGGTAGGCAAGGCCTATTTCGGCTTCACCGACGAAGAGTTGAAGCAGCTCGACAAGTTCGTGCGCGATCACACCATCGACCGGTTCGGGCCGGTGCGTTCGGTGCGGGCCGAGCGGGATTTCGGCCTGGTGCTGGAGATCGCCTTCGAGGGGCTGAACCGCTCGACGCGGCACAAGTCGGGCGTGGCCATGCGCTTCCCGCGCGTCAGCCGCATTCGCTGGGACAAGCCGGCGCGAGAGGCCAACACCATCGACGATGTGATGGACCTGCTGGACGCCATTGAAAGCGGCGGCGGGCGGATCGCAAAGGCCTGAAATCGGGCACTCGGGGGTTCCAATCGTCGCGTCAGGCGTTAGACCCGACCTCATGTCTCTGCCTCTTTCCAACGAAGTCGCCGACGCGGTGGCCGCAGGCCGTAAGGCCGTTTCGATCGACGCCGCCATGATCGCCAAGCTGACCGACATGGCGGGCGATTTCGCGATCAACCTGACCATCGCCATCCTGATCTTCGTCGCCACTCTGTTTGTGGCGAAGTGGGCGGCGGGCGCAGCACGCAGAACCCTGTCGCGAGTGCGCGGCTTCCGACATGACCCGACCGTCCTGAGTTTTGCGGTGCAGGTGGTGCGGGTTGTGGTGATCATCATCGGCATGATCGCCGTGCTGCAGCGGCTGGGCGTTCAGACGACCTCGATCATCGCCGTGCTGGGTGCCGCGTCCTTGGCGGTGGGCCTGGCGTTGCAGGGCACGCTGTCGAACGTGGCGTCGGGGATCATGCTGCTGGTGCTGCGGCCCTACCGGGTCGGCGACGTGGTCGATGTCGGCGGGATGAGCGGCACGGTGCAGCGACTGGACCTGTTCACGACCCAGCTGTCCAACGCCAACAACCACAAGATCGTCATTCCGAACTCCAAGGTGCTGAGCGATCCGCTGACCAATCTGACCGGCCAGCAGACGCGCCGGATCGAAATCAACTTCACGGTCGGCTATGGCGACGATCTGAACCAGGCGCGCTGCGTGCTGGCGGATATGGCCGCCGCACACGACAAGGTGCTGCACGATCCCCATCCGTGGACCGGCGTGACGGGCCTGCTGGACAGTTCGGTGCAGGTGACGCTGCACGCCTGGGTGAAGGTCGGCGACTGGTGGCAGACCCAGGCCGATCTGATGCAGGGCGGCAAGGAGGCGCTGGACGCCGCCGGGATCGAGATTCCGTTCCCGCATCAGGTTGCCGTGCCCTATGGCGATGAGGATGTGGTCCCGGTCGTGCGCGTTCGCACGGTCGATGACGATACTGCCGACTTGAAGGCGACGAACCGTTGATGCGTTACGATTTCGGCTCCGACAACACCGCCGGCATGGCGCTGAGCGCCATCGAAGGCCTGGTGCGCGCCAACAAGGGATTCGCCCGCGCCTATGGCGCAGACGAGGTCACAGCCCGCGCCGCCGACCAGATTCGTCAGCGTCTGGACGCCGACGCCGAGGTGCGTTTTGTATTCAGTGGGACGGCGGCCAACGCCATCGCCCTGTCGATGCTGGCCCAACCCTATGAGGCTGTGCTGGCTCACCATGCGGCGCACATCTGCACCGACGAGACGGGGGCGCCGGGCTTCTTCGGTCACGGCGTCGGCCTGATCGGGCTGCCGGGCTTCTCGGGCAAGATCGATCCATTGGCGCTGCAGGCGCAGTTGGGCGAACCCGAAGTCGGGCATCGTCAGCCGCCCGCCGCCCTGTCGCTGACACAGGCCACCGAATATGGCTCGGTCTATACCGAGGAAGAACTGCGCCATCTGATCGAACCGGCCAAGGCGCTGCGCTACGGCGTTCACATGGACGGCGCGCGCCTGACCAATGCGGTCGCCGCCGGTTTCGACCTGAAGGACATTCCGCGCTTGGGCGTGGACGTGCTGGTGTTCGGCGGGGCCAAGGCGGGCGCCAACTGCGCCGAGGCGATCGTGCTGTTCGACAAGAGCCTGGCGCGGCGACTGGACAACCGTCTGAAACAGGCGGGCCAGACGTCGTCCAAGACGCGTTTGTTGTCGGGTCCGATGCTGGGCTTGCTGGAAAGCGGCGATTGGGAATCGGGCGGCGCCCACGCCAATCTGATGGCGCAGCGCTTGGCGGCCGGCATTGCGGGGCGGTCGCCCTTCGTCCTGGCCCATCCGGTGGAGGCGAACGCCGTCTTCGTGCGGATGCCGCCAGAGGCGCACGCCCGCCTGAACGAAATGGGCTGGGCCTGCTACGCCTTCGATGACGGTTCGGTGCGCTTCGTCTGTTCGTGGGCGACGCAGGAAGCGGCCGTGGACGAGCTGATCGAGGCGGTCGCCGGTCTGGGCTGAGCCATTAATCCCTGCTTGCGCGCCAGCGTGGCCTTTCCCCGGTCGCATTGGCTTTCCATATGCGGATCATGGCGATGCGAGGCGAACGCTCCGGCGGCAGGCGTGACCCGATGGTCAAGGCGCAGCAGGCAGGGAGCCCACAGGACAAGACGGACGGACCCCCGACGCTGACGGCGCTGGCGGACCTTGCGCGGCTGGTGGCCCGATCGGGCGCGCCGCACCTGAAACTGCGGCTGATCTCGGCCATCCTGCTGACGCTGGCGGGCAAGGGGCTGGGCGTTCTGGCGCCGCTGGTGCTGGGCGCGGCGGTCAACCGTCTGGCGGCGGGGCAGGGTGCGGCGACCGCCGTCGGCCTGGGCTTTGCAGCCTTCGCCATCGGCTGGGCCCTCGTGCGGTTTCTGTCGGCGGCCTCGCCACTGGTGTCGGACGTGGTGTTCGCGCCCGTCCGCGCCGCCGCCCAGCGCGCGACGGCGGCCGAGGCCTTCGCTCATGCGCTGAGCCTGTCGCTGGACTTCCACCAGACCAAACGCTCGGGCGCCCTGTCGCGGACGATGGACCGGGGATCGCGCGCGGTGGACTTCCTGCTGCGCATCCTGGCCTTCAACCTGGTTCCGACCGGGGTGGAGCTGGTGCTGGCGGCCGGCGTGCTGGGCGCCAAATACGACTGGCGTTTCGCCGCCGTCGCGGTGGTCGTGGTCGTCATCTACACCGCCGCCACCTTCGCCATGTCCAACTGGCGGCTGGAGCATCGCCGGATCATGAATGCGGCCGACTCCGAGGCCGCCGGCGTCTCGATCGACGCCTTGCTGAACTATGAGACGGTCAAGTCGTTCGGGGCCGAGACGCGCGCGGCCCAGACCTATGACCGCGCGCTGGGCGATTATGCCGAGGCGTCGCTGAAGGCCAACAGTTCGCTGAACATGCTGAACGGGATGCAGGCCCTGGTGATGAACCTGGGCCTGGGCGTCATGGCGGTGATGGCCGGCTTCGAGGCGGCGGCCGGACGGATGGGGCCGGGCGACGTGACGGCGGCGGTGCTGATCATGATCTCGCTGTATGCGCCGCTGAACATCCTGGGCTTCGCCTATCGGGAAATTCGTCAGTCCTTCATCGACATGGAGGAGATGCTGAAGGTGACGCGACAGACGCCGCAGGTCGCGGATGCGCCGAACGCCGTCGCCCTGCCGCGGCCGGTCGATGCGCGCGGGGCGTCGGTGGCGTTCGAGGCCGTCGGCTTTCGCCACGACGCGCGGGCCAATGGGCTGGAGGACGTCAGCTTCTACGCCGCGCCGGGCACGACGACGGCGCTGGTCGGGCCCTCCGGCGCTGGCAAGTCCACCATCGTCAAACTGGCGCTACGCCTGCTCGATCCGCAGGAAGGGCGCGTGCTGATCGACGGCCATGATGCGCGCGAGGTGACCCAGGCCTCGCTGCGATCGGCGGTGGCGTTGGTTCCTCAGGATGTGGCGCTGTTCAACGACACCCTGGCCGCCAATATCGCCTTCGCCCGGCCCGAGGCGGATGAGGCGCAGGTATGGGCGGCCGCGGAGGCGGCGGAACTGGCCGACTTCATTCGCGGCTTGCCGGACGGGATGCAGACCAAGGTCGGCGAACGGGGGCTGAAGCTGTCGGGCGGCGAACGTCAGCGGGTGGGCATCGCCCGGGCCCTGCTGGCCGATCCGTGCATCCTGATCCTGGACGAGGCGACCAGCGCGCTGGACAGCCGAACCGAGGCGGCGATCCAGAAGACCCTGCGCAAGGCCAGGAACGGCCGCACGACCCTAGTGGTCGCACACCGGCTGTCGACCGTGGCGGACGCGGACCAGATTCTGGTGCTGAAGGCCGGGCGGATCGTCGAACGCGGCGGTCACCACGAACTGGTGGCCCGACAAGGCGGGGAATACGCGGCGCTGTGGCGCAAACAGACGCGCGGCGGCAAGACGCCTCAGATGGCCGACTGATCGGCGGTCGGGAGCTTCTTTCTCAGAACCTCGTGCAGGTTCGTCAGGATGGCGGTCCGCGCGGCCTGCTCTTGCGGCGGCAGCGCCAGCAACAGCTTCATCGCCTGGGCATGGACCGTGGCGATGCGCCAGTCGAAACCGCCCTGACGCGGCGCGGCGTCCAGCAGGTCGCACAGGCCCTTGGCCGCCGTGCACAGGTCGTCCATCTCGAACGGGCTGGCCGCATCGATGATCTGGCTGGAGGCGGAATAGGCCAGGTCCAGCCGCATCGGCTCAATCAGGTTCGGGTCGGGCTTGGCCAGCAGAGCCGCGATATTGTCGCCGATGATGGCGCGGGCCTGATCCTGAAGTCCGTCCAGATTGGCGCGGGCATGGGCCAGGGCGACCCCGACGCTGACGCCGCCGGGGCGATCCAGCATCTCTGCCAGACGCGACTTGCGCTGAGTGTGGGTGATGACGGTCATAGGGTCAGACTCTCCATCCCCTTCGCCTTGCGTATCATGTCGGCGCGGCGTTCCACGCCTTCATAGCCGGTGTGTCGGAACCGGCGATCCGGCCCCAGATAGTCGCCGACCTCCAGGAAGGGCCGGCTGTCGCGCGCCACCCACAGGATGCGCTCCAGCAGAAGCGCCGGGCTGAAGGGCTTGGTGACGACGAAGTTGGCGCCGCAGTCTCGCGCCTCGGCGACGCGCCCGCGACGAATGTGGCTGGCGGTCATGATGACGGGGGTGAAGGCGTTGGGATTGGGGCCGGAGCGGCGCAGCCAGCGCACCAGTTCGAACCCGTCGATGTCGGGCATGTCGGTATCGACGACCAGCAGATCGACGGGCTTGTCGGTCAGCAGCTTCTTGGCTTCCATACCCGTGCCGCACGCATAGGTGGGTCGGATGCCGAAACCGGTCAGGGCGTTGGACGTCAGGGTCAGGGAGAACGGCGAATCGTCGACGATCATCGTGATCGCCCCGGCCAGGTTGAAGACGGCGCTTTCACGCAGGGACTCGCCGCCGCTCATGGCGCAAAGGCCCCCGTCTGTCGCGCCGCTGAACTCATGGCCGGTCGCAAACCCCGATGCCCCTGAACGAAGCGCCGAGCTTGGCAGACGAGGGTGGATGCTGCGTTAACGCTGGTCGCCGGAGCGACCGGGCGTCAGAGGGCGCCGATGGCGTAGAAGCGATCCGCGCGACGCTTCTTGATCTGCTGCGGCGTCAGGCCGTCGAAGCCCTTCAGCTCTTCGGCCAGCACGTCGCCGACATTGGCCATGGCCGTGTCGCGATCGGTATGGGCCCCGCCGACAGGCTCGTCGATCAGGCGGTCAACGATCTTCAGCTGCATCAGGTCCGGGCCGGTGATCTTCATCGCCATGGCCGCGTCCTTGGCCCGCGCGCCGTCGCGCCACAGGATGCCGGCGGCGCCCTCGGGCGAGATGACCGAATAGATGGAGTGTTCCAGCATCAGCACGCGGCTGGCTGCGGCGATGGCGATGGCGCCGCCCGAGCCGCCTTCGCCCGTGATGGTGGCGATGGAGGGCACGCCCAGGGTCAGGCAGCGCTCGGTCGAGCGGGCGATGGCCTCGGCCTGGCCGCGCTCCTCGGCGCCCAGGCCCGGATAGGCGCCGGCGGTGTCGATGAAGCTGAGGACCGGCAGGCCGAACTGCTCGGCCATGTCCATCAGGCGCACAGCCTTGCGATAGCCCTCGGGTCGCGCCATGCCGAAGTTGTGGGTGATGCGGGTCGCGGTGTCGTGGCCCTTTTCGTGGCCCATGATGACGACGGGCCGGCCGCGGAACCGGGCCAGACCGCCCAGGATGGCCTGGTCGTCGCCGAACTGACGGTCGCCGTGCAGCTCGTTCCAGTCGGTGAACAGGCTCTGGACATAATCGATGAAGTGCGGGCGCTGCGGATGACGCGCGACCTGGGTCTTCATCCAGGGGTCGAGGCCGGCGTAGGTCTTCTTGCGCAGTTGGTCGGCCTTTTTGCGCAGGCCCTCGATCTCATGGTCGATGTCGCCCGAGGTGTCGGCCAGCAGCGACAGCTCCTCGATCTTGGCTTCCAGATCGGCGATCGGCTTTTCGAAGTCGAGATAGTGCGTGGCCATCAAGGCGTCCGGGAACTGCAAACGGGCGAAAGCGCCCTTGGGGAAGGCGCGCGAACCTAGAGAGGTCAACGCCGCCGGGCAAGCGGGGGTTCAGAAGGCCTTGGGTAAACCAGCCTGTTTAAGGACTGAGTTGGCGGTGTGGCGGCTCTTCGAGCGCGGCACGATGACGGCATGCGGTCGGTCGGGATGCCGCCATTTCTCATGGCTGCCCTTGGCGTTCACGACACGATGCCAGCCGGCGGCGAAGAGAAGGGCGGTCAGTTCGGGGTAGAAGTCTTTCGGCATGGCGGCTTCCGATCAGGGCAGATCGCGCATCATCGCCGCCGACATTTCCGGCTCAACGCACGGTCACGCAGCGATCACGTCAAATCCACCAGCCGCTTCGAACCGCACTGGGACAGCGCCATGAATGCCGAGATTTTCCGCCAGAAGCTCAGGCGCGAAATGGCGAGCGAGGTTCTCGAACTCACCGAGTGTCGCCGTTTCCAGCACCAGCCCGACGATATTCGACTCGCTGCACCAGACTCCTGCCTCGGGATCCCAGATCGCCTTGACGTAGAACTCTTCAGCCATAGCCGGAATATGCGCCATCAGTCGTCGCGCGCCAAGGGGTGGTTTTGGTGGACGACCTGAGCCAGGCGGTCGGTGGCGACGTGGGTGTAGATCTGGGTCGTGGCGATATCGACGTGGCCCAGCAGGGTCTGGACGACGCGTAGGTCGGCGCCGCCTTCAAGCAGGTGGGTGGCGAAGGCGTGGCGCAGGACGTGGGGGCTGACGCGGGCGGGGTCGATGCCGGCCGTGATCGCCGCCTCGTCCAGCAGTTGAGCGAAACGGCGTGGGGTTAAGTGGCCCGTGCGGCCGGAGGAGGGGAACAGCCAGGGACTGTCGGGGGCCTCAGGCTTGCGTCTGGCGTCGCGCGCGACGAGCCAGGCCTTGATCGCTTCGCGGGCGGCGGCGTTGAGGGGGGCGAGCCGATCCTTGCCGCCCTTGCCGCGCACGATCAGATAGGCGGGGTCGCGCCGAACGGCCTCGACTTTCAGCCCCAGCAGTTCGGACACGCGCAGGCCGGAGGCGTAGGCCATCTCGACCAGGGCGACCAGGCGCAGGCCCGCCGCCGCGTCACGGGCGGCCGAGGCGGCCAGCAGGGCGCCGATCTCGGCGCGGCTCAACACCTTGGGCAGGGACCGGCCCTGTTTGGGGGCGTCGAGGCGGCGCGAAGGGTCGTCGGTGCGCCACCCCTCGGCCAGGGCGAAGCGGTAGAACTGGCGCGCGGAGGAGCGGCGACGGGCGGCGGTGGCGGCGGATAGACCGCGCCGCGACAGGTCCGCGAACCAAGCCTCGACCGCTTCGGCGTCGGCCTTCATCAGTCCGCCGGCGTCCGACAGCGCCATCTCCGCGTCCGCCAGATCGCGGCCATAGGCGGACAGCGTATGGGGCGAGGCGTCGCGTTCGACCGCCATCATCTCCAGAAAGGCCTCGATCTGGGGCGTCATGCGGCGATCCGCAGCCTGAACGACTGGCGCAGGGTCAGGCTTGGTGTAGAGGTTTTCTGGATCATGCCTGCCCGCGCCGCTGCCTTCGCCTTCCTCTCGACCGACAGTTCCGCCGGAGCCGCCGGATGAGGCGGCGCGCGAATCCGGGTCCGACCCGCACCATAGCCCTGGTCGGCCTGATGGGGGTGGGCAAATCGTCGGTCGGTCGTCGGCTGGCCAATCGGCTGCGACTGCCGTTTGCGGACGGGGATGTAGAGATCGAGGCGGCGGCCGGGATGACGGTGTCAGAAATCTTCGCCGCCCTGGGCGAGGCCGAGTTCCGCGCGGGCGAGGCGCGGGTGATCCGCCGGCTGCTGGAGGGGCCGCCCATCGTGCTGGCGACCGGCGGCGGGGCGATGATGAACCCGGAGACGCGGGCGCTGCTGAAGTCCAAGGCCGACACCGTCTGGCTGAGGGCCGATCTGGCGGTCATCGCGGAACGGGTGGCGCGCCGCGACACGCGGCCCCTGCTGCGCGGCAAGGATCCGCTGGAGGTGCTGACCGGCTTGGCCGAGGCGCGCTATCCCATCTATGGCGAGGCCGATGTTGCCGTGGACGTCGGGCAGGGCTCGCACGGCCAGGCAGTGGACGCCATTCACAAGAACCTGCGCCGACACTGGCGCCAAAGACGACGCACGGAGACCCCGCAATGACGATCATTCCGGTCAGCGGCGGGGCCTTTGCCGCCTATGACGTCGTTGTGAGACGCGGGCTGCTGGCGCAGGCTGGCGCACACATCACGCCGTTGGCCAACGGGCGGACGGTCATCGTCACCGACGAGACGGTTGCGGGCATCCACGCCGATACCCTGACCGCGTCGCTGACGGCGGCGGGCGTGACCAGCGAAATCGTGGCGGTGCCGGCGGGCGAGGGCTCCAAGTCCTTCGCCGAGCTGGAACGCGTGCTGGACCGGCTGCTGGAGATCGGTCTGGATCGCAAGGATGTGGTCATCGCCTTGGGCGGCGGGGTCGTCGGCGATCTGGCCGGTCTGGCGGCGGCCCTGTTCATGCGCGGCATAGACTTCGTGCAGATTCCGACGACCCTGCTGGCCCAGGTCGACTCGTCCGTCGGCGGCAAGACGGCCATCGATACGCCGCGTGGCAAGAACTTGGTCGGCGCCTTTCATCAGCCGCGTCTGGTGCTGGCGGATATCGACGTGCTGGCGACGCTGCCGGAACGTCAGGTGAGGTCCGGCTGGGCCGAGGTGCTGAAACACGGGCTGATCTGCGACGCGGCCTTCTTCGATTGGCTGGCGGGCGAGGGGGCTGCGGGCGCCAAAGGCGATCCGGCTGCGCTGGAACGGGCGGTGATCCGCTCGGTCGAGATCAAGAGCGCGGTGGTCGGCGAGGACGAGAAGGAGGCGGGGCTGCGCGCCCTGCTGAACCTGGGTCACACCTTCGGCCATGCGATCGAGACCGAGGTCGGCTTCGACGAAGGGGCGCTGGCGCACGGCGAGGCGGTGGCGCTCGGCTGCTGCATGGCCTTCCGATATTCGGCGGCCGAGGAGCTGTGTTCGGCAGACGATGTCGAACGGGTCGAGGCGGTGGTCGCGGCGGCTGGGCTGCCCACCCGGCTGGATCAGGCGGGATCGTTCTCGGCCGACCGTCTGCTGGCCCTGATGGCGGGCGACAAAAAGGCCGAGGGCGGGGCGCTGACCCTGATCCTGACGCGCGGCATCGGCCAGGCCTTCGTCGCCAAGGGCGTCGATGCGGCCAAGGTGCGGGCCTTCCTGACCAAGGAAGGCGCGACCGCGTGATGCGAATCGCCTCGGTTGCTCTGGAGGATCGCTTCGTGCGGCTGGAGCCGTTCGAGGAAGGACTGGAAGCCGACGTCAAGGCCGCGCTGGATTGCGATCCCGAGGCCTGGGATATCATGGTCGCCCCTGCCCATGGCGATCATTTCGAGGCCTGGTGGAAGGCTGCGCTGGCGGCGATGCAGGCGCAGACGCGGATCGCCTATGCGGTGCGGCGACGCTCGGACGGGGCGGTGGTCGGGACGACCAGCCTGTATGAGATCAACCCGGCCTATCGCCGCTGCGAGATCGGCTCGACCTTCTATCGGCCCGAGGCGCGGGGCGGGGTGATCAACCCGGCCTGCAAGCGGCTGTTGCTGGGGCATGCCTTCGACGCGGGCGCTGTGCGGGTCGAGATCATCACCGACGCCGTCAACCCCCACAGCCAGGCCGCCATCCTGAAGCTGGGCGCCAAGGCCGAAGGCGTGCTGAGGAAGCACAAGATCACCTGGACCGGCCGGGCGCGCGACACCGCCATGTTCGCCGTCATCGACGACGACTGGGCCGAGGTGCGCGAGAGACTGGACCGCCGATTAGCGGCCTTCGCTTAGTCTACCGCCCGGCATTCCGTTGGCTGACGGCCTTCGACCGACCAGGTGGCGAGGACGCCCTTGCCGCGCAGCTCGACGTTGGAGGCGCGGTACCAGATGCCGTCGGCGGCGCGCTCCTGATACAGGTCGATGGCCTCGCCGGACGAGTTGCGGATGGTGGCCATCTGGCGCGGGTTGTCGAAGTCGACCGACAGGCGCTCGCCGTTGTCGCAAAGATAGACGGTGTGGACGACGCGGTTCAGGGTGCGGTCCTGGATTTCGGCGCCGGTGCGCTGGCGGGCGGACTGGGCCTGGATGGCGCGTTCTTTGACCTCGTCGCCGGTGCGCGGCGCCTTGTCGGGGTCGGCGCCGCAGGCGGTGAGGAGGGCCAGGGCGGCCAGGCCGCTGAACACGATCGGCTGCGGCAGATCCGGCTTGAACAAGGTCTTCTCCCTCCACGGCCCCGCCCAACGGCGCAGCTTTTCGCGGCGTTTTAACGTGCGCCGCCTGTCGCCGTTCCCCGTCTTTGACGGAAGAAGGATTTCAGCAGCGACGACGCCTCGTCCGCCAGAAGGCCTGAGTCCGTGCTGGGACGCCAGTGGCAGGTGGGTTGTTCGAACAGGCGCGGGCCATGGATGACGGCGCCGCCCTTGGGATCGTCGGCGGCCCAGACGACGCGGCCGATGCGGGCGTGGCTGATGGCGCCGGCGCACATGGCGCAGGGCTCCAGCGTCACATACAGGGTCAGGCCGGTCAGGCGGTAGTTGTCCAGCGCCGTCGCCGCGCGCCGCATGGCGACGATCTCGGCATGGGCGGTGGGGTCGCGAGCCGCAATCGGACCGTTCGCGCCGGTCGAAATTACCTTACCTGAGGCAGGATCGACAAGAATTGCGCCCACGGGCACCTCTCCTGCGTCCGCCGCCGCTTGCGCTTGGTCCAGCGCCATGCGCATGAACCGCTCATCATGGTCCGCCATACAGACGACAACGACAAGAAGCCCCGCGCCCGTCAAGACGAACGGTCGCCCCGGCCCTTTAAATCCTCCGGTCCCCGCAAGAGCGGCGACGGGACGAGATCATTCGGCGACAAGCCGCGCGGCCCTCGCGAAGACGGCGCCAAGCGGTTCGGCGACAAGGCCGACCGCCCCCGCAGCGACAAGCCGCGCAGCGACCGGCCCCGCACCGATAAGGGCGGCAAGGACGGCAAGTCCAAGACGCCTGAGACGCCTCTGCGCGCCGAGCGAATCGCCAAGACCATGGCCCGCGCCGGCATCGCCTCGCGCCGCGAGGTCGAACGGCTGATCGGTCTGGGCAAGGTGGCGGTCAACGGCCGCATCCTGGATACGCCCGCGACGCTGGTGACGCGCGACGACGTCATCACCGTGGACGGCAAGCCGATCGGCGGGGCGCAGGCGACGCGTGTCTGGCGCTATCACAAGCCGGCGGGCCTGTTGACCAGCCACAGCGATCCGACGGGTCGCCCGACGGTGTTCGACGCCCTGCCGGCCGGTCTGCCGCGCGTGATTTCGGTCGGGCGGCTGGACCTGGCGACCGAAGGCCTGCTGCTGCTGACCAACGACGGCGAGCTGAGCCGGGCGCTTGAGCTGCCCTCGACCTCGCTGGTGCGTCAGTACCGGGCGCGGGCGCGGGGCAAGATCACCCAGGAGCAGTTGGACGCGCTGAAGGACGGCGTGGTCGTGGACGGCGTCTCCTATGGCCCCATCGAGGCCAAGCTGGACAAGGCCAAGGAGTCCAAGTCCGAAGACGGCAAGGCGCCGGCGAACCTGTGGATCTCGGTGTCGATCACCGAGGGCAAGAACCGCGAGGTCAGGAAGGTGCTGGAGTCCGTCGGCCTGACGGTCAACCGGCTGATCCGCCTTGCCTACGGCCCATTCCGCCTGGACGTGCTGCCGGTCGGGTCGGTGGAAGAGGTCGGGCCGCGCGTGATCCGCGAGCTGCTGGCCGACTACATCCGGCCCGAGAACCTGCCGACCGGCAATACGGTCGAGACGCCCGCGCCCATCCCCGGCCGTCGGGTCTCGACGCCCATCGTCAAGGGCCGGTCGGGTTCGGCCATGTCGGATCCGTCGCGCAAGCCTAGCCGCGTCCGCGCCGCCGAGACGGCCCAGGCGGTTGCGGTCGAGCGCCGCGAGCGTCCTCCCAAGAAGGAAGGCTGGGCCAAGGCCGCGCCCAAGTTCGAGCATTCCAAGACCTTCAAGCCGCGCGAACGCACCGCGCCCGCCGGCGACCGCCCGGCGCGTGAGGCCAACTCCGTGAGGGATGGAGATCGGCCCAAGCGCGCCTTCAAGCCGCGCGAAGACCAGTTCATCGACGATCGGCGCGGCAAGCCCGGCGCCAAGCCGACGGGACGCGCCGGTTCCGGCCCTCGCGCCGGGGGCCTTGGCGGCAAGCCGAGCGGCGGCCGCGACTTCAAGCCTCGCACGGGCGGCGGCAAGCCGGCCGGTCCGTCTGGAACCAGCGGACGCGGACCCGGCGGCAAGCCGCGCACGCCGCGCTGAGGATCGCCGCCGGGGACTGAGCGATGACGATTTCGACAGGGCGGTGCCTGTGCGGCGCCGTCACCTTCACTGCGACGCCGAACGGCGGGATGCACGCCTGCCACTGCCCGACCTGCCGGCGGCAGTCGGGCGGCATCCTGTTCAGCGTCGACTGCGGCGACAGCGTCGCGGTCACGGGCGAGGTGGCGACCTATGTCTCGTCCGAGTGGGCGACGCGGCAGTTCTGCCCCGCCTGCGGGACCGGCCTGTTCTGGCGCTCAAACGACGGGGCGATCACCATGGTCTCGGCCCAGGCGTTCGACGATCCGGCGGCCTTTGTCCTTGAGGACGAGTTCTGCATCGAGAGCAAGCCGGCGACCTATGCGCTGGCGGGCGAACGGCCGCGCCTGACGACGGACGAGCTATGGGCGCAGTTCGCGCCGTCGCGGGATTGACGGCAAGGGTTGCGACAGGGGGAATGGCGATGACGACGACGACGACAGCGGACCTGAGCCCGGCGAAGGGCGATCACAGCCTGGAGCGGCTGCTGCTGTTCTCGGACGGGGTGTTCGCCATCGCCATCACCCTGCTGGCCATCGAACTGCATGTGCCCGAAGGCTGGAACGGACAGTGGGCCAGCCTGTGGGCCGAGCGGTGGCCGATGTTCACGGCCTTTGCGCTGAGCTTCGCCATCATCGGCGTCTTCTGGAACACGCACCGGCGAGTGTTCGCCCGCATGATCGGCTTCAGCAACGGGGTCATGATCTTCAACATGTTGGCCCTGGCCGGGGTGGTGCTGATGCCGTTCGCCACGACCCTGCTCTACGAACAGCCGCGCAACGGAGAGGGGGCCTGGATCTATCTGAGCCTGGTGGCCCTGGTCGGCGTGATGCACGCCGGCGCCTATGGCTGGGCCGCCTTCGTCACCGATGCGATCCGGCCGCGGCCGCATTGGGCGGTGCGCGCCACGGTGGTCGTGACCCATGCCCTGATGCCGGGGCTGGCCTGCGCGCTGAGCTTCTTCCTGATGGCGAGAGGCGTCGGGCTGCTGGCGGCCGTGACGGCGCTGGCGCTGGGGCTGCTGATCGCCGGCCGGGTGTGGGTCGGACGCCGCTTCGGCGGAGCCGCCTGATGCGGATCGTCGCCGGAAGCCTGAAGGGGCGGGCCATCGTCGCGCCGGAGGGGCAGGGCACGCGCCCGACCTCGGACCGCGCGCGCCAGGCCGTGTTCAACGTGCTGGAGCACGCCGCCTGGGGCGAGAGCCTGCAAGACCTGCGGGTCATCGACCTGTACGCCGGTTCGGGCGCCCTGGGGTTCGAGGCGGTCAGCCGGGGCGCGGGCTTCTGCCTGTTCGTCGAGACGGACGACGGGGCGCGCGGCGCGATCCGCGAGAACGCCGACGCCTATGGGCTGATGGGACGCACGCGGGTGCATCGCCGAAGCGCGACGGACCTGGGCGTGCGGCCCGGCCCGATCGCCGAGGCGTTTGACCTGGCGTTTCTGGACCCGCCCTATGGCAAGGGGCTGGGGGAACAGACGCTGGCGCGGCTGATCGATGGAAGCTGGCTCAAGCCCGGCGCCCTGGTGGTGTTCGAGCGCGGGTCGGACGAGCCGGAGATCGACACCCCCGGCTATCAGCGTCTGGATGCGCGCGATTATGGCGCAGCCAGGGTGCTGTTCCTGAAGGTGGCGGACTCCGCCGCCTGAGCGGAAAATGTCTACTGCGCGTTTTTACAGTGCACTTTCGTGCAGATTTTTGCGAGCGGGTCGCAACCGTCTCAGTCCTCGGGCGGCGGCCCCAGCAGGGCCTCGTCTTCATCCTCGATCTCGCGCCGCATGTTCTCCATCAAGGCGGTCACCTCCTCGCGGCTCATGCCCCTGAAGAAGTCTCGGTCGAAGGCGCGGGCCTCGCGGGTCAGTTCGTCGGCAAGGGCGCGCCAGCGGCGGGCGTCCGACGCGCGTCCGCCCTCGGCCGCCTCGGCGAAGCGCAGGCGCGCGGTGCGGGCCAGGTCGTCCATGTCCAGGTCGGAATAGAGGTTCAGGTCCAGCTCTCCGGGCGGCGGTTCGACCTGATCGCTGCGCCGCCAGCCGTATTTGCGGGCGCGGCGGCGAAAGGCGGACAGGCCCAGGTCGTGGCGACGACACACGGCCTCGGCGCTGAGACCCGACAGATAGTCGGTGCGGGCCTGGGCCCAGATGGCGGCTTCACGGATGCGGTAGGGCTCGGTCATGATCCCAGCCATAGACCGGCGCTACGTCAGACGCGGACGTGGGAGTCTCCCATCCTTCTCCCAGTGGGAGAAGGTGGCCCGAAGGGCCGGATGAGGGTCGGGCCCATCCGTCGGCGTCAGCCGTCGCAAGGGAAGAACTAAAGCAGCCGACCCTCACCCTTTCGGCTTGGCGCGTCGCTGCGCTCCGCGAGCCTCAAGCCCTCTCCCAACGGGAGAGGGTGTCAGAATTTGGCGACCAGGCCGCGCGCGGCGGCCGTCACCTCGGCCCAGGTGATCTCGAACCCGTCGTCGTCGCCGAAATAGGGGTCGGCGACGGCCTGGCCCTCGCGGCCGGGGACGTGGTCGAGCAGCAGGCTGAGCTCGGCGGTCGCGTCGTCGGGCCGCAGGCGGCGCAGGTTCTTCAGGTTCTCGTGGTCCAGGGCGATCACATGGGTGAAACGGCGAAAGTCCGCCTGCGTCACCTGCCGCGCCTTCAACCCCGAAATCTCGACCCCATGCCGCCGCGCCGTCGCCTGCGCTCTCGGGTCCGGCGCCTCGCCCGCATGCCAGTCCCCGGTCCCGGCGGAATCGACGATCAGATCGAGCCGGAGCCGCTCAGCCTCGGCGCGCAGGGCGGCCTCGGCCAGAGGCGAGCGACAGATGTTGCCGAGGCAGACGAAGAGGAAGGAGGGCATTTGGATTAGAGAGCAAACTCTTCGGCAACTATCTCAGTTATGCCTGACCGAGTACGGGGGGCGGTTCAGCCTCTCGCGCCTGAGGTCCATTATTATGGAGGCCTTGGGACCAGTCCCGTAATGCTTGAACCGCACTTTCCATAGCTTGAAGATGCTGATCGATTTCATCCGCGGGAACGTCTCGAGCGATTGTTGCACCACGTGTTTGCTCGATAGTGGCCATCCGGATAGGGCCAGCGACCCCTCCGGGATTTGTCTCGATGACATGCTGGATTGTCCAAGCTGTTAAGAATGTAGCCAAGCGCACAGTTGGCATGGTTCCTTGGGGACAAAAGATATCAGCAAGGTATCTGAGGAATGGGTCCGCTGATAGTTTCCCAGAGCCGAGCGCCGCGTAAAAATGATGTTCATCCAGCAAACGTGGCTGGATTGCTCCCTCGAACATACAGCAATGAGAATTGCCATTATGTTGGAAAGCGACGACCGCATTGACGTGCGATGGCGTGGCACCTGAGTTGTGGAACTGCTGCGTCAAAGAGTTCGTCAACGCGAGAGCGTAATCAATCGGATGACCGACTTGGTTTGCTAGGGCATGGCTTCCAGCGGCCATGATTTGAAATCTTGCACCCAGGCCTTGATCTCCTGCGAAGGCAAATATTTGCTCACCATCAATCCGGCCAACCTTTCGACCCTTGTGATGGCCCACGCCTTGGCCACCCATCGATGGCGTAAGCATGCTGTCAGCACCAACGACAACACCATCTGTGCAGAGGAACGCAACGACTACAGTCATCCGCGAAATATACTGTTTACCCGCATATCCGGATATCGTTCATAAATTGCAGACACTAAATCGGAGAAAGAAAGGCGGCGCACCCAACTGGCTACTGCTGCAACATACTCTCTCATCTGCGGGTCAATGCTGCCGAGGATTTCAATCCCGCGCGCGGTTCCCGCCGGTGTAGTCGAGTAAAGTCTATACCGGCCGGAATTAAAGGTCTGCACAAGGCCTTCATCACGAAGAGCATCGATCCGATCGTATAGCGCGCGATCAAAAGGGCCATAGTCGTAGGGCTGAAAATTGAAATGTGGTCCACCGAGTGGCTTTGCAGCTTCTCGGTCTAGGACAAAAAAGAGCTTTTGCAGCTGAACAGGTGAAAAAGTCGCTCCCGGTTCGGAAGCGCTAAGCCCTGCAACAATCATTTCGTCGCGAGTCATCTGCGATCTCCAGTTCGTTGGATACTACCATCACGAAGGATCAAAGGGTTAACGCCGATTCTTGCGCGCGCGATATCGAGCGGAACAGCCTTCTGCCGTCAACGCCTCAGCGGATGCCAAGCTTCTCAGCAATCTTGGACAGAAGATGACCAATGTTGTGGTAGTCCATGAAGCCCGCCACGGCACCGCAGCTTCCGCAGTGAACCGCAAGGAGCTTGAATCGCGAGTTCCGAGGCTCGGTCATCGTAACTTCAAATGTAGGGCTATCGCATTTCATACAACGGGGTGTAGCCATCTCGTCCTCCTATTGACCCACGGATAGCTGAGCCGCACGTCAGATTTGGACGTGGCGCAACTTAGGTTTCTCACCTTCTCCCGAACAGCTTCTCCAGATCGTGCAGCTTCAGCTCCACATAGGTCGGGCGGCCGTGGTTGCATTGGCCGGAGTGGGGGGTGGCTTCCATCTGGCGGAGCAGGGCGTTCATCTCCGGCGCCGAGAGGACGCGGCCTGAGCGGACGCTGCCGTGGCAGGCCATGGTGCCGCAGATGGCGGCGAGGCGTTCCTTGAGCGACAGGGCCTGGCCGTGTTCGGACAGGTCGTCGGCGATGTCGCGGATCAGGCCCTGAACGTCCGTGTCGCCCAGCATGGCCGGGGTCTCGCGCACCAGGACGGCGCCGGCGCCGAAAGCCTCGACGATCAGGCCCATCTCGGCCAGTTCCTCGGCCCGCCCGGCGACGCGTTCGGCCTCCGCGGGGTCCAGATCGACCACCTCGGGCGTCAGGAGAGCCTGGCGGGTCACGGCCCCCTCGGCCATCTGGGCCTTCATCCGTTCATAAACCAGCCGCTCGTGGGCGGCGTGCTGATCGACGATGACCAGGCCGTCGCGGGTCTGGGCGACGATATAGTTGGCGTGGAGCTGACCCCGCGCGGCGCCTAGAGGATAGTCGAGGGGGTCGTGAGGCTGAGTGGCGAGTGGCGAGTGGCCAGTGGCGAGGTCGCGGTTTTGGGCGGGCTGCGACGGCCATGAGGGGCCGTCCCATGACGGCTCGACGCGGGCGCTGCGTTCGTTGAGGCCGGGCAGGACCTGGGCGGTCTGGGAAGCCGGCGCGTTCCAACCGGCCCATCCGGACCAGCCCTCGGCGCTCGTCCCTCGCCACTCGCCACTGTGCGTCACGCCGGTGTGGGGCTGGAAACCCACCTGAAAACTGGACAGGGCGTCGGCCGCGACGGTCGTCGAGGCGCGGTGGCCGGCGGCGTGCAGCGCGTGCCTCAGGGCGCCGACGATCAGCCCGCGCACCAGGGCCGGATCGCGGAACCGGACCTCGGCCTTGGCCGGATGGACGTTGACGTCGACATAGAGCGGGTCGATGTCGAGGAAGAGGACGGCGGCCGGATGCCGGTCGCGCGCCAGGAAGTCGGCGTAGGCGCCGCGCAGGGCCCCTTGCAGCAGCCGGTCCTTCACCGGGCGGCCGTTGACGAACAGATACTGATGCGCCGCATTGCCGCGCGAATAGGTAGGCAGGCCGGCGTAGCCCGACAGGCGCACGCCGTCCCGCTCCTGATCGATCAGCAGGGCGTTGGCCTCGAAGTCGCGGCCCAGCAGGGCCGACAGCCGCCGCAGCCGGCCTTCGTCACCGGGATGTTCGGCGGGCAGGCGCAGGGTGACCTTGCCGTCCAGCGACAGGGTGAAGGCGACGGCCTCATGCGCCATCGCCTGGCGCTTGATCTCTTCGGAGATGGCCATGGCCTCGGACCGCTCGGACTTCATGAACTTGAGCCGGGCGGGGGTGGCGTAGAACAGGTCGCGCACCTCGACCCGCGCGCCGTGCGGGCCGGGGAAGGGGGCGGGGGCCAGGGGCCGGGTCTCGCCGCCCTCGACCGTGATGGCCCAGGCGTCGGTCTCGTCACGCGACCGGGTGGTGATCGACAGGCGGGCGACTGAACCGATGGAGGGCAGGGCCTCGCCCCGGAAGCCCAGGGTGTGGATGCGCAACAGATCCACGTCGCCGGCGTCGTCGGGCTCTAGCTTGGACGTGGCGTGGCGTTCGACGGCCAGCGGCAGTTCTTCGCGCGGAATGCCCTTGCCGTCGTCGGCGATCAGGATGCGCGACAGGCCGCCGCCGTCGGCCTGGATCTCGATGTTGCGCCCGCCGGCGTCCAGGGCGTTCTCGACCAGTTCCTTGATGGCGCTGGCCGGCCGCTCGACCACCTCGCCGGCGGCGATGCGGTTGACGGTTTCGGGGGAAAGGCGGCGGATGGGCATGAGCAGGCGAAGATAGGGCGCGGGGGGGATTCGCGCCATGCACGATCCTTTCCCTCTCCCGTTGGGAGAGGGTGGCCCGAAGGGCCGGGTGAGGGTCGGGCGGTAGGCCAGTTCGCAACGCCGCGACCCTCACCCTTTCGCGCAAAGGCCGATCGCTGACGCTCTCGGGCGCTCAAGCCCTCTCCCAACGGGAGAGGGATCAATCTGCGGTCTTGGACTTGGCGGCCTTCTTCGCCGGAGCCTTCTTGGCGGCCGGTTTCTTGGCGGTCGCTTTTTTCGGAGCGGCGGCCTTCTTGGCGGGCGCCTTCTTCTTGGGCGCGGCGCCGGCCTTGGCGGCCAGAAGAGGCAGGGCGTCTTCCAGGGTCAGGTCTTCGGGCGCGGTTCCCTTCGGCAGGGTGGCGTTGATCTTGCCGGACTTGACGTAGGGGCCGAAGCGACCGGCCATGACGTGGATCGGCTCGCCCGTCTCCGGGTGGGCGCCCAGGTCCTTGAGCGGCGCCGCCGCCGCGCCGCGACCGGGACGACCGGCGCGCTTTTCCGCCAGCAGGGCGACGGCGCGGTTCAGGCCGACCTCGAACACCTCGTCGATGTCCGACACATTGGCGTAGGTCCCGGCGTGCAGGACGAAGGGTCCGTAACGGCCCAGGCCCGCCGTGATCATCTTGCCGTCCTCGGGGTGGACCCCGACCTCGCGCGGCAGGGCCAGCAGACGTAGGGCCTGGTCCAGCGTCAGGGAGGCCGGCGACCAGCCCTTGGGCAGGGACGAGCGTTTGGGCTTGTCGCCCTCGGGCGGCGTGATTTCGACGTAGGGGCCGAAACGGCCGATCTTCAACTGGACCGGCTGGCCCGTTTCCGCATCGACGCCCAGTTCGCGGTCGCCGCTCTCGGCCGAGCCGTCCTCCGCCGACGGGCTGGCGACGGGGCGGGTGTATTTGCACTCGGGATACCGATCGCAGCCGATGAAGGCGCCGAAGCGGCTGGTCTTCAGGCTGAGCTGACCCTGATGGCACAGGGGGCACTCGCGCGGGTCAGTCCCGTCGCCCTTGTCCGGGAAGATATGGGCGCCCAGGCTTTCGTTCAGCGCGTCCAGAATGGCCGTGGTGCGCAGTTCGCCGGCGGCTTGCGTCGCGGCGTGGAAGTCCTGCCAGAAGTTGCGCAGCAGCACCTTCCAGTCCAGCTGACCGGCCGAGACCTCGTCGAGCTGGGTCTCCAGCGCGGCGGTGAAGTCGTATTCGACCCACTTCCTGAAGAACTGCTCCAGGAAGGCCGTAACCAGCCGTCCCTTGTCCTCGGGATAGAAGCGGTTCTTGTCGACGCGGACGTATTCGCGGTCGCGCAGGGTCGACAGGGTCGAGGCGTAGGTCGAGGGGCGGCCGATGCCCAGCTCTTCCAGCTTCTTGACCAAGGTGGCTTCCGAATAGCGCGGAGGCGGTTCGGTGAAATGCTGGTCGGTGCGGATGGCGTCGACTTTGGCCTTGGCGCCTTCCTTCAGGGCGGGAAGGCGGCTGGTGTCGTCGCTCTCGTCGTCTTCGGCGCCCTTCTGCTTTTCGTCGCGGCCTTCCTCATAGACGGCGAGGAAGCCGTCGAAGGTGACGACCTGGCCGGTGGCGCGCAGACCCGTCTGGCCGTCGGCGGTCTCGATGTCGACGGTGGTGCGGTCCATCCGGGCCGCCTCCATCTGCGAGGCGACCATCCGCTTCCAGATCAGTTCATAGAGGCGCTGAAGATCGGATTCGAGGCGCAGGCTGTCGGGATGGCGCGCGATGTTGGTCGGCCGGATCGCTTCGTGCGCTTCCTGAGCATTCTTGGCCTTGGTCTTGTAATAGCGCGGTTCTTGCGGGACGAAGGCCGGGCCGAACTGCTGCCCGATGACCTCGCGCGCCTGGGCGATGCCCTCGGGCGTGGTCTGGACGCCGTCGGTCCGCATATAGGTGATCAGGCCGCCGGTCTCGTCGACGCCCTCATACAGTTTCTGCGCCGCCTGCATGGTGCGCTGGGCCGAGAAGCCGAGCTTGCGCGCCGCCTCCTGTTGCAAGGTCGAGGTGGTGAAGGGCGGGGCCGGATTGCGGCGGACTGGCTTCTTCTCCACCGCATTGATGGTGAAGTCGCCGGCGGCGATGGCCGCGCGGGCGGCGGAAGCCGTGGCCTCGTCCTTGATGTCCAGGCGCTGGATGCGCTTGCCGGCGTGCTTGACCAGGCGGGCGGTGAAGGGCGGGCTGTCGGCGTTCAGGTCGGCCTCGATGGACCAGTATTCCTGAGCCTTGAACTTCTCGATCTCCATCTCGCGATCGACGACGATGCGCAGCGCCACGGACTGGACGCGGCCGGCCGAGCGGGCGCCCGGCAGCTTGCGCCACAGGACCGGCGAGAGGGTGAAGCCGACGAGGTAGTCCAGCGCGCGGCGGGCCAGATAGGCCTCGACCAGCTCCATGTCGATCTGACGCGGATTGGCCATGGCGTCGAGCACGGCGGACTTGGTGATGGCGTTGAAGGTGACGCGCTGGACCTCTGTGTCCTTCAGCGCCTTCTTCTTGTTCAGCACCTCGAGCACGTGCCAGCTGATGGCTTCCCCTTCGCGGTCGGGGTCGGTCGCCAGGATGACGCGGTCGGCGCGCTTGGCGGCCGCGGCGATTTCGGACAGGCGTTTGGCGCCCTTGGCGTCGGCCTCCCAATGCATGGAGAAGTCGTCGTCGGGCAGGACCGAACCATCCTTGGACGGCAGATCGCGGACGTGGCCGTACGAGGCCAGGACCTCATAGTCCGAGCCCAGATACTTATTGATGGTCTTGGCCTTTGCGGGGCTCTCGACGATGACGAGGTTCATAACGGTCCGGTCTCGGGAAGGGGCGCGAACGTGGTTGGAGCGGAGCCGTGAGTCAATCGCACCTGTCGTCTTACATTCCAGGGTAGTTGTGTTTTAATGAAGCGCGGTTAGATTGTGTTCTTGGCAACGGAGACGATCATGGCGACGGCGCAACCTCAATCGGCCTGCGAAACGGATCGCCAGGCGCATATCGAAGCGGCGGCCTTTCCGACGCGGGAATACATCGGCGCCATGGCGCTGGAAATGGCGCGGCTGGCGCGGGACGAGGGCGACGTGCGGCTGGCCGGCTTGCTGGAACAGGCGGCGGGCGTGGCCGGTCATCCGCCGACCTAAAGAGAAGCGAGACCGCCGGGCAGCAGGTCGGCGCGGCCGGTCAGGCTGAGCTCCAGCAGGGCGGCGGCGATCTGGGACACGGGAGCGTTGAGGGCGCGGGCGATCTCGTCGCGCGGCGTCGGGGTCGGCGACAGCAGGGCGGCGACGCGGTCGAGGAAGGCGTCGTCGAGGTCGCCGTCGAATCGCATCGGATCGGCAGGCGGCTCGCGCAGGGTGCGCAGGGTGTTGAAGGCGCGGTCGATGTCGTCGATCCCCTCGCACAGGATGGCGCCCTGGCGCAGCAGCTCGTTCGGACCGCGCGCGCGGGGATCCAGAGGCGATCCGGGCACGGCGAAGACATCGCGGCCCTGCTCGGCGGCGAGACGGGCGGTGATCAGGGAACCGGACCGGACCTCGGCTTCAACGACCACCACCCCGCGCGACAGGCCGGAGATGATGCGGTTGCGGCGCGGGAAGTCGCGTGCCTGGGCGCGAGCGCCGACCGGGCTTTCGGAGACGACGCAGCCTTGTTCGGTCAGGCGGGCGTAGAGGTCGGCGTGTTCGGACGGATAGATGTCGTTCACCCCGCCCCCCAGGACCGCGGCGGTTCCGGTCGCCAGGGCGCCTTCGTGGGCGGCGGCGTCGATGCCGCGCGCCATTCCCGAAACGACGACATGACCGGCCTGACCGAGTTGTTGCGCCAGACCGCGTGCGATCCGCTGACCGCCCGCCGAGGCGATGCGGGCGCCGACGATGGCGACGCTGGGCTGGTTCAGCAGATCGACGCGACCGCGCGTCCACAGGATCGGCGGCGGCGGATCGAGCGCGGCCAGCATCTCGGGATAGTCGGGATCGCCCAGCACCAGCAGGCGGGCGCCGATGGCGTCGCCGGCGGCGATTTCGCGTTCGACCGTCTCGACGGGCGGCGGAACGGAGGCGGCGCCGGACTTGCGCACCAGATCGGGCAGGGTGTCCAGCGCACCGAGGGCTGAGCCGTAGCGGCCGATCAGTTGAGCGAAGGCGACGGGGCCGATGCGGTCGGTGCGGGCGAGCCGCAGCCGGGCGAAGCGTTCGGCCGGGTCCAGGCTCACGCCTTCTTGGCCCCGATGCGCGGTTCCTCGCCCTTCAGCAGCCGGGCGATGTTCTGGTGATGTCGAACCCAGATCAGGACGGCGGCGAAGACGGTCAGGGCGAGGATGGGCAGGCTGACCGGCAGGCCGACGACGGCGAGCGGCAGAAGCGCCAGCAGCGGCGCGGTCGCCGATGAAATAAGCGCCGCCAGCGACGAATAGCGGAACAGGAAGGCGCAGAGCAGCCAGACCGCCCCCGCCATCAGGCCCAGCGGCCAGGCGGCGGCCAGCAGCAGGCCGTAGAAGGTGGCGACGCCCTTGCCGCCCTTGAAGCTCAGCCAGACGGGAAAGAGGTGTCCCAGGAAGGCTGCGCCGCCGGCGATGGCGCCGGCCAGTTCGCTGCCGAACAGATGACGGGCGATCAGCAGCGCCACCGCGCCCTTGCCCGCGTCTAGCAAAAGGGTGGCCAGGGCCAGATCCTTGCGGCCGGTACGAAGGACATTGGTCGCGCCGATATTGCCCGAGCCGATGTTGCGCACGTCGCCGGCGCCGGCTGCACGCGTGATCACCACGCCGAACGGAATCGAGCCGAGCAGATAGCCGCCCAGCGCCACCAGCGCCAAGGTCCCGAGAGCCGGGGCCACTAGATCCTGCACGTTGATTCGCTCCCCGCGTGTCGTTGCGGCAAAATGCGTCGCGGGGCGGCCGGGAGCAAGGGCGATCCGACCTCTTGACCCGATGATCGGCGCAGCGTTTGGTCCGCGCGTCTTTCCGGAGCCGATCCATGACCCGTATTTCCGCCGCCGCCGCGACCCTGCTGCTGCTTTCGACGACAGGTTGCGTGGGCGCTCCGCCGATGGCGTCTGCGCCGTCGTCGGGTCCGGCGATGGCGGCCTATTTCGACTGCGTTCGGGACGGCGGCGTGGCGATCTCGGCGCACCGGGCGGTCTCGGCGCTGGACCAGCCCGAGAACTCCATCGCCGCCATCGAGGCGACAGGCCGGGCGATCCCCAATGCGATCCTGGAACTGGACGCGGTCCTGACCAAGGACCGGCAGCTGGTTCTGATGCATGACGACACCATGGACCGGACGACGACGGGACGCGGCCGGGTCGCGGACCTGACGCTGGCCCAGGTGAAACAGGCGCGGCTGAAGGCGTCGAACGGCGCCCTGACGCGCGCTGCGCCGCCGACGCTGGGCGAGGCGCTGGACGCCGCCGGACGCGTGGGCGCCATCGCCAGCATCGACCTGAAGCCCGCGGACGGCGAGACGACGGTCGATCTGGCGCGAGCGGTGATCGATCAGGTGCGCCGGTCGCGGGCCGGAAACCGGGTGATCCTGATCACCTACAACGACGCCGATGCGCGGGCGGTGGCGGCCATGGCGCCGGAGATGATGATCTCGGCCGGGCTGAGCGGTGTGGATGATCTGAGCGGGCTTAACCCGGCGCAGATCCTGGCCTGGACCGGCACGCGCGAGGAGCGCCCGGCGCTGTGGCGCGCCCTGCGTGAGGCCGGGGTCGAGGTTCAGTTCGGCACCTTGGGCGCCGAGGGCGTGCGCCGCGACGATCGCTACGCCGCCGACGGGGACGTTTCGGAATACCGCGATCTGGTGGGCCAGGGCGTCACCGTGATCGCCACCGACACGCCGCTGGCCGTAAAGTCGGTGCTGGGCGCCGAAGTGGCCAAGGCCGCGACGTGCGCGCGACCGCGCTGATCTGAGCCTTATAAGACCTTGCGTCCCGCCACCCAGGTTCCGATCAGCTTGCCCTGAAGCCGGCGGCCGTCGAAGGGCGAGTTCTTTGACTTGGAGTGAAGGGTGTCGGCGTCGATGATGACCGGCGCGCCAGCGTCGAACAGGATGACGTCGGCCGGCGCGCCCTCGGCCAGGACGCCCGCGTCGAGGCCGAGCAGGGCGGCGGGGCCCTGGGTCAGCGGACGCAGCACGTCGAGCAAATCCAGACCGTCTTCGTGATGCAGGGTCAAGGCGGCGGGCAGCAGGGTCTCCAAGCCGATCGCGCCGGGTGCGGCCTCGGCGAACGGGCGGCGCTTGTCCTCGGCCGGAGCCGGGGCGTGGGCGGAGGTGATGACGTCGATCAGGCCCTCCCGCACAGCCTCGATCAGGGCCTGGCGGTCGGCTTCGGAGCGCAGCGGCGGGTCCAGCCGGTAGAAGGTGCGATAATCGCCGATGTCCACCTCGTTGAAGCACAGGTGGTTGATCGAGACGCTGACGGCGACCTCCAGCCCCTTGGCGCGGGCGCGGGCCAGGGTGTCCAGCGCGCCCTCGGTTGAAAGCTGATCCACGAGGAACCGCGCGCCGGTCTGTTCCACCAGGGCCAGATCGCGCTCCAGCCCGATCCGCTCGGCGATGGCGGGGCTGCCGGACAGGCCCAGGCGGGTGGCCAGTTCGCCCGAGGCGGCGACCGCCCCTTCCGTCAGCCAGGGGTCGGCCGGGCGGCAGGCGATCAGGGCGTTGAAGGCGGCGGCGTAGCTCATCACCCGTTGCAGGGTGCGGCTGTTGACGATCACCTTGTCGCCGTCGGTGAAATACAGGGCGCCGGCCTCGTCCATCAGGCCGATCTCGGCCATGCGCTGGCCGTCCAGGGCCTTGGTCGCGGCGCCGGCGGCGCGGACGTTGACCAGGTTCAGCGCCGCGCCGCGCCGCTGGATGAAGTCGATCATGGCCGGGTCGTCGACGGCGGGATCGGTGTCGGGTTGGACCACGATGGTCGTCACGCCCCCGGCGGCGGCGGCTAGGCTGGCGGACTTCAGCGTCTCTTTCGGTTCAGCGCCGGGTTCGCCGGTCTTGACCCGGATGTCGATCAGGCCGGGCGCGAGGCACAGGCCGTCGGCGTCGATGATCTGATCCGCCGCCACGTCCGGCGTCGGGCCGTGGATCACGCGGCTGATGCGGCCGTCCTGGATCAGCAGGCCGCCTGGGCCGTCGTAGTTCGTAGCGGGGTCCAGCAGACGGGCGTTGTTGATGGCGACGGTGGTCATCGGGCGTCTCCCCAACGGGCGGAGAGGGAGGCCAGCACGGCCATGCGGGCGGCGACGCCCATCTCGACCTGATCCTGGATCAGGGAGACGTCCAGGTCGTCGGCCACGTCGGAATCGATCTCGACGCCGCGGTTCATAGGCCCGGGGTGCATGACCCGGGCGCCGGGATTGGCCCAGGCCAGCTTCTCGCGATCCAGGCCCCAGAAGCGGAAATATTCGCGGGTCGAGGGCACCAGGGCGCCGGCCATCCGCTCCAGTTGAAGCCGCAGCATCATGACCACGTCGCAGCCTTTCAGACCTTCGCGCATGTCATGGAAGACCTCGCAGCCCCAGCGGTCGGCGTCGCCGGGCACCAGGGTCGGCGGGCCGATCAGGCGGACGCGCGCGCCCATCATCTGCAACAGGGCGACATTGGAGCGGGCCACGCGGCTGTGGGTGATGTCGCCGCAGATGGCGACGGTCAGGCTGGTCACATCGCCGAACGCGCGGCGCATGGACAGCAAATCCAGCAGGGCCTGGGTCGGGTGTTCGTGGCGGCCGTCCCCGGCGTTGACGACGGAGCAGCCGACCTTCTGGCTCAACAGTTCGGCCGCGCCCGAGGCCGAGTGGCGGATGACCAGGATGTCGGGCTTCATGGCGTTCAGGGTGACCGCCGTGTCGATCAGGGTTTCGCCCTTCTTCACCGAGGAAGAGGCGACCGGCATGGTCACGACGTCCGCGCCCAGCCGCTTTGCGGCGATCTCGAACGACGAGCTGGTGCGGGTCGAGTTCTCGAAGAACAGGTTCACGACCGTGCGGCCGTGCAGCAGGTCCAGGGCCTTGGACGACTGGCGATTGAAGTCGACGAAGGCGTCGCCCAGGTCCAGCAACTGCGGCGTCACATACGGATCGAGGTCCGATGCGGCCAGGAAGTGCGGTTTGGGGAACGGAACCAGCCGGTCGCGGATGGTCTGATCGGTGACTTGAGCGGGCTGGGTCATCGAGACGCGGCTATAGGCGCGACTCGGTCTGAACGCCAGTCAGGTGAAGTGGAACAGGGCCAGCAGGATGGGAATGACCACGGCGCTGCCTACGGTCGTCAGGGCGATGACGCCGGCGATCAGGGGGGCGTCGCCGCCCATCTGGCGCGCCAGGATGTAGGAGGCGGCCGAGCCGGGCGCGGCGCCGCAGATCAGGGCGATGCCCTGCGCCAGGCTGTCGCCGCCGAGGGCCCAGGCGATGAACCACATCAGCGGCGGCATGACCCCGAGTTTGACCAGGCTGACAGCGGCGATGGTGGTGCGGCGGCGTTTGACCTCGGCGAAGGACAGACCCGCCCCGGCGACGATCAGGCCCAGCGGCAGGGCGGCGGCGCCCAGCAGGTCCATCGCATCCGACAGGCCCGGGATCAGCGGCACGCGCAACAGGTTCAGCGCCAGGCCGATCAGGCAGGCCAGCAGAATCGGATTGGCCAGCATCGACTTGATCAGCCCGACCACTGACGGCTCGCGGCGCAGTGAACCCCATTTCGCCAGCACGGCGACGCAGGCGATGTTGGTGACGGGAATGATGAAGGCGATGGCGACCGCGGCCAGCGCTGTGCCTTCCGAGCCATAGACCGACTGGATCACCGGCACGAAGACGAAGCTGTTCCAGCGGATCACGCCCTGAAAGACGCTGGTATAGGCCGGACCATCGAGTGTGATCAGGGGCTTGGACGCCAGGGTCGCGGCCGCCACGATCAGGGTCGCGCCCACCGCCGCGGCGCCCGCCACGGTCGCGCCGCCGCCGGCGAGGTCGGCGTGCCAGATCGCGGGGATTAGGAAGCTCGGGTAGAAGATGTTGATCGACAGCTTCTCGATCGGCCGCCACGCCTCGTTGGGCAGGAAGCCGGACTTTCTGAGGCCGTAGCCCAGGGCTATCATCAGAAAGACCGGCAGGACGCCGGCGATCAGGGCCGTCAAACCCAGGTCGCCTGGTCCCGAACCCGATCCAGCGCCCCTTGCAGAATCCAGGCGGCGGCGGTGCGGTCCACGACCTGGGCGCGACGTTTGCGGTTCAGGTCCAGATCCTCGATCAGGAAGCGCTCGACCGCGCTGGTGGACAGGCGCTCGTCCCAGAAGGCGATGTTGACGGGCCGAAGCCGCTCCAGGTTGCGGGCGAAGGCGCGGCACGACTGGGCGCGCGGACCTTCCGTGCCGTCCATATTGGCGGGCAGGCCGATGACCAGGGCCGAAACCTTGCGATGCGCCATCAGTTTGAACAGGTGTTCGGCTTCCTGCGTGAACTTGGACTTGCGGATCAGCTCCAGCGGCGAGGCGATCAGCCGGGTGGAATCCGACACGGCGACGCCGATGGTCTTCTCGCCCAGATCCAGCCCCATCCACGGCGTGTCAGGCGGGCAGGCGGCGGGCAGGTCGAGGAGGTCGAGAACGGGCACGGCCTGCGGTTAGGACTGGCGCGGGCCGAAGTCAAAGGCGATGGTGACGATGGTGGACAGGAAGGACGATGATATGCGCATAGCGACAGCAGCGATGACGGCTCTCGGGCTTGTGCTGAGCGGGTGCGGACAGTCCGACGCGCCGGCCAAGACCGAGACCGCACAGGATACTCAGATCGCGGCAGCCGCGCCGACGCCGGCCGTGATCACACGCGCAGTCACGCCCCCGACCACCAAGCCGGTCGGGCCTGCCGAACGGCGCGCGGCTGCTGCACGCGAAGAGATCGGCACGGCGGCCGACGTGTCGCAGTTGCAGGCCCTGCCGGACCAGAACGCCAAGGTCTTCAGCCTGTCAGGCGGCGACCCGGCGGTGAATGGTCTGGTGACCTATTTCGCCCTGTTCGGCGGTTCGGCCGAGGGCTGGCGCGCCTATCCACTGGGCGACTATGCCGAATGGAAGGTCGTCGAGGCGAAGGCCGGGCGCGTGGTCCTGGCGGTGCGTCAGGACACGGCGGGGCCGAACGGCGACATCCTGAAGGTGGAGCGCACGGTTCAGATCGACTTCCCCCCGAGCGGCGAGTCGCCGCCGAACGCGGTGTCCGTCAGCACGTCGCAGTGAGATCACGCCTGACGACGGGCGGCTGATCCTTGTGAATCCCAAAGCGTGCGGCTAATCCGACCGCTTCGTTTTCATTTTGTGTTGGAGGGCCGCATGGCCATCGACGCTGCGACGGTGCGCAAGGTTGCGCATCTCGCCCGCATCAAGACCCCCGAGGACCGGCTGGAGCCGCTGGCGCAGGAGCTGAACGGCATCCTGGCCTGGATCGAGCAGTTGGATCAGGTGGATGTCGAAGGCGTGGAGCCGATGACCTCGAACGTCGCCCAGCCGCTGCGCCTGCGCGACGACGTCGTCACCGACGGCGCCAAGGTCGATGCGGTCTTGTCGAATGCGCCCAAGTCGGCGGACGGCTTCTTCGTCGTGCCCAAGGTGGTCGAATAGTCATGAGCGACCTGACGAAACTGACCCTGAAGGGCGCCGTCGACGGGCTGAAGGCCAAGGACTTCACCTCGGCCGAAATCACCCAGGCCTTCCTGACCAGTATCGAGGCCTCGAACCCGACGCTGAACGCCTATGTCGCGGTGACGGCGGACAAGGCCATGGACATGGCGCGCGCGTCCGACGCCCGCATCGCCGCCGGCCAGGGCGGGGCGCTGGAAGGCGCGCCGCTGGGGATCAAGGACCTGTTCTGCACCGAGGGCGTGCAGACGACGGCCGGCTCCAACATGCTGCGCGGCTTCGTACCGCCCTATGAATCGACCGTCACCGCCAATCTGTGGCGCGACGGGGCGGTCATGCTGGGCAAGCTGAACATGGACGAGTTCGCCATGGGCTCGTCCAACGAGACCTCGGCCTTTGGCCCGGTGAAGAACCCGTGGAAGTCGACCGGCTCGAACGTCGAGCTGACGCCGGGCGGTTCGTCGGGCGGTTCGGCCTCGGCCGTGGCGGCCAATCTCTGCCTGGCCGCCACCGCATCGGACACTGGCGGCTCGATCCGCCAGCCCGCCGCCTTCACCGGCACGGTCGGGATCAAGCCCACCTATGGCCGCGCCAGCCGCTTCGGCATGGTGGCCTTCGCCTCGTCGCTGGACCAGGCCGGGCCGATCACCAAGACGGTCGAGGACGCGGCCCTGCTGCTGCAATCCATGTGCTCGTTCGACGCCAAGGATTCGACCAGTCTGGACATCCCGACGCCCGACTGGACCCAGTCGGTCGGCAAGTCGGTCAAGGGTCTGCGCATCGGCGTGCCGCGCGAATATGTCGTGGACGGAATGCCGGCCGAGATCCAGGCCCTGTGGGATCAAGGCGTGGCCTGGCTGAAGGACGCCGGCTGCGAGATCGTCGAGATCAGCCTGCCGCACACCAAATACGCCCTGCCGACCTACTATATCGTGGCGCCGGCCGAGGCGTCGTCGAACCTGGCTCGCTACGACGGGATGCGGTTCGGGCATCGGGCGGAGGACTTCAAGTCGCTGGACGATCTGTACGCGACCTCGCGCGCCGAGGGCTTCGGCAAGGAGGTCCAGCGTCGCCTGACCATCGGCGCCTATGTGCTGTCGGCCGGCTTCTACGACGCCTACTACGTCAAGGCGCTGAAGGTGCGTCGCCGCATCGCCGAGGACTTCGACAACGTCTGGGGCCAGGTGGACGCCATCCTGACGCCATCGACGCCGTCGGCTGCGTTCGCGCTGGGCGACAAGCAGATCGACCCGCTGACCATGTATCTGAACGACGTCTTCACGGTGACGACCAACCTGGCCGGCCTGCCGGGCATTTCGGTGCCGGCGGGCGTGGACGCCGGCGGCCTGCCGCTGGGGCTTCAGGTCATCGGCAAGGCGCTGGACGAGGCGACGGTCTTCCAGGTCGGCGCCGCGCTGGAACGGGCGGCGGGCTTCACGGCCAAGCCGGGCAAGTGGTGGTGAGCATGAGCGACAATATCAAGACCATCAAAGGCCGCACCGGCGATTGGGAGATCGTCATGGGCCTGGAAATCCACGCCCAGGTGGCGTCGAAGGCCAAGCTGTTCTCCGGCGCCGCCGTCGGCTTCGGCGCGGGACCGAACGAGCAGGTGTCGCTGGTCGATGCGGGCTTTCCCGGCATGCTGCCGACGCTGAACAAACACTGCGTCGAACAGGCGGTGAAGACGGGCCTGGGACTGCGCGCGCAGATCAATCGCCGCAGCCAGTTCGACCGCAAGAACTACTTCTATCCCGACCTGCCGACCGGCTATCAGATCAGCCAGCTCTATTATCCCATCGTGGGTGAAGGCGTGGTCGAGGTGGAGGCCGAGGACGGCAGCTTCTTCAACGTCGGCATCGAGCGGCTGCACCTGGAGCAGGATGCGGGCAAGCTGATCCACGACCTGTCGCCGACCGAAAGCTACGTCGACCTGAACCGGGCCGGCACGGCGCTGATGGAGATCGTCTCGCGTCCCGACCTGCGCACGCCGGACGAGGCGGTGGCCTATGTGAAGAAGATCAGGACCATCCTGATCTATCTAGGCACCTGCGACGGCGACATGGAGAAGGGCAATCTGCGGGCCGATGTGAACGTGTCGGTCTGCCGGGCCGGCAACTACGACAAGTTCAAGGAGACGGGCGACTTCAGCTATCTGGGGATGCGCTGCGAGATCAAGAACGTCAACAGCTTCCGCTTCATTTCTCAGGCGATCCAGTATGAGGCGCGCCGCCAGATCGAAATTCTGGAGGACGGCGGTTCGATCACTCAGGAGACGCGCCTGTACGACCCGACGGCCGGCGAAACGCGCTCGATGCGGTCCAAGGAAGAGGCGCAGGACTATCGCTACTTCCCCGATCCCGACCTGCTGCCGCTGGATCTGGAAGAGGCCTGGATCGCCGAGATCAAGGCGTCGCTGCCCGAGTTGCCGGACGACAAGCGCAAGCGCCTGATGGCGGACTATGGCCTGTCGCAATACGACGCCATCGTACTGATCTCGGAACAGGCGAAGGCCGACTATTTCGAAGCCGCGGCCAAGGGTCGGGACGCCAAACTGGTGTCCAACTGGGTCACCAACGAGGTTTCGGCGCGCCTGGCGGCCGAGGGCAAGGACTTCAGCCAGAACCCGCTGCCGGCGGCGCACGTCGCGCAGCTGGTGGAGTTGATCGAGACGAACGTCATCTCGTCCAAGATCGCCAAGGAGGTGTTCGATCACGTCTGGAACGGCGAAGGTTCGCCGGCCGAGGTGGTCGAGAAGCACGGCTTGAAACAGGTCACGGACACCGGCGCCATCGAAAAGGCCGTGGACGAAATCATCGCCGCCAATCCGGACAAGGCGGCGGCCGTGGCTGAAAAGCCCCAGGCCATCGGCTGGTTCGTCGGTCAGGTCATGAAGGCCACGGGCGGCAAGGCCAATCCGGCGGCGGTCAACGACATCCTGAAGGCCAAGCTGGGCCTGTAAGGCGAGGCGTCGGACGAAAAGCAAAGGCCCTGCGGAGCGATCCGCAGGGCCTTTTCCATTTCCAGGCTCAGGCCGATGGCGGGACGGGCGGCGCCGGCGGTGCGGGGGGAGCCGGAGGCGCGGGCGGGACGGGGGCGTCCGGGTCGGTTGGCACTGGCGGAACGGGCGGTGCAGGCGGCGGGGGCGGTGCAGACTCATCGGCAGGGGGCGGCGCCGGGGGCGCTGGCGGCGCAGGCACGGCGGGATCGACCGGCGGCGGGGCCGGGTGGTGCGGAATCTGATGATCGACCGGCGGGGGCGGAGGCGGCGGCGGTGCGCTGGGCGCTTGCTGGGCGGTTGCGGCGCCGGCCAGCAGCATCGAGGCGGCCAAAGCGGTCAGTGCGATCTTCATCGGGACATGTCCTTCGATTGAAACGGCATCCGGAAACGCGTCCGGACGTCATCGTGAGTGGCGACGAAGGGCAGCGTCGGAGCGCATCGCGGCCGATTTTCGTCCAGCGGGTCTCAAGTCGTTTCAAGCGATGATTGCTGAAGCTGATCTCGGCCAAGCGGCGTTTGTGGCATAGCGCAGGGCTTCGAATACCTTGCGATCGAGTGATGCCTGACAAGATGTCGCATCAGGCCAAGGTCACGCCAGGGTCATGGTTCGCAATCTCAGCGAAGCGGGGCAATAAAAAAGCCCGACGGCGCGGGGCCATCGGGCGGAAGTTTAAAAACGTCAGGCCGCTACCAGCGCCAGGCGTCGCGGATGACGTCGATAATATAGCCATCGTATTCGTCGATCAGATACAGGGTGTTGTCGACCGAGACCCAGCGTGTGCCCTCCGGCGGATAGCCCAGGCCGTAGGTGCGCCAGTCGTTCAGCTGGTAGCGCCAGAAGACGTCCGGCAGATACTGGCCGACCGACCACGACCGACCCCAGTAGGAGCGCGGCACGCTGTAGTAGCCCCAGCCCGGCGCGAAGTAGAAGCCGACGCGCACCCCGTTGTAACCCCTGAAGCGCCGATCGTTGCGCCACCAGTCCGAGCGGTGGTTGCGATAGAAGTCGCGCCGCCACTGATCGCCGTTGAAGCGCTGGCGGAACTCCCGGTGCTGACGGTCGCGGTCACGACCGTTGTTCCAGCCCGAGCCCGGACGGTCGGGACGGTTCCAGCCGTTTCCAGGACGGTCGGGGCGTTGACCGCCGGCATTTGGGCGATCGGGCCGATCAGGCCGGTTCCAGCCGCCTTCGGGGCGATCTGGACGTTGGCCGCCGGTGTTCGGGCGATCAGGGCGGTTCCAGCCGCCCTCGGGCCGGTCGGGACGTTGGCCGCCTGTGCTGGGGCGATCAGGGCGGTTCCAGCCGCCCTCGGGCCGGTCGGGACGCTGGCCGCCGGTGTTGGGGCGATCAGGGCGGTTCCAGCCGCCTTCGGGCCGGTCGGGACGCTGGCCGCCGGCGTTGGGGCGATCAGGGCGGTTCCAGCCGCCTTCGGGCCGGTCGGGACGCTGGCCGCCGGTGTTCGGGCGATCGGGCCGGTTCCAACCGCCTTCGGGACGATCCGGACGCTGGCCGCCCGCATTCGGACGTTCGCCACCCGACGGGCGCTCGAAACGGGGCGTATCGTTTGCGGGGCGACTGGGACGTTCGGGGCGAGGCTCGCGCGGTCCGTCCTCACGACCCATCTGCGGACGTTCGGGCCGGTTCATGCCGCGGGCGCGCCCTTCGCGCTGCGGCCGTTCCTGCTGAGCCTGTTCCTGTTCCTGGGCGAGGGCCTGCATCGGGACTGCAAGCGGGCCGGCGACGGCGGCGATGGCGGTGAAAGCCACCAGGAGGCGTTTCATGGTCTTTGGTTCCTGCACGCCGGGTCTGCGGCGGCTTGAGGCGATCATCGATCCGTGGCGATGAACCCAGGCTGAACACTGTTCGCAATCAAGGGGCTGTCCGAAAAAGCAGAACCCCGCAGGCAGGACCTGCGGGGTTCGATCGTCCGGTTATGACGAGGCTTAATAGACGCCCGAGAGGACGCTGGCGATCAGGCCACTGGCCACAGCGATCAACAGGATGTCGTTGCCGGCGTGGACGTAGCGATAACCGCGCGGCGCTTCGCGAAGGCCGTAAACATAGGGGTCGCGGACATAGTAGTTGCGATACTGGTAGGGCAGATAACCGCCGGTGCGCCAGCGATAGTTGCTGTAGCGCGGCTCGACCCGATAGTAGCCGTAGCTGGGGGCGTACCAGTAGCCTGCGCGCGGACCGTTGTAGCCACGGAAGTCCGAGCGGCCGCGCCACCAGTTGCTGTTATTGCGGTCCCAGCGGTCGTTGCGCCAATCGCGACGATCCTCTCGGCGTTCCGCCCAGTAGTCGCGGCGGTCGTCGCGGCGATCACGGCGATAATCCTGACGGCTGTCGTAGCGACCGTCGCGCCAGTCGCGGCGATCTTCACGGCGTTCCTGTCGGAAGTCGCGGCGGTCGTCACGACGATCCTGACGATACTCGCGGCGGTCGCGGTCCTGGGCCTGAACGAGCATCGGCACGGCCGTGGTCGACAGGGCGAGGGCGACGACGGCGGCCTTGGTGAGGCGGTTCATCTTCGTGCTCCATTCTGGGCCGCCGACGGATGTGCCGATCCGACCCGTTAATGATGAGCAAGGTCGGATTCCGCGCCTGAATGCCCGCTGAACGATCCCGTCAGGTTTGCAGCGCGCGTAGGCCGCTCCGGCGAGGCGTAAACGAGAGATTTATCAGAGATTTCCGAGGTCTGAATCGTGTCGGAAGTATTCATTTCTGCTTTACTGAAAAGTACGTGCGACCCGTTTCGCTGTTAACTTCAACTTCAAACCACCGGTATTTGATGGCGTCTCAGAGGCGGGCCCAGAAGGGCGCCCGTTGAGGAGATACGGTGATGAACGCGCAAGAAATGGCGCACGACCTGCAGGCCCACGACGACGGTCTGCCCCTGCCGACCGCGGACATGTCCGGCGACGACCTGTTCAAACTGGGCATGATGTATTCGGCCGGATCGGGCGGTTGCCCGATGGACAGGGTGTCGGCCCACATGATCTTCAACCTGGCGGCCATGAAGGGTTCGATCGAGGCGCGCGTCTATCGCCGCGAGATGAGCCTGGAGATGGAACGCGAGGAGATCGCCGAAGCCCAGAAGGCCGCGCGACGCTACATTGACCAGGGCGTGGTTCAGCTGGTCGCCTAAACGACCAGCTAGAACTGAGCGTAGCCGTTGCCGTTCGATCCGTTGATCGAATAGCTGAAGCCGATCGGCAGGGCGGCGCGCACCTGGGTGAAGAAGGCCGCCAGTTCGCCCAGCGTCGACCGCGGTACGAAGACGATGTCGCCACGCCGCAAGGGCACGACCTCGCCGCGACGCGGACGCAGGTCCACCACCCGGATCATGCGCGATCCACCCGGACCGCGACGGATCAGGGCCACGCTGTCCTGACGCGACGTCGGGGCGAAGCCGCCGGCCTGGATCACCGCCTGATAGGCGTCCAGATCGCCGATCATTTCGAAGACGCCCGGGTTGCGCACCTCGCCATCGACCCAAACGCGGATCGGGCCGGCTTGGCGAAGTGTGACCTCGACAACCGGGCGCACCAGCTGTGACGCATAGGCCGCCGAGACGACCTGCTGAAGCTGGGGCAGGGTGCGATCCGCCGCCATGACCGATCCGATCAGGGGCAGGGCGATGCGACCATCGGGACCGACCTTGAGCGTGCGCGTCAGCTCCGAAGCCGTCGGCGTCGCCACCTCGATCTCATCGCCGGGATACAGCAGATATTCCGGCTCCTGATCCGTCCAGGGGGCGAAGGGCAGGCCGGCGAGCGCGTCGTAGGGCGACCGGTCGACGCGCCGGGGATCGCCAGCGCCGCCGGCGCCGCCGCAGGCCGCCAGCGACGCGGCGATGGAGGCTGAACCCAGGGTCAGCAGAAACAGGCGGCGATCGGTCAGCATGGGAATCGGTCGGCCTCGACGAGGGATATCGGGCAACCTCGCCGGTTATGGGTAATCATCGGTTAACGCCGGTGGGCGAAGGGTGAGGACCACACGCCTTTCAAGGGATTCGGCCCGCCCGATGCGCTCCACCGCACACGTCACCACAAGGCCGCGCTACGGCGTTCTGGACGTGATCGGCCTGTTGTTCCGCGAACTGCTGCTGATGATCGTCGTCTTCGTGGTGATCCTCGGGCTGGGGTTCGCCGCCGCCATGACGCTGAAGAAGAGCTACACCGCAACCGGCTCAGTGTTTGCGGGCGTGGGGCAGGAATACGTCTATCAGCCGCGCGTCGGCACGGCCGAGCGGGGCCAGGCGCCGCAGGGCGACGAGGTCGCCAATTCCGAAGCCGCCATCCTGGGCTCCAGCGCCGTTCGCCAAAAGGTCGTGGACACCTTGGGGCCCGCCGCCATCTTGGGCGAGCCGCCCAAGGGCAGTCCGCAGGCCGCGCGGTCCGCTGCGCTGAAGGCCGTCGGCGGCGGCCTGGGCGTCGCCACGGCGCCGGGCAGCGCGGTCATCCACCTGACCTACAAGGCCGACGATCCCGAACGCGCGGCCCGCGTCCTGAACACGATCATTGAGCAATATCTGATCTATCGTCGGGAAGTCTTCCAAGACAAGACGCCCGCCATCGCCAGCCAGCGCATCGCCTTCGAGGATGAGCTCGGCAATGCGGATCGCGCTTACGAGGCCTTCCTGGCGTCCAACGACATCGGCGACTTCACGGCGGCCAAGGCGACGTTGGCGGCGACCTATCAGACGGTCTTCACCGACCGGATGTCGACGCAGAGCCAGCTGAACCAGACCGCCCAACGGCTGAACACCCTGATCGCGCAGCAGGCGGCAACCCCGGCGGAGGTGGCGCTGCAGCAGGATTTGAATATCTCGGCCCAGGACCAGGTGTTGCAACTGCGCACCGAGCGCGAGCAACTGCTGTCGCGCTATCAGCCTGACGCCCAGCCGGTGAAGGACATCGAGGCGCGGATCAATCAGCTGCAGGCCTATGTCGCGACCGGCACGGCCGTCGGGGCCAAGGAGGTCCGCACCGGACCCAACCCCGTCTGGACCGAGCTTGAAACCACGCGGATCAACACCCGGGCCGAGCGCGACTCGCTGGCGGCGCGTCTGGCGGTTCTGGACCGGCAGCTGGCCGATATCCGTTCGCGGCAGGCGCGGTTGACCGCGCTGGAGTCCGAGAACACGACCCTGGCCGGCAATCGCGAAGTGCTGAGCGCCTCTATCCGCGAGTTCCAGCAACGTGAGACCCAGAGCCGCGCCGATAACGCCCTGGTCGCCGCCGGTGCCGACAACGTCACCGTCATCGAGCGCGCCCAGCCGCCGGCGACGGGCAAGAGCCTGAAGATCCCGCTGCTGGCGGCGGTCTTCCTGTTCGCCGGCTTCACCGCCCTGTGCGTCGGCCTGCTGCGGGTGTTCACGCGTCGCGGCTTCACGACCCCGGCCTCGGTCAGCCGCACCCTGGACATGCCGGTTCTCGCCGTCGCGCCGGCCAAGGCGGCTTAGCGAAACTCGTGCTAGGCTGAGGGCTTAGGGAGCGCCTTGGCGATTCGATGGTCGATCTGACTTCAGAAATGGCGGGCCTTTGGGCGACGCTGGGACCGGCGCCGGCGCACCGCGCACGCGTGATCCAGTTCGCGTCCGCCGTCACCGGCGAGGGCGTTTCGACCGTAGCGCGGGAGTTCGCGCGGCTGGCGGCGGTGCGAGCGCGCAAGCCCGTCTGGCTGATCGACGGCGATTTGGCGCAGCAGGGGCAGCTTGAGACGGTGTCAGCCGAGCCGGATCGGTTCGGCCAGGTCGGCAAGGCCGCGCAAGGCTCGCCCGACGGCTCAAGCTTCTACGCCGTGACGCCGCGCGTGACCGGTCGCGACGGCAAGCCGGTGCCGGATTCGCGGCTGCTGACGGCGCGGTCGTGCCTGGGCGGCCGGTTGTGGGTCACGCATTTCCACATGGAAGCGCTGCGGTCCGGACACCGGGTCGAGGCGGTCGGAGAGCCCCGCTATTGGGAGGCGCTGCGGCCCCACGCCGACACCATCGTCATCGACGCGCCCGCCGCTGACCGCAACGACATGGCGATCATCCTGGCGCCCTTCGTGGACATGACGGTTCTGGTGATCGCCGCCGAAAGCACCGCCGCCCACGCGCCAGTCATCCTGCGTGACGAGATCGAGGCTGTGGGGGGCAAGATCGCCGGCGTGGTCATGAACCGCTCGACCTACAAGGCGCCGGGGTTCCTGCAGCGATTGATGGGCTGAAGCCGCTTCTGAGGTGACGTTTCAGACGTCGGATTCCGCACATTCGGCTGGAAAATGAAGCGGTTGCGCTGAAATCGAGTGCGGATGCGGCGCCTTTGCGTGCGTCGCGCATTGTGTGGCCATGACAAAGTCCGTCGCATTCGTCGGCGCGGGGCCGACGACGCTTTACGCCCTCCATGCCCTGCTGTCCCAAGGCGTCGTCTCGGCGCAGATCACGGTGTTCGAGGCGCGCGAGACGGCCGGGTGCGGCGGCCCCTACAGCCCGGACTGGAACGATCCGGCGATGCTGTCGAACATCGCCAGCATCGAAATCCCGCCATTGCAGGACACGCTGGCCGACTGGCTGTCGGCACGAACGCCCGCCGAACTGGCAGAGTTGGACGTGGATGGGGCGTCTCTCGATGAGCGCACGTTCGTTCCGCGTGTCGCCTTGGGGCGGTATTTCGAAAGTCAGTTCGCCGCCTTGGTTCAGCAGGCCCGCGCCAAGGGTGTTCTCATCGATGTGCGGACGGGATGTCGGGTCATCGACGCGGCGAACCGCAAAGATGGGATCGAGCTGACCTTCACGTCGCCGCCGTCGCAGAAGGTCGCCAAGGCTGTGTTCGACCATGTGGTTCTGGCGACGGGTCACCAGTGGCCGTCGCGGCCGGACGCCCAGCCCGGATATTTTCTAAGCCCATGGCCTGCGTCGGTCCTTGCGGATGTTCCGGCGACACGCATCGGCATTCGGGGGTCGTCGTTGACGGCCATCGATGCGGCCGTGGCCTTGGCAACGTCCCACGGCGACTTCGTTCGGCGGGATGATCGGCTGATCTATCAGCCCGCGCCGGATACCGAGGATTTTCACATCGCCATGATGTCGCGAAAGGGGCTGCTGCCCGAGGCGGACTTCTATTTTCCGCTGCCGCATGGGCCGCTGACCTATTGCACGCCCGAGGCTGTCGCTGCGGCTGTGGCGCGCGGCCCTGACGGGCTGCTGGACGCCGTATTCGACCTGTTTCGAACCGAGCTGAGCCATCTGGATCCGGACTACGCCGCCGAGACCGGATTGCATGAGGCGACGCTGGAAACCTTCGCCGAGGCCTATTTCGCGCGGCGCGCATCGGTCGATCCGTTCGTCTGGGCCGCTGCGAACCTGAAGGAGGCGCAGGCGAATCATGCCGCACAGGTGACGGTGGCCTGGCGCGACGGCATCCTGCGCATGCACGAGATCGTCGCCGTCATCGTGCCGCATCTGGACAGCGCCGAGTTCGAGCGGTTCAGCCGCGCCTTCAAGCCGATCTTCGTCGATATCTACGCCGGCGTGCCGCATGAATCGATCGAGCGGATGCTGGCGCTGCACGCCGCCGGGCGGCTGGACGTCATCGCCTTGGGCGACGATCACGACGTCGATACGCGCTGTCCCGAAGGCGGCGCGCGCGTGGCCGTAGGCGGGACGACACGCCATTTCCCGATCTTCATCGAGGCGACGGGTCAGGCGGCCCTGAGCGGCATCCAGTTTCCGTTCCTGTCCCTTCTCGAGCAGGGGATCGTTCGAGATCAAGTCGCCAACGATGCGCCCGACGTGGTCCGGGGGATTGCTGTCGATGACCTTTTCCGGCCGGTCGATGCGCCCCTGCCGACGGATCGGCTGTTCTGTCTCAGCCTGCCGTTCATCATGGGGCGGCATCCCTTTGCGCAAGGGATCACCAGTTCGCACGAAATGGGCGGGATCGTCGGTCGGCGACTGGCGTTGATCCTGAATACCGCAAAGCCTGCGGTCGATCACGCCGATACGGCGGCCTGACGCGAGGACGAATGAAGCTGTTTGCGATCTACATCGGCGGGGAACACCCCGGCGCCAATATCGAGGTGCACGATATGCGTTTCCTCGTCGCCCCGTCGATCGAAGCGACGAAAGACGCCTTGCTGGCGCAGTGGTGGGGACGCGAAGGGACGTTGCACATCGATTGCTGGTCGGAGATTTCGCAGGCGGACGGCTACGACATCAGCCTGCTTCCCACACCGTTCGAGGGCAAGGAAAAGCTCTACTACGTCAACTTGGGCGGCTATGATGGCGTCGCCTTCGCCGAGCAGCACCGCAATGTCTTCGTCGTCGCTGACAGCCTGCCGGCAGCCAAGGCGCGGGCTATCAAACTGGCAAAGGGTTGGACGGACGCGCACCGGGACGAGATGTATGAGGCCGAACAGGCGTTTGCGCTGGACGACGTCGCAGGCGCCGAACGTCTTTACATCCACCTCAAGCCCAGCCTGATGAGCGGCGATCCGGACTTCACCTGCCGCTACATGCCGATCCGCTGATCAGGCCGTGGGGCGCTTCAGCATCGCCGCGCCATACAGTTTCGGCTCGAAGCCTTTGGTCCAGAAGACCTTGCCGAGACCACGCGCGCAGCGGTCGTAGGTGTAGGCGCGGTTTGGGCGGCGCAGGAGGGCGGCCAGAAGTGATGCGGCGCCCCATACGCCGGTCTGGGCCAGTCCGACCACCATCCATTTGACGACGCCGGGCCAGTCGCGGCGGTCGGCGGCCATCTGGGTCGGGCTCTGGCCATAGGCGAAGGCGCGGGTCAGGGCGTAGGTCAGCGTGGCGCGGTGAGGCGGGGCGAACTCATCCACCCAGGCCTCGGCGGCCCAGCCGAACCGACCGCCGCGCGCCGACAGGGCGGTGAACAGCCGGTCGTCCTCGCCGCCCGTCTCGTTCATGGCGACGTCAAACGGGGCCTCGCCGGGCAGGGCGGTCGCCTGCACCATCAGGCTGTTACCGCAGCCGTGGATCTCGTCGGTCAGGCCGGTTTCGCGCGGGCCGTCCCGGCCAAAGAACCGCTCCAGATAGGTGGTGGTCCAGCCGGTGTTTTCCGGCACCCGTCCGCGAATGGGGCCAAAGACGACATCGGCGCCGGTCTGGGTTTGGGCGCTCAGCAGGGCGGCGAGCCAGCCGGGAGAGGCGGCTTCGTCGTCGTCCAGAAAGGCGATCAGGGGCGCGTCTGTGGCGGCCAGGCCGACATTGCGCGCCGTCGCCACGCCGGGGATGCGGGCGTGGGCGTAGGTCAGGGGCACGGGCGCCTCGGCGCGCAGCCGTTCGATCACGGGGGCGGCCGACCCATCAGGGTCGTTGTCGGCGACAACGATGGCGGCGATGCGGTGCAACGATCCGGTCTGTCCGAAGACCGACCGCAGGGCCCGCTCCAGACTGTCGGGGCGGCGCAGGGTCGGGATGATGACGGCGACATCGCGCATTGTCATACGGCGTCCGCATAGACGGCGGCGCGGTAGAGCCTGAGCGCGAAGGCGCGGGCCTTGACCGGCAGGGCCGTCGTCAAGGCGGCCTGTTTCATCAGGCGGCGCGCCAGCGGCAGGGCGGGCAGGCGTTTCAGGGCGCGCGCGGCCTTGTAGCTGGGATAGGTCTGGACGAGGGCGGGGTGCAGGGCGACGACGCGGGCGAAGTTGCCGGCGCCCTGATCGAACTTGCGCGCCAGATCCTCGACCGTGTCCAGGCCCATATGGGTGGCGGGATTGTCTATGTGGACGACGGTAAAGCGGCGCGAGACGCGCATAGCCCACTCCACGTCCTCCCAGCCCCAGCCGCTGAAACCGCGATCGAAGGACTCGGCGGCGAAGACGTCACGGCGCACCAGTAGGTTCGAGGTGTAGACGTATTTCTCAGGCGTCAGGGCGCGCTCCGACGCCGGCAAGCATTCCGAGGCGCCCGACAGGGCGCGGTGGACGGCGAACCGCGCGTCGGTCGGCGCCTGATCCAGCGAGAAGCCGCCGAAGGCCACGGCGGGCGCGCTGTCGGTGACCAGTCGCAGCCAGTTTTGCAGGAAGGCCGCCGTGTCGGGCTGCATGTCGCTGTCGAGGAACAGATAGGCCTCGCCGCGCGCGGCGGTGGTCAGGCGGTTGCGGCCCCTGGCGCGACCCTCGTTGGCCGCCAGGGTGATCAGGCGGGCGGGCAGTCGCAGGGCGTCGATGGTGGCATGAAGCCGGGTCGTCAGATCAGCGTCGGCGGTGCCGTCGTCCAGCAGGATCAACTCGACCGCGCCGGACAGGGCGGGGGCCTCGCTGTCCAGTCGGCGCAACAGTTCTTGCGGATCGTCGCGCAGGAAGGGGATCAGGACCGAGATCGTCGGCGTCGCCTGAGACCAGGCGGTGTTGTCAAAGATATGGGCGCTCATGCCGTCACGCTCCGGCGCGCGCGGATCAGGCGCAGCAGCACGTCACGCACCCCGGCGGCGTTCAGCGTCAGGGCGACGATGGCATAGACGAAGCCGCCCACGCTCGCGTCCATCATCAGCTCCAAGAAACCGCCGATGGGCGGCAGGAACCAGACGACCCCGGCCATGACGGCGGAGGCGATCCCGCAACGGATCAGCGCCTCCCACGGCATCGGCAGGGCGATGGCGCGGCGGCTGAGCAGAATGCAGGCGATCAAGCCGATGCCGAAGCTGGCGGCGGTCGAAACGGCCGCGCCGGTTACGCCCATGCGGGGGATCAAGACCAGGTTCAGGGCCACGTTGCAAAGCGCCGGGATCGCCATCGTCACCAGCAGCAGGCCGGTCTTCTTGCCCAAGGTGAAGCCGAAGCCGAAATAGTAGGCGATCATCCCTGACAGGAAGGACGAGGCCGCGATCCACGGCGTCACCAGCGCAGCGGCGGCGCGCAGATCCTGGCCGATCATCAACTCCGCCAGCGGTCGCGCGACCAGCGACAGGCCCACGGCGGCAGGCAGGCCGATCAGGATCAGAGTCGAACCCTGTTCGATGGCAGTCTGACGCAGCGCCTCGCGTCCGCCGCGCTCCAGCGCCATGACCATGGCCGGCGCCCCGGCCGCGCCCAGCCAGATGAAGATGACGTCCAGCGTCCGGTTCGCCAGGCTGTAGCTGGCGTGATACGCGCCGACCGCCGCAGCATCCATGAAGGCTGCCAGCAGAAACCGGTCCGTCGAGGCCAGCACCAAGGCCAAGGTCAGCGACGCCGCAATGGGATAGCCATAGAGGGCATAGGCCTTCAGCCGCGTGCGATCGACGGTCCCGCCCCCTGCCTGGCGCAACTCGCCCGGCAAGATGAAGGGCAGGGCGAACAGGGGGGCGATGGCCAGGCCCAGCAGAGGAGACGCCGCGCCGACGCCGGCCAGGGCGAACCCGGCCCCGACCAGGAACCCCAATACGGCGACCCCGATGTCCACGGCGGCGGATTTCGACACCTCGCCCGCCGCGCGATACCGCTCCTGCGCCAGCTTGGCGAGGTTACGCACCGGCGCGCCGGCCAGGCCGAAGGCGACAGCGATCTTGAACGCCGGCGTCAGCGGCGCCAGCCACACGATCAGCGCCGCGATCGGGATGAAGACGGCGATGGTGGCGAAGGATGTGCGGTAAAGGCTGGCGAAATGGGTCGCCATGCCCTCGGGCGTGCGCTCGGCCGCCCAGAAGCGCGCCATCGACGCCTCAAGCCATGTGAAAGTAACGGTGTGGGCCAGGGTCGTGACCGAAAACGCCAGGGCGTAATGGCCGAAGTCATCAGCGCTGAGCAGGCGCGTAAAGACGAAGATCGTCAGAAAACCGACGACCCCCTGGACGATCTGGGCCGGCAGATAGCCCCAGACGCCGCGCCAGAACATGCGCTTCTCGCTCAACGCACGGCCGCCCGGTCACCCAGCAGAACGGGGATTGTGACGGCGATGACCCACAGGTCCAGCCAGAAGGATTGGCGCTCGATATATTCAATGTCCAACTGGACGCGCTCGCGCACCTGGGCCTCGGTATCGACCGGTCCACGCGAGCCCTTGATGGCGGCCCAGCCGGTCATGCCGGGCTTGATGCGGTGGCGATGGGCGTATTCGGCGACCAGCAGGGCGGATTCGGTCTCGCCGGTCTTCATGCCGATGGCGTGGGGGCGGGGACCGACCAGGGACATCTCGCCCGACAGGACGTTGAAGATTTGGGGCAGCTCATCCAGGCTGGTGGCGCGGATGAAGCGACCGACACGGGTCACGCGGTCGTCGTCGGCGCAGACCTGGCGGCTGGCGGTCGCGTCGGCGGCGGCGTGGCGCATCGAGCGGAACTTCCACACCACGATGGTCTCGTGATTGAAGCCATGGCGGCGCTGGCGGAAGAAGACGGGGCCGGCGCTGTCCAGCTTCACCGCCAAGGCGACCAGGGCCATGATGGGCGCAGCGACGACCAGGGCGACGGCGCCGATCAGCAAATCCTGCATCCGCTTATTGAAGGCTCGCCTGTCGGGATCGACGGGACCGTCCAGGGACGCCAGAGGCGCATTGGCGAGCCTGTTCAGTACCCCGTCGCGTCCCAACTCCGAATCGACCAGGACCGTCAGCGGATTGGGCAGGGCGTTCAAGGTCTGCGTCAGGTCGCGCACGCGCTGACCCGCTTCGGGATCGATGGCCAACACGATCCGATCGACATAGGGCGTCAGCCGGTGGGTCAACAGAGCCTTGGCCGTCCCCAGTACCGGCACGCCGGCGACGCTGTCGGGCGATCGGGCCAGCCGGTCGTCGAACACGCCCAGCACATTCATGTCGCGCCGCTCCAACGCCTGTTCGATCAGACGTCGCGCGTTTCGGGTCGCGCCGACGATGACGATGTTGGGCGACAGCACGCCCAGCCGACGCCACCGCGCAATGACGACCAGCCACAGGCCGTGCAACAGCGCCAGGGCGCCCGTCGTCGTCAGCGCCCAGGGCGCAATGACGTCCAGCGCCGGCCGGTCCAGCGTCCAACCCAAGACGAGCGCAATACCGGCCGAGACGACGCCCACGCCTACAACGCCAGCCATATGCAGAGGCCAGGGCGTGTCGTGTCCGAATCGATAAAGCTGAAGCGCGCGCATCAGCACGAGCACCAGAACGGCGCCGACGACCACGGGCGCGGCGTCGCCGACCGTGATCGAGGCCAAGCCCGTCGGCTGGATCGCCAGGACCGCGCTGAACGCCAGCCCGCAGACCATCAACACGTCGATCAGCCGAAAATAATGCGCCGACAGCCGCACGGACGAACGCTCGCGCGCATTCAGCCAGATCTCCGGGCGGAACGGCCCACGCGACGGCCGGCTCTTCAGCGGCGTGTCGGCGGCGAGACTGGCGGGACGGTCGAGCAACAGGCGGTCCAGAAGCGATCCGGGGGGGCGAATGATGGCCGCGATACTGCCGCTTTGGCCTCTATGCCGCGTTAACGTGGACGCTTTCTCTCGAACCGGATTGCGCGACGCATCAGCCTCCGCTATCGACGCCCTCGCAGGAGACGTGGCCGAGTGGCTGAAGGCAACGGTTTGCTAAATCGTCGTACCCCGTAAGGGGTACCGAGGGTTCGAATCCCTCCGTCTCCGCCATTCATTCCCAGCAAAACCAATAACTTACGGCTATCTGGCCGGATCGTGCCGTGCCACACGCGCCAGATGGCTCGTTTTTGGCACGGTTGGCACGGTTTCAACGGGGAAATCTGGGCCTTGGCACGGTTTCCCCGCTCTCTATTTTCGTAAACGAAATCAGCATCGTGACCCACGGTTTGGCACGATTGGCACGATTTTCAGGCCCTCGGCTGAGGGCTTGGCACGATCTGGCGCGGTTGACAGGTCAATGCCTCCAAAACTTGCGGTTGATAAATCAGGTGAAACACGCGAGATCGGCTGGATGGCAAATAACACATATCAAGCGTTGACCGATGGCCTCGTGAAATCACGGGCCGACGATCTTGGGACGACCAATCTCGACGAAGCGTTCATGAGCGTCGCGCACGAGCAGGTTCTTCTAAAGTTCGATCTGTCCAAGGATGACATCGACGCCGGTCTCACAGATGGCAGTCTCGATGGTCAAATCGACGCAATGTATGTCATCGTCAACGGTGCCAGCCTGCGCGGTGAGGAAGGCGAAGAGATTCCCGATAAAGGCCCGCTCGACGTGGACCTGATCCTCATTCAATCAAAAAACACGACGGGATTTGAAGAGAACCCCCTGAAAATCATCCGAGCAACTGTCACCGATCTGCTCGACCTGTCGAAGACCTATGACGGCTACATCGCAGGCTACAGCACCAAGCTACAGGATTTGTTTGCAGTAGCGCGCCGAGTTCTCTTCGACACGTCTGGTCGAACGATCCGGGTCGCTACGACCGTGTTTTATGTCACAAAGGCATCAACGGCCGCGATCCACGAGACAGTCATCAAGACGTCCCAGACTTTGAGCGATCAAATCAGCAAGGCGGCTGGGACTAAAGACGTCAATTTTGAATTCGTCGGCGCGGAGGAACTGATCGCGCTGTCTCGCCTGCCGCGCACCCGGCAAAAGCGTTTGGCGAACCATAAAGTTATCTCGTCCAGCACGGCTGACTCCTTTGCATGCCTGACGACAATCGGCGCCTTCATCGATTTTCTAACCGACGACCATGGCGTTTTAATCCGCAGCTTTTTCGATGCTAACGTCCGCGACTTTCTCGGCAAGTCCGAGGTCAACGAAGCCATCAAGAAGACCTTGCATGAACTCGATGAAGGCGACTTCTGGTGGTTCAACAATGGGATCACCATTGTAGCCAGCGACATCGATCAGAAGGGGGAAGTTCTCACCCTAACGGACCCACTTCTGGTGAATGGTCTTCAAACTTCGAATGTCATCTACGCTTTCATGACCGATCCCTTGGTTGCCGAGGAGATCAAGGAAAAGCGGCGCCAGCAAATCCTGCTGGTGAAAATCATCCAGCCATCGAGTGAGAAGGCCCGCGATGAGGTGATCAAGGCGACGAATAGCCAGACACATATTCCGAAAGCCTACCTGCGCGGAATGGATCACGTTCACCGCAACATCGAAGACCACTTGAAGGGTAATGGCCTCTACTACGAGCGTCGTAAGAACCAGTATCGCATTGCCGGAAAGAAAGTGACCGAGATCGTCACGCTGGCTGAAATGGCTCAAGCCCTGATGGCCGCCATTCTTTTCCGCCCCGCAGATGCGAGAGGCCGCCCCACCACGCTCCTGAAATCAGACGAAGATTACATCAGTCTGTTTTCGGACAAATATCCTCTGGACAGCTTCCTCAACATCATCGTCGCCAAACGCGAGATCATGACGCGGCTAATCGCGTCCTATGCATCAGCACCGTCAAGTTTCAAGAACGATGTCATTTTCCACATCCTTGCCTACCTGAGTGCTGCGAAATTTAAGGCAAGCCTTCAAGCGGCCCATATGTGGAGAGGCTACTCACCATCGCCCGACGAGTTCAATCACGCTATCGGCGCGGTGATTGGACTGTTCACCGATGCGGGGGGCACTGACAAAGTTGCTAAGAGTCCATCATTCCAAACGAGGGTGATCGAAGCGGCGCGGGCTTATGCTGCGTCGCTCGTCGCCGAAACTGCTGAGGATAAGGCGGCGGCTTCGGGCGGTGATGGGGTCGAGGAGGTTGCCGCTTCCAATGACGTGTCGGACGAAGGCGAGCCACCCATCACCGAAGCCTAATCAGCGGTTCTCGTGCGCTCGACAGGCGGCAATGCCTCGACTGGACGCTGGACGATGGGCTTTTCCGAGAGTCGGATCGCTGCCTCGTCTGCCGGGCGCAGGTAGTAGCCCATGATGCCCTGACCCATCCCTCCGTATTTGATGGTGTAGAAGCCGTCAGCGACCCATTCGCCATGCCTCAAATAGGCGTCGGGGATGTTGATCTGGACGCCCCCCGCATACGAATTGGCAAAAGAGATATAGGCACCGCCGTTCAGAGAGCCGTCCGTCAGCACGTCGCCTTCGCTGATTGTGCCGAATACAATCTGCAAGCCAACGACTTTATCAACCTGATTCGAAAGCGTAGACGTGAACCTCTCGGCGTTCGCCGCAGTCACCTCTCCAACGTAGAGCGGCACTTCGGATTGGGATTGCGCCGCAGCCGGGCCAAAACAAGCGAGCGCGGCGATCAAAATCAGCGGTGCAGTGAAATTCATCTCGCCCTCGTCATTCGCTTCTTCAATCCAGCGTTCCACGTTTAAGGAAGTAAGTCGATGCGAACTCGGCGGCGTCCTCGATCTCCGCGTCCAGCGTGATCAGAAGGTTCTCAAGCTCGTGCAGCCGGGTCCGGGTCTTGCTGATCTCGGATCGGGTGTTCTGCGCGTTGGCGTCGGCGCGGCAAAAGAGGTCCAGCTTCTGAGCCAGCATCCGTGGCGTCAGTTCGGCATCGGTGTAGACGCGGTTAGACATCGCGCCCCCGGATCATCGACCAAAGTTGGCGTAGAATTGCGCCGTCGCGGGCGTCGCGATCTCGCGCACGGTCCAACCGTTTGCGATGCCATTCCGCTCGGCGTTCGGTGATGATCGCTGCGGCTTCGGCTGCGGTGACGGGGTTGCCGTTGTATTGGAAGGCCGAGTGCATCAGGCGGCCTCCCCGCCAAAAAACGAGATGACCGATGGGATGATCTTGTCTTTCTTTGCCAAGTTGTAGTCGCCCCGCATGGCCACAAGGTTGTCCTCGTGGTGCAGCCCACCTTTGGCGAGCGGCACAAGGTGATCGACGTGGTAAGGGCGGCCGAACCGCGCAGTCAGGCGACTGGCCAGCGAATATACAGCCGCGATCTTGGCTTCGTCTCGATCCGGGGACAGAGCGGCCAGCTTCACCGCGCGACGGCGATTATTGTCAGAAGCAAGCTTGTCGAGGTGGTTCTTGCGATAGACCTTCTGTGTGCCTTGCCTCGCTTCGGGGTGCGCTCGGTTCCAGACCGCAGCGGCGGCCGAGTTGCAGGGGCTGCAAATTCGGTCAGGCTTCCTTACTCGTGACGCTGACCAGTTTACTCCCGGCGTCAACGCATCAGCGCATTTGCGACATTTCTCCAATTCAGTTTCCAAACGAAAAGGCCCCGCCGATGAGCAAGATCGGCAGGGCCTCTTTCTGGAAACGAACAAGCTGTTCAGACTATGCGCGCGTTTCAAACATCGGCCCGATCCGCGACTTGCTCTCGCCGGAACGGTTGTGATGTTATTTAGTCAGCGACGCGGGAAACGCTGTCGGGAGGTTAATCGCGCGCTGGCCTCATTTCGAACCACCGACGCAAGGAACTGACCCGCTTAGCTGTGCTTTTATGTGTCTCACCCAACGGAGATATGGTTATGGCCGAGAAAACACTCGACACTCTGTTCCACGACACCCTGAAGGATATCTATTACGCTGAGCGGAAAATCCTGAAGTCGCTCCCCAAGATGGCTCGCGCCGCCCAGTCGCCCGAACTGAAGGCCGCGTTCGAGAAGCACAAGGATCAAACTGAGGGGCAGATCGAACGTCTGCAACAGGTGTTTGAGATCATCGGGAAGGCTCCGCGAGGAAAGACGTGCGACGCCATCGAAGGCATTCTCGCCGAGGGCGATGAGATCATGGAGGAATATAAGGATAATCCTGCCATGGATGCGGGTCTGCTGGCCGCCGCGCAAGCAGTCGAACACTACGAAATTACCCGATACGGCACTCTGCGACGCTGGGCGAACGTGCTGGGCCTAACTGACGCAGCCGCTTTGCTCGAAGAGACCTTGAATGAAGAGTCCCAAACCGATGAAGACCTCACGGCCATTGCAGACGCCGCCGTTAACGCTGAAGCGATGAAGAAGTCCGCCTGATTCGTAAGGAACTCGCGTCATCAACCGGTGTTGAACGAAGGCGAAGCAAACTATCTGTAGCGGTGACCTCGGTCACCGCTCTTTTTTGGGTCGCCATCCTTCACAGGGTGATGCACCGACCCGATCCGCCCTCGACTACCGCGCCGCAACCCCACTCCCTCTATTAGAGAAATGGTTTGGCGCCGACGAGGAACGAGGCGGGGGCAAGCCTATGTCCCTATTGTTGGGCGAACCGTCAGGTGATGCTCTCTATTAGAGGGAACCGACCAAAGCCGTATTCGCCGAGGGGTGCTCCCTCTATTAATATATTAGTATTAGGGGGTATTAATAGAGGGAGCATCACTCCCGGCGAATAGTTAAAGCGAAACCGGCTCGCCCGTTGACCAGTGATCCAGAGTGTCGGCCGACGATGACCGCGAATGCAGGATGCCGTTGCTCTTGAGCGGCTTGCCCTTGGCGTCCAGCTTGTCGAACGGTGCCAGCCAGAAGTGGGCGTTCGGCGAATAGATCATTGCCTCATTCGTCTCCATGTCGATCCAGACCACGTGCTGATCGTTGTAGGTAGACCCCATCCCGGCGCCCGTGTGCATGAAGACGCCCACGAAACCGGAGCCTTGACCGGCCAGAGCTTCAACCACGGCGAGCGTAGCTTCCGAGAACTTCGCCTTCGATTTCTTCGCCGTCTTCACGGCGACATCGTGCGGCCAGAGCGTCGCCGTCCCTTTCCAGTTCGGACGCTTCCAGTTGGGATGATCGCCCATGTAGGTCTGGAGCGTGATCTTGTGTCGGAACTTCGGTTCAGGACCGTTGTCAAAGACTGTCGCCTCAAGGGCCAAGATCGTCTCCAACGCGGGCAGGGGCGTCACGGCCGATGCGCGGACCTTGTGCTGACGGTCAGCGATCCTCTCGCACCACGCCACGAAGTCAGGGTTCTTGTAGAGGGCAGAGTTCAGGAGAGCGTTGTCATTCCCGAGGTAGTCAAGTTCAGCCACAACGGCTGCAAAGGGGTTGTCCATAAAAATCCGAAAAACAAAAGGCCCCGCGATGTGCAAGATCGCAGGGCCTCAAGTTTTCGGATTTGATGACAGAAACGAATATACGATCCCATCCATATTTATCCAATATCTAAACGGCCCTGTTTGCACGTCTTGCACACGGCGAAACAGGTTATGAGGACTATTTAGTCGGATGTGCTGGATGGCCGCCATATCTTTCGGCGGTCAGTGTCTCGGATCGACGATACCCGGCGGCAGGGCGACCCCGCCGGGTGATGTCATAGACCGTCGCGTCAGGCTTCCAACCGTCAGGGACGACGACGGTGAAAGCCTCGCGGGTGCGACGGTCCAAGAGGGTCAGGGCGATCATTCGTAGTATCTCGCATCGAACCAAGCCCGCATCTTCTCCTCGCTTTCGGCCGTGCCGTCTGCGACGAGCTTCTGATGCCATTCCGGCTCGATGTTGATGCCCCATAGGAAGTAGCGGCTTTCCGGTTTCTGATAGCTGCTGACACAGCCGATCATGGCGGGTCCATCCGCGCGGTGTCGGAGCCAGCGACCATCTTCCGTCTGTGCTTGCCACCCCTCCCGGCGGATCAGGTCAGATGCTGCGACCCGAAGCATGGTCACGTCGCGCATGTTTTGGACTGTGGCCGCAAGGTTCTCGTCGTCGATCATGTGACGCTCGAAGCTTACGTCAGTCAGGACGCCAGTCAGCATGGCCTCGATCTCGGACATGCTGTCCGCATAGGCCGCCTGATGACGGCCGGAGCCGTCATCAGTCGCCACAAGGATGAATGAGACTTTCAGGCTCACGCAAAGAACTCCGCATCATGGTCGGCCCAAAGGTGCTGATAGTCGGCGCGTAGCTCGCGCTCCAGAGCGGCCAGCAACATCGCCTCCGTCACCGGGTGCATGTTGTCGGAGCTATCCCAAGCCGGAACCGCAACATCATCGAAATACCCGGCCTCCCAAGCCAGACGCGCGGCAGTCTCCAGCGACACGCCATCGGCCCGCACAAGGCGGCGACGGAACGGGGCTTCACGATGCCAGCGGTCGAGATCGCGGGCCTTTAGCTCCCCGCCATCGTCGCAGATGCCCCGGATAGACAGGAACTCGCATAGGCTTGGATCACGGCGGGGATGGAACGGGCGGGAGGCACTAATGCCTCCCCCTGCAAACGCCGTCAGCTTGGACAGGAACCCGGCCGCGACATCGGTCGAGACAGGCGGACGTTTAGGCGCAACAGGCGGCGTCGGGTCTGTGTCGTCATCGTCGCCATGGGACTCGATTTCCGGCGCGCTGGAGCCTCCCGACAGGTCAGGGAGATAGATGACGCCATCGGCCATCCAAGGCCGCTCTACGGCCTGTTTTGGGGCCTTGTCGGCGAGGTCAAAGAGGAAGTCACAAGCGGCTTGAGCCTTGCTCGCCGCCGTGAACATGGCGCGCTTGTCCGATTTCAGAACCTTGAGCCATGACGCCAGATAGGACGCATGATCCTCGCGAGGCTCAACGGCTATCCCAAGGCGAGCCATGGCGAAGGCGGCGCCCATTTCGGCGACCAATTCCTCAAACGCATACGCCTTATCGCCGAACCGCTTTCCGAACTGGCGATCAAGCCGGGCCTTGGCTCCGCTCCAGTGCGTCAGTTCATGGGCGAGCGTCGCGTAATAGGCTTCGCGCTCATAGAACGCCTCTAATGGCGGCATCTGGACGTGATCGGACTTGGGCGAGAAGAACGCTTTAGCCCCGCCGTGTCTGATCTCGGCGCCAGTCCCGACCGCCCATTGATCGGCGAGCTTGATGCGTTCGGCCGTCGCGGCGACAGGCGCGGCCTCATAGAAGCGTTCCGGCAAATGGTCGATTTGCTCGACGTTGAAAACCGCATAGCCCTTGGCGAACAGCCGGGTTTCTTCCTCGCCGGTTTCGTCCTCTTTGGAATACGACCCCCAATAGATCACCGGCGACGACTTCTCGCCTTTGCGGACGCATCCCCCAAGCTCTTTGGCTTGATTGAAGGTCATCCAAGTGTGGTGACGATAGCCTTTCATTTCGGCCGCTCCCCAAAGCAGGGCGACGTTGATCCCGCGATATGCCTCGCCGTTGGCGCGGGTCGGGATCGCAGGAAGTCCGCACGATCCGGCTTCCCATTGCGGCGCCCAAGGGCGGACGCCGTTCTCCAGCATGGCGACAATGGAATCCGTGACGGTTTGGTAGATGTCAGCTTTCATTGTTCTAATCCGTTGTTTGCGTTGACGCGGGTATTAGGCTTCGCAGAACAGCCAGCCGTTGACCGACAGGCGGTCGCCGGTCACGTCGCAGATGGCTTCGAAGGTGGAGTCGAGATCGACATCGGGGCGGATCCAGAGAGTCAGGTCATAGTGGCCGCCGGTCAGTTCGATCAGGCGGGTGAAGTCGCCGGGCAGTTCAGTAAGCATTGAGGTCAACCTTTGCGTTTATGCATTCGATGCCCCAAACGTGAATCAACGAATAGGCACTGTCAACGCAAAAAATGTCGTCAACGAAAAAAGGCAGGGTCTAACCCGCGAACGGTCGTGGCTCCATCGCGCGCGCGTTTAGATCACGCGCGAGGATCGTCGCTCGATGTGCTGGAGCATCGGGCCTGACGATGCGTGATCGCCCTGTGTGCCCTGTCTTACGGGAACGAGGGCAAGCGATCTCAAGCGGTTAGCGAGAGAGTAGTGCAGACCGTGCCCGAAACCGTGCCAAGGCATCGCGTCGGAATCGGAAACGAGTCTCCCCGCGCATTTCCTATACGGTCCTATGCTGGCCAGCGTCGGCCCTGACGGTCCCCGGACGATGCCCCCACGGGGGGGGCTGACAGTTGCGGGATGCGTATATTCCCCACTTCGGATGTGTGACCCAAATTTCAATCCGGGTCATAACTCTCATTGTCCTGTTAAGCTCTCGACAGGCATGACCCCCGAAACTTATAATCACGCCAATGAAGAACCTTTTGGCAAACATTAAAAGCGGATCGCCGATCTTCGATGTCGAGGTCTTCGGCGAGGGATTCGTTATTGTCCCAAAACGGGGGCAGGAAGCGGAGTTCGCCAAGATGATTGATGAACTAACGTTTCATCAAAGCGATGAATACGCCATCTTCCCCATCACTGACGGCAAGTTAGGCTACGAACGCGCTACGGTAATGCCACTCTGACTGTGCCGGATCGAGCGGCTCGCATTGCGCGAGGGCCTTTCGCATTAGCTGAATCTTTAAGGATCGGCCGGTTATCTACGAGTGTCGAGAGTGTCGCGTTGTTGGGTGCCGATGATTAACTTACTTAAATCCATTGGAAAAGGTTCGGTAATATTTGAAGCTCAGCCACTTGGAAAGTGCTGGGTAATCTCTCCGAAGGATGGTCAGGAGAGTGCCTTTGTAAAATTTGTAGACGAGCTTACTGTCGGTCACTGTGATAAAGTGGTCGCGCAGCCCGTCACTGATGCGCTCGGGAGGTATGTCCGTGCTGTGGTCGTTCCATTCGAAACTGAAGCGTCATCGTGAGCGAACCGAGCTAAATGGATAATCAGTTAATCTACTCTGGTTTGATGTAGTCATCGGGTGGGATAGGCTTGCCCCTGACAACCATGACGTTAGGGTCAGCTTTCAAAGCCATCAAATTCCAGTAGACTGCCTTCCCCAGTAGCTTAGCTCGGCAAAATAAATTCTTTTCAAGAAGGGCTTCGCGGATAAAGCCCACACTTTGCGTATATACTCGCGTTTGATCTTGTCGTCGTCGCTATTCACCGCGTTTCGCTCCACCAAGAGGTGCGAGCATATGCGATATAGCCGCGACAGAAGCGGGTCGGTTCAAGGCCGTTGAGGGAAAGTTTGGCTAAGCTGGCTTTGAGCATTTAGTAGGAACGCTACCGCGTTTGTGATTTGTGCAGAAACGAATGGCTTCTCGATGAGAATGCTATCGGGGACGCCCTGTGCCCGCCACTCATGAGCACTGTCGCCAGTCACATACACGACGGGCAAAGTGCCGTTCATTTCCCGCGCTGATCTGGCGACATCCCAACCTGTTGCCGCGCTCCCAAGGTTTACATCTGTAATCAGAGCGCGGCATTCGGCGCCGCAGGTGTCGAAAAGGGCTTTCGCTTCGATTGCCGAGCAAGCCGTCTTAAAAACAAAACCCCCGTCTTCGAGCGCATGTTCGAGTGTCATCATCACAAGTGGATCGTCGTCAACGACGAAAACACAGACAACTTCGGTCATGACAACACCATTCGGAACCTGCCATAACGCAAAAGTGCCTCGGCAGTTTCGCGATGTGTCTCGGAATACCGAGCGCGTCATTAACCTACGTTAAAACAACGCCTTGCAATCGAGGCCCGCGACGATCAGGCCAAGCCTATTCGTCGAAGGGGAGAATATATGCGCGCTCATATAATCGTTCTGTGCCTTCCGTCATCCGGGTAGCAAAAACCGCGTAAGATGGGTCTGGATCGTTGATGGCGTCTCGAACGAGCATCGAGAAATCGGACAAGCGGTCAGGCTTGGCTATAATACCAAAACCGTCCCCGCCCGGCTCGACGGAGTGTATCTCTGACGGATTGCGAAGGCGCGATAATAAGCCGATCATAGGTAGTTTCCTCTCAGAAAGACTACGACTATGGAGACTGAACCAAAGTGCGGCGATACTGTTAGCATATCGAGTGGCAGCTAACAAATGGTCTCACATCTTCATTCTTACGACCCGCTCCTACGAGCCGAGAACAACATGTTTAGCGCGTCAGGAACTGTTGAAGCATAGCTGCGACAGCATCGCTCTGCTTCTGATTCAACTGCGACCACAGTTTCAAAATGGCTCGTTCCGAGGGTGATTGCCCTGTTAAGACGGGATCGCCGTAGAGGTCGGCTACGCTACATCTCAAAGCACCGGCGACTTGCAACAGCGTTGAAACAGCAACTCGATTTGCCCCGCGCTCATATTTCTGAACCTGCTGGAACGAGACGCCAATAGCCCCCCCAAGTTCTGACTGAGTAAGGCCCAGAGCTACGCGGCGGTCGCGTATTGTTTTGCCAATTTGAATATCGATAGGTGACAGGGTGATGCGAGACATGATCCGTATGTATGCCGATTCCAGCACTAAAGTCGCTGCATTCGATACCTTGGCATATTGGTCACAGCAACTTCGAAAGCTTTCGTCACAAGCGTAGTGGCGAATTGGCGATTGATATGGGACTGGACTTTTTGGCCAACCTGAAGTTTTAATAGCCGCCGTTATGGGGTGCTTGCTTGAACGCCTTAAGGCGGGGTCAACCGCCTACAATGTGGAGCCGACCGGCGACGGCGGCTTCATACTCGTTCGCGACATCGAACATGCGGAAGAGTTCACGAACCTTGTTCGCGCCCTCATCAATCGGCCTACGGACGAGTTCGTCATTCTGCCGACGAGTGACGGGCATACCGGCTACGAGCGGGCTGTGATCCTGCCTCTCTGACTGACGTTCTGGTCGGGCATTAGTCGGATCGCCGCTGACTAAATATCAGCATGATCCTTTCCATTCTGACCGGCGGCATCGACCTGCCGAAACTCTCGACCGAAGTCGCCTCGCTGCGTCTCGCTGTCGAGGAAACCAATGCGGCCTTGGCTGACCACATCGTGAAGGCCAATGCTCGCATGACGACCATCGAGGGCGTCGTATCGGACAATGTCGAGACGCTTCGCATGAAGCTGGATCGTCTGGACAGTGAGATTGGGAACTGCACGTTCGGCGACGCGCGGGAGCGTGAGGATGGCTTCACGCCGCGCGGCCTGTCCGGTGTCGTGTCGGACCTCTCAATTGGTTTTTATCGCCAAGCTGGCGAGATCGAAGCATTGAAGAAACAGGTCGAAGCCCTGACGGCTGCGAAGCTATCGGAGGTGAAGGCCCGCAAGGCTCCGAAGAAATCAGGCTGACCGGCTGGCGCGCTTCCGTTCAAGAAGCGAGACCGCTCTCTCGATCTCATGCATTCCGGCGTTTCGATCCTCAACAAGATCGAGGCGCAGTCGTATGATGTCGTTGTCCAGTTCCTGAAGCGTCTGGCCGGGAGTGTTTGATCGGGCGAGTGCGGCCAGCGCATAGTCGCGGATCGCCTTGATGCGGCGCGGCTCTTTCTGGTCTTCCTCATCCATTTCGGCGCCAGCACGGGCGATGTCGGTCTCAAGGGCCTGACGGTAATGGCGCGCGCTGTCAGCGTCCCACGACCGTCCTTGGAAGGTCATCAGACCGAGTTCGTTCAGGTGCTTGGCGAAGGCCGCGTTGGACAGGTCGCGACGAGGATTTCGGAGCTTTTCGAGAATGGCTTCGCGAAATAGAGCGTTGAGTTCCGGCGAGTTCGGAACAGGTTTTCGTTTAGCGCGGAGGCGCCGAGCCTCTCTCCAATGTTGTTCTAAATCCATGACCGCTCGCCTGAAATACTAATCATAACATGGGTTTGCTTGCTTAATGCGACGTTAACCCGGCCAATTTCGGGAGGGTGAGTTTTAATCTGGTCATACGTCCACTCGAACGGAGGCCCAACTTTGACGACCTACTACGAACCCGTGCCCGAAAATCAGTTCGCTTCAGGCTTTAAGCCGAACAGCTACCACCAAGGCATCATCAACCAGATCATTTTCGAGCGTATGGCGGCCATCGCGGCGGTCGCGTTCGACTGGTCCGAAGAGGGCATGATCTATCATCAAAGCTCCGGCTTCGGGATGGGTGATGTCCTCACGGTCTACCGCAATGCGTTCAAGGGCAAGCGCGGATACAGCGTGTCCAAATGGGAAGCCTACAAAGACCCTAACCCTGCCTGTGAGTTCAACACGCGCTTCACCGTGAAGGTTGAGGGTGACGGTTGGTGGACCCGACTTGTCGTCGTCTCGGTCGTCGAATTCGGTGAGAGCTATGACGACGACGAGGATGAAATTCGTCTGTCTGACCATCTTCAAGCGGTGGCGATCTTCTGCGGCATGAACGCCGACGACGCTGACGCCTTCGGCAAGATGGCCCGGTGGTGGACGACCGTGAACCCTTCGAAAGCGGAGGGCTGAAACATGGAAGCCTACCAGATCACCAGTCCGTTTCACCCGACTCTCGCCACGACGCTTGATCTAATCAAGACGCTGCGGTCGCTCGACCCTTTCAATCCTGATCCCGCGATCTCGAAGCTGGCGAAAGCCGTCTACCCCGAGATTGGAGACGGCGTTTGGAAGACGGTCATCGTCAGCGACGACCGCTTCGACCTCGAAGAACCGTTTCGAGGCGTCACCCGTGCGAAGTTCAACAATGGCGTCGTCACCGTCCACCACGGCTACTTCACGGATTTCTTCTTCAAAGGTCCATGGTTCGAAGTTCGCGTGATCCAGCGGGACTACGAACGCTTTCGCGCATTCACCGGACCCTACGGCGATGAAGACTGGTCCTTTGATATCGAGATCGTTAGGGGCAAGGACACCCGCCGCTATCTTGATTGGGCCAAGCGCACCGGAACCATTCTCAAACTTTTTGGAGAACGATGATGGAAGCCCAAGCCCTTGCGGCCAAGATCGCGGTGATCGCGACGCGGCATGACTGCCCGCACACCATCCAAGCCGAACTCCTGAAACTCGTGATCGAAGCGACCACGCGACAAGGCGCGGAGGAAGGTTCGGTTCGGTCGTCCGTCACTCTGGAAATCAAGAACGCCCGTGACAAGGGAATGACGATCAGTGAGGTGGCCGAACTTCTGTCGCTGACGCCCCGTCAGGTCCGTCAGAACTGGCCGCATCGCGCAAGGATGACGGACGACATCATCCTGAAAATCTTTATGCTCTCTGACGAGGGCCGGAAAAATAAGCATGTCGCCGCCGAACTCGGGTTGGCCGACACGACGGTCAGCAAAGTCCTGCACGGCAACCACCCTCTTATTGAGCGGGGAGGAAAGTGATGAAGGACGGCTTCTACGACACGCAGGGCTGGCTGGAGGCCCGCATCAATCTGGCATTTGCCGATGCGACGACTTCCAGCGATCCGACCAGTCCAAACTATCCGTCTCTCATGATCGACAATATCGAGACCGCCCGCCAATGGATGGCCGAGATTGCGAAGGACACGTCGCCATCGACTTTGATCGAGTTCGTGACCGATGATGATGAACTGATCCAAGAGGCTTTTGACTGGCTGAACGCGAATGATCCGCCATCGACCATGCGGACCTTCAATCTCGCCTATCCCCACACGAACCTGCTTTATTTCGTGGTCCGCATCCGCAAGAAGGAGGCCGCTACGCTGTTCAAGATGTTTTTCTCCGAGCGCGTGATCGCTACCTAAATCATCCGCCTTCCGGCGCCGCGCTGTCGTCCAGTTTTATTCAATAGCTGGCCGCTCGCGGTGCCCGCGAAGAAGCGTTTTTCGAACTCGCGATCCAGCTTCTTGCGATGGTCGGCCTCGGCCTGTGCGGCGTCGATAGCCATGTGCTGCTTCCAATAGTCCACCGCCAAGGCCAGCACGTCGATCCGATCATCGTGCTTCAATGCACCGCGCTGGGCGGTTATGTGGGTCATCTGGAAAACGCCTGACTTGATCCGGTCGGGGACGGCGAGGTCCAGTTTCAGAACCTCTCGGTCGATGACCAGACGGTGTTGCTTCATCACCGGCTCAAGGGCGCCGACGATGCGCCGCTCTTTCATGCCGTGGACCTTCACGCCCTCGATGCCGCACCGCCATTTCGAGGTGTGCTTGGCGAGCAGGACGGGGGTCAGCAGTCGGCGGAACATGCCGTCCGAGAAGTTGTCCTCCACGATGAGGGCACGGACCTCTTGTTCGGCCGCGATGGTCGCAAGCTTGGACAGGGTTTCGGGCGAGCCGCCGTCACCGGCGACGCCGCCCCACTTGGTGACGAAGACCTTGCCGTTGAGGAACTTGGTGACGACGAACGCCGTCTCGTCCGCACCCGTGCCCGAAGGGTCGATGTGCATGACGCTGCCAGTGTAGTCGGCCCAATGTTCGCTGACGTTGAAGGGTGAGAAGAACCTGTCGCCGGTGAAGCCGACGTTCGGAAGCATCACGTCCTTGATCTGCTTATCGTCGGCGGACGTGTAGGAGAGTGCGACCGGCGCCCGACTCTTATCGACGTTCATGACGATCAGGTCGGAGGTCTTCAGCGGGAACCGCTCGGCGTCGGACAGCGACGTGTCCAACATCATCTGCAACATGAACTCGGCCGCCGTGCCGTCCATCTCGCTTTCGAGCAGCTTGGCGTCGGTGAAGCGGTCAGGGTCGGTCGGGGCGCCGCCCAGAAGCGACAGGCCCGTGGGATCACAGAGCGTCCCGCATTTTTCGATGTCAGCCCGGAGCAGCGGTGCGAGGGTGTCGCCGTAGTTCGGGAGCTTGGATTTCAGTGGGTAGCGCGCGGGCCAGACGCGGATGTCGTAGCCGCGTTTGGGAAGGTCATTGTAGATCGACTCTTCGGTCTGCGGCGTCCCGAGGTAGATAATCTCGGAGGTATCGAGAGGCTTGATGATCTTGCCGAATTCGGACGTGGCGTGGCGCAGCTTGTCGCGCTGATCCTCGGTCGCGGAGTTCCGCTGGTTCTCAACGTCGTCGCCGATCAAAATGTCGGCGCGGTTGCCCGCCAGTTGTCCGGTGATCCCGAGGCATTTGACCGAGGGCTGCTTGTTCGACTTGGCCGGGCCGACATCGAACGCCAGCGTCGAGGATCGCTGGTCCCGGCCGGGGCGCAGTTCGGCCCATAGCTGGTCGCCCGCCTCGTGGAAGATGATCGACTTGATGAGGTTGGCGTTGTCTGCGGCACCGCTTTCACCGGCCGAGACGATCAGGACGGTTTTCTGCGGATCGCGCCACAGACACCAGACGACATAGGCGCAGGTGATGAAGGACTTGCCGATCCCGCGAAGGGCCTCGATGGCGCGGCGGGTCGGGCCGCTTTCGAGGTAGCGAGCGATGTCCTCTTGAATGCGGGTCGGCTTGGGGAGGCCGAGGACGTATCGCCAGACGTAACGGACGAAGTTGATGAAGGATCGCTGGAGCTTTTCGCGAGGCGTTTCGGGGCGTTGTTTCAATCAGTCATGGCATGACCCAACCGCCCGCCGGTGAAGGCGAGCGGTCGGTCTGCGAGGGGCTTGGGTTATTGGGGCGTCATCCCCCACAGCACCTCGTCGTCGAGGTCGAGGTCTGCGAGTTTCGCCGTGAGATCGTCGAGGCGCGGCGATGTCGCCGAGGCTGCGACGCCGTTGTCCTTGAGGAACTTGATGGCTTGGGCGATCAGTTGAGGCGAGATCGCCTTGCTGGGGTCGCTTGGGTTCTCTTCGGCGCGGATGGAGGCGCGGGAGAGTTCGTTCGATAGCAGGAGGGCGACGACGGCATGAAGCTGGTCCATCGCCTTTTCAGAAGCGCGGTTGCTCATGACTTGAAGAGGTCCACGAGGAAGCCCGCCAGACCGCCGAGCGCGGCGGCGACGCCCATGAGCCAGAACTTCGCGTTTTCGAGTGCGCGCGTCCGGGTTTCGAGGTTGTCGTGCTTTCCCTGCAAGGTCTCCATGAACTTCATGTAGGTGCCAAGCTGGCCTTTGATTTCCCCGAGGATCAGCACCAAGGCTGGGTCGGAGTTCGATGTGTTGTGAGTGGGGTCCATTAGACCTTTCGATTGTGGGGGGAGGATTAGATTTGATCGCCGGAGGTGTATTGAAAATCGAGCGATAGTTCGTAGGTCTGACCGCCGATCACTACCGAGCAGTAGGCGTTGCCGAAGCTCTGATACATGAAGCCGTTGGTGTTGTAGGTCGGCCCGGTGAAGACGGCGGTTGATGCCGTCCCAGAGACCTCGTTGCCCCACGAATAGGATGAGGGAGCGAGGTAGGGATTGACCGAAATTCCGAAGGTGATCCGGTCATACTGTTGCTCGTTCCATTGGCCCCAATTCGTCCGAACCTGTTCGGAGGATTGGACGAAGATCGTGACGGTGCGGGCCGACCAGCCCTTGCGCCATGTCCCTCCCGATTTCACCCAGACCTCTTTCGCGGGCTTCCAAGATCCGTTGTTTTTGACGTGGACGGCTGTGGCGGTGCGCCAGCTTCCGCCCGATCTGACGGTGATGCTCATGCGTCACCACACGATGTGAACATCGCCGTCGTTGCCGCCCGAGGGAGCCGACTGCGAGTTGGTTGTTCGGGCGACACGTCCCCCGTCCGGGTAGGTGAAATCAACCGCCCGCATTTGACCGCCAGTGTAGATGTTCTTGTCCTGATAGACGCGCATCCAACTGCTGTCCTGCATGAACCAGCCGCCGCCGTGGTTCTCCCAATAGATGCCGTTGCCGGAGCCACGGACCCTGAACCAACTGTTGTTGCCGCCGTAGATTTGACCCCCGAAATAGGCGTCGTTGTTGTCGAGGTTGATTTCCAGCGGCCAGCCACCGCCCGTGCTTTCCCAGCCGGTCGCATTCGTGCCCGATCCACGCAGGACATAGAAACGGTTGCTGTTGACGTGGATCATCGCCGAGCGGTGATCGCTGTCTTGCAGGGTGATAGTGGGCGCGTTGGATCGGATGAAGACACCCCCATCCACGTCGCAGTTCCCGATGGCGTTGATGCCGTATTCGTGGATTTTCAGCTTCGTGACCTTGGCTTTTTGGAGCCAGAGTTCGTTGCCGTCCGACGAGAGGCGGTTGACCCCGAGGTTGCCGAAGTTTCCCTTGTCCCCTTGGACACCGATGTAGAGCCAAGCGTCCGAACCCATGAAGAGGGATCGGGCCGCGACGTTCTTCCAATGGAAGGTCAGGGCCGGAGCATAGGCATGGCCGGATTGTGTATTGCCGACGTTCTGAACTTCTTGGATTTCCATCCCGCTGTTCCAGACATCAACTGTAGCGGTCTGCGAATAGGCGTGAAGTCGGCCCGTGAAGAAGCCGCGCCCGTCGCCGTTTCGACGAACGACCGTGTAGGCCCCGCCGTCCATGTTCGTGTCAGTCCAGCTAACCTTGCTTGAGGGAGTGAAGTTGGACGTGTCCCAAGGCGTAGCCCCGGCGAAGGTGGGGCGACGGTTCATGATGATGTCTTTGAAACCGTCGATCTGAAGGCTTGAAGTCGCGGCGCCAACGACGCCGTTGATCAGCACATGACCGGGCCTTGTGGCGTGGTCCTTGCCATGCAGGACGATGACTGCACCCGTGTCGGTCCAGCCCTGTCCGCCAGCCAGAACCCAAGCCGCCGAGTTGCTGTCTCGTCGGAAATAGGGGTCAGAGCCGGTCATGGTCAGACTGTCCTTGACGGTGATCCCGCCATTGAGTGTCTGCCCGCCGGTCCATGTGTTCCCGCCAGCAAGGTTGCCCTTGGCATTCAAAGCAGCCTGAAGGCCGCTGACACTGGCGATGTCGGTGGGGAAAATCGACGGGCGATCCGTGATGGCAGTCCATGCGTGAGCGTGGCCGGTGTTCGACTTGCCGTCGAGCGCAGCCTGTAGGCCGCTGACGTTGGCGATGTCGGTCGGGAAGATCGTCGGGCGATCCGTAATGGTCGTCCACGCATGGACGTGGCCGATCAGGGCGCGAGCGTCGAGAGCCGCCTGAAGGTTCGTAACATCGGCGATGCCGTGGCCGTGGCCCGTGTTCGATTTCGCATCCAGAGCCGATTGCAGACCCGCTACATTGGTGATGTTGGAGGGGTAGAAGGACGGCTTGTCCGCGATGACGGACCAGACCGGCGTCACGTCGCCTTGCTCGATGTAGCTGGCTTCGGCATTCTTCGCGCCTGACCCGCTATAGACCCAGCGACGACCATTTGTCGTTGCAACCAATGTCCCAGCCTTCACACCGTTCTGCTGTGCAGCGGTCAGGTTGGCGATCCCACCCGTCGAGACGACCGGCGTCTGGCCGACGAGAACAGGGATGCGAGCCGGGTCGATCATGCCGTCCAGACGTGACGCGGCCAGCGTGTCGGATTTCTTGTCGAACAGGTTGGGATCGAACGTCGCCGCAAGCGCGGCCGAGGCTTCGGCTGCGGTAGCCTTCTGCGTCGCAAGCGCGGCGTCTTCGGAAACCTTCTCTGCAAGCTGTTCGACGATCTCGCGATCCTGCGATGTGGACTGACCCGAGCCTTGAGCGAGTTCCGCCCAATAGCGAGCGTTGGCCTCATGAGTGCCAGCGTGATTGCGATGTTCCTGCGCGAGGTTTCTCGCATCGACCGCCGCGCCGCGAGCCGCTTCCGAAAGGATGCGCTGGGCGTCTGCACGGTCGGCGTGACCTTGTGCCAGATCGCGCGCGAGTTCGGCCGCGACCTTGGCGACGGAGGCTTGCGCCGCCGGGCCGGAGGTCATGTCGCTGAACGATGCGGGCGATGGAACGAGGATTTCGTGACCGCTCAAATCCACGAAGGGATAGCGGCCGTCATTGTTGGGTCCACCCGTGGCGGACCCACCCAGCCAAGCAGCGAGATTCGAGTTCTGCTGCTTCGTCTTATCAAGGAGAACTTGGACTTGCTGGGCGAGAGTGGTGATCGTCAGCCCGCTCATCCAGACTTACTCCTCGACGGGAGCCGCGTCGGGTTCGGTCGGCGCCGGGTTATCGACGGCTTCCTGTGCGACGTTGAAACCGAGTTGGGCGCCTTGGAGGGCCGCGCGGATCGCGGTCAGTTGGGCGTTGGTCGTCTCAAGTTGTTCGAGAAGGCGAGCCTTCGCGGTCAGCAGACCGGCTTCTTGAGTGACGAGGGTTTGATACTGCTCCGCAGCGGTTTGGGTCTGGGCCATGCGTCTCCTGAATATTTTGAAGGGGTAGTGATATTTAGCCGTGGGACCGGCCCGTTAAGGCCGGTCTCATGGTCATGCCGTAATGATGGGTTGGTCGCCGCCGCCGCCGCCGCCGCCGCCGGGGTCGGGATCGTAGCCGCCGCCACCGCCGCCGCCGCCTCCCGATGATCCGCCACCTGATCCGACGCCGCCGCCCGAGCCAGTGCCGCCGCCGAGCGACGAGGTGTTGTTCTTCATCTCCGTGACCTTGCCGTAGCGGGCGGTCACGGTCTGGGTGGACATGCCGGAACTGAAGTAGATTTGGACGTAGTAGTGCCAGTTCCCAGCCTCGCCCGGACGGTCGAGGAACTTCATTGGAAGCGCGCCCTGCCATGTGTCGTTCGCCATGCCGCTGCCGTTCAACTGAACGGACTGGATGACGGTCCCGCCTTCAGTCCCGCGAGACCGGACAAGCTGGACGACGGCCACGAACGATCCGCCCGCGTTGTGGGTGAATGTCCCATAAGCGTTGAAGTCGATGTCGATGGGGCTGTCCGCCTTTTCGACCCCGATCCAAACGCCGTGAATACGGGTCGGCGTGGTGTTGTTGAGCGTGATCGTGGCCGCGTTGTAGGCGGCTTCGGTGTTGCTGACGGTGTTGTTGACCAGTCGCGTGTGATTGATCGAGCCAGTGACAAGAAGGTCGCCGTAGATTTCGACGTTCGAGTTGAAGCGAACCCGGCCGTTGACCAGCGACATGATCTTGACGGGCGATCCGCCGCCGGGGGCGACAAACGACATCTCGTCAGCGACGAAAGCCAGTGATCCAAACGAACCGTTGTTGTTCGCTGTGATCCCCGTGATGTGGCCGTTGGAGTTGAGGACGATGCTCCACCGTGCGTTCAGCCCATCCGTCACCTCCGAAAGCGTGGTGATCGACGCCGTGTGCGCTCCGACCGTGTTCTGCACGGTCTGAAGCGTCTGGGAGAGCGCGTTGTCACCGTTGATCCGTGCGGTGCGTTCATCGACCACGGAGGCCGAGACGTTTCCGATGGATGTGTCGATGCCAGACAGGCGAGTGCCGAGCGTCCAGCCCGGCCCGACTTCGACCCGGTTGAGGTCCAGCGTGAAAATGGACTGATTGTTGCGGAAGGCGCCAAGGACGGCGAACTGTTGGGCGATGGCCCCGTCTGCGGTTGCCCGAGCCGTGGCCTCGTTTTGGATGGCCGTCGAGTTCTGACCGACCTGAACGGCCAGCGATTGACGAGCTTGAGCTTCCGCCTGATCGGCCGCAACGCGAGCGTTCGTTTCGGTCAGGACCGCCGCCGCGATGTCACCGGCGATCTTCGTCGCCAATGCCGTTCGCTGCGCCGCTTCTGCTGACACCGCGTCGGTCCGGGCCGTGACTTCGGTCGCGATGGCGGCAGTGTTGTCGTCAGTCTTCGCCCCGACGCTATCAATGCGTTGGGACAAAGATTGGTCTTGGCTGGCCCGCGTGGTCGCCTCGCTCGTGACGAGGGCCTGTGCGTTGGTCCCGGCCGTCGCCACCATCTGGTTCAGGCGTTGGGTGAAGGACTCCGTGGGACCGACGAGAACCTTGTTCAGGTCCAGCAGGAAGGCGGTATTGTTGGCGTTCTTGGCGCCCAGCAGCGACAAGGTTTGAGCCAGCGCGCCATCGGCGTTCGACCGTGCGATTTGCTCGGCCGTGATGCTTGAATCGATGCCGTTCGCCCGCGCGATGAGAACATCGATCTTGGCAGCTTCCGCCGAGATCGCGGTCGCCCTCGTCGTCGATTCCGTGATGATCTTGGCGGCGTTGTCGTCGGCCTTGGCGGTGATCGCCGACAGGCGTTGTGCAAGGCTCTCTGTGCCGGAGACCCGAACGGTGTTGAGGTCCAGCACGAAGGCGTTGTTTGCGCCGTTCCTTGCCCCGATGAGGGCGAGGGTCGATGCCAGAGCGGTATCGCCAGCGACGCGCTCTTGCGCCTCGTTCTGGATGACCGTGGCAATCCCTGTCCCGTCCTCAAAGTTGACGAGCGAGTCCACCAGATCGGTGATCGTATCGACGCGAAGTTCGAGGCTGTTGGTGCGGGCCGTCGTGTTCGACACGATGCCGTCGAGGGTGTCGGTTCGGAAAGCCTGATCGGTAAGCTGAAACGCCTGTTCGAGAATGCGTTCGGCCGAAAGGTCGATGCTGGCGAGGGCGTCTCGGAAACGGTCAAGGAGATCGTCGCCCAACTCCGAGACCCGGAGCAGTTCGTCCATGATCGCGTCGGGCGTGGTGACGACGCCGAGGTGATCCCCGAGCCTGACCATCGCGCGGTCGAGGCTGTCGTTCAGGAAGTCGTCTTGCTCTTGGAGCCGGTAGAGAAGCTGTTGAACGGCGCGGTTCAGTTCTTCTTTCGTCAGGGTGGCGCCGTTCTGGAACTCGACGGCTGCGGCCGAGATCGGCGTGACGCGGCTGATCTTGAGGATGCTGTTCGTGATCGCCGGGTAGGTCAGCCGAATGCGACTATCGGAGACCCATTCGAAGAACGACGCGGAGCCGTTGAGCGTGACCTTGATGTGGGTCTTGTCGAGGTAGGGAATGGCGAGGTCGAACTCGCGCTGGCCTTCCACGACGTTGTAGATGACGCGGGTTTGGTAGCTCATTGATCCTTTCGTTGAGCCACGCCGAAAGGCCCGGCCGCTGAAAGCGACCGGGCTGATCCGGGTGGATTGTCTGGGGTGTTTTAGTCGGCGCCGAAGCTCATGATGTTCGCGAGAGCATCCTCCGAGACGCCGTAGGACCGGGCCTTGTTCTCAATCCGGTATGGCTCCCAACCCTTCTTCTCGCCCATGTCCTGCGCCTGTGCGGCGCCGGTGCGGTCGAGCATTTGGTCCATGTCGGGATAGTCGCCGCGCTTGATCGCCGCCGTCGCCAGTCGGCGGTAGCGGGACACGGTGTCCTTGATGGATTGGGCGCGACGCGGGTCGCTGTAGCTGGCGTAGTCCTCGCTGTTCACGAGTTCAGCCAAGGCTTCATGCATGTTCAGGCCGGTGGACGGATCGCGCCACTCCTGACCTTGGATCGCCAGAACGCGGGCATGTTCTTTCGGCGTGATCTTCTGGCCGTTGAAGCGAGCGGCGGGGCGGGTCGCCATCAGCAGGTCGGGATCGTTTTGGGCGAGAGCCGAGATTTCCAGACGCACCATGTCGTCCTCCCGTTCCGACACGCGGAGCGGTTGGACCAGAGCTTCGATGAAGCCGCCGTCCTTGTCCTTGCGGACGATGGGAAGGCCGAGCCAGTCCCGACGTTCGGGCAGACTGTCCGACAACATCAGAATGTTGCGCGCGAAGTAGTCGAGGAATTCCGACGCCTCGCGCATTACCGGGTCTTGAGCTTGTGCCGTGTTGCGGACGATGGCCGGGACAAGGGAGTCGCCCAGCTTCTTGAACGCGGCCTTTGTGATCGCCTCTCCGCGAGAGGATTCCGTGTTGGAGAACGACGGGTCCAGCAGGTCGAAGAAATCCCCGACGCCTTGCAGTGCGGCCTTGTTGACGATGTTGTTCATGATCGCGCCCATGACCCCGCCCGCCAGAGCGGTCGATTGGTCGTCGGCGAGATCGCGGTCACGCATGGTCTGATAGAGGTCGGCCGTAATGCCGATCATTTCCGCGACCGGCGACAGGGTGCTGTATTGATACCAGCGGCCCCCGAGGCGGATCGAATAGGATTTGATGCCGTCCTGTTCTTCGGCCGGGCTGCGCTTGCCGACGAGATCGCCGTTGGCGAACAGCATGGCGGCCGACCCCATGAGGGCCATGCCGCTGACCATACGAGCCATCACGATGTCGGCTTCTGCGCCTCCGCGTGACAGGGCTTTCTCCTGTCCATCAAGGGCAGCGAAGTAGGTCTTGAACGCCGCCCGGTTCTCTTTCGTGATCCATGCCAGAGCCGGGTTGCGGTCCACCATACCGGCGCGGACCAGATTGAGCGGAGTGCGGAGGAACGGGACGTAGAGTGCCTTCACGATTGGGATGTATTTCATCGCTTTCTCGAAAGCCTCGACGGCCGGGCCGGTCTTTTGGAAGGCCATCAGCCGCGCATAGTCGTTCGCCATTTCGTGCAGATCGACAGACGCCAGAATGTCGGCGGCTTCCTCAAGGCGAGTGTCGCCAGCGTAGGATTTGGCCGGGTCATATTCTGCGCCGACCGCCTCGAACTCGTTCTTCGCCCGCACGAAAGCTTCTGCGGTCGGCCGCTGCGTCACGGCGTCGAGGGTCTTGGCATAGACGCGATCCGCTTCCTTGCCGCGCAGTCGGGCCGAACGATAGGACGCTTCGCGAGCGGCCAGTGCGTTGATCTGCATCCGGCGCGTCATGACCTTGGTGAACTCGTCCATCCCGAGGGACGGTCGAATGCCAAGGGTGCGAAGGGTTCCGAACAGCCCGGTCATCGCCATGTCGGGGATGACCATGAGGCCGCCCTTCTTCCATTTTGCCGCCCGCTCGGCGTTGAACTCGAACGGCTGGGCCATGGCATAGCGACCGACGCTCGTTTCGATGTCCGTCTGGGGGGCGGCGTGGACGAAAGCTTTGAACCCGGCCTTCGTCGCATCGACGAAAGACTGGTGGATGCCGAAGAGGTAGGCGTTGGCTTCGCGGAAGGTCACGCCTTCGGCCGAGGTGCGTTTCCCCCCGAGGCCACGACGGAGCGGGCTGGTGATGCCCGCCGCGATGTAGCGTTCGCCGACTGTCATGCTCGCGTGAAGGACGGAGCCGACTGCGTTGCGGACAGCGGTCGCGGGCGTCGTCAGATAGCCAGCCACGATGTAGTAAGACAGGTAGTCGCCGAACCCCATGTGACGGCCCTTGCGGAGTTCGTCTTTGAGGGCGCGTTCGCCGCCCGAGCCGTAGGCTTCGCGCAGTTTCTTAAGGGCTTCGGCCAGTGATTTCGGGTCCAGATCGCCCGTGCCGAGCGCGTCAGCCATAAGGTCCATCTGACCTTGAATGTCGTTGAGGATGCGGGTCCGCTGCTTCGCCATCTTCATGATGTTGAGGGCGCGGCCGATCTCCGACTTGGCGCCCGCCGCCATGGCGTCGAACATCACGGTCGCTTGCAGTTGAGCCGCCACGTCGCCGATCAGACCGGAGTTGATGTCCCCGCCGTTCAGCGATTTCTCCAGCGCGACCATCTTGGTCACAAGGTGGTCGGTGTGCTGGATCGAAATTGTCTCCAAAGCGTGCATCTTGGCCGCGATGCCGTTGTCGCCGGTGATGTCGCTGTGTGCTTTCACCACGTCAGAAACGGTCACGCCGAACGCGGCCTGACGGTCGCGAACGGACTTCCAAGTCTGCTTTGCGTCCCCGGCCGCGTCATAGAGCGGCTTGAAAATCTGGGCCATGACGCCGACGATTTCTTCGAACTTCTCCGGCTCATTCGCCAGCTTGTCGAAGTCGAAAATCTCTTGGTTCCAATGTGGCGACGGGTCGTCCGTGATGTTCACGTCTTCCCTGCCAGCCCAGCGCACGAACCGTTCGACCTGATCCGGCTTGATGAAAGCCTTGAGGCGGTCGAGGTGTTCGGTCACGGCCTTGAGCCGTTCGGGCGACATGCCCTTCGTCCATTCCGGGTTGATGTCCGGGCCAGCGTCGGCGCCGTCCATACGAGGCCCGTCCATGCGTTCGGCACGGGGCGCCTCGACGCGCATCGGCAGGGCCGAGACCGGACCCTGCTGGGTCGGCCGGAAGGTCCAGTCATCGCGGGTCAGAGCCGGAAGCGAGATCGCATCGGCCGTGTCCAGTTCGTCGCGGAAGGTCTGCGATAGGTTCACAGATTCGGAGCGAAGGTCGGCGTCAATGCGAGCGCGGACGTTTCCACGCCCCTTCGCCAAGACTCCGATGCCTTCAAAGGTGCCTGTGAAGACCGCGCCAGCACCAGCCGACAGGACGGTTTGCAGAACGTCGTAGCGATCCTGCGTCAGGCCCGTGGCGTCTGTCTGGGCGATCAGGTCCACGGCGCCCGCGAGAGTGGCCTGAACCGCGATCTTGGCTCCGATGGACGAGCCGCCGGTGACGTAGGAGGTGGGATCAAGAGCCGCACCGCCGAGTGTGCCGAGCAGAGCGGCGCCGCCGTGGAGCGTCTTGCCGACAATGCCGCCTTCAGCTTTCCAAAACGGATCGTCGCGAGAGGATTGAGCGAACTCCTGACGCCGGGCGCGCTCGCGGCTGACCCAATCGTCAGCGGCCTCGCGAGTGTCCTGAGTGTTTTGGGTCATGTCGGTCAAGACGCCGCCCGAGTTGTAAAGGCGAGACACGAGGCGGATCGGGTTGAGCGTGAAGCGGTCGTTGACCTTCAACGCCGCTTTGTGATCGCCGCGCTGGGCGGCCTCGATGTAGTCGGCGGTGTCATCCAGACCCGCTCGCCAGCCTTCGGCGATGAAGCCGGTGTTTACGGTGTTGGAGAACACGTCGCCGAGGCGTTCGCCGAGACTGCGCTTATCCTTGGGCGCCGAGAGGGAAACAGCCGCCGAGCGGCGGCTGTTGGTCTGTTCTGCGGACGTGCCGTAGTGGCGTTGAATGAAGGCGCGACGGACGTGTTCGGGGGTGCCGTCCTCGAATTCGAAAACGTGCCCGTCAGGGCCGGTGAAACGGGTGGATGCCATTAGTCTCCTTGGATGATGTTTCCATTCCTATCGACGCGCGTGACTCCGCCCGCGCGGGCGGTCTGGGTGGAGCCGGGAGCGCGGGTCGCGCCGGGGGCGCGGGTGTTGCCATCGGCCGTAGCCGTCGAGCGTCGTGTGAATCGGGGTGTGTATTCGGCAATGATCTCGTCGGCCGCCGCCATCGGGGCTTTGCCTCCGGCGACACGGCGTTCCCATTCGATCAGGGCGTCCGCGCCGAGACGGCGGCGATCAGGTGGTGGGGCTTCGCCAACCAGTTCGCCGAGGGCCGAACCGACATAGGATCGGGCGACCGTCGCGGTGCGACGTTCCTCCGGCGGAATGCTGGCGGACTGACGCGAGCCAGCCGCCACACGTTCCTTGACCGCCAGATAGGCGCGGGTCGCATTACGGCCGGTGCCAAAACGTCCCGCGTTGTAGTCGCGGTCAGCTTGGGCGCCGATGCTGGCGTAGTTGGGTTCGGCAACCGCGAAGCGGCTGGCGTAGCGAAGGGTCAAATCCTCGTCGGCCTCACCGTCCGCGACATCGTTGCGAAGGCTGCGGAAGGCGCCGCGCATGGTCATGGCTTCGCCGGGTTCAAGAACGCCGTTGGCCGCTGCGGTCTGGATCGCCTCGTCCACGTTCTCGCCGCGAAGCGAGCGGTTGTAGAGGTCGATGGTCAGATCGTCCTTGGCCTCGACACGCGCCTTTTCGGTGCGACGTTCGGTGTCGGCCTCGACGCCCTCAATCGCATTTAGGACGCGGATTTGCTGGGCCGAGGTCAGGACCGACGCGCCGGGTGCGCGAGCGCGGCGTTGAGCCGGGGTCTCTGCATCCGCCATTTCCACGGCCGGGGCCGAGGGATCAGGCGTCGCGTTCTGTGCGGGCTGTCCGACGATGGAGCGGGGGTCGATGCGTCGCCCCTGTGCGTCGCGGGCCGAGAAGTGAAGGTGCGGGCCGGTCGAGTTTCCGGTGTTGCCGGATGCAGCGAAGGTCGCCCCTTGCGAGACGCGATCACCCGCTTTGACGTTGATGCTGTCGAGGTGGGCGTAGCCGGTGACACGTCCGTCTGCGTGACGGATCAGGACGGTGTTGCCGCCACGACCGCGCGGGCCAGCGAACTCAACTACGCCATCCGCCGGTGCGACGACCGGCGTCCCGATGGGAACCGCGATGTCGATGCCGCCGTGATCGGTAGAAGCCCCGCGAAGGGGTGCGCGTCGGGCGCCCAAGCCCGACGTGACACGGCCTTCCAGAGGCATGATGTAGGTCGATGCCGGGGCGGCGGGAGCAGCCGGTGCGGGTGTGGGTTCGGCCGTGACGGACGGCAACGGACTGCCTTCGATCACCGCATTGTTCGCGTCGGCGCGGGCCGCTTCGATCTCGGCCGCGACATCCTCCGGGCGGCGCGTGTCGAGCAGCGAGTAAAGGCCGGTCAGATCGCCGGTCTGGGTGGCGTAGGCCACGACCGCGTTGACGATTTCCTCCTGCACGGCGACGCCATCAAGGCCAGCCTCTTTGAGCCGCCCGACTGTCCCGAGTAGGTCGATGCCTTCACCCCGGCCGAGTGCGGCTTGCACTTCCCCCGTGGTCATATTCAGCATTTCGCGGTCGGTGCGCTCTTGCAGGACGCCGGAGGCGCGAGCGTTCACGTCATTCGACCAACGCTGCATCCGCTGTCCGACTTGGAGGCGGACTTCGGGGCTTTCGAACAGATCGGAGACCTCGCCGACGAAGGCCGAGGATCGCTCCTGCATGTAGGTTTCGATCTCTTCGACGGTCGCCCCGCTCTGGATCAGATCGTCCAGACCTTGGGTCGTCTCCGTCTCGAACTTTGTCTGTCGGTTCGAGGCCGTCACGCTGTAGTAGGCGCGCTGATAGGCGGTGGCCTCGGCCTTGGCCGGGTCCATTTCGACGCCGCCCAAGGCGTCGGTCATGCCCTGTGCGTATTCGCCTTCCGCTCGCTTCGCCGTCTGGGCGATGTCGTTTCGGAAGTAGGCTTCGGCCGTGTCTTGGGCCTGACCGAAGAACCGGCGAAGTTCGTCGAGATTGTTGCCCCGCTGTGCGTCGCGCATCGAGGCGTTGACGCGAACCGGGTCAACCCGATCTTCGCGGCGGGTGGGGAGGATCGCATCGCGGTTGTTGGTGATGCGGTCTTGCGTCGTGCGACGCTGGGATTGTCTGGAAAGGTCGGCCATGGATCATTTCGGCCCCTTGGCTGCTGCGCTCTGCTGAAGCTGGATGCTCTTGCCGCCGTAGTATCCTTGGGCGCCCGCCGTAGCGATGCGGAGACCCGCGCCGAGGATGGTCGGCGACTGGATGCGGCTGGACATGGAGTTGGCTTCTGCGGCGGCTGCGCGCTGCTGGGACTCTGCGTTGAGGTTTGTGCGTTCGGCGGAAAGTTGGTTCTGCATGAGGCTGTCCTTCAGGAGAGCTTCGACGCTTCCACCGATATTTAGACCGGCTTCACCGGCGGCGACCTTGATGCGGGCCTGCTCCTTGCGAGCGACGCGCTGACGCTCGTTCAGTTCGGCTGTCTGGGCGACCCGGATTTCCTGCTGGGTGGTGGCAAGCTGGGCGTCGATAGCCTTCTGCTGCGCCTTGGCGGACTGCATTTGACCGATGGTCTCGGTCGCGGCCCCAACGACGGCGATGGTCGTCATGATAGTCACGGGATCACAGATGGATTGGTCCCTCCTGAATGCTGCTGATGAGGTAGAATGGGCGGCTCTCGCGGCCATGGGTCAGATCGACTTCCTCGATCTCGAACCCGGCCCGAAAGAGCCAGAAAATGCTCATGCTGTTGCGAGCATCGACGTGGTTGAAGAGACGCGGCCAACGCCCGTGCCAGCGTTTGATGACGGCATAGGTCTCGCGACCGATGGCGATCTTGGCTCTGGGCCTCTCCATGCCGGGCGTCCCGAGCATCCACACAATGCCTGAACCGGCTTCGTCGGACGGACCCACGCCGTAGACGGCGATGGCCTCGCCTTCGTCGGTGATGACCCAAGCGTCCAAGCTGTTCATGACAGACATGGTGAGGACCAGAAGAGGGTCTGGATCGCCGATGGTCAGGAGCGGATTGGTCGCTTTGATCTCGTCATAGTCGGCGGGCCGAAGGTTGTTCGCGATGGCGTCGAGCCAGTCGTGAATCTGTTCGCCCGAGACATCGGCGAGGTCGTGGAATTCGATCATGGGTTGATTGGTCGCCCCAGCCGGTGGCATTGAAACGCCGTTCGGAGGGACTAATGAAAAAGTGGGTTATGGCTTTTGCGCTGGCGATGATTTCGTCGGCAGCGTCTGCGGGAGACTGGCGTTTCGTCAGCATTGGCGACGATTTCGCAGCCGGGATCGACTTCAGTAGGCGCACTCGCACGGGCGATATTGCTCGCGCATGGGTTATAAATTCCGGCACGACGAAGTTTCAGTTGTTTTTGGCCGAGTTCGATTGTCGTCAATCTTCGATGACGGTCCTCACCAGCGCGACTTATGACAACCTCGGCAATGTGATCGGGCAGAGTTCGGCACGGGGTGCGCCGGTTTATTCCGTTCCCGATACGGTGGGTGACAACACCCTCCGAGCGGCTTGTGATAACAAACCCAACTGGCTCGCGGGACTAAATGAGACCTACGACCGCGCCCGCGATTTTCACGATGCTACGGGCCGAGTTCTTTTCAAGTGAGGGCCTGACCGCCCGTGAGCGGTCAGGTTCTGGAACGATTGTAGTAGTTAGCTTCCCACTCGGCCGCGACGAACGTCGAGGCGGCGTAGGTGTCGTTCACGATGCGGATGCGGGTCGCCGTGTTCTGGCCGTAGACCTGAAAGCGGTGTGAGCCGGTCGCATAGGCTGGCGTGTTCAGACGGAAGCTCGCGGCGCCCAAGGTCTTGCCGGTGAACTGCGAGAGTTTGGACGGCAGGATTTCCTCGACATTCGGATTGACGCCGTAGGGCGCGACCGATGTCTTGAAATAGGCGGTGTCCACGAAGTTCACGGTGAAGGTGCGAAGCGTGGTGCGGCCGGTCGTGATGGCCTCTCCGCGCTGGGTCCGCATGTATTGGGTCGAGAACTCGAACGCGAACTCGTAGCCTTCCCCGACGACGACAGGTCCGGCAATCTCGCTTGCCGGAACCTCGACCATGTTGTCCGTGATCCAGATGTAGGTCGAGGGGTCGATCAGCGTTTCGGGGCGGCCCGCGAAGGCGTTGCCTCGAACCATCTGGAACCGGGCTTTCACCGGCCGATAGGGCAAGATGAACTGCGTTGTGTTCGGCGTGGCCTGATAGGTCCCGGTCACGGTCGCCCGACGATCCAGATGGATTTGATGGGTCGTCTGCACCGGGCGCGAGCCAGCGGTCAGGTTGACCCTCTCCAACCACAGGCCATCGTTTCGCTGAACCGTGAGGTAAAGCGTGCCCTTGAGGTAGGCGCCAGAGACGATCCGGGTGCCGGGTCCGAAGTCCCATTCATGCCACGCGGACTGAAGCTTCTCGTCGGACGAGGCCCAATAGAAGTTGTAGCAGTAGACCTTGCTCGGGGCGCCGTTCGTCAGGACGAACAAAGCGGACAGATCATCGGCCGGGATCAGTGCGTGGACGCCCGCCGGGATGTAGCGGTCGCAGTGCGCCGTCACGTCCGAAGCCGTGGTCGTGTCAGCCCCGGCGAGCCGGGCGTATTCCATGACCTTGGCGAAGCCGCTGTTCTCGACAGCGAAGTAGATTTCGGAGCCGAGCGAGGCGAGGCCAGCGACGGTGTTGACGGTGTAGTTCGTCGTCGGCCGGATCGCGAGCGACGAGGCGTTCAAACCGAGTTCGCCGTGCGAGAGGCTGAACTGTGTTTGGTCGGACGTGAGCAGGATGCCGTCATTGTGAGTGGTCGCATCCAGCAGAGGCGAGACCTTGGTCGAAGTCGCCCCGGCGTCCAGCACGTCGCTTTCCAGATAGTCGGTTTGCGACATACGCCAGAAGTTTCCGAAGTCGCCGACGCACGAGAGGATGCAGTTCTCGTCGTAGAGGAAGGCCAAGCGGTTCTGATAGAAGAACACCTTGCGGATCGGGCGGCCGATGAAGCCGGGGTTCGGGTTGATGTCCGTGTCGCCGACGCGGCGGGGCGCCCACGAGAACGGAGCGAAGACGAAGCTTCCATCGGCCTCGCGAACGAGGGCGTGGGGCATGGTCTTGTAGTCGATGGCGTTGACCAGTCCGGGCTTGACGCATTCCTCCCATACGCCGCCGCGACGGACGACGTAGTAGGACATAAAGCCTCCCGTTTCGTCGCCTTGGACGCGGTAGATGGCGCCTTCGGGCGGGGGCGTGTCGCCCTGATTGACGGGCGGCAGTTTGTCGAAACGCTGCACCGTGCCGGTGATGACGCCAGCGGTCGGGTTAGGCGGATAGGTGTAGGTGCTGCCCGGCGCGTAGGGATCGCCGTTCGCATCGGTGCCAATCCGGCGGTTAAGCCAGATTTGCTCGGCGGGATCAGGTTGGGTGTCGGCGCCCAGCGCGCCCATGGCGCACTTCATGCGACGATTGGTGATGAAGGTGTAGTCCGCGACGCTGAACGCCGAGATGTCCGTGCCGTAATCCTCGACGGTCGAGAGGTAGGCCCAGCCGCCGGGGGCGGTGACAAGCTTCTCTTGGCCGGTGAGGGTGTCGAACACCTTGATCTGGCCGTCTGCGACGATCACCACATACTGCTCTGCGGTGTCGCGGTTGATGGTGTGGACGTGTGCGTTTTCCGGCGCGGTCGGCATAAGCCGAGCGACGACCTCTGAAGGTGCGCGTTTGGTCAGGCCGGTCGCGATGGATGGCCAGCCGTTGGTCAGGCTTTCGAGTTGATCGGGCGAGCGGACCAGCGGCGTTTGCTGCGAAACGCCCCCGTGAAGGGACGGCAGCGAGCGGGTCACGAGGCTCACTTATCGGACCTCCAAGCCCGGCCACGCCGGTTCAGAGATGCGGAAAGAGCCTTGTTGGCGCGGAAGATGTTGATGTCGGCCGAGGCGGACTGCTGGCGTTGCAGCGTCAGCCAAGCGCGTCGCTGATCCTCTTCGCCGAAGCGGTCGGCGGCTGGGTCGCCCACAACCCGAGCGGTGAACTTGCGACCGGCCGCGATGACCGCGTAGCCACGGGCGGCTTCCGGCAGGGCGTCGAACGTGAACGACCACTTGACGCGGACCTTGACCGGCAGGGCCATCACCCACGTCAGGTTCGCGGCGTCCCAGAGGCCGAAGCCTTTCGATGGGTGCTTTCGAACAATGATGTCCTGCGCCTTATCCATCGGGTCAATGTCGAGGGCGCCGGTGGGGACGGCGATAAAGCCGTCGATGTCGGGGGAGAGAACGAAGTCCTCATCGGTGTTGAACTTGAAGCCGTAGAGGCAGACTTCGCGAACGACCTTGTTCAGTTCGCCGAGCGCGATGGACTGGTCCACGATCTCGGGAATGATGGCGTTGACGGGAAGCTGGCCGATGCCGATCAGCATGTCGTTGACGGCCTCAAGTTCCGTCATGGGCGCAGCCAGCATGGGCGCGATCTCCTTCGGAACGAGGTGAAAAAAAGGACGCGCCCTCGTGAGAGAGCGCGCCCTTCTGGTGTGGCGGTTGCCGGTCGTTAGGCCGGGATGGCGTCGGTGCGGAGTTCGACCGCATCCGAGGCACGGAAGACATCGGTGCCGGTCATCTGACGGGCGAGGATGAGAGTGCCTTGCTTGCTGATCTGGTCTTCGGTCTGAACCGACAGGCCCTGAACTTCGGCGGTGCCGATGGCGTCCTTGGTCCAGACGGCGCCGATAGTCGTGCCCATCTTCAGACGGTAGCGGGTCGGGATGTCGAGGTTGGCCGAGTCATCGTTGCCGAACGGCGCGATGTTGGACTTGACGATCTTGATGCCGTCGATGGTTTCGAGGGTGTGCTTGCGGAGCGAAGCGTCGCCGCCGTTGTAGTCGCGGTTCAGGTTCTTGTCCGAGCGCGCCATCGCATACCATTGAAGGTTCTTCACGAGGCCGAACACATCGACCATATCGACGCGGACGTTCTTGCCGTCGAGGGCTTCCTTGGCCTTGGAGAAGGCGTCGAACAGCTTCGTGGCGTCGGTCGCCATAGCGGAATCCACGACCGGGGTCGGTGCGCCGCCGCCCGAGGTGCCGAGCAGATCGGTGGCGCGAGCAGCCTTGACGACAGCGCGCATGGCGTTCTGGTCGAACTGGACGGCCAGAGCTTCAGCCAGTTGGCGAACGTATTCCGAGCGAATGTCGAAGTGGTTCAGGATTTCGTGGATGTCGGCGACGAACACGTCGGAGATCAGCTTGTCGTCCGAGGTCAGGATGATCTCGTCGTGGCCGATTTGCTTGCCGACGATTTCAGTGCCGGGCGTGTGGTAGGACGCGGTTGCGCGGCCGACGCGGGGGAAGCGCAGCGATTTGCCGTTGGCCAGCGCGAAGACGCGATGCTTGTCGCGCATGATGGTCATGCGTTCGTAGGCCGCCTGAACCTCGCCGCCGAAGATGTCGATCAGCAGGTTGTTGGTGCCGGGAGTATCACCGGCCTTGTAGCCGGGATTCGAGGGGGTGGAGTTAGCCATTAGGCTCCTTGATTGAGAGAGAGTTTTGGCTCCCGTCGATCAATCGGAGTCCGCTGGCGCATGAGGTTGTGCGGTCGAAACCGGCCTCTTCGCAGCCGGATGTTTCCGCTTTGATTTGGGAGAAAGGGTTAGGCCGGGCTTTCACCGGCCGCCCGTCCGTGGACGGTCAGTTCCCGATTTGCGCTGGGAACTGTGCGGCCCCGCTTGCGAGCCTCTATGGAGGCAGGCGGGCGTGGTCTTAAGTGTGCTTTAGAGCAGCGTTCCGGCTGCTTGCGAGCGGGCGACCTTTTCAGCGACCTCGGCCACATAGGCTCGGTCAGTCTGGTATCGGTCGGTCTTCATGGCGGCGACCATTTCCGACTTGGATCGGAACACGTCGCCGACTGCGGTGCCCGGCGTGGACTCGACGAACGACCCTTCGGACGGATGCGCCACCTTGTATTTCGCCACGAGCCATTCGACGCCTTGTTTAGCGGTGGTCGAGTTCGTGACGAGGGTATTGTAGCTGTCGATCTCGGCGGCGGTCAGGGACTTGGAAGCCCAATCCGACGCCGCGTCGAAGATGTCTTGGCCGCCCGCTGTCGCATGAGCCTGTTGGAATGCGAGTTGGGACAGGGCCGACAGGCCAGCAAGGTAGTTCTCTACGATGTTCTGCGGGACGCCCAGCTTCACAATCTCTGCGATCTGATCCTCGGCGGGCTGGCCCTTGGTGTCTTCGTAGTGCTTGGCGAAGGACTCGAAAGCGGTCGTGATCGGGTTCGCCTCGGCCTCGGCCGGAGCCTCCGGCTTGGCGGGTTCGATAGTCAGATCGTTCGGCTTGTCCGCTTCGTCTGCGGGCTTGTCCTCGGACTTGGGAGACCGGAGCTTGGCTTCCAGTTCCGCATACGATTTCGCCATGTCATCGACGCGGATCGTGCCCGCTTCCGCATCCCAGAATTTCTCCGAAATGTGGGCGGGACGCTCCGGCTTGGCCGGGGTTTCCGGCGCCGACAGGGAGTCTTTGTAGGTCGAGGGGTCTGCACTCTCTGGAAAGGCCGACGCCGGAAGCTGGGAATAGTCAGGTGCGGGCGAGGTGGTCTCTATGACCGGGCTTTCGAGGCTCATTAAGTTCCTTGGTTAGGGTCTTGGGTCGCCGCGCCGATGGCGGCTTCCGCGATGGCCGGGGTCGCGGCTTGCATGGCCTGTTGCGCCATGGCTTGCTGCTGCTCTTGGGCCATTTGGTCCTCCGTCTTCAGGAGGGTTTCGAGGCTTGAGACGCCGTGTTCATTGCCAAGGCGGCTCAAGAACGCGGGGGCGTTCACGAGGCTGGCGAAGACCTGCGGCGTCAGGATTTGGATGGCGTCGGCGGCGAACGTGCGAAGGCGGTTCACCTCTGCGGCCCGACCAAGCGCGGCCAGACCCGTCACGATCTTCGGACGAATGCCCTCGGGGATGGCGGGGATGAGTTTGCGCTGTGCCGCGACATAGAGATAGCGGGCTGCAATCGGCTGTTGGAGTTCGGAGGCCAGCACAGAGAAGGTGCCGCCCAAACCGTTTTCCAGTTCTTCGGATTGGCTGCGGATTTCTTCAGCCGTGACACGCTCTGCGTCGCGATAGTTTGCGACGAGGAACGCTTCTTTGACCCGCGCCTCAATGGTCGCGGTCACGTCCTTGATGACGGCGAAGTCCTGCGACTTGTTCAGACCGAGCGTCTGGATGGCTTCGGGTTCGCCATAGAGGTAGTCGCCGGATTCGGCCGCCGCGAGTTCCGCGACATCGAGCGACGAGTTCGGATTGACGACCGTGACGACGCGAGAGGCGATGGCTGCGAACTGCGTGATGGCCTTGTAGTTGTCGTCCATCGACAGGAGGTCGCCGAGATATTCGGTGACGTGGCTGCGGCCATAGTCGCTACCGGGAACGACGGTCCAACGCGGGGCGAGCCATCCAGCCTGATCGGTCGGGATGGGGTCGGACTTGGAGCCGGGGACTTCCTTGCCCTCGATCTCCTGCCAGTGCGTGACCTTGCCGTCCCGTTGTTCGACAACGGTGTAAACATCGATCTGCTTCTCGTCCGTGTTCGGGTCGAGCTTGACGCCAAGGGCGGTGCGAACGGCCTCGGGGAGGGTCGAAGGCCAGACCTTCTCTTGGATGATGATGTCGGTGAACTGGCCGTAGTTGTCACGCTTCAACACGAACTGGTCGATGCGATACACGCGAGGGGCGCGGTCCTGCGGCAGGTAGCCGACGACGTTGCCCGCTGCGATCAGTTGCTTGATGACTTCTGCCAGCGCGGGACGAACCTTGAGGTCGTCCATCATCGCGGCGGTCGTCTCGGCCACCTGCGACAGGCGGGTGTCTACGTCGTTCTTGTCCGCCTGAAGCTGCGCCGCCGCGAAGGCGTCGAGTTCCAGTCGGAAGAACTGGACCGAGGTCGGAAACAGGGTCGAGAGCAACCGCGCCGACAGGCTGCGGAGGCCGTGTGCGCCCGCCGACTGATAGGGTTGGGTCGGGCTGTAGTGTTCATTCTGGCCGATCTCTGGGATCAAGCCGGGAATGGTCAGCCGCGATGCCTCACGCGCCTTCTCCAGAACGGAGTTGCGGGCGACCGACAGCGCGCTGAAACGCGCTGCTGCGGTCTTCATGCGGTAGGGTTAGACTTTCGAAGAGAGGGTTCTGCTCGTGATCGCCAGCGACGGGCGCGCGAGGTCGGAGAGAGTGTTTCCGGTGGCGACGTTCGGCGTTGCCGGAAGCGTCGGGCTGGACGGTGTAGTCGTCGCGCCGGGGACGCTCGGTGTGCCCGTGGCCTTGCGGATCGTCAGGGCGCGAACACCGCTCTGACGGGCGCGGACAACGGCGTCGAGGCCGTCGAGATAGGGGTTGCGAAGGATCGGGGCGTCAGCCGCGACCGGCGCAGAAACCACCTTCGGTTTCTTGAAAAGGGAACACATGAGCGGTCTCCGTTAGAGGGCGTTCGGCCGCTCAAGAGATCGTTCGAACTGGCGTTGAAGTTGGCGGGCGAGATCGCGGCGACCGGCCGCGAACATCACTTCCTCAATCGTCTGACCGGGCGCGGCATAGGCTCGGGACAGAAGATGTCGAGCCACTTGATGAGGTCGGGAATGTTGGTCGGGAAGGTGTCGCGGACGCCGTGAGCGGCGGGCTGGTGTCTGCTCACGCGGCGGGCGCGTCTTTCCAGACGATGCCAATCACGCCACCGATAGCGGCGCCGACTGCCAGAGCGACATCGACATAGGCCGGATCAACGGCGATGCCGAAGGCGGTCGCGAGAGCCACGAGACCGACGTAGGTGCTGCGCTCTTTGAGGCGAGGCAGGATGTAATCGCGGACGAAATTCATGGCGATTGCCCTTTGAAGAAAATGGTTTGGGGGCGGGCATCCGGGTTAAATATGGGATGCTCAAATGTGAGGGCCGGTGGGCCGCGAAGATCGAAGACCTGCTTGCAGCAAGCGATGAACGGCTGGGGATCAAGCCCAAGGAGCCGATCATGGGGACATGCAAAGTCTGCGCGGGAGAGTTCGTCTCCACACCTAACCGTCGCTACTGCGGCGACGCCTGTCGGGCGGTCACGATCAAGGGCTATGACGACGCGCGGCGGGCGAAAAAGAAACAGGCCCGACAACTTCATCGGACCCCCACATTCTGAATGCGAGTGCGCCGAGGTCGCCGGAAATCGAGATCAGGGTTCCGCCCGTAGGCTCGCGTCCCATGATGTAGAGATCATTCCACTCGTGCTGGATGCCTTGCGACAGAAGCCACGCCGACGCCTCGTCTGCCAGATCGGTCGGCATGAGGAAGTGCGCGGCGTCCGACTGCATCAGACCGGCCAGCGCGACAAAGACATCTACGTCAGGCTTCACTCAATGCGGCGCAACTCGCCGTCAGCATAATCGCGGATCGCTTGGACGTGGACGGTGTGCGGGCCTTCCGCCGTCGAAAGCATTCGCTTCGCGCTGTTCAGTGCGTCGTGGCCGTCGATGCCGATGGCGTCGGAGATCACGGCTGCAACCAGAAACAGGGCGCGGACCTGATCGGACGGGTTTGCGTCTTGGATGCGAGACAGCAGTGCGAAGGCTGGCTCGCGTAGGAGGGCGACCGTCGAATCCGTGCGGACGCGATCACCGATTGAGGGCAATGGGTTCATGGGATTGGTTCGAGTGTTCAATAGCTGGCCCATGGATCACGCGAACAGGTAGGGGCTGCGTCGAACTTGCTCGATGTCGAAGGCGCCAAGGGCCGGGACCGGCGGGATTTTGTCGGCCCACTCCGGCGGAAGCTGCGCGATGAATTCCTCTCGGAACACCTCAAGCCAGTTCGTCTCGTAGAGATCGGCGAAGGTGTCGCGGAGGATGTTTTGAAGGTCCGACACGCGGGCGGCATGGACGCCGAAGCTGTCATGGACAACGGCCAGAGAGCGGATGTCGTGGTCGTAGCAACGGTTCGCCACGCCCATGAGGTGAGAGGCGTCCATGCTGTGGATCAGGTTCGGACTGATGCCGTTCGCCTGACGCTTGCTGTCGAGTTTCGAAAGTTCGTTCCTGACCTGTAGCCGGATGCGCTGGCCCTTGAAGACGACACGGATCAGGTCGGCCTTGCGGCTCTTGTAGGTCTGAAGCACAGGCAGACCCGTGGGCGCCGTCCATCGGATCGGCACACCGGCCTTGGTCATGATCGACGCGACCGTTCGCAGCCACGCCATGGCTTCGGCTGCGGCGACGACAGTGCCCTGAACGCCGTCCCAGATTTCAGCCGCCATGTAGCGAGCCGCCACATAGTTGTCGGCGTCGAGGTAGGGCTGACCGGCGCCGTCGATCTCGCGAAGCGTCTGGAGGATTTGATCGCAGTAGCCGTATTTCGTGGCCGAGTAGGTGAAGGTCATGACCGGGCGTTTGGTGATCTTGCGAGTGACCTTGTTGCCCTTCCATGCAGTCGCGGCCGGGTCGTAGCTCTCGTTCACGCGGGCCTGAACGGCGGCGGCGACATCGCTGTAGATGTCCTGCGGCCGGTCGCCCGGTTTGAGGTTGACGGCTTTGGCTCCGATGGGGTCTCGGAGCATGGCCGAGAAGTGCTGCAAGCCGCTGTTGCTGCCATCAAGGCTCACCGGAAGGTGACTGATGAAGTCGGCGCCCTCGCGGATGTAGCCCGCCCATTCCAGACACGCGGCCAAGGCCATGAACGGGCTGTCGGCCGTCGCCCAGAACCGTTGACCGTCGAGTGGATCGGCCGCGCTGTCGAGGATGGCGATCTGATTGTCCCACACCCACTGCACACGCTCGTCGAATGACACCTTGTCGATGCCGAACAGGCCCGCGAGGTGGATCGCCAGCCAGCGGGCGCCGTCGTTGGTGATCGGCTGACCAACGGCGAAGGTCAGCAGAGCCTTGGCGACATCATCGCCCTGCGGGTGAGGTCCGCCGGTCGCCAACGGATAGACGCGGCCTCGGAAGTCGAGGCTGTGGGGGAAGTAGATGGCCTCTTCGTCAGCGAACTTCGTCGCCACCCATAGACGTTGCGACAGGGCCAGCCGCTTGCTGACGTTCTTGGCGTTCAGGTCGTGGATGTCCGACGCCTCGCGCTTCCAGCGGTTGGCGGTCTCTTCGTTCTCGGCGTAGTCGGCGGGGCGGGGCGGGATGGGCGTCGGATTGCGAGCAGGGAGGTCGCCGAGTTCGCCGCCGCCGTCCCAGATTTCGCGCATGATCGCGAGGATGGGACCGTTGATTTTCCAAGCGGTCTCCTGAACCGCGTTCACGGCGTCATAGACGCCGGGCATCATCTGGTCGCGAAGCTGATCGTGGTAGGCGGCGTTGGCCTGCTTCACGAGACGGTTGCCCGGCTGCTTCGTGATGTAGCCGCCCTTGAACGGCGACGACCAACGGCGGGGGCGCACGATCATCGGAAGGCTGATCGGCTCAAGCAGTTCGCAGCGGGCGTGTTGTTGCTCCAGCCACTTGTGAACGGCCTCGGTGGGCCGAACGTATTTTGTGCGCTGGCCTTGGCTCTCGATGGCGAACAGGCCGGTCGCATCGCAGAACAGTTCGATGGCTTTGACGCCCGTGCGAATCCGCATCGCCAGCGGGAACGGCTGGTCGAAGCCGTGGTCGCTCATGATGTTCTGAATCTTCCGCTTCATTTTGAGCGAGCGGACGCCATGGGCCTGAACGCGGAGGACGCCCTTGAACACATCGGCGCGGGCCCGGCGAAGGTTCTCCATCTGCTGATGTTCAATGATGGCGTCGGCGACGGCGATGGCCGTCGCAGTCAGCTTCTTGCCCTCGGCGGCGGCAGACAGGATCACGCGGCCGGTCAGATAGGCGGCCTCTTCGGCGCCGACACTGGACAGGATCAGGGCGGCCTCTGGGATGCGGGTTCCGCCGCCGTGATTCACGACATCGCAGAACGACCGGATAGCTTCGGCCGTGGGCTGGATCGCCAGCCGCAATAGCTGTCGGCCGGGCGGTAGGTCGCCTTCCTCGTCCGTGCTGGAAGGTTCATGTCGCCACGGCAGCGGGCGGCGCGCACGGTATCGGCTGGCGCCGAGGGCACGGCTCTCGTCCTCAAGCGCGATCTGTCGCGCCAGTTTGTCTTTGAAGGTTTCTCGCACCCCATATTTAGCTGGATGGGCGCGGGCCTAAACGTCGGGCAGAATTTCAGAAAACATCAAGTGCCATCCTTTGCGTTGACAACATCTAACGGGTCGTGGCACACAGGCTTTCCCGTAGCTCACACACAGGAGGCCGTTATCCTTTCGCTCTTTTCCGTTGAGGAGATGGGTGACTCAAGGCAATCGTTTGGCAAACCCGTTAAAGGAAGCCCGCCGATGGCCCGTCGCCGCAAATCCCCCGAAGAACTTCAAGGCTCTGTCGTCGAGGGCGTAGACCTGACCACGCCAAGCCGCCTCAAGGAGGGGGCCGGGCAGTTCATGGCGTTCGCCAAGGCTCTCCAGACCATCGCTTTTGAAATCCCGGCGCGGACTTCGCTGCGTCAGGTCTATGCCTTCGCGCTGATCGTCGAAGCCAATAGCCTCGGCAAGTCGATCATCGTCAGCGACCTCAAGGAGATCGCGGGCGCAGACAAGACCGGCGAGCCGATCTTCGGCCAGTCTATCGGTCGGTCATATCAACTGCTCATGGAGCCGACCAAGCGCGACCCGGATGGGCTGGGCTGGATCAAACTCGAAACCGACGAAGACGACCAACGGCGCAAGATCGTGCGCCTCACTCAGAAGGGAGAAGCCATCGCAAACCAACTCCGTCGCACCATAGCAACTGCCACCAAGGACGGAGATCATGGCGTTTCAGGCTAACATCGACACTGCATGGGACGTGAAGCAACGTCCTAACGGCATCTACATCGTGGAGTTCAGGGGCGAGGACGGGCAGCGTCACCGCGTCTCGACCAAGAGCCGCGACAAGCGCGTGGCGATCATGATGGCGCCGCAAATCGCGCTCGGCATCACGGCCGAGCAGATGGCCAAGCCCACCGTGAAGAAGGACGAAGAGGGTAAGCCCAAGGGCATGACCATCAACGACCTTTTCGACCACTGCGAAAAGACCGTCTGGAAGACCCATCGCTCGCAAGCGACCCTCAAATCGACCGTCAAAATCCTGCGTGAGATTTGCGGCGAAGACCTGCTGTCGGACCTTCATGCCTTCCGGCTGGAAGAGATCGCCGAGACTCTGGCCCTTCGGGGCGGACGCAAAGGCGGACGGGCGGCACCGGCCACGGTGAAACGCAAGCTGGAAGTCCTGTCGGGCGCCCTCGACAAGGCGACGAAGATGCAGGGACCGGACAAGAAACCGATCCTGTTCGCCAAACCCCCGTTCCCGACGATCAAGGTCAACAACATCCAAGAACGGACGCTGACCAAGGCCGAGGTTGCCGCCATCTTCAAGGTGATCGGGGACTATGAGATCGAGAACCCGGCCCACGATTGGAAGCGGTTCGGCTGCTTCGTGCGGTTCCTGTTGGACACCGCTTGCCGCAAGGGCGAAGCCCTCATGCTTCGCGACGAATGGATCACGGTCGATGCAGACGGCGACACGATCATTTCGTGGCCCCGTTTTCGTGACGCTACCCCGGCGGAACTGGCGCGCACCGGCCTCGACAAGATCGAGCGGCTTAAGAACGGCAAGGCCAAGACGCTCCCGGCGTCACAGTCCATCGTTGATATGCTTCCGTTCCTGCGGATGCTGTCGCCGGATGGTCGGCTGTTCCCGTGGCACACTTCGACCATGGACTGGAAGTGGCGTCGGGTCCGCGAGGGCGTGAGGAAGGCCGGGCAGAACATCGACGATGTGAAGTTCCACACCTTGCGTCATACGACGATCACGGACATGCTTCGCAACAAGGAAAGCCTGACTCTGGTCAGCCGCTTCGCCGGGCATAGCAGCGTGAAAATCACCGCTGATCGCTACGGCCACATCATCGCTGACGACCTCAAGGGACTGGTGAAGGGCAAGCAAGAACGCGATGCCGCATAGTGCGTCAACGCAACGTCCGATAAAGTCACGGGTAATCGTGCCAGCTTGGCACGGTCCCGTGGATCAAAAGCCCGCTTTTGCTGGATTGTGTGGCACCGTCTCCGCCATTCCTCTCAGAAAATGAGCAGAAAGCAGCCACCCGCCGCGCAAAGGGTCAGTTGGCTTCGCGCGGCATGTCGCCGTTGAAAACGACCGCCATGGACGCCTAGCTGAAAAGACGCCACCAGGGCTTCCAGGGGGTCAGGTGGTGTTCGTGGTGGCGGCCGAAGTGGAAGCAGGTCAGCAGCGACAGGACCGGGCCGAAAGGGCTGGTGCGGGCGTTGTGATGATCGGGGAAGGCGTCGTCGGTATGCCTGTGAGGCAGCCAGGTGCCGAAGGTGAACAACTGAAGCGCAGAGAGCAGGGCGGGCGCGGCCCAGAAGACCAGAAGGTTGGGCATGCGGGCGCCAAGGACCAGCACGGCGACGGCCACAAGGATGGTCAGAACGGCAAGTTCTCGCCAGCCGAAATAGGTGCGGAAGAAGTTGTAGAACCACGGCAGGAAGGCGCGGGGGGCCTCGGCGTGAAAGTCGGGATCGTCCGCCGTGCCGGGCGCGGCGTGATGGGCGTGGTGGGCCGTCTTTAAGGGCGCGAACCGAAAACCGGCGTAGAGGGCCAGCGCCAGGCTGCCGATCGCCGTGTTCAGCCGTGGGCGGCCCGGGGCCAGCGAGCCGTGCATGGCGTCGTGGGCGACGATGAACAGGCCGACGGATAGCCAGGTCTGGACGGCGACGATCAGCGGAACGGTCAGGACGCTCCAGATCGTCCAGCGATGAAAATAGACGCCGTAGATATGCAGGCTCAGCCAGGCCGCCGCGATCAGGCCAGCCAGCGTCAGGCCGATCAGGGCCTGGTTCGGGACGACCCGTGACATTGGCGTGACGGCGGACATGGCGCGACACTTAGCGCATCGCGGCCCGGTAAGCATCCTGTTCGCTTGCCGCATGCGTCCGCGCGTGTCACCTGTCTGGAATGCAGGTCGACGCCTTTGACACTTCCGCGCCGGACCTTGTGCTGGTGGGCGGCGGCCTGGCCAATGGCCTGCTGGCGCTGCGGCTGTCACAGGTCCGTCCTGATCTGGATGTGCGAATCGTCGAGGCGGCGCAGACCTTGGGCGGGGTCCACACCTGGTCCTTCTTCGACAGCGACCTGACGCAGGCGCAGCGCGACTGGATCGCGCCTCTGGTGGTGCATCGCTGGCCGGGATACAGCGTCCGTTTTCCCCAGTTCGAACGCGCGCTGTCGACGCCCTATTGCAGCGTCACGGCCGAACGGTTCGCGGCGGTGGTCAAGGCGGCCTTGCCCGGACGGATCATGCTGGGTGCGCCGGTCGCCTCGGTGTCGCCGACCGAAGCGGTGCTGGTTGACGGACAGCGTCTGAGCGCCAAGGCGGTGATCGATGGGCGCGGGCCGACCGCGACGCCGGATCTGGCGCTGGGTTTCCAGAAATTCGTCGGGCTGGAGGTGCGGCTGGCGGCGCCGCACGGTCTGACCACGCCCATCGTCATGGACGCCTGTGTCGATCAGGCCGGGGGCTACCGGTTTCTCTACACCCTGCCGTTCGATGATCGCACGCTGCTGATCGAGGATACGCGCTACACCGACGGCGATGCGCTGGATCGCGAGTCGTTCCGTCAGGGCGTGCTGGATTACGCCCGCGCGCAAGGCTGGAAGATCGATACGGTGTTGCGCGAGGAGGACGGCGTCCTGCCCGTGGCGCTCGACGGCGACATCGGGGCGCATTTGTCGCGGATGGGGCTGACAGCGCTCAGCGGCTTGCGCGCCGGGCTGTTTCACCCGACCACCGGCTATTCCCTGCCGGACGCCGTGCGCCTGGCCGACCGATTGGCGCGGGATTTCGAACCGGCGACGGTCGCCGAAGACATCCGTCGCCATGCGCATGACGTATGGGCCGGACGAGGCTTCTATCGGTTGCTGAACCGGATGCTATTCCGTGCGGCGCGGCCCGATGAACGATACAAGGTGCTGGAGCGGTTCTATCGTCTGCCCCAGCCGTTGGTCGAACGCTTCTACGCCGCTGGATCCACTCTCGCCGACAAGGCGCGGATCCTGAGCGGAAAACCCCCGGTGCCGATCGGCGCCGCACTGACCTGTCTGGTCGAAAAAGGACGTGCGTGATGCGGGCTGCAGTAATCGGATCGGGCTTCGGAGGCTTGTCGCTGGCCATACGGCTGCAGTCGGCGGGCATTCAGACCACGGTGTTTGAGGCCCGCGATCTGGAGGGCGGCCGGGCCTATGTGTTCAAAGACAAGGGCTATACCTTCGACGCCGGTCCCACCGTCATCACCGACCCGTCGGCGCTGGAGGAACTGTTCCAGGCCAGCGGCCGCAAGCTGTCGGACTATGTCGAACTTCTGCCGGTCGCGCCCTTCTACCGACTGTGCTGGGAAGACGGCGATGTCTTCGACTACGTCAACGACCAGGACGAGCTGGACCGCCAGATCGTGGCGCGCAATCCGGCCGACAAGGACGGTTATCGCAAGTTCCTGGCCTATTCGCAGGACCTGCTGAAGGAAGGCTATCTGAAGCTGGGGGCCGTGCCGTTTCTGGACTTCGCCAGCATGGTCAAGGCGGCGCCGGAGCTGATGCGGCTTCAGGCCTGGCGGTCGGTCTATGACAAGGTCGCCAGCTATATTCAAGACGAGCACCTGCGTCAGGCGTTCAGCTTCCACTCCCTGCTGGTCGGCGGAAATCCGTTCGCGACCTCGTCGATCTATGCCTTGATCCATGCGCTGGAGCGGCGCTGGGGCGTGTGGTTCCCGCGTGGCGGCACCGGAGCCCTGATCCAGGCCATGGTGCGTCTGCTCAAGGATTTGGGCGGTGAGGTGCGGCTGAACAGTCCGGTCGAGCGCATCACCATGGCGAACGGTCGCGCGACCGGCGTGGTGGTGAACGGCGAGACGCTGGCCTTCGATATGGTCGCCTCCAACGCCGACGTGGTTCACACCTATCAGCGCCTGCTGGGCCAGGAACCGCGCGGTCAGAAGGAGGGCGCCAAGCTGGCGTCGCGGCGTCACTCCATGTCGCTGTTCGTCATCTATTTCGGCCTGAAACGCGTCCATCCGGAGGTGCGCCACCACACGGTGCTGTTCGGGCCGCGCTATCGCGAACTGATCGCCGAGATCTTCAAGGGGCCGGATCTGCCCGACGACTTCTCGCTGTATTTGCACGCGCCGACGCGGACCGATCCGTCATTGGCCCCGGAAGGCTGCGACGCCTTCTATGTGCTGGCGCCCGTGCCGCACCTGGCCTCGGCGGACATCGACTGGAAGGTCGAGGGGCCGCGCTATCGCGACCGGATCCTGGCCTATCTGGAAGAACGCTACATCCCTGGCCTGACGGCGGACCTGGACACCTGCCGCATCTTCACGCCGGTCGATTTCCGCGACCAGCTCAACGCCCATCAGGGTTCGGCCTTCTCGCTGGAGCCGATCCTGACCCAGAGCGCCTGGTTCCGGGTTCATAACCGCGACGACCAGATCCCCAACCTGTATTTTGTGGGCGCCGGCACCCATCCCGGCGCGGGCGTGCCGGGCGTGGTCGGATCGGCCAAGGCCACCGCCGCCCTGATGATCGAGGATGCGAGGCAGCCGGCATGATTGACGCCGTCCTGGATCACAGCCGCCAGTCGATGGAGCAGGGGTCCAAGAGCTTCGCCGCCGCCGCGCGCCTGTTCCCGGCGGCGATCCGGGACGACGCGTGGATGCTGTATTCCTGGTGCCGGCATTGCGACGACGAGATCGACGGCCAGGTGCTGGGCCACGGCGCAGTCGGCATCGATCCGGTGCTGGCCGGCGAGAAGCTGGACGAGTTGCGCCTTCGCACCGCCGCCGCCCTGGCCGGAGAGCCGCAGACGGACCCGGTCTTCACCGCCTTCCAGCGCGTCGCCATGCGTCATGGCATTCCAGCCGATGAGGCGATGGACCTGTTGCAAGGGTTCGAGATGGACGTGGTCGGCCGGCGTTACGACACGCTGGAGGACACGCTGGACTATGCCTATCACGTCGCCGGCGTCGTCGGGGTGATGATGGCGCGGATCATGGGGGTGGACGATGCGCCGACCCTGCGACGCGCACAGGACCTGGGGCTTGCGTTCCAGCTGACGAACATCGCCCGCGACGTGGTCGAGGACGCGAAGGGCGGGCGCGTCTATCTGCCCGGCGTCTGGCTGGATGAGGCGGGCGTGCCGCGCGATCAGGTCGATCAGCCCCAGCACCGCGCCGCCGTGGCCCGGACCGCGCAGCGTCTGGTGGCGGCGGCCGAGCCCTTCTACGCCTCGGCGCGGTGGGGTTTGCGCGATCTGAACCCGCGTTCGGCCTGGGCCATCGCCACGGCGCGCGGCGTCTATCGTTCGATCGGCCGCCATGTGTCGCGCGCCGGCGTGACCGCCTGGGACGGACGGACGTCGGTCGACAAGGCTGGCAAGCTGATGCTGCTGGGACGGGGTGGCCTGATCGCCCTGTGGTGCAAGACGCTGGACGCCTGGCGCGAGCCGCCGCCGCGCCCGGCGTTGTGGACCCACGTCTGACGATCAACGGGCGGCGCGCCGCCGCTCCAACATCAGGGCGACCGCAAGGCCGCCTGCGCCCAGACCGGCCATGACCGCCCAGGCGGCGATGACCGTCGAGGTGAACTCGCCGCGCCAGATCACGGCCTGATAGGCCTCGATGGCCCAGGCGTGGGGCGTGATCCAGCCGAGGTCGCGGAAGGCCTCGGGCATCAAAAAGCGCGGCGCCATCGATCCGCCCAGAGCGGCCAGCAACAGGACCACGAAGGTCGTGAGCGGCTGGGCCTGTTCGCGCGACCGACATGCCGCCGTCAGGGCCAAGGCCAGGCCGGCGGCGCAGAAACCGACCGCTAACGCAGTGACCGCCGCCGCCGCCATCTGCCAGGGGGCGAGATCGGGCAACTTGAACCAGGCTGCGACGAAGACCGCCGTCGACTGCATCACGCCCACCGCCGTCAGCCAGGCAGCCCGTCCGCCAAGGATGGGCGCGAGGCCGCCGCGCGCTAGGGCCAGGCGTGATTGGAGGCCGGATCGTCGATCGTCCAGCCCTCCCATGGCCCCGTGCATGGCGGCGAAGAAGACGAACATGACGCTCACCGCGCCCGCATAAGAGGTCGCCTGTACATCACCCTGGGGACCGATCTGCAGGGTTTGAACGCGCGGTGCAGGTCGTGCGACCTGTCCCGACAGGGCGGCGGCCATCGGCTCCAGCCGCGCCTGAAGCGCCGACGCCGCCACGTCCCGGCCGGCGGCGGAAACGATCACCAGTTTTGGCGGCCCCTGCGTCGATGGCTGGATCAGTATGCCGGCGTCAGCGCGACCGTCGATGACGGCGCGGTCGAAGACCTCGCGATCTTCGACGATGCGAAGACGCGCGCCCATGTCCTTCGACACAGCCTCGCGGACCGCCGCCGTCGCGGGCGTGCGCGACGCGTCATGCAGGACGACTGTGGTGTCGATGTCGCCCCGTGCGCCCGCGCCGAAGATCGCCGCGAACAAAAGATAGACCAGGGGCGGCAACAGCAGGGTCAGGATCACGCCTGCGCGGTCGCGCCAAAACCCTCTCGCCCAGGCGCCCGCCACCGCCATCATGCTGGAGCCTGCGACAGCTGTGCGACCAGATCGTCCAGGCCGGGGCGGCGCACGGCGACCTCGCCATCCTCGCCATCGACCACGGCGGCAAGCATCTGGGCGATGGCCAGCGCGTCCTCGCAGAGCCGACGCCACTCCAGCCTGTCCTCGGACGCGGTCAGCCCCGCCTGGGCGAACCATTGGGCCGCAGGGTCCGACGCCGGTCGGGTCAGGCGAATGCTGAGCAGCCGGGCGGATCCGAAGGCGCGATGCAGCAGGGCGTTCGGCGCGCCTTCCGCCAGAAGCCGTCCCTGCGCCAGGATGCCGATCCGGTCGGCCGTATCGGCGACGAAGACGGCGTCATGGCTGATCAGAAGGCAGCCGGCGCCGGCCTTTGCGGTTTCGCGCAGGGCGACGGACAGGACGCTGCGGGTCGTCGCATCCACGCCCTCCGTCGGTTCGTCGGCGATCAGCAGGCGCGGCTTTCCGACCAGGGCGGCGCTGAGGTTGGCGCGCCGTTTCCAGCCGCCGGACAGGGTGCGCACCGGCTGGTCCGCGCGTGGGCCGCAGCCGGTCAGGTCGAGCGCGCGGTTCACCGCCGCGCCGCGATCACGCTTAGGCACCCCGCAGAGCCGCGCCGTCACATCGACGTTCTCGCGCGGCGACAGGGCCGGGAACAGGGCGCTGTCCTGCGGCGCCAGCCCGATGCGCCCGCGTGGTCCGCCGCCTTCGCCCAGGACGACACGCCCGCGCCGAGCGGGCAGCAGACCGCAGGCCACACGCGCCACCGTGGACTTGCCCGCACCATTCGCCCCGAGCAGGGCATAGACCTCGCCCGTAGCGATGCTCAGGCTGAAGTCGCTCAGCACGGATCGGCCATCATAGCCCGCGTCTATCCCGCTCAGCGACAAGGCCGGCGCGACGTCAGACCCCAAGTTCGGCCTGCTGGAAAAAGTCCAGGACATAGAGGGCCAGGGGGCTGTCATGGCCGACCGCCTCGACCGCCTTGGCCAAGGATTGCCGCACCGCCGCGCGGGTCCGGCATTCACCCCACAGATCGACGAAGGTGGTGGTGTCGTCGTCCTGACCCACGTCCTTGCCGACCGCATCGACGGTCGAACAGACATCCAGCAGATCGTCGCAGAGCTGGAAGGCGAAGCCGATCGCCTCCCCAAAGACCGACAGCCGCGCCAGATCCTGCGCATCGCCGCCGCCGAGCAGGCCGCCGCCACGCACGGTGGCGACGAACAGGGCGCCGGTTTTCAGATCGTTGATCTGGCGCAGGGCGGTTTCGTCGCGATCCCTCGCGTCGTCGCGCAGATCGCGCATCTGACCCTCGGACAGACCATCGAAGCCGATCGCCTGCGTCAAAAGGTCCAGGGCCGCGAGACGCGTTTCCGCCGGCGCCGGGGTCTGCAGCACCAGACGCGTCGCCTGATTCAACAGGGCCACGGCCGCCAGAACCGCCGTGTCCTCGCCGTGGCGACGGTGCAGGGTCGGCTGGCCGCGACGCAACGAGGCGTCGTCCATGCATGGCAGATCGTCCAGAACCAGCGACGCAACATGGACCATTTCCAGGGCGCAGGCATAGTCCAGGGCGTCTTCCGGCTCTCCGCCGACATGCGCCGCCGCCAGCATGGCCAGCACCGGCCGGACGCGTTTTCCCTGTCCCAGCAAGGCCTCGCGGGCCGCCGTGGACAACAGGCCGTCATGCGCCGGGGCGACCTCGGCCAGACGCGCCTGAACCTGCAGGCGCAGATCGTCGGGGTCGCAGGATGCGCCCGCCAGAGGCGGTTGGCGCCGGATGCCGACGATGGCCATACAGATCTCCCATTGTCGCCGACGTCGCGTTGCGACCACGCGCCGAACCCTTATGATGCCATACGGCATCACGACCGCGTCGGATGCAACCCGCCAGGAGCCGTTTGCGATGTCCACCGACGCCGATGCCTTGATCCGGCGCAAGGACGAACACATCGACCACGTCCGGGCCGGTCGGGGCGTCAGCCAGACGACATCGGGTCTGGACGCCGTCCGTTTTGTTCACGACGCCCTGCCGGATATCGATCACGACGCCATCGATCTGGCGACGCGCTTTCTGGGGCGACCGGTCGCCTTGCCGTTCCTGATCAGTTCGATGACCGGCGGGCCCTCGCGGGCCGAGGCGATCAATGCGCGGCTGGCCGAGGCCGCCCAGGCATTGGGCGTGGTGCTGGCGGTCGGCTCGCAGCGCGTGGCGCTGGAGACGGACGGCGGTCTGGGTCTGGGGCTGGACCTGCGACGCCGGGCCCCCGATGCTATGATTCTGGCCAACCTGGGCGCCGTGCAGTTCGCCCTGGGCTATGGCGTCGATGAGGCGCGGCGGGCCATGGAGATGATCGGCGCCGACGCCCTGATCCTCCATCTCAATCCATTGCAGGAGGGCGTTCAGCCCGAGGGCGATCGCGATTGGCGCGGCGTGGCGCGAGGCATCGAACAGGTTGCGGCGGCTTTCCCGGCCCGTCTGATCGTCAAGGAGACGGGCGCCGGCCTGTCAGGCGCGGTGGCGCGCCGTCTGGCGGACATGGGCGTCGCTGCGCTGGACGTCGCCGGGGCGGGCGGCACCAACTGGGGCCTGATCGAAGGCGCACGAGCGACGGGCGGTCGGGCGGAAGCGCTGGCCGCGCCTTTCGCCGGCTGGGGCGTACCGACGGCGCGCAGCCTGGCAGACTGCGCCCAGGCCGCGCCGGAACTGGATCTGATCGGGTCGGGCGGAATCCGCGACGGGCTGGATGCAGCGCGTGCGATTCGGCTGGGCGCCCGTCTGGTCGGTCAGGCGGCGGGCGTGCTCGAGTCGGCGCTGACCTCGACCGAGGCCGTGGTGGATCATCTGGATCTGATGGCGGCTCAGTTGAGACTGGCCTGTTTCTGCACCGGGTCGGCGGACCTTACCGCCCTGTCTCAGGCGCCGTTGCTGGAAGCGCCGCGCTTCTGAGACAGTTCGGCTTTCAGCGCCCGCGCCGAACGCACCCACAGGAAACCGAACGATACGCAGCCCTCGCGTGTCCGCACCGCGTGATGCAGCCGGTGGGCCTGAATGCGTCGAGTCCAGAACCCCGAGCGGCCCGCGATCCCCGTCGGGAAACGGCGATGCACCAGCCCGTCGTGAAAGAAGAAATAGATCAGTCCATAGGCTGTAACGCCCATGCCGATCGGCAGCATCCAAGGCCAGACGTGCAACCCGAGAGCCACAAAGATGATGGCCGGGGCGGCGAACACCACGGCGAACAGGTCGTTCTTTTCCAGCACGTCGTCGTGCGGCTCATGATGGCTGCGGTGCCAGGTCCACAGCAGGCCGTGCATGACAAAGCGATGCATCGCCCAGGCGAAGACCTCCATCCCCAAAAAGGTGGCGAGGAACAGCAGGATCATCGTCGGCCAGGACATGACCCATAATAGGCGCTTTACGGACCGCGCGTCACGACTTGACCCGGCGCGACGTTTCGCCGTCTGTGCGCCCATGTTGAAGGACCTGTTCGTCACCACCCTTGCGCTCAGCCTGATCATCGGCGTGCGCTATCTGTTGGTCGGTGTCGTGACCCATGGCTTGCTGTGGGGCGGGGCGGGACGGGGGCGTCAGCTGAACCACAGGCCGCCGGCGGCGAAACGAATCCGCGCTGAAGTCATCGCGTCCCTGATCGCCTGCCCGATCTACGCCTTGCCGGCCGCATTCGTCATCGAACTCTGGAAGCGCGGCGGGACGGCGATCTACGACGATATCCACGCCTGGCCGCTGTGGTGGCTGCCCGTCAGCTTCATCGTCTACATGCTGGCCCACGACGCCTTCTACTATTGGGTCCACCGCGGGCTGCACCACCCGCGCATCTTCCCCTGGGCCCACGCCGAACATCATCGGTCGCGCGACTCCAGCGCCTTCGCCTCCTTCGCCTTCGATCCGGCCGAGGCGATCGCCACGGCCTGGTTTTTGCCGGCCCTGACGCTGTTCATCCCGATCCACTGGGGCGTGGCGCTGGCGCTGCTGACCCTGATGACCGCCACCGCCGTGCTGAACCACGCCGGCCGAGAAGTCTGGCCTGCGTCCTGGCTGAAACGCGCGCCGCTACGCTGGATGATCACCGCCACCCACCACGACGCGCACCACAAACGCTTCAACGGCAACTACGGTCTGTATTTCCAGATGTGGGACCGATGGGCAGGCAGCGAGATTTCTTCCGCTCGGCGGAGAAAGGCTGAGACGCCACCGCTTTAAACCAGAATGGTCGGGCGTCTCAGCGGAAATCGGCGGGCTTCAGGCCATGCCGCTGCAGCTTGTCGTACAGCGTCTTTCTCGGAACCTGCATTTCGGCGAGCACTGCGGATATGTCTCCACGATGGGACTGTAGCGCGTCGCGCAGCAGTTCGCCTTCGAATCGGTTGACGCGGTCGGGAAGACTGAGGCCGTCATCGGACGCGCGAGTGTTATCATCGAGTGACAAGGCGACGCGTTCGGCGAAATGCGCCAGTTCGCGGATATTGCCGGGCCAATCGGCCTCGACCAACAGGCGTCTTACGCTGTCGCTCATAGAGGGAATGTCGACGCCGTGGCGGTCCGCAGCGCGGCGCAGGAAGTGGGCGAACAGCAGGGGAATGTCTTCTCGCCGTTCGCGCAAAGGCGGTACGCGGAGTCTCACCACGTTCAGACGATAATAGAGGTCTTCGCGAAAGGCGCCCCCGCGTGCGGCCTCGCCCAGATCGATCTTTGACGAGGCCAGTACACGCAAATCTAAGGCGCGGGGCTCGTTGGCCCCGATGGGATGGACCTCGCGTTCCTCCAGGACACGCAGGATCTTGACCTGAACGGCCAGAGGCATGCTCTCGACCTCGTCCAGAAACAGTGAGCCGTTGTGTGCGCGTTCGACGTGCCCGACCCGGCGGCGCAAGGCTCCGGCGAAGGCGCCGAGTTCGTGTCCAAACAGTTCGCTCTCGATCAGCCCGTCAGGCAGGGCGCCGCAGTTGACGGCGACGAACGGGGCCAATCGTCGCCGGCCGCCGTTGTGCAGAGCGCGCGCAACGGCCTCCTTTCCTGTTCCGGTTTCGCCTTCAATCAGCACGTCCATTCGGGCGTCGGCGATCTGAGCGATGGTGGCGCGGAGGGCGGTGATGGCGCGAGACGATCCGGCCAGGGGCAACTCCTGTCCGCTGTCCGAGGCCATCGCCAGCAAACGACGGTTTTCCAGGACCAGACCGCGTTTTTCCAGAGCGCGGTTCAAGCTGTCTTGAAGGCGCTCAAACTGAAAAGGCTTGGCGACGAAGTCGTAGGCGCCGTCCTTCATCGCTGCGACGGCGTCGGTGATGTCGCCATGGCCAGTGATCATGATGACCGGCAGGGCGGCGTCCAACGCTTGCAGGCGGCTGAGCAACTGGCGGCCATCGAGGCCAGGCATCCGCAGGTCGGTGATCACGACGCCCGGAAAATCGGCGTCGATCGCTCTCAGCGCGGGTTCCGTCCCTGGGAAGGCGCGAACGTCATAACCTTCCAGGGTCAGGCGCTCGACCAAGGCATGGCGGAAATCTGCGTCATCCTCGATCAGGGCGACGGCAGTGGGGCGGGCAAACTCCATCATGCGATCCTCAACGTGGCGACAAAGGTCGCTCCAACGTCGTCGTCGACCAAGTCGAGCTCGCCGCCGAAACCGGCGATCAGATCTCGACAGATGACCAGACCCAGGCCGAGGCCATTTGCACGTGTGGTGACAAAGGGCGTGAACAGTTGGGCGCGCACAGCGGGAGGGACACCCGGACCATTGTCGGAAATAAGCAATCGAACACGGTCCTTTTCGCGCGAGACTTTCAGCGTTAGTCGCGGCCGATCGCAGCCCTCCAGCGCTTCTGAGGCGTTCTTGACCAGATTGACGATTACCTGTTCCAGTCGAAAGCGGTCGGCGCGCACCGTGACGTCTGCGTCGCCCTCACGGATCAATTCGACGCCGCCCTCATCCAATCGGCCGCGCGTGAGCAGCAAGGCGCTGTAGATCGCGTCCTCCAGACGGACGATGCCGAGTTTGGGGTCTGATTTTCTGGAAAAGACCCTTAGGCCTTCGGTGATGGCCCCGATGCGCTGGGTCAGGTCGCTGATTCGCGCCAATGCCCCACGCGCCTTGGCGGGGTCGTCGCGGTCAAGCAGAACGCCGGCGGTCTCTGCCTGTGTCTGGATGGCGGCGACGGGTTGGTTGATCTCATGCGCCACGCTGGCGACGATCTGCCCCAGCGCGGCGAGTTTGCTGGCTTGAACCAGCTCGTCACGCAGCAGTTCGCGTGCGGTCTCGGCTTGGCGGCGTTCCTCGATCTGGCGATTAAGGGCGACATTGGCGTCACGAAGCTCGTGGGTGCGTTCGTCGATCAGCCTCTCCAGTTCCAGCCGCGCTTCTTCCTCGGCACGGGCGCGGACGAAGGCCTGATGGCGACGACGCAGGAGCACGACGATGACGCCTGCCAGCAGGGTGACGATCAGGGCCGCAAGCGCCCGCGCGGTTGCGACGCCCGTCCCAATGGATCCGCGATCCGGCGACAGCAGGTGCAGAGTCCAGCCGGGCGTCTCCGTTGGGATCGCCGCATGCATCCAGCGCTGCTCGCGGCCATCGACTGGAGCCTGGATCAGACGCGGTCGATCATTGGGGGGCGTGACGAAGGGGAGGGGGCGCAACGCCTCGGGTTGAAGCGTCTGATCGGTCAATGTCAGCCGCCGTCGACGTTCGTCCAGCGCTTCTGTGGTGCGGAAACGCCATGCCGGCACGCTGGTGATCAGCACGACGCCGCCGGGATCGACCACATAGGCCGGCTCGCCTGACGCGCGCCACTCGGCCTCGAGAGTGGCGAACTCGACCTTGACCACGACGACGCCCACGGCGGAGCCGCTCGACCCGTCAACACGCCGCGCCAGATAGAGCCCGGGTCGGCCTGACACGGTGCCCAAGGCGAAGAACTCTGCCTGGCCCTGGCGCATGGCGTTGTTGAAATAAGGCCGAAACCCATAGTCGGCGCCGACGAAACTGGTCGGCAGGCGCCAGTTGCTGGCAGCGCGGGTTCGTCCGCTGGCGTCGATGATGTAGATGACGGCCGCGCGTGTCTGACGCGCCAAGGTCTCCAGTTTAAGGCTGACCGCATCGCCTTTGGCAGTCTGCGGGGCGCTCAGCAGGGCGGCGATGTCGGGATCGCTCGCCAACGCCAGGGGCAGGGAGCGGTGCTTTTCCAGCTCGCTGCGTAGCACCGCCGCGTGCAAGGCGGCGGCCGCCTCTGTCTGTCGAGCCAGTTCGATCTTAGCATCACGCCGAGCGACCTCGCCCGCGGCGAAAGCCGCCAAGGCGGCGATCGTGAACCAGGCCGCTGTCGTTACCAACCAACGGGACCGCCAAAGCTTTCGAGCCGAGCCTGTAACCGGTGAATGCTGCATGTTCGCAGTGTGCGGATAATCGCACGACAGGGCCAGCATTCTGAGTGAAAAACCGCACAAAAATCTCAGCCGATCCTCACGATTTTCCAGAAAGTGCCTAATTTTCATAGAGATCGAGGCGTTGGATCAATCGCTTTCGCGATGATGGTTCTCGTTGGAAGCTCTATCCAACGGAGCGTGGCGAAGATCGCGCCCATCGAGGAGACTGCGGGATCACCCCGCACACCAGGAGCCCTTCGTGATCTCAGTCCCGTCAGAGACCGCGCCGGTCGTTCGCCGGCCGTTCTATCGCCACCTGTATTTCCAGGTGCTGATCGCCATCGCGCTCGGCGCCCTGATCGGTCACTTCTGGCCGACATTCGGCGAAAGCTTGAAGCCGCTGGGCGACGGATTCATCAAACTGGTGAAGATGGTGATCGCGCCGGTGATTTTCCTGACCATCGTGACCGGCATCGCCGGCATGCGTGATCTTGGCAGCGTCGGTCGCGTCGCCGCCAAGGCTTTCGCCTACTTCCTGGTCTTCTCGACTCTGGCTCTGATCGTGGGCCTGATCATCGCCAATCTAGTGCGTCCGGGCCATGGCTTGAACATCGACCCGGCGACGTTGAACGCCGGCGCCGTCGAGGAGTATGCGGCGGCCGCGCACGAGAGCACGATCGTCGGCTTCCTGATGGGCGTCATTCCCGACACGCTGGTCAGCGCCTTCTCGACCGGCAACATCCTGCAGGTTCTGTTCGTGTCGATCCTGTTTGGCCTCGCCCTGGCGTTGGTGGGCGAACGGGCCCAGCCGGTGGTCGATCTTTTCGAGACCCTCAGTCTTGCTGTGTTCAAGTTGGTCGCCATCGTGATGAAGGCTGCGCCCATCGGCGCCTTCGGGGCCTTCGCCTTTACGATCGGCGCCTATGGCATCGCATCGATCGCCAATCTGGCCGCCTTGATCGTGACCTTCTACGTCACCGCGATCATCTTCGTCGTGGGCGTGCTGGGTCTGGTGGGCGTCGCCAACGGCTTCAACATTCTCAAGCTGATCCGTTACCTCAAGGAAGAGCTTCTGCTGGTCTTGGGCACTTCCAGTTCAGAGGCGGCCCTGCCCAGCCTGATCTCCAAAATGGAACGCGCGGGCGCCGCCAAGTCGGTCGTCGGCCTGGTCGTGCCGACTGGCTATTCGTTCAATCTGGACGGCACCAACATCTACATGACAATGGCGGCTTTGTTCATTGCTCAGGCGCTGAACATCGAACTCACCATCTGGCAGCAGGTCACGCTTCTGCTGGTCGCCATGCTCAGCTCAAAAGGCGCAGCGGGCATCACGGGCGCGGGCTTCATCACCCTGGCGGCGACCCTGTCGGTCGTGCCGGACGTGCCAGTCGCCGGCATGGCGCTGATCCTGGGCATCGATCGCTTCATGAGCGAATGCCGGGCCCTGACCAACTTCATCGGCAACGCCGTGGCCACCATCGTCGTGGCCCGCTGGGAGAATGCGCTGGATCGCGACGCCCTGACGGCCGCGCTGGACGGACATCCCTTGCCGGTGGCGGCGCTGCCTGACCCTGCGGCGGGGCCTGGAGACGATCTGGTTCTCGCCAAGGACTGACGGCGAGAACGACTTTTGAAGGACGGGACCGACGACATAACGACGGCCCGGGAGGAGGAAACATGAAGATGCAATCCAAGTTCGCACTGATGGCGGGCGCGGCCTCGGCTGTCCTGCTGGTCTCGGCGGGAGCGGCTCTGGCTCAGGACGCCGCGCCTCAGTCGACGCCACCGCAGGAGGGCGAGGCGGCACAGGTCGAGGACATCGTCGTCGTCGGCTCTCAGATCCGTGGGGCCTCCACCACGGCGGCTCTGCCGGTGACCGTCGTCACGCAGGAAGAAATCATCGCGACCGGCGCCGTCAGCGGCGATGATCTGCTGCGGTCCATTCCCCAGATGGGCGATGTGCTGTTCTCCAGCGCCAACAATCCCCAAACCTCGAACGCAGCGCGAGGCGACGTCAACTCGGTCAATCTGCGCTCGCTCGGGGTGGGCAACACCCTGGTGCTCTTGAACGGACGTCGGATCGTTCAGCACCCCACCAGCCAAGGGACGTCAGACACCGGCACGGTGCCTGTGCTCAGCTACAATTCCAACGCCATTCCGGTCTCTGGGTTGGAGCGGTTGGAGGTTCTGCTGGACGGCGCCGCCGCCATCTATGGCGCGGACGCTGTCGCAGGCGTCGTGAACACTGTGCTTCAGCAGGATTTCGATGGCTTGGAGATGAAGGCCCAGTACGGCGGCGCGGAGGGCACGCATCGTCGAGAGTTCACCTTCGGAATGTTCGCAGGCAAGGATTTCGAGCGGGGCAATCTGTCGGGCTTCCTCGACTACACCAACCGCACCGCCCAGCAGGCCAGCGACGAGCCCTACACCGCCTCGGACGACCGCCGCAGCCTGTTCGCCAACGTGCCGGGCTATGAGAATTCGACCGACACCGACGGGCGCTCTTCCTATACAGCCTGGGCCAACTTCCAGACGCCGTTCCAAGTCCGTCGGGGCACAACGGCCCTGACGACCGGCGCCGGCGCCTTCCACAATCAGCCTTCCAGCTTCGGCTGCACCGCGCCGGTTGGGGGTGATGTTTGCCTGGCCAGCGGCAACATCAGCTACAGCGGCGCCGGCCGCGAGTTGCGCTACGACGGGGCACGGGGCACCACGCAATCGCCGGACATCGAACGGTTGAACCTGTTCGTGTCGGGTCACTACGATCTCGACAATGGCGTCACGGCTTTTGGCGAACTCGGCTATTACACGGCATCGACCCAAAACATTCAGCCGCCGACCATCCTGCTGAACCCGCTCTGGATCCCAGCCAGCAACTACTGGAATCCGTTTGGCCCCGTCACTTTTGCCGACGGCACGCGCAATCCCAATCGTCTCGCTGGCCTGACAAACGTCCCCACGGCCGGGACGGCCGTTAAGCTGGTTCGGTACCGCTTCAACGATCTGGGCGCCCAGGTGGTGGATGTCGACAACTGGCAGTCCCGATTCCTGGGCGGCCTGCGGGGCGAATGGCGCGGCTTCGATTGGGAAAGCGCGCTGCTGTATTCGGAAGCCGAGGCCACCGACAGCTCGAACGCCGTCAATCTGACCGCGCTTCAGGCCAATCTCGCCCTGTCGACGCCCGACGCCTACAATCCGTTCAGCGGCGGCTGTGTGAACGATACCAGCTTCGGCGATTGCACGCCCAGTTCTCAGGCCGCGATCGACGCCATCACGACCGACCTGACGCGGGTCTCCAAGACGACGCTGGCGCTGTGGGACTTCAAGCTCAGTCGTGCGGATGTCTTTGCGTTACCGGCCGGACCCGTCGGTATGGCCCTGGGCGTCGAGGCGCGTCGGGAAACTCAGCGTGACGACCGCGACGCCGATCTGGACGGCACCAACATCTTCCGCGACAGCGTGTCGGGCGAGATCAGCCAGTCCAACATCGCCGCCGTTAGCTCCAACCCCGATACCTACGGTAAGCGCGAGGTTTATTCGGCCTATGTCGAGTTTGCCGTGCCCGTCGTGTCGCCGGAGATGAATATCCCGCTGGTTCGCAGTCTCGATTTCCAACTGGCCGGTCGATACGAGCACTATTCCGACTTCGGCGATGTGGCCAAGCCCAAGATCGCCATGGCCTGGGACCTGGTCGAAGGCGTGCGCGTCCGGGGCTCGTACTCCGAGGGTTTCCGCGCCCCGAACCTGGAACAGACCAACGCGGCGCAATACGGGCGTCTATCGACCAATAACGATTACATCCGCTGTGAGGCCGATCTGCGTCTGGGTCGGATCACCAACTTCAACCAATGTTCGCAACCCGCCAGCGCCTCGCTGCTGGTGTCGGGCAATCCCGAGCTTCAGCCCGAGGAAAGCACCAATCAGTCCATCGGCCTGGTTTTACAGCCCTGGTTCATTCCCGAGCAGTTCGGCCGGTTCACCTTCACGCTGGACCGCTGGAAAATCGAGCAGGAGAAGATCGTCGGTCTGCTGGGCGCGCAGTCGAATGTCGTGCTGGACTATCTGAACATCCTCAACGGCACACGGAACGACAACGTCAATCGTGCGGCGGTGACGGCCGACGACATCGCCTTCTTCCAGGGCAGCGGAATCACTCCTGTCGGACAGATCGTCTCGGTCGAAGATCAGTTCATAAACCTACTGCCGCAGACGGTGGAGGGGCTCGACATCGGCCTACAATGGCGGCTGCGCGGCACGCCGTGGGGCAACTTCCGCGCCAGCGTGAATGCGGCGCACCTGACGAAGTTCGATCGTTCGCCCGGCCCCTTGGTCGAGTCGTTGTTCGCAGCGCGTGAAGCCGGCCAGATCAATGCGAACACGCCGCTGCCGATCTCTCAGACCCTGTTGGCGCGAAACGGCCGGCCGGAATGGCGGGTGACGGGCTCGTTCACCTGGTCGCAAGGGCCATGGCAGGTGGGCGCATTCACCCAATACAACAGCGCCGTCACCGAAACCGGCTTCCTCAGCGCCCAAGGCGATCCTTGGCAGGTCGATAGCCAGATCACCGGCAATCTGTATGGTCAGTATGAGTTCGGCGACAACGCCGGCTTTGCGTCCGGCACAACGGTTCGCCTGGGGGCCCGCAACATCACTGATGAGCAGCCCCCGTTGACTTCTTCGGGCTATCTGGGTGCGCTCTACAATCCCTACGGCCGCTACTGGTACGCCAACATCTCCAAGACGTTCTAAGAGGGAGAGGCGCGATGACCGACCGTATCGTTCGATCTCTGGGGGCGCTGGTCGTCGCTTGGGCCGGCATCGCGCCGATGACGCAGGCGCAGGAAACGGAGACGGCCATCGCGGCGGCTGTCGATCCTGCGCCCGCGCCAGCTAATTGCCCTGACTTTGTGCCGCAGCAGACGCGGTGCTGGTCGGGCAGGGCGGTCAAAGGCGGCTATTATTGGATCGCCGTCCCCCAGGACTGGAACGGGGCCTTGATCGTTCACGCCCACGGCGGACCCCGCACCAGCGCGCCAGAACCGAACGATCCGCTGGAGGACATGGAGCGGTTCTCCATGACGGTTAAGGAAGGCTTCGCCTGGGCGGGCTCGACCTATCGCCGTGGCGGCTATGGCGTACGGATGGCGGCGGAAGACACGGACGATCTGCGCCAGATTTTCTGGAACGCCTTCGGCAAGCCCCGTCGAACTCTGGTGCATGGCCAGTCCTGGGGCGGAAATGTCGCGGCCAAGACGGCTGAGCTCTACGCCCGCGATGCCGAGGGACAGGTCCTGTGGGACGGCGTCGTCCTGACCAACGGCGTAATCGGCGGCGGGACCCGTACTTACCGCTTCCGCGCCGATCTTAGAGCGGTGTATCAGTTCTACTGCAATAACCATCCGCTTCCGAACGAGCCTCAGTATCCGCTGTGGCAGGGACTGCCGCTAGACAGTGATCTGAACCGGGCGCAGTTGGCCGAGCGAGTCAAAACCTGCACGGGCGTGGGCCTGCCGCTTGCCGAGAGGTCGGCTGAGCAGAAGCGCAATCTGGCGGATATCCTGGCCGTGACGGGCGTGAACGAGGAACAGTTGGTTCCGCATCTGGCCTGGGCGACCTTCCTGTTCCGCGACATGGTTTTGCGCCGTCTTGACGGGCTGAACCCCTTCGACAACAGCCATACGGTCTATCAGGGTTCGCACGACGACGAGGCGTTGAACGCTGGCGTTCAGCGGTTCGCGGCTGATCCGATCGGTGTGGCGCGCTTGGCCTACGACGCGGATCTCAGCGGTATGATCGTGGCGCCGACGCTGACGATCCACGCCAAGAACGATGCGACAGCCTTCGTCTCCAACGACGCGCTTTACAGGGAGACAGTCGCCGCGGCGGGACGATCGGACCTATTGGTCCAGACGTTCACCGACGAGTCCGAACATAGCCGCCTGTCGCCGCCAGAGTACGTCGGTCTTTTTCAGGCGATGATGCGCTGGCTGGACGAGGGCGTGAAGCCGACGCCCGCTGACGTTGCCACGCTGTGTCAGGTGGCGGCTCCACGCTACGAGAGCGGCTGTTATTTCGACACCACCTTCAAGCCGTCGACGGACAGCCGCGCAAATTGAAGCCGCCGCTGCGCTTCACAACGATCTGCTCCAAACGCAACACGGCCCGCAGGCGACTGCGGGCCGTGTCTGTTTTTTGCGTGACCTGAAAGATCAGGCCGTCTTGGCGCGGTCCTTGTCGGAGGAACTGCGGGCCAGTTCGCGGTTCAGCCACAGGGCCACGAGGGTGCAGATCGCTCCCGACAGCAGATAGGCGCCGGCGGCGATCAGGCCGAACTGGCTGGAGATCCACAGGGCCGCGAGGGGCGCAAAGCCCGCGCCGAACAGCCAGGCCAGGTCCGAGGTCAGGGCGGACGAAGTGTAGCGGTTGGTCAGGCTGAAGCTGGACGCCACCGGGCCCGAGGCCTGGCCGAACGACAGGCCCAGCAGGATGAAGCCGGAGATCATGAACGTCAGCTCGCCGACCGGGCCACCGTTCAGCAGTTGCGGCGCAAAGCCGGAGAAGGCGGCGATGCCGGCGGCCGTGATCGCCAGCAAGGTCCGGCGGCCGTAGCGGTCGGCCAGAATGCCCGACGCGAGGATGGCCAGCAGGCCGAAGACGGCACCCACCATCTCGATCAGCAGGAAGCGAACCGGCGTTTCCTTGGTGAACAGGAACACCCACGACAGGGGGAAGACGGTGACCATGTGGAACATGGCGAAGCTGGCGAGCGGCGCGAAGGCGCCGATGGCGATCTTGGGGCCTTCGTCGCGCAGGGCCTGGCTGATCGGCGTGGGTTGAAGCTCGCGCGTCTCGAACAGCTTCTGGAAGGCCGGCGTCACCACGATGCGCAGGCGCGCGAACAGGGCCACGACGTTGATGGCGAAGGCCACGAAGAACGGATAGCGCCAGCCCCAATCCAGGAAGTCAGGGGCCGACAGGGTGTTTAGGAAGAAGGCGAACAGGGCCGAGGCCACCAGCAGGCCGATGGGCGCGCCGAGTTGCGGGATCATGGCGTACCAGCCGCGCTTCTTCTCGGGCGCGTTCAGCGCGAGCAGGGAGGCCAGGCCGTCCCAGGTGCCGCCCAGGGCGACGCCCTGACCGATACGGGTCAGGGCCAGCAGCACCGGCGCCCACATGCCGATGCTCTCATATCCGGGAATGAAGGCCACCGACACGGTAGAGGTGCCCAGCAGCAGCAGGGCGGTCGTCAGCTTTGCCCCGCGCCCGAACTTGCGGTCGATGGCGATGAAGAGGACGGTGCCCAGCGGCCGGGCCAGGAAAGCCAGGGCGAAGACGGCGAAGGAGAGCAGGGTGCCGCCCACTGGGCCGGCATAGGGGAAGATCAGCTGCGGGAAAACGACCACCGAAGCGATGGCGTAAACAAAGAAGTCGAAAAACTCGGAAGTTCGGCCGATAATGACGCCGATGGCGATCTCGCCGGCGTCAACCTTGCCATGACCCGTGTGAAGGGCGGCGGCGTCGCGTTCCAGCGACTCTGACGAAGGGGTCGTCGAGGCGGACATGGGCTTGGTCGCTCCGTGTGAGACTGAATTATCGGCCGTACGGCAGGTCGCCGCATTATGACCGGGCGCCCTTTGCGATGAAAGCGGCCTCGTGAGGATAGGACATATTGCCCAATGTCGTTCCTGATTGAGCTTGAGTATCCCGCCGCCTACGAACGCCAACCGTCGCGGCGCCTCCCCCTCGCCCGACGCTTTTCGATTGGATCCGCCTTGCGCCGTCTGCGCCTACTTTTGCTCGCGCCCGTCGTGGCCCTGCTGTCGGCCTGCAACCTGGTCGTCCTGAACCCTGCCGGCGACGTTGCGTCCCAGCAGGGCGATCTGCTGATGATCTCGACCCTGCTGATGCTGATCATCATCGTGCCGGTGATGGGTCTGATCGTCTTCTTCGCCTGGAAGTATCGGGCGTCGAACAAGGAGTCCGAGGCCGACTACCGTCCCGACTGGGATCACTCCACCTCACTGGAGCTGGTCATCTGGGCCGCGCCGCTGATGATCATCATCTGCCTGGGCGCCCTGACCTGGGCCGGCACCCACCTGCTGGACCCCTATCGTCCGATCGATCGGATCAAGCCGGGGCAGGCCGTCGAGGAAAGCGCCGAGCCGTTGCAGGTCAACGTCGTCGCGCTCGACTGGAAGTGGATGTTCATCTACCCGCAGTACGGCGTCGCCACGGTCAATGAGCTGGCCGCGCCGATTGACCGTCCGATCCGTTTCCACATCACCTCGTCCTCGGTGATGAACAGCTTCTACATCCCCGCCCTGGCTGGTCAGATCTACGCCATGCCGGGCATGGAGACGAAGCTGCACGCCGTCATCAACCGTCCGGGCGAATACGAAGGCTTCTCGGCCAACTATTCCGGCGACGGCTTCTCGCACATGCGCTTCGCCTTCCACGGTCTGGATCAGTCCGGGTTCGACCAATGGATCGCCGGCGTGCGCCAGGGCGGCCAGACGCTGGATCGCGACCGCTATCTGGAGCTGGAAAAGCCCAGCGAGAAGGTGCCCGTCATGCGCTTTGGCGCCGTGGACGGCATGCTGTGGGACGCGATCCTCAACATGTGCGTCGAGCCGGGCAAGATGTGCATGGGCGAGATGATGGCCATCGACAAACAAGGCGGTCTGTCCATGGCGTCGGTGCGCAACACCATGCCGCTGGTCTATGACAAATACGCCGGCCGCGGAAAATCGCCCGCCTACTTCGGCTCCAACGACAGCTACGTCATGACGATCTGCACCCCGTTGCAGGCCGAGGCGGCCGCCGCCGATCGCATGCGCCGCGCCGAACTGGATACGGTCGCCGGACCGACCAGCCTGGAGCGCCTGACCGGGCAGGGGTTGTCGCCGGGCCAGACGCCAATGGCCTCGCTGACGACGCTGGCCCGCAATCCTTTCGCCACGGGGCCGGTTCCGACCGACGTCCGTTCCGCCCCCAACGTCTGAGCGAACACAGTCGATGAACGCTGATCAACTCATTCCGCTAATCTTCGGGCGCCTCACACCTGAGGCCCTGCCTCTGCACGAGCCGATCCTGGTCGTGACCATGTCGGTCGTGCTGCTGGGCGGTCTCGCCCTGTTCGGCGCCCTGACCTATTTCAAGCTCTGGGGCTATCTCTGGAAGGAGTGGTTCACCACGGTGGACCACAAGAAGATCGGGATCATGTACATGATCCTGGGTCTGATCATGTTCGTGCGCGGCTTTGCCGACGCCATCATGATGCGCCTGCAACAGGCGATGGCCTTCGGCGGGTCCGAGGGTTACCTGAACGCCCACCACTATGATCAGATCTTCACCGCCCACGGCGTGATCATGATCTTCTTCGTGGCCATGCCGCTGGTGACGGGCATCATGAACTATGTCGTGCCGCTGCAGATCGGCGCGCGCGACGTGTCCTTCCCCTTCCTGAACAACTTCAGCTTCTGGATGACCACGGCCGGCGCCGTCATCGTCATGGCCTCGCTGTTCGTGGGCGAGTTCGCGCGCACCGGCTGGCTGGCCTATCCACCGCTGTCGGGCATCGGCTACAGCCCCGGCGTCGGTGTCGATTACTACATATGGGCGTTGCAGATCGCGGGGGTCGGGACAACGCTGTCCGGCATCAACCTGATCGCGACGATCGTGAAGATGCGCGCGCCCGGCATGGGCATGATGAAGATGCCGGTCTTCACCTGGACCTCGCTGTGCACCAACGTGCTGATCGTGGCGTCCTTCCCGGTCCTGACCGCCGTGCTGGCCCTGCTGACGCTGGACCGTTACGTGGGCACCAACTTCTTCACGAACGACTTCGGCGGCAACCCGATGATGTATGTGAACCTGATCTGGATTTGGGGTCACCCCGAGGTCTACATCCTGATCCTGCCGCTGTTCGGCGTCTTCTCGGAGATCGCCTCGACCTTCTCGGGCAAGAAGCTGTTCGGCTATACCTCCATGGTCTACGCCACGGTCGTCATCACGATCCTGTCCTACCTGGTCTGGCTGCACCACTTCTTCACCATGGGCTCGGGCGCGTCGGTGAACAGCTTCTTCGGCATCACGACGATGATCATCTCGATCCCGACGGGCGCGAAGATCTTCAACTGGCTGTTCACGATGTACCGCGGACGCATCCGGTTCGAGCTGCCGATGATGTGGCTGGTCGCCTTCATGCTGACCTTTGTGATCGGCGGGATGACGGGCGTGCTGCTGGCGGTGCCGCCGGCCGACTTCGTGCTGCACAACTCGCTGTTCCTGGTGGCCCACTTCCACAACGTCATCATCGGCGGCGTTCTGTTCGGCCTGTTCGCGGCGATCAACTTCTGGTGGCCCAAGGCCTTCGGCTTCAAGCTGGACAAGAAGTGGGGCCTGATCAGCTTCTGGTGCTGGGTGCCCGGCTTCTGGCTGGCCTTCTTGCCTCTGTACGTGCTGGGCCTGATGGGCGTGACGCGCCGGATGCGGGTGTTCGACGATCCCTCGCTGCAAATCTGGTTCGTCATCGCCGCCATCGGCGCCGGCGTCATCGCCTTGGGCATCGCGGCCATGTTCATCCAGTTCGCCGTGTCGATCATCAACCGCGACAAGCTGCGCGACACGACGGGCGACCCGTGGGGCGGCCGCACGCTGGAGTGGGCGACGTCGTCGCCGCCGCCGGCCTACAACTTCGCCGCCACGCCGTACGTCCATGACGCCGACGCCTGGTGGGACATGAAGAAGCAGGGCTATCAGCGTCCGCTGAACGGCTACAAGGCGATCCACATGCCCTCGAACACCGGGGCGGGGATCATCATCTCGGGCCTGTGCCTGGTGATGGGTCTGGCCTTGATCTGGTACATCTGGTGGCTGGCCGCCATCAGCTTCATCGCAGTGTTGGCCGTCTCTATCGGCCATACCTGCAACTACAAGCGCGACTACTACATCCCCGAGGATGAGGTCCGCGCGACAGAAGAGGCGCGCACCCGCGCCCTGGCCGGAACGGAGGCCTGATCATGAGCGCGACTGCGACCGAGATCGACCGGACCGTCTTCCACCTGGAAGAGGAGCCGCACCACGAGGAAGGCTCCAGCACCATGCTGGGCTTCTGGCTCTATCTGATGAGCGACTGCCTCATCTTTGCGATGCTGTTCGCCGTGTTCGGCGTCCTGGGCGGCAACTACGCCGCCGGGCCGGGGCCGCAGCAGTTGTTCGACCTGAAGCTGGTGGCGATCAACACCGCCATGCTGCTGTTCTCGTCGATCACCTATGGCTTCGCCATGCTGGCGATGGATCGGAACAACCAGCGTCAGACGCTGGTCTGGCTGGCGATCACCGGCCTGTTCGGCCTGGCCTTCTTGGGGATCGAACTCTACGAGTTCGCGCACCTGATCCATGAGGGCGCGACGCCGCAACGCAGCGCCTTCCTGTCGGCCTTTTTCACCCTGGTGGGCACCCACGGCCTGCACGTCACCTTCGGCATCATCTGGCTGGTGACGCTGATGGTTCAGGTCAGCATGAAGGGCCTGATCCCCGCAAACAAACGCCGCCTGATGTGCCTGTCGATGTTCTGGCACTTCCTGGACGTCATCTGGATCGGCGTCTTCACCTTCGTCTATCTGCTGGGCATGCTGCGATGAGCGCCGACAAGAACGACCACAGCCCTGAGTCTCACGAGACCGACCACCTGGGTCACGAGGGGCACAATCACGGCTCCTTCAAGAGCTATATGATCGGCTTCGTGCTGTCGGTGATCCTGACGGCCATCCCGTTCGCCCTGGTCATGACCGGCGTCCTGCCGACCCAGGCGACGGCCCTGATCGTCATGGGCTTCGCCGTGGTGCAGATCGTGGTCCACATGATCTTCTTCCTGCACATGAACTCCAAGTCCGAGGGCGGCTGGATCATGCTGGCGCTGATCTTCACCATCATCGTGGTGGTCATCGCCCTGTCGGGTTCGCTGTGGGTCATGTACCACCTGAACACCAACATGATGCCCATGACGCACGACATGGCGCAGATGGGCGGCTGAGGTCGAGATCACGGACCCGTCCTCAGCCCCGGCCGGCGGCAAGGCCAGACGCTCGCGATCCTTCCGCACGGCGGTCGTGGTCGCGGGCCTGGCCTTGTTCGTCGGCTTTCTGGCGCTGGGCGGGTGGCAGGTTCAGCGCCTGGCCTGGAAGACCCATCTGATCGCCCAGGTCGATGCCCGCGTTCATGCGGCCGCCGTTCCGGCACCTGGCCCGACACAATGGGCCGGCGTGACGCGCGACAAGGACCAGTACCGCCGCGTCACGGTTCGCGGTCGATTCCTGCACGACAAGGAAACCCTGGTTCAGGCGGTGACCGACGCTGGCGGCGGCTTCTGGGTCATGACGCCTCTGGTCGATGACCGGGGCTTCACCGTCCTGATCAATCGCGGTTTCGTGCCGTCAGGCCGACGCGATCCGGTCGTCCGCGCCGATGGTCAGGTCGAGGGGCCGCACACGGTGACGGGCCTGCTCCGGATCACCGAGCCGAAGGGCGGCTTCCTGCGCGCCAATGATCCCGCCGGTGATCGCTGGCGGTCCCGCGACGTCGCGGCGATCGCTGCGCGGCGCGGCCTGACGACCGTCGCGCCCTACTTCATTGATGCGGACGCCAGTCCGAACCCAGGCGGATGGCCGCGCGGAGGACTGACGGTGATCCGGTTCGCCAACAGCCATCTGATCTATGCCCTGACCTGGTTCGGCATGGCGCTGCTGACCCTGGTCGGTCTTTGGCTGTTCTTGCGCGACGGCAGGCGCAACAGGTCGTGACGACAACAACTTTGCAAAGACTGCTGGGCCTGGGGCTCAGAGGCGGGGTCGCGACCCACGGCGGCGCCAACCGCCGCAACATGCTGCTGCTGATCCAGCTGCGGTGGCTGGCGGTCGCCGGACAGGTGGCGACGATCCTGCTGGTTCAGTACGTGATGCGGATCCCGCTGCCGGTGCTTTGGCTGCTGGCGGCCCCGGCGGGTCTGGTATTGGTCAATCTGGTCAGCGCGCCTTTGACCGTGCGCACGCAGGAGGTCGAGGATCAGGCGCTGATGATCGCCCTGTTGGCGGATGTAGCGGCCCTGACCTGGCTGCTGTTCCTGACCGGGGGCGCGGCCAATCCGTTCGTGGCGCTGTATCTGCTGCAAGTCGTCTTGGGGGCCGTGCTGCTGGCGCCGGTCTATGCTTGGGCGCTGATCGCCATCACCAGCCTGTGTTTCGCGGGGCTGGGCCTGCATTCCCGCCCGCTGAATCTGCCGCCGGCGCGCGAGGATTCGCTGCTCAGCCTTTATCTTCAGGGCAGTCTGATCTGTTTCGTGCTGATGGCCGTGCTGCTGGTGCTGTTCGTCACCCGGATCAGCCAGAACCTGCGCGAGCGCGACGCCTCCATGGCCGCCCTGCGCCAGCAGACGGCCGAGCATGATCATATCGTCCGCATGGGCCTGCTGGCGTCGGGCGCGGCGCACGAGTTGGGAACGCCGCTGGCTTCGCTGTCTGTGATCCTCAGTGACTGGAAGCGGATGCCGGCCCTGACCCAGGACGCCGACCTGGCCCAGGACATGACGGTGATGCGGGCCGAGGTCGAACGCTGCAAGGCGATCGTCACCGGCATCCTGATGTCGGCCGGCGAGGCGAGGGGGCAGGCGCCCGAGCGCACGACCCTGCGGGCCTTTGTCGCCGATGTGGTGGCCAGTTGGAACGGCGACGGGGTGGCGGTGCAGATCCGCGACGAACTGGCCCAGAACCCGTCGATCATCGCCGACCCGGCCCTGCGTCAGGTGCTGGGCGTGCTGTTCGACAATGCGGTCGAGGCCGGAGCGAGCCGCATCACCGTGACCACGACACGTACGGACGAGGATTTGGGCATTGCGGTCCGCGACGACGGACCGGGCTTTCCGCCGGCGATCCTTCAGGCCTGGGGCAAGCCCTACAACTCCACCAAGCCCAGGCCCGGCGCGGGTCTCGGCCTCTTTCTGCTCATGAATGTGATCCGGTCGCTGGGCGGTCGGGTAGAAGCCTCCAATCCCCCGGCGGGCGGCGCAGAAGTGCGTCTGACCCTGCCGCTTTCGGCCTTGGCTCCGACGGACGAGATCGCGCATGACCGATGACGCCAGATTGCTGCTGATCGTCGAGGACGACGAGTCGTTCTCGACCACACTGCGACGCTCGTTCGAACGGCGTGGCTACACGGTCGTCAGCGCCGCCAGTCCCGACCAGATGACCGAGGTGCTGAAGACGCATCGCCCCGGCTATGCGGTCGTCGATCTGAAGCTGGGCGGGCATTCCGGCCTGACCTGCGTCGAGGCTCTTCACGCCTTCGACCCCGAGATGAACATCGTCGTCCTGACCGGCTTCGCCAGCATCGCCACGGCGGTCGAGGCGATCAAGCTGGGCGCCCGGCATTATCTGGCCAAGCCCGCCAGCACCGATGACATCGAAGCCGCCTTCGGCCGGGCCGACGGCGACGCCGAGACGCCGCTGGGCACGCGCCCCACATCGATCAAGACGCTGGAATGGGAGCGGATCCACGAGACGCTGGTGGAGACCGATTTCAACATCTCGGAGGCGGCGCGGCGGTTGGGCATGCACCGCCGCACCCTGGCGCGAAAGCTGGAAAAGCGCCGCGTCACCTAGTCCAGTTCGGCCGCGATCCGGTCGGCCAGCGCCCGCAAGGTCGCCGTATCCGCCATCGGCGCATGGCCGTGACCCTTCATCTCGCGATCGGCCCAACGCGGCACGATGTGGAAATGCAGATGGAAGACCGTTTGGCCGCCCGCCTCGCCATTGAACTGCAGGATCGACAGGCCTTCGGGCTTCAGCGCCTTCTCGACCGCCTTGGCCGTGCGTTGCAGGGCGGCGGTCATGCGGGCCAGCACCTCGGGCTCGATCTCCAGCAGATTACGCGCCTGGGATTGTTTGGCGATGATCAGGACGTGGCCTTCCGACTGGGGAAACACGTCCATGAAGGCCAGGACGTGGTCGTCCTCCCACACCTTCACCGACGGAATCTCGCCGCGCAGGATCTTGGCGAAGATGTTGTCGGTGTCATAGGCGCCGTGCAGGCTCATGGGCGATCTCCGTGCGGTTCGGACCTTGGATAGCAGCGCCGTTCGTGAAGGGGGAGCCTTCGTCCATATCATGCATTATGGTCACGCTTGAAGATAACGAGGGCCGTCATGATCCGTTTCATCATCCAGGCGCTGGTCACTATGGCGGGGCTGTGGCTGTCCGCCCAAGTCGTGCCAGGCGTCGATTTCACCAGCACCGGGTCGCTGATCGCGGCGGCCATCATTCTGGGCCTGGTCAACGCCTTCGTAAGGCCGATCCTGGTCGTGCTGACCTTCCCGATCACGGTCGTGACGCTGGGCCTGTTCCTGCTGGTGGTGAACGCCGCCATGATCGGGCTGACGTCGGTCTTCCTGAGCGGTTTCCGGGTCGACGGCCTGTGGGCCGGCATCGGCGCCGCCATCGTCACCGGCGTCGTCAGCTGGATCGCCGGCGCCTTCATCGGCGGGGAAGAAGCGCGGGGCTGACCCCTTACCCCACCTTCACCCGCGTCGCCGCCTCGGGCAGGTCTTCGCCGAAGGCGCGCTGGTAGAACTCGGCGATGGTCGGGCGCTCCAGCTCGTCGCACTTGTTCAGGAAGGTCAGGCGGAAGCTGAGGCCCAGGTCGTCGTTAAAGATCTGGGCGTTCTGGGCCCAGGTAATGACCGTGCGGGGCGACATGACGGTCGAGATGTCGCCGTTCATAAAAGCGTTGCGGGTCATGTCGGCGACGCGGACCATGGCGGCGATCCGGCGGCGGCCCTCGGCGTCCTTCCACTCGGGCACCTTGGCGGCGACGATCTCGGCTTCCACGTCGTGATCCAGATAGTTCAGCGTGGTGACGATGTTCCAGCGGTCCAGCTGGGCCTGATTGATCTGTTGCGCGCCATGATACAGGCCCGTGGTGTCGCCCAGGCCGATGGTGTTGGTCGTGGCGAACAAACGGAAATAGCGGTTCGGGCGGATGACGCGGTTCTGGTCCAGCAGGGTCAGGCGACCCTGGGCCTCCAGCACGCGCTGGATCACGAACATCACGTCGGGCCGGCCGGCGTCGTATTCGTCGAAGACCAGGGCGATGGGGCGTTGCAGCGACCAGGGCAGGATGCCCTCGCGGAATTCGGTGATCTGCTTGCTGTCTTTCAGGACGATCGCGTCCTTGCCGATCAGGTCGATTCGGCTGACGTGGCTGTCCAGGTTCACGCGCACCAGCGGCCAGTTCAGGCGGGCGGCGACCTGCTCGATGTGGGTCGATTTGCCGGTGCCGTGATAGCCCTGGACCATGACGCGGCGGTCGAAGGCGAAGCCGGCGCAGATGGCGATTGTCGTCTGGGGATCGAAGCGATAGGCCTCGTCGATCTCGGGCACATGGCTGTCGCGCTCGTCGAAGGCGGGGACGGTCATGTCGCTGTCCACGCCGAAGGCTTCGCGCAGGGTCACGCGGCGATGCGGTTCGAGCGTCAGCAGGGGATCGGGGGAGGCGTCGAGCGGGGAGGTCATGGACCTCATCTAGAGGCGCCGCGCGCGCGGCTCAACACGCGCGCGGCCCTCGCCGACGGTTATTTCGCGCTCAGGCGAACATCGACGTTGTTGCGGGTGGCGTTGGAGTAGGGGCAAACCTGGTGCGCCTTCTCGATCAGGTCGTCGATAACGGCCTGGTCCAGGCCGTGGTCGGTCACGGTCAGATCGACATCCAGGTTGAAGCCTTCACCCTTGGTGTTCTTGCCGAAGCCGACGCCGGCGGTGACCTTGGTGTCGGGGCTGACGGGCGTGCCGGCCTTGCTGCTGACCAGACGCAGCGCGCCGAGGTAGCAGGCGGCGTATCCGGTGGCGAACAGCTGCTCGGGGTTGGTGCCGTCGCCGCCCTTGCCGCCCATCTCGGTCGGCGTGGACAGTTTGACGTCGATCTTGCCGTCGTCGGTGGCCGAACGACCGTCTTCGCGGCCTCCGCCCGATGCCGTCGACTGGGCGCGATATAGAACTTCCATGGCAGGCTCCTTGGGTTGGGATGCTTGAGATGGGAGCTTAACGGCGGACGGGAAGGGGCCGTTGCATCGCGGCTATAGCCATCGACCGGCGACGCGGGCTAAAGCACCCTTTCGGGGCGCGTCGTCGGAGTACGCAGTGAAGATTGCCGAACGCTGGTTCGTGTGGGCGGGCATGGTTCTGCTGGGCGGCATCGCCCTGGCGGGGTTGGTCGTCGCCGTCTATGCCGCGTGGCTGTTCCACGACCTGCCGGATGCGTCGGAACTGGCGGACTATCGCCCGCCGACCGCGACGCGCGTCTATGCCGGCGACGGCACCCTGATCGGCGAGTTTTCGGACGAGCGCCGGATTTATGTCTCCTACGACCAGATTCCCCAGCCGGTGATCCACGCCTTCCTGGCAGCCGAAGATCGCAACTTCTTCCAGCATGGCGGCATCGACGTGGGCGGCATCGGCCGCGCGTCGCTGAAGAACGTCTTCAATCTGGCGTCGGGACGTCGATTGGAAGGCGGTTCGACCATCACCCAGCAGGTGGCCAAGAATGTCCTGCTGACCAACGAATCCAGCCTGAACCGCAAGCTTAAGGAAGCCATCCTGGCCAATCGCCTGGAGGCGACCCTATCCAAGGAGCAGATCCTCGAGCTGTATCTGAACGAGATCTTCCTGGGCTATCGCTCGTTCGGCATAGCGTCGGCGGCCTACAACTATTTCGGCAAGTCGCTGGCGCAGCTGACGCCAGACGAAGCCGCCTTCCTGGCGTCCCTGCCCAAGGGACCGAACAACTACCATCCCAAGCGTCACCCCGGCGCGGCCAAGGGCCGTCGGGACTGGGTGCTGGGCGAGATGGAGCAGAGCGGGTGGCTGACGCCTGAGCAACTGGTCCAGGCCCGCGCCAAGCCTCTGGTCACGCGCGATGCGCCGCAACGGTCGGATTACAAGGACGCCGACTTCTTCGTCGAGGAGGCGCGGCGCCAGGCCGCCGCCAACCCGCAGTTCGGCGAGCAGCTGCGCGCCGGCGGCTTCTATATGCGCACCACCCTGGACCCGACGCTGCAGACGGCGGCGCGCCGGGCCCTGATGCAGGGACTTGAGAACTACGACCGTCGTCATGGCTGGCGCGGGGGGTGGGGCACGACCGACTTCGCCGACGGCTGGCAGGCGGTCGCACTGAAGGAACAGGCGCCGCCCGAGCGCCGCAGCTGGCAGGCCGCCGCCATCGAAAGCGTCAGCGGCAACACGGTCCGCATCCGCACCGCCCGTGACGACAAGTCCGGCACGCTGCTGGCGTCGGACGCGGCCTGGGCCAACGCCAATCGTCAGCTGAAACGCGGCGAACTGATCTTCGTGGAGCCGCAGGGCGGCCAGTTCGCTCTGAAGCAGGTGCCGCGCGTCAACGGGGCGCTGGTCGCCATCGAGCCGCAGTCCGGCCGCGTGCTGGCGATGGTCGGCGGCTACTCCTATGCGCTGTCCAGCTTCAACCGGGCGACCCAGGCCCGGCGCCAACCGGGTTCCGCCTTCAAACCCTTCGTCTATGCGACGGCGCTGGAGGGCGACTTCACCCCCGCCTCGATCGTCCTGGATGCGCCGATCAGCTTCGCCGGCGGTCCCAACGGCACGCGCTGGACGCCCGAGAATTACAGCCGTCAATACTATGGCCCTCAGACGCTGCGTCGCGGGCTGGAGCTGTCGCGCAACGTCATGACGGTGCGGCTGGCCCAGTCAGTCGGGATGAAGAAGATCGTCGATCAGTCGGCCAGGATGGGTCTGCCGGGCATGACGCCGAACCTGTCGGTGTCGCTTGGCGCCGGCGAGGTCACGCCGCTTGAGATCACGGCCGCCTATTCCGCCTTCGCCAACGGCGGGCGGCGGGTGACGCCTTACCTGATCGACTATGTTCAGGACCGCGATGGCGAGACCATCTTCCGCGCCGACAACCGCAGCTGCCGCGAATGCGGACGAGGCTTCTCGGGCCAGGAGTCGCCGCGCCTGCAGCAGCGCGGAACCCAGGTCATCGACCCGATCACCGCCTATCAGATGAGCTCCATGCTGGAAGGCGTGGTTCAACGCGGCACCGCCGCCAGCGCGCGCGGCCTCGGCCCCTGGGTCGCAGGCAAGACCGGCACGACAAACGAATATCGCTCGGCCTGGTTCGTGGGCTTCACCACCGACATCGTGGTCGGCGTCTTCATCGGCTTCGACGACAATCGCTCGCTGGGATCCGGTGAAGCCGGCGCCTCGGCCGCCGTGCCGGTCTTCACGGAGTTCATGCAGACGGCGTTGAAGGAAAGGCCGGCTCGCCCGTTCGTGCGGCCCAAGAACGCCATCTTCCGCACTGTCAACGGGATCGAGGAGGCCTTCCGCCCCGGCACCGAGCGCCAGGCCCCGCCGCCGCGCCCGACCGGCCCGGCCCAGCCCGTCGGACCGCAGAACTACTACGACGTCATCCGCCGCGAGCAGGAGGCCGCAAGCGGCGCGCCCGCCTCGTCGCCCGCGCCCACCGCGCCGCCGCCGCCCAAGAAGGCGCCGGCCGAGGACTTGAGCGGATTGTACTGAGGCTCTAGGTAGGCCTTTCGAACGGCGCGTCCTCGTGGCGCGCCGTTTTCCATAAATTCTGCCCTATCGCGCAGCCTGTGGGCCGCGCTACCTGAGGGCGTTGTGTCGCGGAGATTGCGATGAGACCGGATGTCGAGGCCATGAAGGCCGACATCGAGCAGAGCGTCGCTCTGCTCAGGAGGCGTCTTTGACTGGGATGTCGCTCTAAGAAAGCTCGACGAGCTGAATGCGCGGGTCGAGGATCCGACGCTGTGGGACAAGCCCGACGAGGCCCAGGCCGTCAGCCGCGAACGCTCGCAGCTGGAAGTCAAGATCAACACCGTCAAGGCGATGGAGCAGGACCTCGAAGACGGGGTGATGCTGGCCGAGATGGCGGACGAGGAAGGCGACGAGGGCGCGCTGGAAGACGCTCGCGCGTCGCTGCGCGGCATCAAGGAACGCGCCGCGCGCGCCGAGCTGGAGGCCCTGTTGTCCGGCGAGGCCGACGGCAATGACGCCTATCTGGAAGTGAACTCCGGCGCCGGCGGCACCGAGTCGAACGACTGGGCCGGCATGCTGCTGCGCATGTACTCCCGCTGGGCCAAGGCGCACGGCTATGAGGTCACCATCGAGGCGCACGAAGAGGGCGAACAGGCGGGGGTCAAGTCGGCCACCATCCTGATCGAAGGGCCCAACGCCTATGGCTGGCTGAAGTCGGAATCGGGCGTGCACCGCCTGGTCCGCATCAGCCCCTATGACGCGGCGGCCAAGCGCCACACCAGCTTCGCCTCCATCGGGGTGTCGCCGGTCGTGGACGACGCGATCGAGATCGACATCAACCCTTCGGACGTTCGCACCGACACCTATCGTGCGTCGGGCGCGGGCGGTCAGCACATCAACAAGACCGACTCGGCTGTGCGCCTGACGCACACCCCGACCAACACCGTCGTGGCCTGCCAGGCCGGCCGGTCGCAGCACCAGAACCGCGAGATGGCCTGGAAGATGCTCCGCGCGCGCCTATACGAGCTGGAACTGCAGAAGCGTGAGGCGGCGGCTCAGGCGCTGGCCGACGCCAAGACCGACATCGGGTGGGGTCACCAGATCCGCTCCTATGTCCTGCAGCCCTATCAGATGGTGAAGGACCTGCGGACCGAGGTTGAGACCTCGGATACCCAGGGGGTGCTGGACGGCGACCTGGACGCCTTCATGGGCGCGGCCCTGGCCCAGCGGGTCGGCGAGACCCGAGGATCGAGCGTGGACTGACGGAAAAGGGCGGCTCCGACGAGCCGCCCTTTTTGTTTTAGGCTTTCCGGCCTTGCGGCCGTTCCCATTCGATGTGGTCAGGCGGCGGTCTTGTCCGCCTTGTCGGCCTTCGGCGCGGGGGCTTCCAGCATGGCGGCGCCGGGGGTGTCGCGCTTGGCCTGGTTGCAGCGGCCCTGGAACCAGGCGCCCTGGTCGATGGCGAGCTGTTCCTGCGTGATGTCGCCCTCGACGCGGGCGGTGGCGTGAAGCTTGACCTGTTTGGCGACGATGGCGCCGGAGACGCGGCCGCGCACGTCAAGCACGTCGGCATGGACCGTGCCCTCAACCGAGCCGCCTTCGCCGATCACGACGCGCGAGACGCGGACGTCGCCCTTCAGCGACCCGTCGACCTGAAGTTCGCCGGCGCCGGAGATGTTGCCTTCGTATTTCACGCCGGCCGACAGGGTCGACAGATTGCTGGACCGGGCCGCCGGACGGGCTGGTTCAGGCGCGCGCGGCGCTTGCGTCGTGGCCGGCAGGGACGGCGTGCTCGCAGCCGTCGGCGTGGGCGTGGTCGGTTCGGGCGCCGGGGGGATGCCCAGGCCGTTCGATCCGCTGTCGTAGGATTTGCTCTTGGTGAACATGGTGCGCTCCGCATCTGCCAGCCAAGGCCGGCCAAGCCCCTATTAGCCCCGACGCCCACTAGGCCGTGGAGGAGGGGCCAAGGTCAAGCATCGCTTCCGAACGGCGCTCGCTGATCACAGGGCCCTGGCGGCCTCCAGCACGGCGGCGGCGTGGTCGGCGACCTTCACATTGCGCCAGGCCTTGGCGACGCGGCCCTCGGCGTCGATCAGGAAGGTGGCCCGCTCGATGCCCATGTATTCGCGGCCATAGAGCTTTTTCTGCACCCAGACGCCCCAGGCCTCGCAGGCGGCGCCGTCCTCGTCGGAGGCGAGGGTGACGGCGAGATCGTATTTGGCCTTGAACCTGTCGTGCTTCTTCACTGTGTCCTTGGACACGCCGATGACCGGCACGCCCAGAGCGGCGAAGTCGGGCGCCAGGGCGGTGAAGTCCTGCGCCTCGCGCGTGCAGCCGGTCGTGTCGTCCTTGGGATAGAAATAGACGACGGCGGGCTTGCCCTTGTGGGCGGCGAGGGTGACGCGGCCGCCGCCGTCCGTGGGCAGGTCGAGGGTGGGCGCGGGTTGGCCTTCATTGATCATTGGGCGTCTCACTCATTCCGCTCATCCCCGCGAAGGCGGGGACCCAGTCCTTGGCGTCCTTCAGGCCGCCAAGGCGAAAGTCATCATACAGATCGAGCCAGTTCGGATTTTCCTTTTCGATCATCTGAAGCTTCCAGTCTCGGTTCCATTTCTTGATCTGCCGTTCCCGACGGAATGCGGCCTCACGCGTTTCGTGGACTTCGAACCAGTCCAGCAGATCCACGTCATACTTGGCGGTAAAGCCGGCGAAGGTCTTATTCCTGTGCTGCGCGACACGCTGGATCAGGTCATCGGTCGATCCTGTATAGAGCGTTCCATTTCGGCGGCTTGCGACGATGTAGGTGAAGAAGGCCAAGCTTTGACACCTATCTGGGTCCCCGCTTTCGCGGGGATGAGCGGAAGTAGGAAATCTGTCGGAATTGAGAGAGTTAGACGGGCCTCACCAGAACGATCTTTTTCTTGCCGGCCGCCAGTTTGATGACGCCGTCCTTGAGGTCGGCTTCGGTGAGCAGTTGGGCGCCGTCGGACACAGCGGCGTCGTTCAGGCGCAGACCGCCGCCCTGGGCCAGGCGACGGGCCTCGCCGTTGGAGGCCGTCAGGCCAGCCTTGGTGACGACAGCGGCGATCATGGCGCCGTAGACCTCGGCCGACGGCAGTTCAATGGTCGGCAGGTCGGCGGACAACTGTCCTTTTTCGAAGTTGCTTTCGGCGGCGGCGCGCGCCTTTGCGGCCTCGTCCGCGCCGTGCAGCAGGGTGGTCGCCGCATCGGCGAGGGCCTTCTTGGCGTCGTTGATCGCCGCGCCTTCCAGCGCTTCGTATTCCGCGATCTGTTCCAGGCTCAGGTCCGTGAACAGGCGCATGAAGCGGCCGACGTCGGCGTCCTCAGCGTTACGCCAGAACTGCCAGTAGTCGTAGGGGCTGAGTTGTTCTGCGTTCAGCCAGACGGCGCCCTGAGCGGTCTTGCCCATCTTGCCGCCCGACGCCGTGGTCAGCAGTGGCGTGGTCAGGCCGAAGGCGGCCTTCTGATCCACGCGGCGCACCAGATCCACGCCCGAAGTGATGTTGCCCCACTGGTCCGAGCCGCCCATTTGCAGGGTGACCTTGTGGCTGCGGTTGAGCTCCAGGAAGTCCACCGACTGCATCAGCATGTAGTTGAACTCAAGGAAGGTCATGGGCTGCTCACGCTCCAGACGCAGCTTGACCGAGTCGAAGGCCAGCATCCGGTTCACGGTGAAGTGGGTGCCGAAATCCCTCAGAAACTGGATGTAGCCATAGCCGGACAGCCAGTCGTCATTGTTGACCATGACCGCATCGGTCAGTCCGTCGCCGAACGTCAGGAACTTGGCGAAGACCGTCTTGATGGTGTCGATGTTGGACTGAATCGTCTCTTCGGTCAGTTGCGGACGCGACGTATCCTTGCCGGTGGGGTCGCCGACCTTGGTCGTGCCGCCACCCATCAGGACGATGGGCTTGCCGCCCGCTTGCTGAAGCCGGCGCAACATCATGATCTGAATCAGGCTGCCGACGTGCAGTGACGGCGCAGTGGCGTCGAAGCCGATATAGCCCGGCACCACGCCCGCAGCCGCCGCCTCGTCTAATTCGACGGGGTGGGTGATCTGATGGATGTAGCCGCGCGCCTGAAGCGTGCGCAGGAAGTCGGATTTGAAGACGTGTTCGATCATGGTGAGGCTGGGTTAGCAGGGATGACGAGGGTCGTCTTCCCCTAGTCGAGGCGGCGTCGGCTGTTCAGACGGTGCGGATGAAAAACACCGTCTAAAGTGTCTAATTCGTCTAATCTCGGTCGGCGCGAAAATGCGTTGCAACGCGAAAACGCGTGCAAAACGCAAGATGTGCAATTCAGGCGAGGCGGCTTTGGGCATGGCGCGCCCATAGAGCCGTTTCGAGATGCGATGGCTGCGACGACACTGCTGCGCATCAGGCCGCTGTAAACACAGCCGATATTTCGCGCAGATACGATGGCTGGCGAACTTTACTCCGGCGATTTCATCTTCAAGGAATCAGCCGGTTGAGGATCAGCGCGACCAGAGCGATGCCCACAGTCCACGCCAGGAAGACGGAAGAGGGTTCGGCCGACGCGCCACTGACGGCCAAACAGAGAACGAGCGGTCCGACCAATAGGTGGAAGCGATCCTTCAGCATCTGGCGCTTTTCAGGAAAGGTCATCTGCGGACCGTAGGGTGAGCGCTTGGGCATATTGTGATGCTTCCATGGTGCGCAGGCGGGCGCAAGGGTTGATCTGGCGGCGGCTTTGACCCGCCGTCAGCCTGCGATACGAAGGCGCCATGCGCCTACCTCTGATCCCGCATCCGACATCCAGCCCTGCGGGGCTGACGCTGGAGGTCCAGGCGCGGCGCGCCGGGCGGGTGCTGAGCTTGGAGTATGTGCTGGCCGGACCGGTGGAAGGAGTGTGGCGGCCGGAGGCTGCGGCGCGGGTGCGGACGGACGGGTTGTGGCAGGCGACCTGTTTCGAGGCGTTCGTTCGCAACGAGGCGGGCGGCTATGTCGAGTACAATCTGTCGCCGTCGGGGGCGTGGGCGGCCTATCGGTTCGACGGCTATCGCGAGGGGATGCGGGATCTGGAGATGCTCGCGCCCTTCATCGTGACGCGGTCGGCGCCCGGACAACTCGTGCTGACGGCGGACGTGACCTTGCCGGAGGATGCGGCCGGGGCGGCGGGCTTGGCGGCGGTGATCCGGGGCGTGGACGGGGCGATCGGCTATTGGGCGCTGGCGCATCCTTCGGATAAGCCGGACTTTCATCATCCCGACTCGTTCGCGCTGGACCTGACATGAACTTCGGCCTCGACCGCCTTTTGTCCGACGACGCCCTGAGGGCGCAGCTAAAGGGACGGCGCGTGGCCTTGCTGGCGCATCCGGCGTCGGTGACGAAGGATTTGACCCATGCGGTCGACGCCCTGGCCGAGTGTCCCGAGATCCGGCTGACCGCCGCCTTTGGCCCGCAGCACGGGATGAAGGGCGATCTGCAAGACAATATGATGGAAAGCCCGGATTATCGCGATCCGGTGCACGGCTTCCCGGTCTTCAGCCTGTACGGCGAGGTGCGGCGCCCGCGCGACGAATGGATGGCCGAGTTTGACGTGCTGCTGGTCGACCTTCAGGACCTGGGCTGCCGCATCTACACCTATGTGACGACGCTTCTGTACGTGCTGGAGGCGGCGGCGAAACACGGCAGGTCGGTCTGGGTGCTGGACCGGCCCAATCCGGCGGGACGGCCGGTCGAGGGGATGACGCTGAAGCCCGGCTGGGAAAGTTTCGTCGGGGCCGGGCCGATGCCGATGCGCCATGGCATGACCATGGGCGAACTGGGCCTGTGGTTCATCGACCAGTTCAAGCTGGATGTGGATTACCGGGTGGTGGAGATGCAGGGCTGGGTGCCCGAGGCTGGTCCGGGCTTCGGCTGGCCGCTGCTGGACCGGTCATGGATCAATCCCAGCCCCAATGCGCCGAACCTGTCGATGGCGCGCGCCTATGCGGGCACGGTGATGCTGGAAGGCGCGACCCTGTCGGAAGGGCGGGGGACGACACGGCCGCTGGAGCTGTTCGGGGCGCCGGATATCGACGCGCGGGCGGTGATCGCGGAAATGCAGGCGCTGGCGCCGGAATGGCTGGGCGGCTGCATCTTGCGCGACATGTGGTTCGAGCCGACCTTCCACAAGCACGTCGGAAAGCTGTGCAGCGGGGTGCAGATCCATGTCGATCACCCCGACTACGACCATGCCGCCTTCAAGCCGTGGCGGGTGCAGGCCCTGGGGTTCAAGGCGATCCGACGGCTGTATCCCGACTACGATCTGTGGCGGGATTTTCCGTACGAATATGCGTTCGGCAAACTGCCCATCGACGTGATCAACGGCGGACCGGGCCTGCGGGAATGGGTGGACGACGCGGCGGCGAGGCCAGGCGATCTGGATGCGGCGACGCAGCCTGACGAAGCGGCGTGGGAAGAGGCGCGAAGGCCGTTCCTGCTCTATTAATAGCTATAACCAAAATCTATTGCGCATCTGCAAATAAGTGATTGGGCTTATTTGGTGCGGTGCGGTAGGGAGAGCGCCTCCCAACCACCTTGCATTGGATTTTGCGCATGGCTCTCATCAACACGACCATCAAACCCTTTACGGCCGAAGCCTATAAGGGCGGCAAATTCCTGACGGTCACGGACGCCGACGTCGCGGGCAAGTGGGCGATCTTCTTCTTTTATCCGGCCGACTTCACCTTCGTGTGCCCGACCGAACTGGAAGACCTGGCTGACCACTACGCCGAGTTCCAGAAGCTGGGCGTCGAGATCTATTCGGTGTCGACCGACACCCACTTCTCGCACAAGGCCTGGCACGACTCGTCGCCGGCGATCGGCAAGATCGAATACACGATGCTGGGCGATCCGTCGGGCCTGGTGACCAACAACTTCGACGCCATGCGTCCGGGCGTGGGCCTGGCCGACCGCGCGACCTTCCTGGTCGATCCGGACGGCGTGATCCAGTTCACCGAGACGACGTCGGAAGGCATCGGCCGCAACGCCGCCGAACTGCTGCGCAAGGTCAAGGCCGCCCAGTATGTGCGCTCGCACCCGGGCGAAGTCTGCCCGGCCAAGTGGGAAGAAGGCGAAGCCACCCTGGCCCCGTCGCTCGACCTCGTCGGCAAGATCTAAGACCCCAAGTTCGGCCGGCGGCGTTTCGATGTCGCCGGCCTGGACGCCCGATCCGTTCGGGCGTTCGCAGAGGCCGCGGGGTGCGTAGCGTTTCCAGCCCCGCGGCCTTTTTGCGTCCTGTCCTCGCCTGAAGCGGCTTGAGGGCGGCGCTCAACCTATTGAATTTCGAGGAGCATCCGATGCTAGACGCCAACCTGAAATCCCAGCTCGAAGCCTACCTCAAGAACATCGTCCATCCCGTCGAACTGGTCGCCTCGCTGGGTGCGGGGCCCAAGTCGATCGAGCTGAAAACTCTGCTGGAGGAGATCGTCTCGGTCTCGCACGGCAAGGTGGAGATGGGCCGCGACTATGATGACGAACGCCAGCCCAGCTTCCTGATCCGCAGGAAGGGCACGGACATCGGCGTGCGATTCGCGGGCATTCCGCTGGGCCACGAGTTCACCTCGCTGGTGCTGGCCCTGCTGCACGTTGGCGGCCATCCGTCCAAGGCGGCGCAGGAGGTGATCCAGCAGGTCAGGGACCTGGACGGCGACTATGTGTTCGAGACCTATTTCTCGCTGTCGTGCCAGAACTGCCCGGACGTGGTGCAGGCGCTGAACCTGATGAGCGTGATCAATCCGCGCATCAAACACGTCGCCATCGAAGGCGGCCTGTTCAAGGACGAGGTCGAAGAACGCAAGATCATGGCCGTGCCGACGGTCTTCCTGAACGGCGAACTGTTCGGTCAGGGCCGGATGGAGCTGGAGCAGATCGTCGCCAAGCTGGATTCCGGCTCCGAAGCCCGCGCGGCCGAGCGTCTGAAGTCGAAGGATCCGTTCGAGGTTCTGGTGGTCGGCGGCGGGCCGGCCGGGGCGGCGGCGGCGATCTATACGGCGCGCAAGGGCATTCGCACGGGCGTGGTCGCCGAACGCTTCGGCGGTCAGGTGCTGGACACGATGGCGATCGAGAACTTCGTCTCGGTCCCCTACACCGAGGGACCCAAGCTGGCGGCCCATCTGGAGCAGCACGTCCGCGAGTATGACGTGGACCTGATGAACCTGCAGAAGGCGGCCAAGCTGATCCCGGCCAAGGTTCCAGGCGGCCTACACGAGGTGGTGCTGGAGAACGGCGCATCGCTGAAATCGCGCACCATCATCCTGTCGACCGGCGCGCGCTGGCGCCAGATGAACGTGCCGGGCGAAGAGCAGTACAAAAACAAGGGCGTGGCCTATTGCCCGCACTGCGACGGACCGCTGTTCAAGGGCAAGCGGGTGGCGGTGATCGGCGGCGGCAACTCGGGCGTCGAGGCGGCGATCGACCTGGCGGGCATCGTCGCCCATGTGACCCTGATCGAATACGACAGCGAGCTGCGGGCCGATGCGGTGCTGCAGCGCAAGCTGGCGACCCTGCCGAACGTGCGGATCGTGACCTCGGCCCTGACGACCCAGGTGCATGGCGACGGCGAGAAGGTGACAGGGCTGTCCTACAAGGACCGCAACTCTGACGCCCATCACGACGTCGATCTGGAAGGCATCTTCGTGCAGATCGGTCTGGTGCCGAACACCGAATGGCTGCACGGCGCGGTGGGCCTGACCCCGCGCGGCGAGATCGAGGTGGATCACCGCGGCGAGACCTCGCAGCCGGGCGTCTTTGCGGCGGGCGACGCGACGACCGTGCCCTACAAGCAGATCGTCATCGCCATGGGCGAGGGGTCCAAGGCGGGTCTGTCGGCCTTCGACTACATGATCCGCACCGAGCCGGCGAAAGAGGCCGTGGCCGAACCGGCTTGATCGCCTAACGGTGGGGGCAGCCGGGCCAGCAGCAGGGGCGGCGCTTGCCGTCGGTCAAGCTCGCCCGGCCCCAATCCAGCCGTTTGCGCCGGGTGTCCGCCTTCTTGGCGGACTCGATCCAGCAGATCCATTCGTTGCGGGCCAGGGGCGTGATGTCGCGCCAGGTCGCCAGGGCGTCGGGCGCGGCGACCAAAGTCTCGCGCAGGTCGTCAGGCAGGTCGTGAACCACGCCGCCCGGGATGTCGGTCGCATCGGTCATGGCCGTTTGTCGCAGCGACACGTCGGGTCCACAACGGCGCGTTAGAACCGCCGTGCGAGACCGACGCCAAACTCCACATCTGGGCTGTCGTCGTTCAGGCCGAAGTTGAGGCCGAAGTCCAGCTGGGCGTCGGGCAGGTCCGGGGGCGACCAGACGGCGGTCAGGTCGAAGGTGGACGGCGTGGTCGGCGCGACGGGATCATCGTCGCGGCTGATCCAGACCTCCGCGCCCAGATCCCATTGGCCGAAGCCGCGTCCGACGCCGGCGACCATCGTATAGGCGCCGTGGCGGCCGTCGCCGTCCGCATCCGAGACCCAGTCGATCTCGGGCGACAGACTCAGGCTCCAGTCGTCGTTCAGCGGGATGGAGACCGGCAAGATGACGCCGCCCTCGAAACCGTCGGCGCGAATATCGCGCGCACCCGTCGGCGCGGTGACGAAACCGGAAATCGCGACGGACAGGCCCGAGCCGTCAGGGTTCTTCAGCGAGTGGCGCAGGCCGATACTGAGATCGCCGACGCCCTCAGCCACCTCACGGTCGCCGGTCGCGCGGTCGAGGATCCGTTCGCGATTCCAGGTCGTGAGCCCGAGTTGAAGCTCGGTCAGGCCCGTCAGGCCATAGCGCACGAAGAGATCGCCGGCGTCCCAGGTGTCGGTCCGTGTGGCGTCGTCCGTCTGACGCGCGCCGTCGAACAGGCCGAGTTCGACCTGCCAGCGGCCCTTGTCGAGGATGCAGGTCGGCGTGCCCTTGCCGGGGCGATCGGCGCAGAAATCGCGCTCTGGCGCAGACTGAGCCGCCACCACAGTGGGCGAGGCCAGGCAGGCGATCAAGGCGATCAGAAGGGGCGGGCGCATGGCGGATCTCGCAGCGATGTCTCGCCCGATCATGCCGCCCGCGCCTTAATCAGCCGTGACGCCAAGCCGAATAACAGGCCGGATGTCAGGCCGGCTTTTCTTCCAGACGCTTGTCCAGATAGGCGCCGACGCGGGTTTCGACCGCGCTCATGTGGTCCTGCCAGAAGTGGCTGGCGCCCTCTTCCAGTTCGTAGTCGATGATGATGCCCTTTTGGGTGCGCAGCTTGTTGACCACGCGCTCGACCTCGACCGGCGGGACGATGGTGTCGGCCGTGCCGTGCAGGAACAGGCCGGACGCCGGGCAAGGCGCCAGGAAGCTGAAGTCGTACATGTTCGACGGCGGCGAGACCGAGATGAAGCCGTCCGTTTCGGGGCGACGCATCAGAAGCTGCATGCCGATATAGGCGCCGAACTGATAGCCGGCGACCCAGGTCTGGCTGGCGCCGGGATTGTTGGCCTGGAGCCAGTCGAGGGCGGTGGCCGCGTCGGCCAGCTCGCCGATGCCCGAATCGAACTCGCCCTGCGACTTGCCGACGCCGCGCGAGTTATAGCGCAGGGTCGCAAAGCCGCGCTGCTGGAACAGCTGGTGCAGGGTGACCGCGACCGGGTTGTTCATGTGCCCGCCCGCCTTGGGGTGCGGATGCAGGATCAGCGCGATCGGGGCGTTCGGGCGCTTGCCCGGGGAATAGCGGCCTTCGATGCGACCGGAGGCGCCGGGCAGGATGACTTCAGGCATAGGGGCTCTGGAATCCGTTCAACTGTCATTTCGCGAGTGCGTAATACTTGACCGCAGAGGTGGGACTTTCTAAGTCCCTCCGCAAGCGCACCGCCTTTGCGAAGGCGCGGGTTCTAGCACAGGAGCCCCGAAAAGCGCGCAATTTTTGAAGGTGCGAAATGCGTCTGTCGACCAAGGGACGATACGCCGTGATGGCGATGGCCGATCTGGCGAAGAACGGACGCGGCGAGAGCGGTGAAATCCGGGCGGTTTCGCTGGCCGAGATCGCCGCGCGCCAGGAGATTTCGCTGAGCTATCTAGAGCAGTTGTTCGCCCGTCTGAGGAAGAGCGAACTGGTCAAGAGCGTGCGCGGACCGGGCGGCGGATACCGTTTGGCCAAGGCGGCGCACGAGACGGTGGTCGCCGAGATCGTGCTGGCGGTGGATGAACCGATCCGGGCGACGCGATGCGTGGCGCATGGCTCGCCCAAGGGCTGCATGCTGGCCGGGGAACGCTGCATTACCCACAATCTCTGGGAAGACCTGGGCGACGAAATCCATCGCTATCTGGCCGGCGTGTCGCTGGAGGATGTGGTGATGAACCGCACGGGCCAGCGTCGGCGCAACGTCGAGCCCTCTGCCGTGGGGGTGGCGGCATGACCGGCGTCTATCTGGACTACAACGCCTCGGGCCTAGTGCGGCCGGAGGTGCTGGAGATCATGGCCAGGGCCCTGGCCGACAATGGCAATCCCTCAGCGGTCCATGCGGCGGGCCGGCGGGCGCGGGCGCGGGTCGAGACCGCACGGGCGCAGGTCGCGGACTTGGTCGGGGCCGATCCGACGGCGGTGGTGTTCAACTCGGGCGGCACCGAGGCGAACGCCCAGGGCGTCGCAAGCGCGCTGGCGGCCGGTTGCGAACGGTTGATCGTGTCGGCGACCGAGCATCCGTGCGTGGCCGAAGCGGCCGCGAACACGGGCGTAGCCGTAGAGGTTCTGCCGGTCGATGCGAACGGGGTGGTCGATCTGGACTGGCTGGCGGAGGCGCTGAGCCGCCCGGGCCGGTCCGTGGTCGCCATCCATCATGCGAACAACGAAAGCGGCGTCATCCAGCCGGTCGCCGAGGCGGCGGCGCTGGTGCGGGCGGCGGGCGGCTGGCTGCATGTCGACGCCATCCAGTCGGCGGGCAAGATCGCGGTCGATATGCGCGCGCTGGACGCGGACACCCTGACCCTGTCGGCGCACAAGCTGGGTGGGGCGCAGGGCGTCGGCGCCCTGATCTTCAAGGAAGGTCTGTCGGGCGTGCGGATCCTGCACGGCGCGGGGCAGGAGCGGGGCTTGCGCGCCGGGACCGAGAACGTGCCGGGCATCGCCGGGTTCGGCGTCGCAGCCGATTGCGCCGCGCGGGATCTGGAGACGATGGCTTCGCATGTCGCCTGGCGCGATGCGGCCGAGGCGAAGGTCAAGTCCGCAGGCGCGACCATCATCGGCGGCGGCGTGGCGCGTCTGCCCAACACCCTGTTCATGGCGGTCGAGGGCTGGGACAGCCCGCAGCAACTGATCACCCTGGACCTGACGGGGGTCATGGTGTCGGCCGGCTCGGCCTGTTCGTCGGGCAAGGTGAAGCCGTCCAAGACCATCAGCGCCATGGGCCTGAATGCGCTGGCGACCGGGGGCGTGCGCGTCTCCGGCGGCTGGGGCACGGTCGAGGGCGACTGGGCAAGGTTCGCCGACGCCTGGGTCGCCGCCTACAACAAGCACAAGACGCGCGCCGCCGAGCGCGTGAGAGAGGTCGCCTGATGGCCGCCGTCAAGGAAACCATCGACGCCGTCGCCGCGCTGGAGAAGTACGAGCACGGCTTCACGTCCGACATCGAGACGGAATATGCGCCCAAGGGACTGAGCGCCGAGATCGTGCGCTTCATTTCCGAAAAGAAGGGCGAGCCGGAATGGATGCTGGAATGGCGTCTGGCCGCCTATGAGCGCTGGCTGGCGATGGAGGAGCCGACCTGGGCGGCGGTCCGTTACGAGCCCGTCGATTATCAGGACCTGTTCTACTATGCGGCGCCCAAGAAGAAGGACGGGCCGAAGTCGCTGGACGAGGTCGATCCCGAAATCCTGGAAATCTACAAGAAGCTGGGCATTCCGCTAAAGGAGCAGGAGGTGCTGGCCGGGGTGCAGGGCGCGCCCAAGGTCGCCGTGGACGCCGTGTTCGACAGCGTGTCGGTGGTCACGACCTTCAAAGAGGAATTGGCCAAGGTCGGCGTGATTTTCATGCCGATTTCCGAGGCCTTGCGCGAATATCCTGATCTGGTGCGGCAATATCTGGGATCGGTGGTGCCGGTCTCGGACAACTATTTCGCGGCGCTGAACAGCGCGGTCTTTTCGGACGGCTCGTTCGTCTACATCCCGCCGGGCGTCAAATGTCCGATGGAGCTGTCGACCTATTTCCGCATCAACGCGAGCCAGACGGGCCAGTTCGAGCGGACCCTGATCATCGCCGACAAGGGGGCTTACGTCTCCTATCTGGAAGGCTGCACCGCGCCGATGCGCGACGAGAATCAGCTGCATGCGGCCGTGGTCGAGATCGTGGCCCTGGACGACGCCGAGGTGAAGTACTCGACCGTCCAGAACTGGTACCCCGGAGACGCCGAGGGCAAGGGCGGCATCTACAACTTCGTGACCAAGCGCGCCGACTGCCGGGGCGATCGGTCCAAAGTCAGCTGGACCCAGGTCGAGACCGGCTCGGCCGTGACCTGGAAATATCCGTCCTGCGTCCTGAAGGGCGAGGAGTCGTCCGGCGAGTTCTATTCCATCGCCATCACCAACGGGCATCAGCAGGCCGACACCGGCACCAAGATGATCCACCTGGGCAAGAATTCGAAGTCGCGGATCATCGCCAAGGCGGTGTCGGCGGGACGGTCGGATTCGACCTATCGAGGCCTGGTCTCGGTGCATCCGAAGGCGACGGGCGTGCGCAACTTCACCCAGTGCGACTCCCTGCTGATCGGCAAGGAGTGCGGCTCGCACACCATCCCCTATATCGAGGCGCGCAACGGCTCGGCCCAACTGGAGCACGAGGCGACGACGACGCGCCTGTCGGACGACCAGCTGTTCTACGCCCAGCAGCGGGGGCTGTCGCAGGAGGAGGCGGTGGCCCTTCTGGTCAACGGCTTCGTGCGCGGCGTGATGCAGAAACTGCCGATGGAATTCGCCGTCGAGGCGCAGAAGCTGGTGGCGATCAGCCTTGAAGGCTCGGTTGGATAATCAAGAAGAAACAATGCTTAACATCAACAACCTCAATGTCTCTGTCGGCGAAAAGCCGATTCTCAAGGGGCTGACGCTCGACGTTCCCGCCGGCGAGGTGCACGCCATCATGGGGCCGAACGGGGCCGGCAAGTCGACGCTCGGCTACGCTCTATCGGGACGGCCGGGCTATGAGGCGACGGAAGGGTCTGTCGAATGGTCGGGCGAGGACCTGCTGGCGCTGGACCCGGCCGAGCGGGCGGCCAAGGGCGTCTTCCTGTCGTTCCAGTATCCGATCGAGATTCCCGGCGTGCCGGCCCTGACCTTCGTGCGGACGGCGCTGAATGCGCAGAAGCGCGCGCGGGGCGAGGAAGAGGTGGCGGCGCCCGCTTTCCTGAAGCTGGTTCGTGAGGCGTCCAAGGCGTTGAAGATGGACTTCGACATGCTGAAGCGGCCGTTGAACGTCGGCTTCTCCGGCGGCGAGAAGAAGCGAATGGAAATCCTGCAGATGGCCCTGCTGGAGCCGTCGCTGCTGATCCTGGACGAGACGGATTCCGGCCTGGACATCGATGCCCTGCGCATCGTGTCGGAGGGTGTCAACGCGCTGCGCTCGCCCGACCGCGCCATGCTGGTCATCACCCACTATCAGCGCCTGCTCGACTACATCAAACCGGACCGGGTGCATGTGCTGGCCGGCGGTCGGATCGTGGCGTCGGGCGGGCCGGAACTGGCGCTGGAGCTGGAGGCGGAAGGGTACGACAAGTATCTGCCGCCCGTCCTAGAGGGGGCCGCATGACCGCGGCCTTCGCCATCGACCTGACCGACGCCGAGACCTATCCGTCGCGACGGACGGAAGCGTGGAAATACAGCGACCTGAAGCGCTACCTTCGCGCCGCGCCGGAGCCGTCAGGCACGGCTGAGGTCGGGCCGCCGGGACCGTTTTACGATCTGGGCGGGGAGGCGATCGTCTTCGCCAACGGACGCGCCGTCGGCGTGACCGACTTCATCGCCTCGGGCGAGCGGACGCTGCGGTTGCGCTATGTGTCGGACGCCGTCGGCACGGGCCACACGGCCAGCGCGCGGGTTTCGGCGCGCGCGGGCGCCAGGCTGCTGCTGCTGGAAACGCATGAGGGCGCAGGCTCGGCCTACGTCGCGCACAATACGCTGGAACTGGACGTGGCGGCCGGGGCCGAGGTGACGCGCGTCGTGCTGGTCGAGGAGCCGGAAGACGCCATCTCCATCGCCGAGGCCCATGTGAAGGTCGAGGCGGGCGGCGTCTATCGCCAAACCATCGTCACGACCGGCGCCAAGTTGCAGCGGATCGAGACGCGCATCACCCACTATGCCCAGGGCGCTCAGGTTCAGGCCGACGGCCTTTATCTGCTGAACGGATCGCGCCATGCGGACCTGACCAGCGTGGTGCGTCATGTGGAACACGACGGCGCGACCTCGCAACTGATCAAGGGCGTGGCCCGCGACACGGCGCGCGGCGTCTTCCAAGGCAAGATTGTGGTCGAGCGCGGCGCCGACGGCACCGATGCGCGCATGGGCCACCACGCCCTGATCGCTTCCGAGCGGGCCGAGATCGACGCCAAGCCGGAGCTGATCATCTATGCCGACGACGTGCAGTGCGCGCACGGCAACACCGTGGGGACGCTGGACGAGAGCGCCCTGTTCTACATGCAGCAGCGCGGCATTCCGGCCGACGAGGCCCGCGCCCTGCTGACCCAGGCCTTCCTGATCGAGGTCATCGACCGGATCGAGCATGAGGGCGCGAGAGAGGTGGCGCGGGAATGGCTGACGGCGCGGTTGTGAACACCTTCGATCCCTATGCCGTGCGGGCGCAGTTCCCGATCCTGTCGCGACAGGTGAACGGCAAGCCGCTGGTCTATCTGGACAACGCGGCCTCGGCCCAGAAGCCGCGCGCGGTGATCGACGCCCTGGTCGCGACGATGGAAGGCGGCTACGCCAACGTCCACCGAGGCCTGCACACCCTGTCGAACGAGGCGACCGAGGCCTTCGAAAAGGCGCGCGAGATCGTCGCCCGCTTCCTCAACGCCGAGAGCGCCGAACAGGTGGTCTGGACCAAGGGCGGGACCGAGGCGATCAATCTGGTGGCCAACGGGCTGGGCCTCAGCATCGAGCCGGGCGACGAGATCCTCGTCTCGGAGATGGAGCATCACTCCAACATCGTACCGTGGCATCTGCTGCGTGAACGACGCGGGGCGGTGATCAAGTGGATTCCGGTCAAGGACGACGGCTCGCTGGACATGGCGGCCTATGCCGACCTGCTGGGGCCCAGGACGCGGATGGTCGCCGTCACCCATATGTCCAACGTGCTGGGGACCATCAATCCGGTCGCCGAGATCAGCCGCTTGGCCCATGCGTCGGGCGCTCAGGTGCTGATCGACGGTTGCCAAGGGGCGGTCCATGCGACGCCGGACGTGCAGGCCATCGGCTGCGACTTCTACGTCCTGACCGGGCACAAGCTGTTTGCGCCCACTGGCATCGGCGCCCTGTACGGCAAGGCCGAGGCGCTGGAGGCGCTGCCGCCCTATCAGGGCGGGGGCGAGATGATCGAGACGGTTGCGCAGGACCGCGTGACCTACGCCCGGCCACCTCACCGGTTCGAGGCGGGGACGCCCCCGATCCTGGAGGCCATCGGCCTGGGCGCGGCGTTGGAATGGCTGGCGCAATACGAGCGGGCGGCGGTGCAGGCGCATGAGCATGCCCTCTATCAGCACGCTGTCGACCGACTTCAGGGTCAGACCTGGCTGCGGGTTTTGGGGCAGGCCGAAGGCAAGGGCGCGATCCTGACCTTCGCCGTCGAGGGCGCGCACGCCCATGACGTGGCCCAGATCATGGACCGTTACGGGGTCGCGGTGCGCGCGGGTCTGCACTGCGCCGAGCCGCTGGCGAAAAGAATGGGAGTGACGTCGAGCACCCGCGCGTCCTTCGCCCTATATAACACCGTGGAGGATGCCGACGCCTTCGTGGATGCGCTGATCAAGGCGCGGAACTTCTTCGTATAAGCCGATGACAGATCAACCGATTCAAGACAGCGACGCCTTCAAGGACGCCTGGGACGAACCCCAGAAGAGCGCCCTGTCGCAGGCCGAGTTGGACACGCTGACCGATCAGCTGATCGAGGCGCTGAAGACGGTTTATGACCCGGAAATCCCGGTCGACATCTATGAGCTGGGCCTGATCTATCGCGTGGACGTCAACGACGATCGCGACGTGGTGGTGGACATGACCCTGACGGCGCCGGGCTGTCCGGTCGCCGGCGAAATGCCGGGCTGGGTGGAGACGGCGGTCGAGAAGGTCGAGGGCGTGCGCAGCGCCAAGGCCAATCTGGTGTTCGATCCGCCGTGGGACGCCTCCAAGATGAGCGACGAGGCCAAGCTGGCCCTGAATATGTTCTGATGGATATGTTCTGATGAGCGAGCTTCAAGCCACATCCCGTCCGCGTCGCCCGCGCCCAAAGGCCGTCACCCTGACGGACGCGGCCGCAGATCGGGTGCGAGAGATCCTGGACAATGCCGAGAACGATCACATCGGCCTGAGGATCGGGGTTAAGAACGGCGGTTGCGCGGGGCAGGAATACACCTTCGCCTATGCCGACGAGATCGGACCGATGGACGAGGTGGTCGAGGACAAGGGCGTCACCATCCTGATCGAGCCCCGGGCCGTGCTGTTCCTGATCGGCACCGAGATCGACTATGAGACGACGCGGCTGGCGTCCAAGTTTGTGTTCAACAATCCGAACCAGACCGACGCCTGCGGCTGCGGCGAGAGCGTGACCATCGTGCCGGTCGCCGCCGACTGAGGCAAATCCCGATCTGATGGGCTGCTGGACACTGACCGACGCGGTCCTGGATAGTCCCGACGAAGCCGTCGCCTGGACGCAGCGGTGAAGAAGGCGTCGGGAAAGACGCTGAATCGCACTACTTCGTCGGCGCCTCGATCAGCACGGCCGGCGTCACGGGCTGACCCGTGGCCTGGGCGACGAGCTCGGCGGTGCGGGTCTCGATGACGGCTTCGAGGCGAGCCAGGAACTCGTCTTTGGGCAGGCCGACGGGGATCGGGTCGAGGAACTCCAGCGTCGCCGTGCCGGGGTGTTTTTCGTACTTTTCCTCTGGCCAGAAGAGGCCGAGGTTGGTGGCGAGCGGCACGACCGGCACGTCAAAGTCGCGGTACATGTGCCAGACGCCAGAGCGATATTTGAACTTCTTGCCGACAGGCGCGAGATGGCCCTCGGGATAGATCAGGATCTTGCGGTTCTCGGCGCGGGCCTCGGCGGCGCGCATGGCCAGGGCCTTGCGGGCTTCGTGGCCGCCGCAGGAGTTAACGACGATGGCGCCCAGCTTCTTCAGTACGCCGCCCAGCAGAGGAAACTTTTCCAGATGATCGCCGGTGACGAAGGCGATGTCGTCGAACTGATCATAGGTCGCAAAGCCGTCGCCCCAGCTTTGATGCTTTGAGGCGATGATGAAGGCGCCCGGGGGCAGTCGATCCTTGCCGCGAACGTCCAGCTTGATGTTGGCGAAGATCGACATGGCCTGGACCATGCGTTTCACATAGCGACGGATGACCCAGCTGGCCGGGCCGCGCCCGGGCGCCAGCGCGGCGAAGGCGGCGGTCAGCCCGTAACCGATCGACAGGATCCAGTAGGCGACATTGAAGGCGAAGCTGCGCATGGAGCGACTATGGCAGAAAGCTTGGTCCTGTCAGACCCTAAGCCGCCTTTTCGAGCGATGACGCCGGCGTGACGCAGTTTCGGCCCGCACGCTTGGATTCGTACAGGGCGGCGTCGGCGCGTTCCAGCAGGCTGGCGGCGGTTTCGCCCTTTTGGCGCTGGGCGAAGCCGGCAGAGACCGTGACTGAGCCCAGGTCATCATTGGTCGAACGACGGCGCAGCGCGCGTGACGCCACGTCGTTGCGGATGCTTTCAAGCGCCGCCATCACGACGCCGGCGCCTTCACCCGGGAAAATGATGGCGAACTCCTCACCGCCGAACCGGGCGGCGAATCGGGTCTTGCCGCAGATGTTGGACAGGACGGTGGAGACATAGCGCAGCACCTGGTCGCCGGTCTGGTGGCCCCAGGTGTCGTTGAACCGTTTGAAGTGGTCGATGTCCAGGATGGCCAGGCTGAGCGGCGCGCCGTCATCCTCGGCGCAGGCGGCCTCGAGCCGTTCGTCGAAGGCCTTGCGGTTGGCCAGATTGGTCAGGGCGTCGGTCATGGCGTCACGGCGCACCTGTTCCAGGTTTTCGCGCAGGCGGATGACTTCCTTGTTGGACTTTTCCAGACGTTTTTCCAGGATCGCCGTTTCCCGACGCACGCGGTTGGTCGCGGTCGACAAGCCGCCGACCAGATCCTTCAGCGACGACGGATCATCGACGGTTTCCATGCACTGCGAGGCGTCGGCGAGGGTTTCGCCATAGTCGTGCTGGGTCTTGTGCGCCATGGCGATGGCGCTGGCGACGCTGGCCAATTCGCGGTCAAGCACGGCGCCGACGTCGCGGATCTGATCCGGCAGGCGACCGCGCGGCAGGAACTCGGCGGCCAGCATTTCGGACGTCTTGTCAGTGATGACCGCAGACTGCGCCAGAAGACGGCGGATTTCCTGGGCCAGGGGGCCGTCAGGGTCGCTGATGTAGTGCAGCCAGAGCTCGAAGTTCAGCGGCGTGGGCCACACGCCGGCCTTTTCCATTTCGCCGATGACGTTGCGCGCCAAAGCATAGGCTTGAGGAGCTCTTAGCGCCGTCTCGACTTTTTTCGACATTCTTGTTCCCCTGGGCTCCTGTTCTGGAGCTGTGTCGGGGCGCACACTACGGGATGTTCCGTAATGCAGGGTAAACGACGCGGCGTCTCACCGCGCCGTTGTGTACAAATTCAAGCGCGAATGACGACGGGCCGGCGCAGGAAGGCCGGAATGTCGTCGCCGAAGCCACGCACGCCCTGGCGCTGAGTATCGGCCTTGTCGGCCTTGCGGTCGCCGCGGCGATCGGATTGCAGCAGCTGCGGTTCGCGGTCTGCACGGTCGGGGCGTGCGGCGTGAGCGGTCTCAACAGGCTCGACGATGGGCTGCGCTTCGATTGCGGCGGCGACAGGAACCGCAACTTCGACCGGCGTCTCGGGGCGGGCCTTGCGGCGGCTGCGGCTGCGGGGCGTTGCGGCCTCTTCAGACGATGGCGCGGCGGTGACTGGGGCGATGTCGACAGGCTCGGCGGACGGGGTGGGCGCGCTGCTGGTGCGCGACCGGCTGCGACCGCGTTCGCCCGAGCGTTTGTCGTCGCGGCGAGGGCCGTCCTTGATGGCGGCGAAGTCGATGCCGTCCAGAACGAGCTCTTCCGGATCCTTCTTGATCAGCTTCAGCACCTTATCCAGCGACTTGTCGTCGGCCGGGGTCACGATCATGAAGGCTTGGCCCAGCTTGCCGGCGCGGCCGGTGCGGCCGATGCGGTGGACGTAGTCGTCGGCGTGGTGCGAGACGTCGTAGTTGAAGACGTGGCTGACATCCGGGATGTCCAGTCCGCGCGCGGCGACGTCTGACGCCACCAAAATCTTGAGCGCGCCCGAGCGGAAGTCCGCCAGGGTCTTCATCCGGTGCGACTGATCTAGGTCGCCGTGGATCGGGGCAGCGTCGAAGCCGTGGGTCTTCAGCGACTTGGCGACGATATCGACTTCGGATTTGCGGTTGCAGAAGACGATGCCGTTGCGCACGTCCTCGCGACCGACCAGGGCGCGCAGAGCGGTCCGCTTGGCCTTGGGGTCCGAGGTCGGGATGCGGACGATGTACTGGGTGATGGTGTCGGCGGTCATCGCCGGACGCGAGGCCTCGATCCGGGTCGGATCCTTGAGGAAGGCTGTCGTCAGGCGCGTGATCTCCGGCGGCATGGTCGCCGAGAAGAACAGGGTCTGGCGGCGCGGCGGCGTCAGTTTGAAGATGCGCTCGATGTCGGGGATGAAGCCCATGTCCAGCATCCGGTCGGCCTCGTCGACGACCATGATCTCGACGCCGGTCAGCAGCATCTTGCCGCGCTCGAACAGATCCAGCAGGCGGCCGGGCGTGGCGATCAGGACATCGACGCCCTTGTTCAGCGCCGCAACCTGGTCGCCCATGGAGACGCCGCCGATCAGCAGGACCCAGCTCAGTTTGGTGCCCTTGGCGTATTTGGCGAAGCTCTCGGCGACCTGGTCGGCCAGTTCACGGGTCGGGGCCAGGACGATGGCGCGCGGCATGCGGGCGCGGGCGCGGCCGGTGGACAGGCGATCGACCAGGGGCAGGGTGAAGGCGGCGGTCTTGCCGGTGCCGGTCTGGGCGATGCCGAGCACGTCACGGCCGGCGAGGGCGACGGGGATCGCCTGTTCCTGAATAGGCGTGGCGGTCGTGTAGCCGGTGTCGGCGACGGCCTGAAGGGTCGTGGGCGAAAGGCCCAGTTGGGAAAATTCGGTCATGAATCCTTGGGAGAGAAAGCGTCTGCGTGCATAGCAGCAACGGAACCGCCCCTCTTTGGGCGAGCGGGCGGCGCGTATCGCAGACCTGTCCCGAGGCTGGGGGGCATATAGAAGCCCCTGCGCAGAAGTCAAGTATTCGTGGTTTTTAGCCCAGGCGAGCGCAGGCCGTAAATTTCGGCCCGCAAACGAAAATCGCCGGACGGGCGAGCCGTCCGGCGATCTGCTGGATCAGAGAGGAAGGGCGATCAGCGCTTGCCGAAGATCATGTCGCCCAGTTTGGCGAAGAAGCCCTTTTCCTCGGGCTTGGCGGCGGGCGCCGGCGCCGGCTTGGGGGCTTCGACCGGCTTGGCAGCGGGTGCCGGCGTCGGCGCGGGCGCCGCAGCGGCGGGCGCAGCGGCGGGCTTGGGCGCGGCGACGGGCTCGGCAGGCTTGGGCGCCGCTGTGGCCGGCTTGGCGACAGGCGCGGCCTTCGAGGCGGCGGCGGGTTTCGAAGCGACGGCTTTCGGCGCAGGAGTTTTGGCCGCTGCAGGCTTTGCCGCCGTCGCCTTCGGTGCGGCCGCTTTCGAAGCTGCAGGCTTCACTGCCGTCTTGGCGGCGGCGGGCTTGGCTGCGGCCGGTTTGGGTGCAGCAGCCTTGGGAGCGGCTTTTGGAGCAGCCTTGGGGGCAGGGGCGGTTTTCGGCTTGGCTGCGGCCTTGGCGGCGACCGGCTTAGCAGCAGGCTTGGGGGCGGCGGTTTTGGGCGTCGCAGTCTTGGGCGCGACAGCCTTCGCGGCGGCGGCCTTCGGCGCAGCGGCTGCCGGCTTGGCAGCGGCCTTGGGCGCGGCGGTTTTCTCGGCAACGGTCTTCACGGCGCTCGACTTCGGCGCGGCTTTAGGCTTGGAAGCGGCGGTCGCCGGCTTTGGCGACGCTGGTTTAGACGTAGACGGTGACTTGGCCATGTATTCCCCGACCCCTCGGTTTGATAAAAACGCGGCGGCGACGGGTGTTCAGCACCGGATCGCTACGATTCGCCATATTACCGGTGTTTGAAAAATGTCCGAGTCCGCACTTCAGATAATCGCACGCGGTCCGCGCGCAGCCGCAGAGGCCGCCGCAGAGGCCGTAGACGCCGATCCGCGACTGGAAGGCGCGACCTATTCGATCCTGGAAGAGGACGAGGACAATGACGTCTGGCGCATCGACGCCTTCCCCACGACCGACGACGAGGTCGAGGGGCTGAAGGCGGTGCTGGCGGGCTATCCGGTGACGGTGCTGGTCGAGAAGCTGGCGGACGCTGACTGGCTGGCCATGTCGCTGTCGGGTCTGCCGCCCGTCGAGGCCGGACGGTTCTTCGTCTACGGCGCGCACGATCAGGGCAAGGTGCCCGAGGGTCGCGTCACGCTGAAGATCGACGCCGGCGCCGCCTTCGGCACGGGCCACCATGGCACGACGGTCGGCTGCCTGGAGGCGTTCGACAAGCTGCTGGAGACTGAAAGCTTCGAGAAGGTGCTGGACGTGGGGTGCGGCACGGGCGTGCTGGCGATCGCGGCGGCCAAGACGGGCACGCCCATCGCCGTCGGCACCGACATCGACGAGCCCTCGGCCCGGATCGCCAATGAGAACGCCGAGATCAACGAGGCCAAGTGCGACTTCTATTTCGCCGATGGTCTTAGCGATCCGCGCATCGCCCAGCATCAGCCGTATGATCTGGTGTTCGCCAACATTCTGGCCGCGCCGCTGGTGCATCTGGCGCCCGAGATCGGGGCGGCGCTGAAGAGCGGCGGGGTCGCGATCCTGTCGGGCCTGCTGCGCACGCAGGAGGAGCGGGTGCTGGAGGCCTATCTGCCGCTGGGCTTCACGGTCGAGCAGACCATCCATCATGACGCCTGGAGCGCCCTGCAACTGCGCAAGGGCTGAGGATCGATAATGCGCCAGACTTTCGATGAGACGACCGACCCGTCCTTCGGGGCCAAGCACCTGCCGCTGCTGCGCGCCGAAATGGCCAAGCAGGGGCTGGACGGGTTTCTGATCCCGCATGAGGACGAGCATCAGAACGAATATCTGCCGGACGCCAATGAGCGCCTGGCCTGGGCGACCGGCTTCACCGGCTCGGCCGGGGCGGCGGTGGTGTTTCAGGATCGCGCCAGCATGTTCACCGACGGTCGCTACACCGTTCAGGTCAAGGCCCAGACCGATCCGGCCCTGTTCGAGCGGCGCGACCTCAACGACGTGGCGGCTTATCTCGAGACGGCGGCGAAGGGGGCGGTGATCGGTTACGATCCGCGTCTGCACAGCCCGGATGCCTTGGTCGCCTTAAAGGCGGCGGCGCAGAAGGCGGGGGCCGAGTTGCGCGCCGTGGACGCCAATCCGCTGGATCTGGCCTGGGGCGCCGATCGTCCCGCCCAGCCGACGGCGCCGGTCGTACCGCACGAGGACGTCTATTCCGGCGAAAGCCACGCGTCGAAACGGGCGCGGATCGGCAAGGCCGTAGCTGACGCCGGCGCAGACGCGGTGGTGCTGACGGCGCCGATGTCGATCGCCTGGCTGTTCAATGTGCGCGGCGGGGATGTGATCCGTTCGCCTCTGCCGATCGGCCAGGCCATCCTGGCGGCGGACGGCAAGGCGCGGCTGTTCCTGGATCCGGCCAAGGTCACGAATGCCCTGCCGGGCTGGCTGGGCGACGATGTTCGCATCGAGGCGACCGAGCAGCTGCCGGCTGCGCTGGACGGGTTGTCGGGCCAGAAGGTCATGATCGATCCGTCGCTGTCCTCGGCCTGGTATTTCGACCGGCTGGACGCGGCAGGCGCGACGGTGGTGCGGGCGATGGACCCCTGCGCCATTCCCCGGGCGGCCAAGAATGCGGTGGAGATCGAGGGCAGCCGTCAGGCGCATATCCGCGACGGGGCGGCGCTGAGCCGGTTCCTGCACTGGGTCGATACCGAGGTGCAGGAGACCCTGCCGGACGAGCGCGAAGTGGTCGAGGCGCTGGAGCGATTTCGCGAGGAGACCGGGGCGCTGAAGGACCTGAGTTTCGACACCATCGCCGGGGCCGGGCCGAACGGGGCCTTGCCGCATTACAAGCCGGTGGGCGCCAGCATTCGCAAGGTGGAGAAGGGCTCGCTGCTGCTGGTGGACGGCGGCGGTCAGTATCTGGACGGCACGACCGATGTGACCCGCACCATGGCGGTGGGCGAGCCGAGCGAGGACCAGCGCCACAAGTTCACCCTGGTGCTAAAGGCGCATATCGCCATGGCGACGATCCGCTTCCCGGCCGGGACCAGCGGCATGGCGCTGGACGCCATTGCAAGGGCGCCGATGTGGGCGTCGGGGCTGGATTACGATCACGGCACCGGCCACGGCGTCGGCAGCTATCTGGGAGTCCACGAGGGGCCGCAGCGGATCGCGAAATGGGGCACGTCCCAGCCGCTGCTGGAAGGGATGATCCTGTCCAACGAGCCCGGCTATTACCGCGAAGGCCACTGGGGCATCCGCATCGAGACCCTGCAGGTGGTGACGCCGGCCGTGGTCCCCGAGGGCGGCGAGCGCCCGATGCACGGGTTCGAGCAGCTGACGTTCGCGCCCATCGACCGCAAGCTGATCGCGGTCGAGATGCTGACGCCGGACGAGCGGGCCTATGTCGACGCCTATCACGCCGAAACACTGGCCAAGGTCGGGCCGTTGATGGATGGCGAGGCGCTGGACTGGCTGAAGCGGGCCTGCGCGCCGCTTTGACCTAAAGCACCGGAACTCGTCGCCGCAGGTGGGTGACGGGGACCGTCAGTTCGGCCAGCGCGGCCTTCATCGCCTCATAGCCTGTGGCGACGGGGCCGTCGTAGGTCTTCCAGTCGCGAATGTCGCTGCCGGCGACCTGAGGCAGGACCAGAATGTCGGCGTCGGCGCGCGACTGGGTCATCTCGGCGTCGGTGGTGATGGTCGCCGAACGCATCAGGATGGAGACGATGGGCGGGCCGGCCTTCCAGGCTCCGGACAGGACCCATTTCCACCAGGACGGCGGATTTTCCAGCGCCTGGGGATCGACGCCGCGCGTCTGGGACATGTCGACGCCGATGATCGGGCCGCTGTTCAGCTGGCGCATCACGCTGGTGGGAAAGTTCTTCAGCACGGCGCCGTCCACCAGCACCTGACCGTCCATCACGACCGGCGGCAGGACGCCGGGAATGGCGATGGAGGCGCGCATGGCCCGACGCATCAGGCCCGTGCGATGCGCCTCGATCCGGCCCGAGGTCAGGTTCGAGGAGACGGCGAAGAAGGGCAGGGCCAGGTCCGCCAGGTCGATGTCGCCGTAGGCCTGTTCCAGCAGACGGGCGACCTTGCGGGCGCGGGACATGGCGATGATCGGCACGGCGAGGTCCGACAGCGGATCGGACTCGACGAAGGCGCGCCGGATCTCGAAATCCAGCCGTTCGAAGGACCAGTCCAGGGCCGGGCCGGCGGCGACGACCGCGCCCATGGAGGCGCCGCCCGCGAAGTCGATGGGGACCTTGGCCTCTTCCAGCGCCCGGATCGCGCCGATGTGGCAATAGGCCCGCGCGCCGCCGCCGGACAGGACCAGGCCGACCGCCGTGCCGGTGACGACGCGGGCGATCCGCTCGGCGTCCTTGGCCAGCCCCTCGACGCAATGGAACCAGCGATCGGGCTGCAACGCATCCAGCCAGACGCGGGTGTTGGCCGGATGATGCATGCGCGGATCGCGCAACAGGATCAGGTCGGTCAGGCGGCGGCCGTCGCCGAAGCCCTGGCGGCGCGGCACGGCGGACGGCGGCGCCAGAAGGCCGCTGCCGACGATGAACATCCGGTCCACCTGACGCGCGCACAGACTGGCCCAGGCGGGCTGATCCTGTTCGGCGACATAGAGGACGTAGTCGTGGTCGCCCTCCACCCGGCTGAACCATTCGGACGCCGAGGCCAGGGCCGACTGGTCGATGACCTGACAGGTGAAGCCCATGGCCTGGATGGCGGCGCCGATGCGTTCGACGAAGGCGCGGATGGGGCGGGGACGGGCCGAGACGAAGCCGAAGACGCTGGGCTCGGATGCGCCGGCGGTGCGTTCGCGGGCGCGGTGGATCATCAGCCGCGACAGCTCGACCATCAGGTCCGGCTCGGTGCGGGCGGCCTCGAAGAAGGCTTCGCGCGGCAGGGCCAGAATCTCGCTGTCCCTCAGGGCGACGACGGTGGCGGTGTGCGGCGTGCCGGCCAGCATGGCCATTTCGCCCACCGGCTCGACCGCCTTGACCACGCCCAGCATGTGCGGCGGTTGATCCGCCTCCATCCGGAACACGCCCAGACGGCCGGACCGGACCAGATACAGGGTGTCGGCGGGATCGCCCTCGGTGAACAGCGGCTCGCCGCCGGTCAGCGCGAACCAGCTGGCCCGGTCGACCATGCGACCTTCGAAGATGCGCGCGAGCGAGGTCGCCAGCGTGTCGGGGCGAAGCGTGGCCATGATGCGTTTGTAGGCGCGATTCTGGGGCGGGTGAATGGGATGTTTGGACGTGCGACGGCGCCTTCGCGCGGGCGCAGCGAAGTCTGGAGGGCTGGGCGGAGCGCCGGGCCTTCGCCCGGAGTGTGAGTTTGTAAGTACCGTTTCGACGAAGGGTGTGACGCTCCGCGCGGAAGGTTGGCCTGCAAGCTCGGGGCGCCGAGCGGTGGCGGTCTTATCGCCTAACCCCATAAGCCTGCGACGGGTCGGCGGTCCCTGCGAGGACCGTCCCGAGTGCGGCCGAGTATCCCCCTCGACCCTGCGACGCGACTGCGGACGCCGGGGCGATTCCCCGACCGATCAGCCCCGGCGCCGCGATGGGATTTCACCATCGCCCCCGTTTCCTCCGCTCTCGCCGCCGCAAGGTCGCAGGCCAGGCGAGCCCTCCATGCGACGAGACGGGGGCATTATGGGGCCGTTTGACCCCGTGGATGGAAGACGGGCGACATAAATTGGCAAGCGGTTGAAATCACTGCGGATGGACCAGCGGCATTGCGATGGCTGGGCATCGTCTCCTCCCCACTCATGGGGAGGTGGCTCGAAGCGTAGCGGAGAGACGGAGGGGCTCTTCAGCGGATACCGGCGTTCAAGCGGCGTCTAGAACCCCTCCACCGCTTCGCGGTCCCCCTCCCCATTGCATGGGGAGGAGACATTAAGCTTCTCGCGTTGCCCGATTCCGCGTGGGCGGGTAGAGCGTTCGGCTTCTCCCGCCCAGCCGAAGTTTCAGACCATGCACGACATCAGAGCCATTCGCGAGAACCCCCAGGTTTACGTGGCGGGCTGGTCGTCGCGCGGGGTGGACGAGGCCGATGGGCTGGTGGCGGACATCCTGCGGCTGGACGGCGAACTGCGTCACGCCCAAACGACGGGGCAGGACGCCCTGGCCAAGCGCAATGCGGCCTCCAAGCTGATCGGCGCCGCCATGGGTCGCAAGGACATGGCCGAGGCCGACCGGCTGAAGGCCGAGGTCGAGGCGCTGAAAGGCGATATCGCGGCGGCGGCCGAGGTCGAGGCGCGTGTCGGCAAGGAACTGCGCGACCTGCTGGCGGCGCAGAAGAACCTGGCGGCCGAGGATGTGCCGGACGGCGAGGACGAGGCGGGCAATGTCGAGGTCTCGACCTGCGGCGAGCCGCGTCGCACCGGTCCGGCCAAGGACCACGCCGACTTGGGCGAGGCCCTGGGCATGCTGGACTTCGAGGCGGCGGCCAAGATGTCGGGCGCGCGGTTCGCGGTGCTGAAGGGGCAGTTGGCGCGGCTGGAGCGGGCCGTGGGCCAGTTCATGCTGGATATGCAGACGGACCAGCACGGCTATCTGGAAGTGAACCCGCCGTTGCTGGTGCGAAATTCGACGATGTATGGAACAGGCCAGCTTCCAAAATTCGAAGAAGATTTGTTCTCTACGACGCGGAGCAAATCCGATGCCGACTCGATGTTTGATGAGTTAATCAAAGGTGGGTTCGAAGGGGCTCGGCGTGGCCTTCCGGAAGGTGCGACTCTTGAGATGTTGCAGGAGACTTTCACTCGACTTCTGCCTTCTTGGAGAAAAACATTTGATGGAGAGGTCAGCGAACATCTCAAGCTGTTCCTCATCCCCACCGCCGAAGTCTCCCTGACCAATCTCGTGCGCGAAACCATCCTGTCCGAGGACGACCTCGCCACGCCGATGCGGATGACGGCGCTGACGCCGTGCTTCCGGGCTGAAGCGGGGTCGGCGGGGCGCGATACGCGCGGGCTGATCCGCCAGCACCAGTTCTCGAAGGTCGAGATGGTGTCCATCGCACGGCCGGAAGACTCAGACGCCGAGCACGAGCGGATGACGGCCTGCGCCGAGGCGGTGCTGAAGGCGCTGGAGCTGCCGTTCCGGCGGATGCTGCTGTGCAAGGGCGACATGGGCTTTTCGGCGCAGAAGACCTTCGACCTGGAGGTCTGGCTGCCCAGCCAGGGGACCTATCGCGAGATCAGCAGCTGCTCGAACTGCGGGGACTTCCAGGCGCGGCGCATGGATGCGCGGTTCAAGCGCGCCGGCGAGAAAAAGACCGAGTTCGTCCATACGCTGAACGGCTCGGGCCTGGCGGTCGGCCGGACGCTGGTGGCGATCATGGAAAACTATCAGCAGGACGACGGGCGGATCGCCGTGCCGGCGGTGTTGCAGCCCTATATGGGCGGGTTGACGCATGTGGGGTGACGCCTCGCTTTCGTCATCCTCCGGCGCGAAGCGACCGGGGGACCCAGCGGCGCGCGAAAGCGCGAACCTGTCGCGAATCCAATCTTCCGGCATCCTGCTGCCAAACCATTTCGCCTTCGGCGCCGCTGGGTCCCCCGGTCTCGCTGCGCTCGCCGGAGGATGACGAAAGACAATATGCGTATTCTTTTGACCAACGACGACGGCATCGAGGCCGAAGGTCTGGAATGCCTGGAGCGGATTGCGCGCACGCTGAGCGACGACGTGTGGGTGTGTGCGCCCGCCGTCGAGCAGTCGGGCAAGGGGCGGGGGATCACCCTGACCGAGCCGCTGCGGGTGCTGAACCTGGGCGAGAAGCGGTTCGCGGTGACGGGCACGCCGACCGACTGCGTCGTGCTGGCGGTCAATGACCTGATGCCGGAGAAGCCCGATCTGGTGCTGTCGGGCGTCAATCGCGGGCACAATATCGGCGAGGACGTCAGCTATTCCGGCACGGTGGCGGGCGCCTTGCAGGGGATGGCGTTCGGCATCCGCTCTATCGCCCTGAGCCAGAGCCTGGAGCGGTTCCACGACGAGGTGGTGGCGCACTGGGAGACGGCGGAAGCCTTTGCGCCTGCGATCATCAGTCGCTTGCTGGACCAGAAATGGGCGAACGGGGTGGTGATGAACCTGAACTTCCCCAACCGGCCGCCCGAAGCGGTCGATCAGGTCGAGGTGACGACTCAGGGCTTCCGCAACGTCGGCGAGATGCACGCGGTGCGGCGCACGGACCTGCGCGGGCGGGACTATTACTGGATGAGCTTCCGGGGCGAGAAGCAGGAGCATGCCGAGGGCACGGATTTGCGGGCCATCGAAGAGGGGCGGATCTCGGTCACGCCGCTGCATATCGACCTGACGCACATGACCAGCGTGCATGACCTGAAGAAGGTGCTGGGCGGGGCGCCGCCAAAGAGCGTGGCGACTGCCGCATGAACCTCCACGACGACCGGGCCGGGCGGCTGATCCTGTCGCTGCGGCAGCAGGGGGTCACGGACCCGCGCGTGCTGAAGGCGATGGAGAGCATCGACCGCGCGGTCTTCGTGCACGAAAAGTTCCTGGATCAGGCGTGGGAGGATCAGGCCCTGCCAATCGACTGCGCCCAGACGATCAGCCAGCCCTATATCGTCGGACTGATGACCCAGGCGCTGGAGGTGCAAGCGCGTCACCGGGTGTTGGAGATCGGTACGGGTAGCGGATACCAGTGCGCGGTGCTGAGCCGGCTGGCGCGCTATGTCTATTCGGTGGAGCGGTATCGCAGTCTGCTGGTCGAGGCCGAAGCACGACTGCGGGTGCTGAAGATCGAGAACGTCATCACCAAGCACGGCGACGGCGGCCTGGGCTGGGCCGAACAGGCGCCGTTCGACCGGATCATGGTCACGGCCGCGTCGCCGACCGAGCCGACCGAACTGCTGAAACAGCTGAAGCCGAACGGGGTGCTGGTCGCGCCTGTGGGACGCACGTCGGTGCAGATGCTGCATCGCTACGTCGGGCAGGGAGACGGGTCGTTCCACCGCGAAAGCCTGACCGAGGTACGGTTCGTTCCCCTGGTCGAGGGGACGGCGAAGGAGGGATGACTTGTTTCGACAGCGCTTTCGGGCGAACGTCACGAAATGAAATGGCTGCCTGCCTTCTTTGCATTTTCCACCATCGCCTTGTCGTCTCCGGCGATGGCGCATCAGTTCCTAGACTATTTTCCCTATGGCAAAGCCGATCTCTCACCCAAGGGATATCAGACGGCCAGAGAGGTGGCCGGCTATGTCCAGCGTTATGGGCCTGACAGCTATCGGGTGGTGATCGCTGCTCATATGGACACGGCAGAAGGGCAGGAGTTCAGCGACGAGCTTTCCGCGAGACGCGCCCAGTCTATGGCGACTGAGCTCGTAGCGCTCGGTTTGGACCCTGCTAGAATTGAGATGAGGCCTTACGGAACGCGGGCTCTGGCCAGGCCCACAGCCGTCGATGTGCGGGAGCAACTGAACCGACGCCTAAGTGTGGATGTTAACTTCTAAGCCACGGCCGTTAACCTTCGCGCCCCAATTCCGCGATGATTGCGGGGTTGGCTTATGGGGCGCGAGCGGGCACACCGGGCGGGCGAATTTAACCACGAATGGGAGCAGCCGGTGGCGATGATTTCGGGCTGGATGAGAGCGGTTCTGGTCGCGGGGGCGGCGTTGAGCACGGCGGCCTGCATCAGCTATCCTTCGGAGCCGCGCTATTCGACGCATGCGAATCCGGCGCCGGCCTATGGTCCGGGGCAGGGCGCCTATCCGCAGCAGCCGCCCTATCCGAACGCCGGTCAGAATTCGAACCAGCCCTATCGGCCGGCCCCCTATGAATCGCCGCCGCCCGCGACCGCGCCGATCGGCCAGGTGGAGGGCGGGGCCTTGCCGCCGACGGTCAATGTCGGTCCGAGCCAACCGACCTATCAGCCGCCGGCGTCGCAGCCGCCCGCCTATACGCCGCCGTCCTATCCGTCGTCGTCGGCCCCGGTGCGTCCGGGCGCGGCCTATGTGATCCAGCCGGGCGACACGATCTCGGGCGTGGGACGCCGCTTCCAGACCCCGGTGCAGACACTGATCGATCTGAACGGCCTGGGACCGCGCGGGGCGATCACGACGGGCCAGCGAATCATCCTGCCTGAAGCGGCGGTGGATACCGGCCGCGACCCTTACGCGACCGGCGCTTCGCCCGTCGGCGTCTTGGTGCCCAACAACGGCGCCGTGCCGCCGCCCCCGCCGCCGCCCTCGGGCAATGCGGCGCTGCCGGTCCAGACGCGGCCTGTCGAACAGACCAACGCCGCCGGCGCCGCTGCCGGTCAGCCGAACCTGTTGTGGCCCGTGCGCGGCGACATCGTGCGGCGTTTCGGCCCGGTCGGCATGGGCGAGCGCAACAACGGCATCAACATCGGCGCCTCGGCCGGCGCGACGGTCAGCGCCTCTGCGGCCGGGCGCGTGGCCTATGTCGGCAGCGATCTGGTGGGGCAGGGGCTGACGGTGCTGATCGTACACGCCAACGGCTGGCGCACGGTCTACGGCCATCTGGGTTCGGCGACGGTCAAGGACGGCGACGACGTGCGCGCGGGCCAGCAGATCGGCACCGTGGGTCTGACGGCCGGCGACGGACGCCCCTCGATCCACTTCGAGACCCGTCAGATGCGCGGCGACGATCCGGTCGCCGTCGATCCTTTGACAGTGTTGCCCAGGTAGCGCTTTCGCCGCGTTGCAATCTGCGAGGCGCGGCCCTAGGTTCCGCGCCTCGTTTTAATGGGGGGCCGACGAGGGCTACCCTTCTATGTTCGGAGACGACCCATGGGCGCTGAAGGCGGCTTGACGGCGCAGTTGATCGGGTTTGCGCCCATCATCGGTATTTTCATCCTGTTCTACTTCCTGCTGATCCGTCCGCAGCAGAAGCGCGCCAAGGAGCACGCGACCGCCATCGCCGCCGTCAAGCGTGGCGATACCGTCGTCCTGGGGAGCGGCATGATCGGCAAGGTCACCCGCGTCGAAGAGGCCGAGGTCAACGTCGAGATCGCGCCCAGCGTCAATGTGCGCGTGGTCAAGGCCATGATCGCCGAGGTGCGCAACCGCACCGCCATCGCCGCCAACGATTCCAAGGCCTGATACGCTCGCGTATCCGCCGATACCTGGACCGCCCTCATGATTCAGCTGTCGCGCTGGAAAGTCATTCTCGTCGTCGTCTCGGCCGTTCTCGGCTGTCTGCTGGCGTTCCCGAACCTGTTGTCGGATCAGCAGCGCGAGGCGCTGCCCGGCTTCATGCCCAAGAACAAGCTGAACCTGGGGCTGGACCTTCAGGGCGGTTCGTATCTGCTGCTGGAAGTCGATGTGCCGGCGATGCGCGAAAAGCGCGTCACCAACCTGATCGAAGACGTTCGGGTCACGCTGAACGGCGCCGGCGTCGCCACCAACGGCTTCCAGCGTGAAGCCGGCGGCGTGGTCGTCACCCTGGCCAATCCGGCCCAGGGCGATGCCGCGTTCAAGGCGCTGCAACAACTGGGCGGTCAGGTCGGACCGGGCGGCCAGGCCGAACGCACCGCGACGCGCCTGGGCGACAACCGCATCCGCTTCGCCTATACCGACGCCGCGCTGAACGGCATGGGCGCGACGGCCGTGGACCAGTCGATCGAGGTGGTGCGCCGCCGGATCGACAGCCTGGGCACACGCGAACCCTCCATCACCCGCCAGGGCGCCGACCGGATCGTGGTCCAGGCGCCGGGCGAGAGCGATCCGAGCAAGCTGGAAGAAGTCATCGGCCAGACGGCGCAGCTGACCTTCCAGATGGTCGATGTCGAGAACTCGGTCCAGGACGCCCTGGCCGGCCGGGTGCCGCCCGATTCCGAACTGCTGCAAGGCGAGGACGGCACGCCCTATCTGGTCAAGAAGCGCGTGCTGGTGTCGGGCGAGAACCTGACCCGCGCCGGCGTCGGTTCGGACCAGAGCGGCCGCCCGGCCATCGATTTCCGCTTCGACGGCGCCGGCGCACGCCGCTTCGGCGAAGCCACCGCCGCAAACCTTCAGAAGCCCTTCGCCATCATCCTGGACGGCAAGGTCATTTCGGCCCCGACGATCCAGAGCGCGATCACCTCGGGCTCGGGCCAGATCACCGGCAACTTCACGATCCAGGAAGCCTCGACGCTGGTGAACCTGTTGAACGGGGGCGCCCTGCCGGCGCCGCTGAACGTCGAGGAGCGCCGCACCGTGACGGCCGAACTGGGCGCCGACGCGGTCGCGGCCGGCGCCCTGTCGACCGCCGTCGGCTTCGCCATCATCGTGCTGTTCATGATCCTGGCCTACGGCCTGCTGTTCGGCGGCGTGTCGGTGGTCGGCCTGGTGCTGAACGGCGTGCTGATCGTGGCGGCCATGTCGCTGACCCAGGCGACGCTGACCTTGCCCGGCATCGCCGGTCTGATCCTGACCTTCGCGGTCGCGGTGGACGCCAACGTGCTGATCTATGAGCGGATGCGTGACGAGGCCCGTGCGGGCCGCAGCGTCATCGCCTCGATGGACGCCGGCTTCAACAAGGCCATGGGCACCATCGTCGACGCCAACCTGACCACCCTGGTCGCGGCGGGCATCATGTTCGTGTTTGGCGAAGGCCCGGTTCGCGGGTTCGCCTGGACCCTGACCATCGGTGTGTTCACCTCGGTCTTCTCTTCGGTCCTGGTCGCCCAGGTCCTGCTCGGCTACTGGCTCAAGACGGCCAAGCCCAAAAAACTGCCGATCGCGGAGTGATGGCGATGCGTGGATGGCCCCTCATCAAACTGCTGCCGCAGAAGACGAACTTCCACTTCGTCAAATATGCGCGGTTCGCCGGCGTCCTGTCGGTGATCCTGTGCGTCGCGTCGATCATCGCCTGCTTCTATCCCGGCCTGAACATGGGCATCGACTTCCGGGGCGGCGCCTCGATGGAAGTGTCCAAGCCTGCGGGTCAGACGATCGAGCTGGATCGGGTCCGCGAGGCCGTGAACGGCCTGAACCTGGGCGATGTTCAGGTCCAGGGCATTGCGCGTCGCGACACCAATGTCGATGACGGCTCGACCGCGATTCTTCGCTTCCAGGTGCCGGAAGGCCGCGATCAGACCCAGGTGGTCAATCAGGTTGAGGGCGCCATCAGCGGCGCGGTCGGTCAGGTCAACTATTCGGGCGTCAGCGTCGTCGGCTCCAAGGTGTCGGGCGAGTTGTTCACCTCGGGGCTGTTGGCTTTGGGCGTCGCGATCGGCCTGATGTTCCTCTACATCTGGTTCCGGTTCGAGCCGCAGTTCGGGTTCGGCGCCGTGGTCGGTCTGCTGCACGACGTGATCCTGACGTTCGGGCTGATCGTGCTGTTCAAGCTGGAGTTCAGCCTGAACATGGTCGCCGCCGTCCTGACCGTCATCGGCTATTCGATGAACGACACCGTCGTCGTTTTCGACCGCCTTCGCGAGAACCTGCGCAAGTACAAGACCATGCCGCTGCGCGACGTGATCGACCTGTCGCTGAACGAGACCCTGTCGCGGACCATCATCACCGGCGTGACCGCCGTCATGGTGCTGGCGGCCCTGGCCATCTTCGGCGGCGAGGCCCTGTTCGGCTTCTCGATCGCCCTGATGTTCGGCATCATCATCGGCACCTATTCGTCGATCTATGTCGGCGCGCCGATCATCCTGTTGTGGGGCGTCAAGCGCGGCGCCCTGGCTGACGACGCCAAGCCGGTCAAGCTGGGCATGGCCAGCCGGCCGTAGGTCGAGCGCCGGCGTGGAAAGTTAGGCCGTCCCGGCATCGCCGGGGCGGCCTTTTCCTTGAACGGCGTCCGTGCAAGGCTGAGCGCTATGAAAGCGCTCGTCTATACCGCCGTTGCCCTCGCCCTGACCGGCGGACTTTCCGCCTGCACCGACAGCAAGCGGGCGCGCAACGACGCCACCTGGGGCGACAAGCCGGCGGACATCACCTGCTGGACCTATGGGGTGGAGAATTTCAAGGGACGCTCGACCGGCAAGGTCGAATATGACGACGGCGGCCGGATCTCGTTCGTCGATGCGTCGAACAACCGCTACACCACGATCGATGGCGATTGCCGCGTGGTCTATATGCAGCCCAGCAAATAGGATCGGATGGCGGGCGGAGGCCTAAAACCTCCGCCCTGGATCGATCAGCGCAGCGAGGCCGTGAAGCGCTGGATGCGGGTGCAGGCTTCTTCCAGCACGGCGTCCGAGGTGGCGTAGCTGATGCGGAAATAGGGGCTGAGGCCGAAGGCCTCGCCCTGAACGACTGCGACGCCCTCGGCGTTTAGCAGTTCCGCGGCGAAGGTGGAATCGCCGTCGATGGCGACGCCCTTTTCCGTCGTCTTGCCGATCAGTCCGGCGATCGACGGGTAGACGTAGAAGGCGCCCTCGGGCGTGGCGCAGGTGACGCCAGCCGCCTGGTTGAGCATCGACACGACCAGATCGCGGCGCTTTTCAAAGGCGGCCTTGCGCTCGGGGATGAATTCCTGCGGGCCGTTCAGCGCCTCGACAGCCGCCCACTGGCTGATGCTGGACGGGTTGGACGTGGTCTGGCTGGCCACCTTGCGCATCAGGTCGATTAGCGGCTTGGGGCCGCCAGCGTAGCCGATGCGCCAGCCGGTCATGGCGTAGGCCTTGGACACGCCGTTGACCGTCAGGGTACGGTCGATCAGGTCCGGCGCCACCTGGGCGATGGTGGTGTATTCGAAGTCGCCGTAGACGAGGTGCTCATACATGTCGTCGGTCAGCACCCACACGTGGGGGTGACGACGCAGGACCTCGGCCAGGGCTTCAAGCTCGGCGCGGGTGTAGGCGGCGCCGGTGGGGTTGGACGGGCTGTTCAGGATCAGCCACCGGGTGCGGGGCGTGATCGCGGCCTCCAACACGGCCGGCAGCAGCTTGAAACCGTCCTTCTCCTCGCCAACCACGGTCACGGGCTCGCCGCCGGCCAGCAGCACCATGTCGGGATAGCTGACCCAGTAGGGGGCGGGCACGATGACTTCGTCGCCGGGGTTCAGCGTGGCGACCAGGGCGTTGAAGATGACGGGCTTGCCGCCCGGCGCGACGTGGATATTGGCCGCCGTATAGTCGAGAGCGTTCTCGCGCTTGAACTTGGCCACGATGGCCGCCTTCAGCTCGGGCATGCCGTCCGCGTCGGTGTATTTGGTCTCGCCGCGGCGGATCGCGTCGATCGCCGCCTGTTTGATGTTTTCAGGCGTATCGAAGTCCGGCTCGCCGGCGCCCAGGCCGATCACGTCGCGGCCTTCGGCTTTCAGCTTCCGGGCCTGCGCGGTGACGGCGATGGTGGCCGAGGGCTTGACGCGAGCGAGGGCGGAAGATTGCAGGCTGGACATGAACTATCCCGTGGTTTTGGAAGTTTTTGCCGGGGAGGCGGGGTTGTTTACGCGGCGTCGTCCCTCGGGACAATGCGCTGATGCTCGCTAATGCAGAGATGGGATGATAAGCGGCGGCTCTGATGCGCTGGATCATCGATTTCCTGTCGAACATGGAGGCGCGTCGCTGGCGCGCCGTGCTGGCGACGGCCCTGCTGCTGGGCGCGATGATCGCCCTGTTCGCCGTGGGCAAGAGCCAGTTGGGGCTAGAGGCCGAAGGGCGGCTGGAAGACTGGCTGGGCGGGTTTCGTCAGGGGCCTTGGGGTCTGGTGGCCGCCATCGTGGTGTTCACAGTCTCGGCCTTCTTCGGCGCGCCGCAGTTTATCTTGATCGCCGCCTGCGTCGTGGCGTTCGGGCCGTGGTTCGGCTTCCTCTACAGCTGGATCGCGACGGTCGTGTCTGCGGGCGTGACCTACTGGCTGGGACGCGGACCCACGGCGCGGCTGCTGGCGCGGCACGGCGGCAAGACGGTCGGGCGGCTGACGCGGTTCGTCGGCAAGAACGCCTTCTACGCCAGCTTCATGATCCGCAACGTGCCGTCTGCGCCATTCATCGTCGTCAACATGGCGTTCGGGGCGGCGAGGGCGTCATTTCCGGGCTTTCTGGCGGGGTGCGCGCTGGGCGTATTGCCGAAGACCGCGCTGGTCGCCTTCTTCGGCGGATCCTTCATGACGGCGGTCAGCGGCGACGGGATCTGGACCTCGGCCATATTGGCTGGGGTGGCGCTGGCTTGGCTGGCGCTGATGCTGTTGGTGCGCGAACTGGTGAAGCGGCGCGAGATCGCACGCGGCGACTGAGGGAATTTGCTTAGCCTGCTATTTAGATTCCGTTCACCCGCAGGTTGCATTATGGCTGTGGGAGGCATCGCTATGGATGTCGAGGTTCTAAAAGTGCAGCACGGCCGGATCATACGATTGGCCAGCGCCTTGGGCGGGACCGCCGCTGTTCTGAAAACATCGGATGATGCGACACGCGCCCGCGAGTTGATGAGCGCGCTGAACATCGCCCTGACCGAGCATCTGGCGATCGAGGACGGTGAACTCTACCCCGTCCTGATGGAGTCCAACGATGTGTCGGTTCGTGACCTCGCTCAGCATTACGTCGAGGATATGGGCGCGCTCAGCGGGGTTTGGGCGCACTATTTCATGGAATGGACGCAGGCCCGGATTCTAGCGGATCGTGACCGGTTCGCCAGTGTGACCAAGGGGTTGATCGGCGCGCTTGCGCACAGGGTCGCGCGCGAGGAAGACACGCTGTATCCGACGATGCTGGCCGCCACGAATTTCGATGTCGGCGCACACGGGCGGAGCAGGGCGGCGTTCTAGTCATGACGTCCACAGGCGTCGCGCCTCGATAGCCCTCTGCATATGACGACACTGTCATCGGGGCTTGTAATCCCGGTTTCATACGGGCAAACCCGCCGCTAGTAGGCGTGGCGAAGACGATCAGGAACTGTCCGGCGTGGGGATGTCAGGGCAGTTGGGGCGTCGCCAGGTCGACTGAGACATCTAGACGCCCTGCCAGCTAACAACGGTATCGATTCCCATGAGCTTCTCCCTTTTCGGCGCGATCTCCAACGACATCGCGATGGACCTGGGCACCGCCAACACCCTGATCTACATGAAGGGCAAGGGCATCGTCCTGAACGAGCCGTCGGTCGTGGCGCTGAGAAACGTCGGGGGGCGCAAGGTCGTCCACGCCGTCGGGATTGAAGCCAAGCAGATGCTGGGCCGCACGCCGGGCCACATGGAGGCGATCCGCCCCATGCGCGACGGCGTCATCGCCGACTTCGAAGTCGCCGAAGAGATGATCAAGCACTTCATCCGCAAGGTTCATAACCGCAAGGGCTTCGTGAACCCCAAGATCATCGTCTGCGTGCCGTCCGGCGCCACGGCGGTCGAGCGTCGTGCGATCAACGACAGCTGCCTGAACGCCTCGGCGCGCCGCGTGGGCCTGATCGACGAGCCCATGGCCGCCGCGATCGGCGCCGGCCTGCCGATCCATGAGCCGACCGGCTCGATGGTCGTCGACATCGGCGGCGGTACGACCGAAGTCGCCGTCCTGTCGCTGTCGGGCATCGTCTATTCGCGTTCCGTCCGCGTCGGCGGCGACAAGATGGACGACAGCATCATCAGCTACATGCGCCGCAACCATAACCTGTTGATCGGCGAAACGACCGCTGAACGCATCAAGAAGGACATCGGCACCGCCCGCATTCCGGCCGACGGCGAAGGCCTGTCGATCGAGGTCAAGGGTCGCGACCTGATGCAAGGCGTGCCGCGCGAGGTGCGCATTTCGGAGCGCCAGGCGGCGGAAGCCCTGGCCGAGCCCGTCACCCAGATCATCGAGGCCGTGAAGGTCGCGCTGGAAGCCACCCCGCCGGAACTGGCCGCCGACATCGCCGACAAGGGCATCATGCTGACGGGTGGCGGCGCCCTGCTGCGCGGTCTGGACGTCGAGATCCGCGATCACACCGGCCTGCCGGTTTCGGTCGCCGACGATCCGCTGTCGTGCGTGGCCATCGGCTGCGGCCGCGTGCTGGAGCACCCGCGCTGGATGAAGGGCGTGCTCGACTCCGCGCTCTGATCCGTCCGTTGCGGCCAGGTGAAAGCTTGGCTGCAAATCCTTGTGTCGCCTGCGTGATCACGGTTCCATTCCGGCCTTGATTTTGCGATAGGCAGGCTCAGCGGCAGGGGGCGTCCTGCCGATTCCAACCCCTTTGAGTGGAAGGTCGCCCGTGGCGTTTCGCGACGGCCCTTTTGAAAACATCAAGGTGCCGCTGGCGTGGACCGCCGCGGTCGTCGTCGTCGTGGCCGTGATCGGCGCGATCGTTTTGTTGCTGGGCGACCGGACCACGTCCGAGGGCGGCTCGACCATGGGCGCCGCGCGCGGCGGTTTCGAAGCGGCGGCCGGGCCGGTCGGCGGGGTCTTCGCCGCGCCGGTGCGTTGGGCCGGGGCCGCGCGCGACTATGTCGGCGGCTATTTCTTCGCCATCGGCGAGAACCGCCGCCTGAAGGCCGAGATCGCCGAACTGCGCGGCTGGCGCGACGAAGCGATCGCACAAAAGAACATCAACGGCCGATACGAGGCCCTGCTGGGTCTGCGCACCGAGCCGCCGGTGCCCATGGCGACGGGGCGGGCGATTTCGGAATCGCGCGGTCCCTTTTCTAACGCCAAGCTGATCGACGTCGGTTCGGCCAAGGGCGTGCGGATCGGCAACCCGGTCGTGACCGAACATGGACTGGTCGGGCGCATAACCGGCGTGACGGGCGGCGTCAGCCGCGTCGTGCTGCTGACGGATGTGGCGTCGCGCACCCCTGTTATGATCGAGCGCACCGATGCGCGCGCCATGCTGACCGGCGACGGCGGCGACAGCCCGCGTCTAGAATTCATTCGGGGATCAGGTTCCATCAAGGCGGGCGACCGCATTCTGAGTTCGGGAGACGGCGGCGGTCTGCCGCGTGGTCTGCCGATCGGTGTCGCCGCCAAGGGTGTGGACGGTGCCTGGCGGGTCAAGCTGTTCAGCGATCACGGCGCGATCGATTATGTCCGCGTGCTGTTGTTCCAGAGCTTTGGACAGCTGGTCAGCCCGACCGCCTTGAACGCGGCGCCGCTTGCAGGCCTGACGACGGCGCCGGAGCCGAGCGCGGCCGAGGTCGGAGCGATCCGTGACGCGGCCGCCCGTCGCGCGGCGGCGCAGCAGGCCCAGGCCGAGCGGGCGCGTGCAGCGGCGGCGACGCCAGCGCCAACGCCTGCGCCCGCCGCTGCGCCGACGGCGGCCAGTCCGGCCGTGACGTCTGCGAGGCCGGCGGCTTCGACCCCGTCGCCTGCACCGACTGCGCCCAGCCCTGCGCCGGCGCCCGCTCCGGGAGGCGCGGCGTGAGACGGCCCGTTGCGGTTCGCGTTGTCGGGCCTCTGCAGTGGATCGTCTATCCGGCCCTGCTCGTCCTCGCCGCGACGGTCGTTCTGGGAACGCCGCTCCAGCTGTTCGGTCTGCATCTGCCCGAGCCGGTCATTCCGATGATCCTTGCTTTCGCCTGGCCCTTGATCCGGCCGTCGATGCTGGCGCCGGCGGTCTTGTTTCTGATCGGCCTGTTCCTTGATCTGTTCTGGAATACGCCGCTGGGGCTGTGGGCGCTGTGTCTGATGGGCGTCTATGGGACGGTGCTGCTGTCACGCAATCTGCTGGCGGGGCATGAGGGAATGATCCGCTTTGGAGCTTATGCCGCCTGTACGCTGGGCGCCTTCTTTCTGGCCTATCTTGTGGTGACGATGCGGGCGACGAACGCGCCAGCGATTCTGCCGCTGGTCGGACAGGTCGCGCCGACGCTGCTGCTGTATCCGATCGCCAAATGGATGCTTGAGCGATTCGACGACGGGGATATTCGGTTCCGATGAGCGGCGAGCCCTCCATCTTCTTTGCCGATGTGAATGAGCGTCAGGGGTCCTTCCTGCGGCGCACCTTCGTGCTGGGCGGGGCGACGGCGCTGGGGATTACCGCGCTGATCGGACGCTTGGGCCAGCTGCAGGTCGTTCAGGCTCAGGAATATGCGACCCTGTCGTCGCAGAACCAGTTCAACTTTCGCATGGTCCCGCCGCCGCGCGGCCTGATCAAGGACCGCAACGGCGTCGTCATCGCCGGCAACCGCCCCAGCTTCCGTGTGCTGGTGGTGCGCGACGAGACCAAGGACCTGGACCAGACTCTGGACCTTTTGGGACGGCTGTTGCCCGACACGCTGGAGCGTCGTCGCGCGATTATCCGCGACGTCAATGCGGCGTCCAAGTTCAACCCTGTGCCGGTCAAGAGCGACCTGACCTGGGAGGAGTTCGCCAAGGTCAATCAGTACGCCAACGAGCTGCCTGGCGTGATGGTCGATATGAACGAGGCGCGATACTATCCGTTCGGCGGATCGTTCGCCCACGTCATTGGCTATGTGGCCAAGGTGTCGGATCGGGACGTCAAGGCGATCCGGGACAAGGGCGAGCAGCCGCCGGCCCTGCTGTTCAACCCCAGCTTCCGCATCGGTCGCCAGGGCGTCGAAAAGGCGCTGGATACCTCGCTGCGCGGCGAGCCGGGCGGCAACCGCGTCGAGGTGGATGCACGCGGGCGCGTCGTCGCCGAGGACATCGGAGGATCGCGGCCGGCCGTGCCGGGCAAGGAAGTCATTCTGACGCTGGACGCCGACGTTCAGAACCGGGCGCTGGAGGTGTTCGGCGACGAGTCGGGCGCCTGCGTCGTCATGGACGTGCGCAATGGCGACATTCTGTGCATGGTCTCGGCGCCGTCGTTCGATCCGAACCTGTTCGTCGGCGGGGTGCCGACCAAGACCTATCGCGCGCTGGCTGACTATGAGCGCAAGCCGCTGCTGGACAAGACGCTGAACGGCACCTTCCCGCCGGGATCGACCTTCAAGCCGACGACGGCTCTGGCCCTGCTGGAAGCGGGCGTCGATCCAAACCTGACCGTGTTCTGCAGCGGCGCCTATCGCACCGGCAACCGCGTGCAGCGGTGCTGGGGCCGGCATGGCACCCAGAACATGCACGACGCGATCAAGAACTCCTGCGACGTCTATTTCTACGCCATGTGCAACCGCGCGGGCGTGGACAATATCCGCAAGGCCGGGCTGGCGCTGGGCTTCGAGCACGAGTTCGACATCGGCGTCGGCAACCAGCGCAAGGGCCTGTTGCCGTCCACCGAATGGAAGGCGCGGACCTTCCCGCGCGATCCGGTCTGGCATCCGGGGGAGACGACCTCTGTCGCGATCGGGCAGGGGGCGATCACGGTGAACGCCCTGCAACTGGCGGTGATGACCTCGCGGTTGGCCAACGGGAAGAAGCAGCTTCAGCCGCGCCTGATCAAGTCCATCGGCGGCGTCGAACAGCCCAGCGGGGCCGAGGCGCCGGATCTGCCGTTCGATCCGGCCCACGTCGAATATGTGCGCCAGGGCATGATCGCCGTGGCCAACGATCGATCCGGCACCGCCTATCGCCAGAGCCAGTTGGGCCTGGGCGACATCCAGATGGCCGGCAAGACCGGCACCGCGCAGGTCCGGAACTACGGCTCCGGCTCGCGCAAGAGCAATATCTGGGCGCTGAAGGACCACAATCTGTTCGTGGCCTTCGCGCCGGTGGATGCACCGCGATATGCGGTCGCCGTCATCGTCGAACACGGGGGCAAGGGCGGGGCGACCGCCGGCGCGCCGCGTGCGCGCGAGGTGATGCGCACCGTGCTGCTCAAGGATCCGGACATGCGGGCCCGCATCGAACGGCCGCTGCCGCCCGAACCGACCGGCGATGCGATCGTCGAGGACGGGGTGGTCGGCGCCGCGCCCGAGCCCGATGTCGTGGCTCCGCCGCAGCCGAGCCGCCCCGCGCCGTCTGCGACCAGCGGCCCGCGTCCCTATCTGTCCGAGCCCGGCCGTTGACCGCCTCGGCCCTGTCACGTCCCGGCGAGCGCGAACGCGTCTCGACCAAGCTGGGCCAGATCGACTGGCGGCTGACGGCCTTGCTGTGCGTGGTGTCCGGCACCGGCGCCCTGATGCTGTATTCGGTGGCCGGCGGATCGTGGTCGCCGTGGGCGATGAAGCACCTGATCCGGTTCGGCATGTGTCTGGCGCTGATGCTGATGCTGTCGTTGATCAGCATCCGCTACTGGTTCGCCCTGGCCTATCCCATCTACGGGATGGCGCTGTTCATGCTGGCGCTGGTGGAGACGCCGCTGGGCTATACGGCGCTGGGGGCCACGCGATGGCTGGACCTGGGCTTCACCCGCATCCAGCCGTCCGAGATCATGAAGATCGGCGTCGTGCTGGCCCTGGCGCGCTGGTATCACGGGGCCACGGCCAAGGAGGCGAGCTTACACTGGAAGCTGATCTTCCCGGTCGGGATCATCGGCCTGCCATTCCTGCTGGTCGCGCACCAGCCGGACCTGGGGTCGGCCATGCTGATCGGTCTGACGGGGGCGGCGATCATGTTCGTCGCCGGGCTGAGCTGGCGGATCATCCTGCCGCTGATCATCGCCGCCGCCGTGCTGGTGCCGCCCTATGTGATGTTCGGCATGCATGACTATCAGCGTCATCGGGTGCTGACCTTCCTGAACCCCGAGGCCGACATGTCGGACAAGGGCTATCAGATCGTGCAGTCCAAGATCGCCATGGGGTCGGGCGGGCCGCTGGGACGCGGGTTCGGCCTGGGCAGCCAGAGCCAGCTGGAGTTCCTGCCCGAACGCCAGACCGACTTCATCTTCGCCGCCTTCGCCGAGGAATTCGGCTTTGTGGGCACCTTCACGCTTCTGGCTTCTTACGCCGCCATCATCCTGATCTCGCTGAGGATCGCCTCGCTGTCGCACAGTCACTTCGGGCGATTGGCGGCGTCGGGGGTGACCGCGACATTCGCGCTCTATGTGCTGATCAACGGGGCGATGGTGATGGGTCTGGCGCCGGTCGTGGGCGTGCCGATGCCGCTCTTGTCCTATGGCGGCACAGTGATGCTGACGGTGATGATCGGCTTCGGCCTGGTGATGGCGACGCGGGTTCACCGCTATGCCGAACTGCCCAAGGGTCACGGCCTGATCTGACGTTACGTCAGCTAAGTGATCGCCATTCAGGTTTCGCTTTCTAAGGCGGGGATTTCCTGGATAAGGTCATTCCCAACGATGTCTCGCATCGGTTTCGGCCGGTCAGCGACGCACGCCATGGGAGACGAGGAATGACCGATCTGGAGCAATTCCGCGCTGAGACGCGCGCCTGGCTGGAGGCGAACTGCCCGGCCGAATGTCGCGGGCCGATGGCCGACGACGAGATGATCTGGGGCGGGCGAAACCCCACCTTCAAGACCCCGGCGCACAAGCTGTGGCTGGAGCGGATGGGCGCGCGGGGCTGGACGGCGCCGGAATGGCCCCAGGAATACGGCGGGGGCGGCCTCAGCCGCGAGGAGGCCAAGGTGCTGGCCTCCGAACTGCGCCGTATCAAGGCCCAACCGGCCCTGGCCAGTTTCGGCGTCTGGATGCTGGGCCCGGCGTTGCTGGCCTTTGGGACCGAGGAGCAGAAGAAGCGCTTTCTGCCGGAGATCGTGCGCGGCGAGGTTCGCTGGTGCCAGGGCTATTCCGAGCCGGGCGCGGGGTCGGATCTGGCGTCCATCCAGACGCGGGCCGAGGATCGAGGAGACCACTGGATCGTCAACGGCCAGAAGATCTGGACCTCCTACGCCGACAAGGCCGACTGGATCTTCTGCCTGGTGCGCACGGACCCCGAGGCGCCCAAACATCTGGGCATCAGCTTCGTGCTTTTCGACATGAAGACGCCGGGCGTGACGACGCGGCCGATCACCCTGATTTCAGGCAAGTCGCCCTTCTGCGAGACTTTTTTCGACGACGTGCGGGTGGAGAAGGAAAACCTAGTCGGGACGCTGAACCGGGGCTGGGACGTCGCCAAATATCTGTTGGCGCACGAGCGGACCATGATCGGCGCGATGGGCGAGGTCGGCGGCGGGCGGCCGGTGGGGCAGGTGGCGCTGGACGCCATCGGCGCCGACGACGCGGGGCGGTTGGACGAGCCGATGCTGCGCGCGCGGATCGCGGACCTGGAGATCGACGCCGCCGCCTTCCGGCTGGCGATGGAGCGGGTCGGCGATCAGGTGAAGGCCAAACAGGCGCATCCGGCCATCGCCTCCATGCTGAAATACTATGGCTCCGAGCTGAACAAGCGGCGCCATGAGCTGCTTATGGCGGCGGGCGGGGCTGATGCGCTGGAATGGGAGGGCGAGCGGTCGCACGATGGCAAGGCAGCGCGCGACTGGCTGCGGACCAAGGCCAATTCCATCGAGGGCGGCACCAGCGAGGTTCAGTTGAACATCATCGCCAAACACCTGCTGCAACTGCCGGGAGCGTGAGACGATGCCGCTGATCCTGACCGAAGAACAGACGATGTTGCAGGACGCCGCCGACGGCTTCCTGAACGAACAGGCGCCGATCGCGCATCTGAGGAAGCTGCGGGACGAGCGGGACGCCGACGGGGTGTCGCGCGACCTGTGGCGGGCCTTTGGCGAGATGGGTTTCGCCGGCGTCATCATCCCCGAGGCGCTGGGCGGCATGGGGCTGGGCGCGGTCGAGGCCGGGGTGATCGCCGAGAGCCTGGGCCGCACCCTGACGCCGTCGCCGTATCTGGGATCGTCGATCCTGTCGGCCAAGGTGCTGATCGACGGCGGATCGCAGGCGCAGCAGGCCTGGCTGCCCAGGATCGCGGCGGGCGAGGCGATATTGGCGCTGGCGGTGGACGAGGGCGCGAAACACGCGCCGTCGCGGATCACCACGCGGGCCGAGCGGGCGGGCAATGGTTTCAGGCTGAACGGGGCCAAGGCCTTCGTGCTGGACGGCCATGTGGCGGACGCCCTGATCGTCGTCGCGACGGCTGAGGAGGGCGTGACGCTGTTCCTGGTCGATCCGGCGACGGCGGGCGTCGCGGTCGAGCGCACGGTGATGGTGGACGCGCACAATGCGGCGCGGATCACGCTGACCGATGTGACGGTCGACGCCGATGCAGTGATCGGCGCGGTCGGGGGCGGGGAGGCGCTGCTGGACGGCGCACTGAACCTGGGGCGGGCCTGCGCGGCCTCCAGCCTGACCGGCGCCGGCGATCAGGCGTTCAAGACGACGATGGATTATCTGCGGACCCGCAAACAGTTCGGCAAGCTGATCGGCGAGTTCCAGGCGCTGCAACACCGGGCCGCGCATCTGTTCTCGGAGCTGGAACTGGCGCGCGCGGCGACGATCGGCGCCCAGATCGCCCTAGACGAGGGGCGCGAGGACGCGTCGCTTGCGGCCTCCATCGCCAAGGCCAAGGCAGGGCGGGTCGCCGAACTGGCGGTGCAGGAGGCGGTGCAGATGCATGGCGGCGTCGGCATGACCGACGAATTCGACGTCGGCCTGTTCATGAAGCGGGTGCGTGTGCTCAACGAGCTGCTGGGCGACGCCGGGTTTCACGCCGGACGGGTGGCGCGGGCGCAAGGGTTCTAGGGTCGGGATTCTAGACCGCCTTTTCGCTCCACAGGTCCAGATCCGCCTCGCGCCCGATCAGCGCCAGGCCGGCGGCGATGGATTCGAACTCGCCGCCCGTCTCGATCCGCTCGGCGCCGAAGCGGTTCTGGAAAAGCGCCCGCACGGCCGGCACGAAGGAGGTGCCTCCGGTCAGGAAGACGCGGTCGATGGCGTCGGGCGCCAGGCCGCTGCGAGCCATCGCCTGATCCACCGCGCCTTCGATGGCGGCCAGTTCCGGCGCGATCCAGCGTTCGAAATCGGCGCGGGCGACCGGCTTTTCGATATGGACGCCGCCGGCCTGGAACAGGAAGGTCGCCTGGTCGTCGGCCGACAGGGCCATCTTCAGCGTGGAGACGGCGCGGTACAGGTCATGGCCGTGGTTGTCGTCCAGCACCTCGATCAGACTCTCGATCTTCTCCGGCTCCAGCGCGGTGCGGGCCAGGGCGCGAATGTCGCGCATGTCGCGCGAGGCGCGTAGCAGGGCCAGCTGATCCCAGCGGGCGAAGGCGGAATAATACCGCTGGGGAATCGGCAGTTGCTTGCCGACGGAGCTGTACAGACCGCCCTTGCCCAGTTCGGGCGAGACCAACTGGTCGATGATCCGGTAGTCGAAGGCGTCGCCCGCCACGCCGACGCCCGAGCGGGCCAGCGGCGTCGAGCGCAGGCCGTCGTGCGTATGTTCGAACCGGATGATCGAGAAGTCGCTGGTGCCGCCGCCGAAGTCGGCGACCAGGACCGTGGCGTCCGCCTTCAGCTGGCGCGCGAAATAGAAGGCGGCGCCGACAGGCTCGTGCGCATAGCGGATGTCGGTGAAGCCCAGCCGTTGGAACGCCGTCTGATAGCGCGACAGGGCCAGGGTCTCGTCCGGATTGCCGCCCGCAAAGGTGACGGGACGGCCGACGATGACGGCGGGCGGGGCGTCTGTCAGGGCGTCGCCGGCATGGTGCCGCAGGCGCAAGAGGAAGGCGGCCAGCAGATCCTCGAAGGCGTAGCGCTTGTTGTCGATCCGGGTTTCGGTGAAGGCGGCGCTGGCGGCGAAGGTCTTGAACGACTGGATGAAGCGGGTCTCCAGCGGATCCTCGACATAGGCGGCGATGGCCCAGGGCCCGGCCTCGACCACACGCTCGGGCGGCTGGCCGTCCACGCCCGGATGGGTCTGGAAACTGAGCGCCGAGCGGAAGGTGGTCGTCTGGCCCTCGACCGCGTCAAAGGTCACGAGATGGGCGAGGCCATCCGCATCGGTCAGGGCCACGACCGTATTGGTCGTGCCGAAATCGATCCCGATCGTCATCGGTTTCGTCGCCGTCATGGCAGGGCTCCAGGCAAGGGAGCCGGGTTCCTAACGGCAGACGGGGTAATAGCAAGGGCTAAGCGAGGGATAGTGGCGGAAGCGGTGGGATTCGAACCCACGGACGGCTCTCACCGTCGCTGGTTTTCAAGACCAGTGCCTTAAACCACTCGGCCACACTTCCTTGCCGCCGCAGCGGAGGCGGACGCCATAGCAGGCGAACGGGTCATTAACCAAAGCGGAAATGTCTTCGGTCATCCTGTTTTCGTATTTTTTGCGAGGCGGGTCGATGACGTTTGGACAGGGAGTGCGCGGCGCGCTGATCCTGGGGCTGTTTTCGCTGCTGGCCGCCTGTTCCACTGTCGGCGGCGCGGTTGTGCGCGGGACGGTCGCCGGGCGCGGCGAGGACCGTCCGCCGGTCGTCAAAGATCCGGCGCCGATCGTGTCGGGGACGATGCGGCCGTATCAGGTGCGCGGCCGCTGGTACACGCCCAAGGAACAGCCGGATTACGAAGAGGTGGGGATGGCGTCCTGGTACGGCGACGCCTTCAACGGGCGGCCGACCTCGACCGGCGAGCGGTTCGACATGCATGCCCTGACGGCGGCCCACAAGACCCTGCCTCTGCCCGGTCTGGTCGAGGTGACGAACCTGGAGAACGGGCGGCGACTGGTGGTGCGGATCAATGACCGCGGGCCGTTCGTGGACAGCCGGATCATCGACCTGTCGCGCGAGGCGGCGAGCGAACTGGGGATGCTGTCGCAGGGCGTGGGGCGGGTGCGGGTGCGCTACCTCGGCCGGGCGCCGCAGCAGGGCGGGGGCACGCTGCTGCGGGCTTCGGCGCCGACGCCGCGAGGCGCGGTCCCGGCCGGCCCGCCCGTCAGCGCGCCGGTTATCGCCCCCGCGCCGGTCGCGGTTGCGGAGGTGACGACCTTCTGGGTCCAGGCGGGCAGTTTCTCGGATCAGGTCGAGGCCGGACGAATCGCCGACAGCCTGAGCGGCTGGGTGCGGGCCGATCGGGGCGCGGGGCGGTTCAATGTGGTGGTGGGGCCGTGGGACAGCGCCAATGCCGCCGAGGCGGCGCGTCAGTCGGTCGTGGCGCGAGGTTATGCGGGCGCCCTGTTGATATCCGGCAGCTGATCGCGCGGGCGGGCTTGCGCCAGGCGGCGTCGGCGCGCCATGAAGGCGTGTGACCCGTGGACAATTCATAAGCTTCGAAGGCGGCGAGGGCGCCGGCAAATCGACCCAGGTCGGGCGGCTGGTCGCGCGGCTGCAGACGGTGCTGGGCGAGCGCAACGTCGTGCGCACACGCGAACCGGGCGGGTCCAAGGGCGCGGAGGTGATCCGCAATCTGGTGGTGGCCACGGACGCCGAGCCGTGGTCGGCCATGACCGAGACCCTGCTGATGTACGCCTCGCGCTCGGACCATCTGGAGCGGACCATCCGCCCGGCGCTGGCGGCCGGAGACTGGGTGGTGTGCGACCGGTTCGCCGATTCCAGCCGCGCCTATCAAGGCGCAGGCGGCGGCGTGGCGCAAAGCTTCATCGAACAGATCGACGCGGGCGTGGTCGGGAACGACCAGCCGGACCTGACCCTGGTGTTCGACCTGCCGGTCGAGGTCGGCCTGGAGCGGGCGTTCGGGCGCGGCCTGTTCGAGACGCGGTTCGAATCCAAGGGTCTGGAATTCCATCAGCGCCTGCGCGAGGGCTTTCTGAGGATCGTCGAGGCCAATCCCCAGCGTTGCGTGCTGATCGACGCCGTCGGATCGCTGGACGAGGTCGAGGCGCGGGTCTGGCAGGCGGTTCAGGACCGGCTGCTGTGAGCGATCACCCGCGTGACCGGTTCGACCTGATCCCTGATGCCGCGGCGGAGACGGCTTTTCTGGACGCCTGGGAACGGGGGCGGTTGCACCACGCCTGGCTGCTGTGCGGGGTCGAGGGGACGGGCAAGGCCACCTTCGCCTATCGCGCGGCGCGGCGGTTGCTGGGCGCGACGCCCGATCCGGCATCCGGGCCGCTGGGCGCGCGGCGCGGTGATCCGGTCAGCCGGCTGATCTCGGCCCAGTCGCATCCGGACCTGCTGGTGCTGGAACGCCTGGTCGAAGGGGGCAAGACGAAGAAGTCGATCTCGGTCGATCAGTCGCGCGAACTGCCGGAATTCTTTTCCAAGAGCCCTTCTCAAGCCCAGTTTCGGGTGGCGATCATTGATGCCGCGGATGACTTGAATCTGAATGCCGCCAACGCCTTGCTGAAGGTTCTTGAGGAGCCGCCCGAGCGCGGCGTGTTGTTTCTGGTGACCCATGCGCCGGGGCGGTTGCTGGCGACGATCCGGTCGCGGTGCCGACGGCTGAGCTTTCCGATCTGGACGCCGGATCGGCTGGAGACCCTGGTGCGCAACCGGACAGGCGCGGAGCGTGAGGACGCCGAACATGCGGCGATCATGGCGGGCGGATCGCCGGGCGCAGCCCTGGCTCTGGCGTCCGGCGCGACGTTCGAGATGGACCAGTTGGCGCGGCGATGGGTCGAGGGCGACGTGGACCGGGCCGAAGCCCTGGCCATCGCCGACCGGTTCCGCGGCGCCGAGGGACAGGAGCGGTTCGAGACCCTGATGGACCGGCTGATCGCGGCGGTGCGGATGCGCGCCTTGCAGAGCGCGCCGGGGGCCGGCAATCGATGGGCTGAATTATGGGAGCGGCTGCAGCCGCTGCCGGAACGGGCGGCGGGACTGAACCTGGATAAGGCCGATGTGCTGGCCGGCGCGCTGGCGGACCTGAAGCGGGTCCAGGCCCAGCAGGAGCGGATGGGCTGATGCTGATCGACAGTCATGTGAACCTGCACGCGCCGCAGTTCGACGAGGACCGGGACGCCGTGATCGCGCGCGCGCGCGAGGCGGGCGTCGGGCTGATGGTGGAGATCTCCGACAAGCTGACGACCTTTGAGGCGACGCACGGCATCGCCATGGCCAATGAGGACATCTGGTGCACGGTCGGGGTCCATCCGCACGAGGCCAAGGATGCGGCGGATTTGACGGCGGCGACCCTGATCGAACTGGCCCAGCGGCCCAAAGTGGTCGGGATCGGCGAATGCGGTCTGGATTTCCACTACGACCTCAGCCCGCGCGAGGTACAGGCGGCGGTGTTCCGGCAGCATGTGGCGGCGGCGCGCGAAACCGGTCTGCCGCTGGTGATCCATACGCGTGAGGCGGACGATGTGATGGCGTCGATCCTGCGCGAGGAATATGCCGCAGGGCCGTTCAAGATGTTGATGCACTGCTATACGAGTGGTGCGGAACTGGCGAAAATCGCTGCGGAAATGGGCGCCTGGTTTTCGGTTTCCGGCATCGCGACCTTCAAGGCGGCCGAGGACGTGCGGGCGGTGATCCGCGATATGCCGGGCGACCGGATCATCGTCGAGACCGACTGCCCCTATCTGGCCCCCATTCCGCATCGGGGGCGGCGCAACGAGCCGGCCTACATTGGTCATGTGCTGGACAAGCTGGCCCAGATCCGCGGCTGGAGCGCCGAAGAGGCGGATCGGATCACGACCGAGGCCTTCTTCGGCCTCTTTGACCGGATACCCAGACCTGCATGAGTTTCGAAGTCGTCATTCTGGGCAGCGGGTCGTCGGGCGGGGTGCCGCGCGGGGACGGCGACTGGGGCGCCTGCGACCCGGCCGAGCCCAAGAACCGGCGCACGCGCTGTTCGATGCTGGCGAAAAAGACCGGCGCGGAGGGGGTGACCAATGTCCTGATCGACACATCGCCGGACCTGCGCGAACAGATGCTGGCCAGCGGTACGAAGCATGTGGATGCGGTGCTCTACACCCACGATCATGCGGACCAGACCCACGGCATCGACGACCTGCGCACGTTCGCCGCGCGGGCGAGAAAGCGCATTCCGGCATGGATGGATGCGGCGACGCATGGTTCGCTGACGCATCGGTTCGACTACATCTTCGAGAGCAAGTTCGGTTATCCGCCGCTTCTGGACGGGCGGGTCATTCCGCCGCATGGCACGGCCTGGTCGGTCGAGGGCGCGGGCGGGGCGATCCCGGTCACGACTTTTGACCAGGCGCACGGGCCGATCCGCTCTGTCGGCTATCGGCTGGGCGACGTGGCCTATTCCAGCGATGTATCCGATCTGGACGAGGCGGCCTTGGCGGCGGTGGCCGGGTGCAAGCTCTGGATCGTGGATGCGCTGCGTTACGCGCCCCATCCGACCCATGCCCATTTGGACCAGGCCCTGGCGTGGATCGCCGCCGCAGACGTGGAGCGTGCGGTGCTGACGAACCTGCACATCGATATGGATTACAAGGCCTTGTCGGCGCTTGTTTCTGAAAACGTCGAGGTCGGATTTGATGGTTGGAGCCGAGTGATCGGCTAGCTTGCGCCGGCCTTGTGATTTTTCCAGTCGAATAGCTCTTCCAGCACCTGCACCGCCTGGCCGCGTTCCGACGTCAGATCAGGATCGCGGTTCATGATCAGCCGCGCATCATCGGCGGCGGCCAGCATCAGGCTGCGCTGGCGGATCGGGTCGGCGAAGCGGTAGGCGGGAAAACCGCTTTGTTTCAGGCCCAGGGGATCGCCGCCGCCGCGCAGGCGGAAGTCTTCCTCTGCGATCTCGAATCCGTCTTCGGTGCGACGCAGGGTTTCGAGCCGCTCTTTCGCCGTCTCGCCCAAGGCGCCGTCCTGACCGCCGTATAGCAGGATGCAGGCACTGGCCTTTGCGCCGCGACCGACGCGGCCGCGCAACTGGTGTAACTGGGCCAGACCGAAGCGGTCGGCGTGTTCGATCACCATGATCGAGGCGTTGGGCACGTCCACGCCGACTTCGACCACCGTGGTGGCGACGAGGACCGGCAGGCGGCCGTCGGCGAAGTCGGCCATGACGGCCTCGCGCTCGGCGCCCGGCATCTGGCCGTGGGCCAGGCCGACCTCTACGCCCAGCAGGCGCTGCAGATCGTCGGCGCGATCGACGGCGGCCGCCAGGTCGAGGGCCTCGGATTCCTCAACCAGAGGGCAAATCCAATAGGCCTGGGCGCCGCTTTCGACGGCGGTCTTCAGACGGGCGGCGACCTCGCCGATGCGGGCCAAGGGCAGGACGGCGGTCGTGACGGGGGTGCGGCCGGGCGGCTTTTCCAGCAGGCGACTGACCTCCAGCTCGCCATATTGCGTCAGCTCCAGCGTGCGGGGGATGGGGGTGGCCGACATGGTCAGCAGATGCACGGCGCCCAGGCGCGGGTCGCCCTTGGCTTGCAGCTTCTGGCGTTCGTTCACGCCGAACCGGTGCTGTTCGTCGATGACGGCCAGGGCCAGGCGGTCGAAGCGAACGGCGTCCTGGAACAGGGCATGGGTGCCGATGGCGACCTGGGCCTGACCCGAGGCCAGGGCTGCCAGTTTCTCGCGCCGTTGCGCCGGGGTGTCGCGGCCGGTGAGCAGGATGGCGGCGACGCCGGCTGCGTCCAGCATGGGGCCGAGCTTCTCGTAATGCTGGCGCGCCAGGATTTCGGTCGGGGCCATGAGCGCGGACTGGAAACCGCTGGCAGCGGCGTCCGCTAGCGCCAGGGCGGCGACGGCGGTCTTGCCCGAGCCGACATCGCCTTGCAGCAATCGGCCCATCTGCTGGCCCGACGCCAGATCACGACGGATTTCGGCGACGGCCTGGGCCTGGGCATTGGTCATCTGGAAGGGCAGGGCCTGGAGCAGGTGTTCGGACGCCGCGCCGGGAGCGATCACGGGTGCGGGCCTGATCTCGCGGGCCCGGCGACGACGGGCCAGAGCCAACTGATGGGCCAAGAACTCGTCATAGGCCAGGCGCTGGCGGGCGGGGGCGTCGGGCGACAGGTCCATCTCGCTTGTAGGGGCGTGCAGAGCGTCCAGAGCGGCGCGCCAACCCAGCCAGTTCTGCTTCTTGAGCCAGGCGGGATCCTGCCACTCCGGCAGGTCGGGCGCGGCGGAGAGGGCGACCTGAACCAGTTTACGCAACTGGCGCGAACTGAGGCCCTGGGTCGCCGGATAGACGGGCTCGGACGCCGGAATGTCGGCGGCCTTTTCGAGTGTCACGATGTCCGGGTGGACGATCTGGACCTCGCCATTGAACCTTTCGACCTTGCCCGCGACCAACCGCGTTTCGCCGCGCGGCAACAGCCGGTCGATGTGCTGGGGCGAGCCGCCGAACCAGACGAGGTGAACAAAACCGGTCGGGTCGCTGGCCCGGACTTTCAGAGGCGCGCCGGGGCGGCTGGGCGTGAAGAGGCGGTCGATGGTCACGGTGAAGACGCCCACCTCGCCATCGACGGCGGTGGCGGCCTCGGCAGGGCGGCGGACGATGACGCCGGACGGGCTGAGGAACAGCAGATCGCGGACAAGAGGGCCCGCCACCTTTTGCACCAGAGGCAGGACGCGAGGGCCCACGCCCTTCAGGGTCGAGACCTCGGCGAGCAGGGGAAAGAGAATCTGCGGACGCATCGCCGTGAACATAGCGTGACCATGACGGGTGGCGAAGTCCGTTCAGGAACGCTATCTGCGCTTCTCACATTCCTGATGCGCTATCGCTCTCCGCGCGGCGGATCGCTGCATGAGCGCATCGGCATTTCTAACGGGCAAGGATTCTTGTGGCCGAAATCGACGCGCGTCCCGACAGCGAAATGACCTCTGAGCAGATGACGCCTGAGCGCAGGCAGCGGCTGGGCCGCATTCAGTTCCGCGCCTGGCGGCGGGGTTTTCGCGAGGCCGATATGGTGCTGGGTCCGTTTTCCGATCAGGTCGCGCCGACCCTGACCGATGCGGAACTGGACCAGTTCGAACGGCTGATCGACGAGGAAGATCAGTGGCTTTACGGCTGGATCATCGAGCGTGACCCGACGCCGCCCGAGTTCGAGACCCCGGTGATGGCCAAGGTGCGCGCCTTCATGCGCGCCCACGTCGCGGCCGAAGTCGGCAAGGGGATCGGCTGATGGACGCCAAGGTCGAATACCGAACCGACGCCGATCTGGGCGGCGCGCCCGAGGGGTTGGACGCGCTGATCGTCGCCGAACGACTCAAGGCCGGCGGCGGTGTCGGCCTGTTCGTCGCACGCGACTTTCAGAGGTCCGGCAGCTTTGTTCAGGCGTTTCAGTTCTTCTCGAAAGACATTGAAGTCCTGGATTATCCGGCGTGGGACTGTCTGCCCTATGACCGTCTGAGCCCCACGGCGGGTATCGCGGCGCAGCGCATGGCGACGCTGACGCGGCTGGCGATGCGCAAGCCCGGCGATGCGCCGGTTCTGGTCGTGACGACGGTGTCGGCGGCCATGCAACGCACCCCGCCCAAGTCGGTCACGACACAGGCAGGGTTCGAGACGAAGGTCGGCCGCGATCTCGATATCCAGGCGCTGGAGCGGTATTTCGCCGCCAACGGCTATGTCCGGGCCTCGACCGTGTCGGAGCGCGGCGAGTTCGCGGTGCGCGGCGGGGTCGTCGACGTCTATCCGCCTGGCTTCGAGGAGCCCGTCCGGCTGGACATGTTCGGCTCCGAGCTGGAATCCATCCGCACTTTCGATCCCGAAACGCAGCGGTCGACCGGCCAGATGACGTCCGTGTCCCTCGCGCCGGTGTCGGAGGCGTTGCTGGATGCGGCGGCCATCTCGAGGTTTCGCACCGGCTATCTGAACCTTTTCGGCGCGCCGGGCGACGATCCGCTGTATGCGACGATCAGCGAGGGCGCGCGGCGTCAGGGCATGGAGCAGTGGCTGCCGCTGTTCTATGAGACGCTGGACAGCCTGTTTGACTATCTGCCGGACGACGCGGCGATCTTCCTCGATAACCAAGTCGAGACGGCCCGCGCCGAGCGATGGGATCTGGTCGCGGACGCCTATGATGCGCGCGCCGAGGCGGCCAAGGCCAAGGGTCAGGCCAGCGCCAATCGCGCCTTGCCGCCAAAGCGGCTCTATCTGGACGCCGGCGACTGGAATCAGGCGCTGGCGGGTCGCACCGTGCGGCGCTTCACGCCCTTTTCCACGGGTGGCGAGGATGCCGGCGGACGTCTGGGCCGGACCTTCGGGGCCGAGCGGGCGCAGGACAGCGTCAATCTGTTCGAGGCGGTGGCGGCCCACGCGGCGGGCCTGAAGGCCGAGGGCAAGCGGGTGCTGTTCGCCTCCTGGACCGAAGGGTCGTCGGAGCGGCTGGCGACCATGCTGGCCGACCACGGGCTGGATCACATCGTCGCCGTGCGCGACTGGGCCGACGTTCAGGCGGCCCCGAAAGACCTCTATCTGCGCGGCGTTCTGCCGGTCGAGCATGGCTTTGTCACCGACGAGGTGGCGGTCATTTCCGAGACCGACATCCTGGGTGACCGTTTGGCGCGCCCGCGCAAGAAGCGCCGCGCCTCGAACTTCCTGGCGGAGGCGTCGGCCCTGACGACGGGCGATCTGGTGGTTCACCTGGATCACGGGATCGGTCGCTATGAAGGGCTTAAAACGCTGGAGATCCAGCAGGCCCCGCACGACTGTCTGGAACTGTTCTACGCCGGCGAGAGCAAACTTTATCTGCCGGTTGAAAACATTGACCTTCTGACTCGATACGGGTCGGATTCCGAGGGCGTTCAGCTGGACAAGCTGGGCGGCGCAGGCTGGCAGGCCAGAAAGGCCAAGGCCAAGGAACGTCTGCGCGCCATGGCCGAGGGGCTGATCGCCCTGGCCGCCAAACGGGCGCTGCGCGAGACCGATGCGGTCACGCCGCCGCCGGGTCTGTTCGCCGAGTTCTGCGCGCGCTTCCCCTATGAGGAGACCGACGATCAGCTGAACGCCATCGGCGATGTGCTGGAAGATCTGGGCAAGGGCACGCCGATGGATCGCCTGATCTGCGGCGACGTCGGCTTCGGCAAGACCGAGGTGGCGCTTAGGGCCGCCTTCGTCGTCGCCATGACGGGGCAGCAGGTGGCGATCGTTGCGCCGACGACCCTGCTGGCGCGCCAGCACTACAAGACCTTCAGCGAACGCTTTGCCGGCTGGCCCGTGAAGGTGCGTCAGTTGTCGCGGATGGTGGGCGCCAAGGAGGCGGCGGAGACGCGCGCCGGGCTGAAGGACGGCTCGGTCGAGATCGTCGTCGGCACCCATGCGGTGCTGAGCGAACAGGTCGGCTTCCGCGATCTGGGCCTGGTCATCGTCGACGAGGAGCAGCATTTCGGCGTCAAGCATAAGGAGAAGCTGAAGACGCTGCGCGCCGATGTGCATCTTTTGACCCTGACCGCCACGCCGATCCCGCGCACGCTTCAGATGGCGCTGTCGGGCATCCGCGAGATGTCGATCATCGCCACCCCGCCGGTCGATCGCCTGGCGGTGCGGACCTATGTCACGCCGTGGGACCCGGTCCTGGTGCGCGAGGCTCTGCTGCGCGAGAAATATCGCGGAGGTCAGGCCTACTATGTCGCGCCGCGCCTGAAGGACCTGCCCGCCATCGAGAAATTCCTGCGCGAACAGGTGCCGGAGGTGAAGTTCGTGGTCGGCCACGGCCAGATGAGCGCGACCCAGCTGGAGGAGGTGATGAGCGCCTTCTACGATGGGGAATATGACGTCCTGGTCTCCACCACCATCGTGGAGAGCGGGCTGGATATCCCGACGGCCAATACGCTGATCGTGCACCGCGCCGACATGTTCGGTCTAGCGCAGCTGTATCAGATCCGGGGCCGGGTCGGGCGGTCCAAGGCGCGCGCGTTCGCCTATCTGACCACGGACGCCGTCAAGCCGATGACGCTGTCGGCCGAGCGGCGGTTGCAGGTTCTGCAGTCGCTCGACAATCTGGGCGCCGGCTTCCAGCTGGCCAGCCACGATCTGGACCAGCGCGGCGGCGGCAATCTGCTGGGCGACGAACAGTCGGGCCACATCCGCGAGGTCGGCGTCGAACTGTACCAGCAGATGCTGGAAGACGCCGTGGCGGAGCTGCGTGAGAAGGGCGAGGGACAGACGGTGGATCGCGGTTGGTCGCCGTCGATCAATGTCGGCGCTTCTGTTCTAATTCCAGAGGATTACGTGCCGGACCTGAACGTGCGCCTGAGCCTCTATCGTCGTCTTTCCGACGCCGAACAGGCTGAGGATCGCGAAGCCTTGGCCGCCGAACTGATCGACCGTTTCGGCCCGCTGCCGGATGAGGCGCAGCAACTGCTGAAGATCGTCGGCATCAAGTCGAACTGCCGCAAGGCCTGCATCGAGAAGATCGACATCGGCCCGCGCGGCGCGGTGCTGACGTTGCGCGACAACAGCTTCCCCAATCCGGCGGGATTGGTCGGGCTGATTCAGAAGAACCATGCATTCTGGAAAATTCGGCCGGATCAGAAGATCGTCGTGTCTGGCGATTGGCCGACGGCGGAGGAACGTCTGAAGGTGGCCGAGCGGATCACCGCTGATCTGGCGCGGGTGGCGGGGGCGTAAAGCCCCTCAGCGCGTCTTTTCGAACAGGTCGGCCGAGGCGCGTTCCAAAAGGGCGGCGGCGCTTTCGTCGGGGCGCATCTCGGCGGCGCCGACGTCGAACTCGGCGACGAAGGGCGACCGGTCCGGACCGGCATCGAAGGCGGTGCAGCCGATCACGGCGGCGATTCGCTCTGCGGCCAGACGCGCCGGTTCAGCGTGGGTTGCGGGCAGGGCGAGGGCGAAGACCTCCTTGGCCAGGCGGGCAGGGGTGTCCTCGACGCGGACCAGGCGCGAAACCATGGCCCCGATCTGCGGCATGGCGCGATCCAGCCAACCACCCTGACGCGCCCAGGTGACGGACTCGGTTTCGCGCACTCTCAGGACGCAGACGGACAGCGGGCGCTTGCGCGCGCGCGAGGCCTCGGCGACGCGGCCCAGGTGGCTGGCGAACAGTTCCGGCGTGAACAGGCCCGTTTCCGGATCCATCACGTCCAGGCTGCGCACCGAGTCCAGAGTCTTGCGAATGCCCAGATGGATGCGGTGCGCGCCGGCCAGGGCCAGGATCCGCTCGGCCGTTTCGCCCTCGGGCGTGTCGGCGGAGGCGACGTCTGCGAAGCCGCGGTTGAACAGTTCGGCCAGGCTGATCTCGTTCCTGCCGCGCAGATAGAGCATCAGCGGGATGTGATAGAGGCGCGTGTTGCGCTTCATGCCCGCCGCAATCGACAGGGCCGGCGCATGGTCTTCGGCGCCCCACAGAACGGCGGCGTCGAACGGGCTTTCGTGCAGATAGTCGAAGGCGGTGTAGGGCGTCGGCGCCGCGACCACCTCGACCCCGGCCGCGGTCAGGGCGTTCGACAGGGCGAGAAAGCGCCGGTCGGCGACGCCGGCGGCCAGAACGCGCAAGGGCCCATCGTCGTCGGTCCTTTTGTCCAAGCCGACCCCGCGCGTGGCGAAGGTGGTGACGCGCAGCCGATATTCTTCCTCGGCGATGGCGGCCCGGCCCAGCTGCTCCAGACGCAAGGCAGCCTGGGCCGGATGCGGCGGCGTGGACATGGTCAGATCCGCACCCTTCACCGAATCGGGGCGGGCGCCGATGACCACGATGGGCAGGCGGCGCGGCTCGGCGGCGGCGCACAGCCGTGACGCCACGTCGGCGTCGAAGGTGTTGATGTCGATGACGGCGGCTTCGAGCGGAAAGTCCTGAAGCGTCATCTCGGCCGAGACGACGTCGCGGGCGGTCACCGTCGTCCAGCCCAGCGCATCCAGACCCGCAGCGAGCGGCCCGATCCGGCCATCGTCAGCCGCCAGGATCAATACGCGCGCGTCGAAAGCCAAGCCCATCGTCTCCAAAGGTCGCCGCGCCAATAGCCGGCCGGAAACGCGCGGACCATAGCGACGAGGGTGTTAAGGATGCAATGTCGTCGGGCCAAAGGGATGCGGCCGGATCGCGAATGATCGTCCTCACGCGGATGAGACTTTCGCCACAGACGAATTCCGCTAGGTTCCGCCGCCTGTGCAACGGTTGTGGGGACTGATTTGAGTGAGCAACTGACACGGTCGGTCCTGAAAGCGCCCGGGTTCTGGGGTGGGCTGGCCGTGCGAGCGTTTACCCGCAGTTGGGGGCGCGACGTCATGCTCTACACGGGCGGCGTGTCCTTCTTCGCCCTGTTAGCCGTGTTTCCGGCGATCGCCATCTTAATCGGCTTCTACAAGCTGGGTCTGTCGATCAGCGAAGTCAGCGCCCAGGCGACCGCCTTGTCGGACCTGCTGCCCAAAGCGGCGCAGACCATTTTCCAGGGCGAAATCACGCGTTTGAGCAACGCATCGGCGCGGACGGTTTCCGCTCAGAGCGCCTTCGCCCTGTTCGTCGGCGCCTATGCCGCGCATCGAGGTTTCAAGGCCTTATTGGCGGGATTGAACCTGATCCATGACGAGACCGAGCCGCACGGCTTCTTCAAGTTCAATCTGCTGGCCTTCTTCGTGGCCATCTTCGCCTTTGCGCTGTTCACTGTGGTGTCGGGCGCGGTCGTGACCGTGCGGATCATGGCGCATGCGTCGTCGTCGGCCGCCGGCCTGCCCGGGCGAATCGGCATGGCGCCGCTGGACGCCTTACTGCCCGCGATCGGCTTGGTGATCGGGCTGACGCTGCTTTACCGCTACGCCATGAGCCACAGGGCGCCGGTCGCGTGGCTGCCGGCCACGGCGGGCGGTCTGGTGGCGACCTTGATGTCGGTCGTGTCGTCATGGCTGTGCGCCATCTATGTCGAGCAGATCGCGCCGCTGGGGGCCACCTATGGATCGGTCGGCGCCGTGGTGGTGCTGCTGATCTGGCTGTCGTGGAACGTCAACGCCATCTTCTACGGCGGCGCCTTCGCCACCGAGATGGAGCTGGCGGCCAAGGCGCGCGCGATCGCCGACACGCCGCCGGCCGATGTCGTCAATCTGTCGGAGCGTCGGGCCGGGCGCCGGTCTCGATCGTAATGCGAAGAAGGCCGTCGGCGTCCTCGATCTCGAGCACGCGCCCGTCTTTCTGAGACATCAGAAACGGCACATCGATCCGGGCCATCGGATCGGTGGCCAGCAGCACGATCCGGGCCCCGGGCGGAGCGGTTTCCATCGCCTTCATCAGCTTCAGGCTTGGAACGGGGCAGCGGTGACCCCTGGCGTCGATAACGACAGGGCCGCTCACGCGAGCCGATCCGCCAGCATTTCCAACGCCACGCGAACGCTGGCTTGGCGGATGCCATCGCGGCCGAGGTCGCCGAACCGCTCGACACGGTGAACGACGCCTTGTGGGCCTGACGCCGCGAAGTGGACGAGACCCACCGGCTTATCGACCGATCCGCCGCCCGGTCCAGCCACGCCCGTGACGGATACCGACACAGAAGCGCGAGAGTGCGCCACTGCGCCCTCGGCCATCGCCACTGCGACGGCTTGCGACACGGCGCCGTGGACGGACAGGCTTTCCAGCGACACGCCCAGCATCTCGATCTTGGCCTCGTTGCTGTAGGTGATGAAGCCGCGATCCAGGACCGCTGACGAACCGGGGATGGCCGTGATCGCAGCGGACACCAGCCCGCCGGTGCAGCTTTCGGCCGTCGCCAGCATTAGGCCGCGCGCGCTGGCCGTTGCGACAATCTGTTGCGCCAGCTGCGCGATATCTTGGGAAAACATGGTCTTTTCATAGGCCGCGAACCCCGCTCTAACCAGAGGCATGACCGAGGCTATCGATCCGTTACGCCCCGCAGCCCCGACGTCGGATCGCATCGCGCCGATCCTGTTCGCCGTCGCCATCTTCACATCGGCCTGTCTGGTCTTCGTCGTTCAACCGATGGCGGCCAAACTGCTGTTGCCGACGTTGGGCGGATCGCCTTCGGTGTGGAACGCGTCGATGGTGTTCTTCCAGACCGCGCTGCTCGCCGGATATGGCTACGCGCACCTGCTGCAACGTCTGGCGACGATGCGCGCGCAGGTCGGGGTGCATCTGGGCCTGCTGATCGTCGCGGCGTTTTTCCTGCCCTTGCAGATCAGCGGCCTGTTGGGGGATCCCGATCCGTCCCAACCGGCGATGTGGCTGCTGGCGACGCTGGCGGTGTCCATCGGCGCGCCGTTTGCGGTGCTGTCGGCGACGGCGCCGCTGCTTCAGGCTTGGTATGCGCGCGTGCGGGCGGGACACGCAGACGGCCAGAACCCCTATGTTCTTTACGCCGCCTCGAACCTGGGCAGCTTCCTGGCCCTGATCGCCTATCCGGTGGTGATCGAGCCGCTCGCCAGCCTGTCGAATCAGCGCCTGGGGTGGAGCGTCGGCTATGGGCTGTTCGTGGTGATGGTCGTGGGGCTGGGCGTTCAGGTCTGGCGGCGTCGTGAGATCGGGTCGGCGGAGCCCGCGCCGCTTGAGGCCAGCCCGCCGATCGCCTGGCGCGAAAAGGGGATGCTGGTTATGCTGGCCGCCGCGCCGTCCAGTCTGATGCTGGGCGTGACGGCGCACCTGACGACGGATGTGGCCTCAGCGCCCTTTCTGTGGGTCATACCGCTTGCGCTTTATCTGCTGACGTTTGTCATCGCGTTCCAGACCCGGCCGGCTGTTTCGCCAGCCATCGGCCTTGGTTTGCAGGCGGCGGCGGCAGCGGCCTGCGCCGCCCTGATTGCGTTCCGGACTGGTGAATGGCTGCTGGTGTTCACCGTCAATCTGGCGGCCTTCTTCTTTACAGCGCTTATGTGTCACCAAAGGCTGGCGGCGCGGCGGCCGGCGCCGGATCGGCTGACCGAATTCTATCTGTTGCTGTCGCTGGGCGGCGTAGTCGGCGGACTGTTCAACGGCCTGATCGCGCCAGCCATTTTCGACATGGTGTGGGAATATCCGCTGGTGCTGGTGGCGGCCGGATTGCTGCGGCCGTGGAGCCGTGGCGAGATCAGGCCGTGGGAAATCATCTGCTGCGTCGCCGGCGTGATCATCGCCCTTCTGGGGCCGCTGTCGATGGAGGCGGTTCGTTATGCGCCCGACATTCGCGCGGCCATCCCGGACGCCGAACTGGTGCGGATCGCGCAAGCCATCCTGGGGATCGCGACCCTGTTCGCCTTCCTGGTGCGCGATCGGGCGGTGATGTTCACGATCGTTTTGGCCGTTATCGTCTGGTCCGGCTATCATCTGGCGCGCGGCTATGACTGGGCCCTGTCGGAGCGCAGCTTCTTTGGCGTGATGCGGGTGGCCAAGATCGACGATCCGCTGATGGGCGGGCCGGTCCACGTACTGATGCACGGCACGACCTTGCATGGCGCCCAGGCCCAGGCGCCGTCGAACCGCTGTCAGCCGACGCTCTATTATGCGACCTCGACGCCGCTGGGGCAGGCGATGCTGCAGATGCAGACGAGACGACTGGACGGCGCGCGCGTCGGCGTGGTGGGGCAGGGCTCGGGCGCCATGGCGGCCTACAAGCGCGCCCAGGACCAACTGACCTTCTTCGAGATCGATCCGATGGTGGATCGGCTGTCGCGCGACCCCCAATGGTTCAGCTTCATCAACGGCTGCGCCGATGGGCCGTTGCGGACGGTTCTGGGGGACGCGCGCCTGACGATGGATCGCGAGCCGGCAGGATCCTATGACCTGCTGGTTATCGACGCCTTCTCGTCCGACGCCGTGCCGACGCACTTACTGACGGTCGAGGCGATCCGCGGCTATCTGCGGCTGCTGGCGCCAGACGGCGTCGTGGTGCTGCATCTGTCGAACCGGAACCTGGAGATCACCCTGCCGGCCGAGGCGGCGGCGCAGGCGCTGAAGGTCCCGCACCTGCACCAGGTCTATATCGAGCAGTCGAACCAGGGCGACATGGCCGAGGCCTCGACAGAAGCCCTGCTGATCGGCAAGAGCCCGGCGGCGCTGGAAGGGTTCAGGGACGATGCGCGTTGGCGCAAGCTGTTGCCGACGGCGGTGCGTCCGTGGACGGACGACTACGTCAACTTGTTCGGATCGCTGGTGCGTCAGATGAAGATGGCGGCGCGCTAGGCCGCCGGCGTTTCCACGGTCGCCACGGCCTGGGCGGCCAGACCTTCGCCGCGTCCGGTGAAGCCAAGCCCTTCGGTCGTGGTGGCCTTGACGCTGACGGCGTCGAGCGGAAGGCTCAGCAGCCCGGCGATCCGGTCGCGCATGGCCTGGCGGTGCGGCTTCACCTTGGGGTGTTCGCAGATCAGGGTGACGTCGACATTGACGATGCGGCCGCCGCGCGCCGCCACCAGTTCGGCGGCGTGGATCAGGAACAGGTCCGAGGCGGCGCCCTTCCATTTCGGATCCGTCGGCGGGAAATGGTCGCCGATGTCGCCCGCCGCGATGGCGCCCAGGATGGCGTCGGTCAGGGCGTGGAGACCGGCGTCCGCGTCGGAGTGGCCGATCAGAGTCTGGTCGTGCGGCACCTCGATCCCGCACAGCCAGACGGATCCGCCCGGTCCCCAGCGATGCACGTCATAGCCGGAGCCGATGCGGGTTTGATAACGCTGCGCTTGGGGCAGCAAAGCTTCGGCCATGGCGAAATCCTCGGGATAGGTCAGTTTCATCAGACGCGCATCGCCCTGAACCAGGGCCACCGCGCCGCCGTAGCGCTGCACGACGACGGCTTCGTCGGTCGGGACCTCGGCGTCCGACCAGGCGTCATAGGCGGTCTCGATCACGCCCCGGCGGAAGGCTTGAGGCGTCTGGGCGCGCCACAGACCGTCGCGCTCGACCACGTCGGTCATGATGTTCGCCTCTCCACGTCGCAGGCTGTCGGCGACGGGCAGGACGGGCAGGGAACCGTCTGAGGTTTTCAGGGCCAACAGCAGACGATCGACGACGGCGCGATCCAGCAGGGGACGGGCGGCGTCATGGATCAAGACCGGCTGATCTGCCGGACAGCTCAGAGCCGCAAGCCCGGCGCGGACCGAATCGGCGCGGGCGGCTCCACCGACGACGGCTTTCCAACGCGGCAAACCGGACAGCACCTCCGCCACACGCTCAACGGCGTCGGGCGCGATCACGACGATCAGTTCGTCGGCCCGGGCGTTCAGCAGGGCCTCGGCCGACCAACGCAGCACGGGCTTCCCACCCAGGTTCCGCCACTGTTTTTCGCCGCCGGCGCGCAAGCCGGAACCGGCTGCGACGATGATGCCCGAGAATGTCATGGCGGCCTTGATAGTGCGCGCGGCGACGGGGCGAAACCATCAAAGCGCCGCGGTCGTGCTTGACGAGGGCGGCTGCGATGCGGCGAAAGACGGAAATGCCCAAGACCTTGCAAATCGGCGATGTGACCGTGCCCGGCCAGGTGCTGATGGCGCCGATGACTGGCGTGACCGACCTGCCGTTCCGCGTGCTGGCCTCCAAACTGGGCGCCGCCTATGTCGCGACAGAGATGGTGGCCGCCAAGGAACTGGCGCGGGCGCGGCCGGACGTCGTGCGGCGCGCCGCCGTGGGAGCCGGTCTGCCGCTGACCGTCATCCAACTGGTCGGGCGCGATCCCGAACAGATGGGCGAGGGTGCGCGCATGGCGCAAAAGGCCGGGGCGGACATCGTCGATCTGAACTTCGGCTGTCCAGCCAAGGAGGTCACGGGCTCGGCTGCCGGTTCGGCCCTGATGCGGACGCCCGATCTGGCGTGTCGGATCATGGAGGCGGCGGTCAAGGCCACCGATCGGCCGGTCACGGTCAAGATGCGATTGGGCTGGGACGACGAGAGTCGGAACGCCGCCGAACTGGCCCGCCGCGCGGAAGAGATCGGCGTCAAGGCGGTCACGGTGCATGGCCGCACGCGAAAGCAGTTCTATACCGGGCAAGCGGATTGGGATGCGGTCGGGAGGGTGAAGGCGGCGGTCGGCATCCCCGTCATCGTCAATGGCGACATCGTCACCGCCGAGGAAGCGCGCCAGGCCTTGGCGCAGTCCGGCGCGGACGGATTGATGCTGGGACGGGGCGTCTATGGCCGGCCGTGGCTGGCGGCGCATCTTGAACGGGCGCTGATCGACGGCGTGGCGCTGGAGGAACCCGCACCTGAAGAGCGGCTGGCGATCGTGATCGAGCACCTGCGGGCGTCGGCCGAGTTCTACGGCCTGCCGCTGGGTTTGAAGATGTTCCGCAAACACCTGGGCTGGTACATCGAACAGGCGCCATGGCCGGCCGATCCGCAACACCGTCGTGAGGCCAAGGCAAGAATTTGCCGCCTGGACGATCCGATCGACGTCGAAGCCGCGATGCACGAACTATGGCGGCTGGATTTGCCTCGGTTAGATAAGTCTGCTGTTGAAAATGGGCCACAGCTGTTGGAGACTGCTGTGGCATGACGGATACGCCCTCAGCACGCACCGCTTCGCCCGACCCCGCGTCGGACGACGGGTCGTTCTGGGGATGGGTCGATAGCGAACGCGCCCGGACCGGCTTCGGACTGGCGTTCTTTCTGGCCGTCGCGATCACGGCGGCGGCCATCTGGCTGGTGGCGGTCGCCCCGGGTGCGACATCGGGCTCGGCGCGCGGATCGAGCAGCCAGATCGCCCTGATCGTTCTGGCCGCCAATCTGCTTCTGATTTCCGGCCTGGCCATCATCGTCGGCCGGCGCGTGCTGACCTTGGTGCGCAGCACCGACGAAGCCGGATCGCGCCTTCACCTGAGGTTCGTCGCTCTGTTCTCGATGGTGGCCCTGGTCCCGGCTGTGCTGATCGCTCTCGTGTTCGGCGTTCTGGTCAATCGGGGGGTGGACCAGTGGTTCAGCGCCAATGTGAGCACCTCCGTTGACAACGGGGCGTCGATCGGCAAGGCCTATATCGCCGATGTCAGTGCAGATATGACGCGCGATCTGCGCACCATGAGCACCGAGCTGGGCGGGGCTCGCCAAGTCTTCGACAATCGCATTCAGTTCGCCGGCGCATTGACGCAAATCGCTGAGTTTTTCGGCTATCCGGCAGTCTATATTTTGAACGGCAAAGGTGAAGTTCTGGCCACTGGGGAACTCCCCGGCGCTCCACCTTATCTGGCGCCGCCAGTGTCCGAACTGGAAATCGCGGCCGAGGGCCAGGACATTCCCGTCAAGGTGACCGAATATCCCGACACCGTTCGCGCCCTTTATCCTCTGCCGGGATATGGCGATGCCTATCTTTACGTCGTGCGTCCTCTGGCACCGGGACTCGTCGCACAGATGCGTTCGGCCGTGCAGTCCATTCAGGCCTATCGCGAGGCGGAGGAGAGCAGGGCCCGCATCCAGTCGGCCTTCATCCTAAGCTATCTGGAAACGGCGCTGCTGGTGCTGGTCGGGGCGGTGTGGCTGGGAATGTCGGCGGCCAGCAGCATCTCCGCGCCCATCGGTCGGTTGGTGAAGGCGGCGGGACAGGTCGCAGGCGGCGACTTCACCGCACGGGTCGACAGCGACGGCGCGCCGGCCGAAATCGCCACCCTGTCGGACGCCTTCAACCGCATGACCGGCGATCTGCAGGCGCAGCAGGCCGCGCTCAAGGCCGCGAGCGACGAGGCGCACGATCGCAGCCGTTTCATCGAGACCGTGCTGTCGGGCGTCAGCGCCGGGGTCATCGGTCTGGACAGGCGTGGGCGGGTTTCGGCGATCAACGACAGCGCCCTGCAACTGCTTCACATCGACGACGCCGAGGTTCTTGGCCATGAACTGGCGGCGTTGTCGCCAGAGCTGAGCGATCTGGTGCGGCGCGCCGAGGCCCATATCGAGGAAGACATCGACGTCAGCCGGGGCGGGGACACGCGGCGGCTGCGCGTTCGGATCGAGGGTGGTCTGGGTGGCGAGATGGTCCTGACCTTCGACGACATCACCCGTCTGGTGACGGCCCAGCGAAACGCCGCCTGGCGCGACGTGGCCCGTCGCATCGCCCATGAGATCAAGAATCCGCTGACGCCGATCCAGCTGTCGGCCGAGCGACTGAAACGGAAATATCGCGCGCGGATCGGCGAGGATGTCGAAATCTTCGACCGGTGCACCGACACCATCATCCGGCAGGTCGGAGACATCGGCCGCATGGTCGATGAGTTCTCGTCCTTCGCCCGCATGCCGGCGCCGCGTTTCGCGCCCGAGAATCCGGCCGAAATGTTGCGCGAGGCGGTGTTCGCTCAGCGGGTCGCCGCGCCGGACATCGTCGTCGACATCACCGAGCCCCTGCCCAAGGCGATGATGCAGGCCGACGGCCGCATGGTGGGGCAGGCGCTGATCAACATCCTCAAGAACGCGGGTGAGTCAGTTGCGGCGCAACGGCTTGCGGCGGGCGAGGCGGCGGCGTCGGACCACGCGGGCGTGATCGCGTCGCTGACAGTCGAAGACGGCGTCGCGACCTTCGTGATCGAGGACGACGGCGTGGGTCTGCCGGCGCGCGACCGCGATCGCCTCACCGAACCCTATGTGACCACGCGCGAGAAGGGCACGGGCCTGGGTCTGGCCATCGTCAAACGCATTTGCGAGGACCACGGCGGCGAGCTGAAGCTGGCCGACGCCCAGACCCTGCGCGGCGCACGCGTGTGCATGATCTTTCCCCTGAAACCCCACGGCAAAGGCGGCGAGGGCGCGGAGCGCAAGCTCCAGGCCCTGGCCGCCGAATAGCGAGGCAAGATGCGACCAACCGGTTCCGACATTCTCGTTGTCGACGACGAGGCCGACATCCGCGACCTAATGTCTGGCCTGCTGGAGGACGAAGGCCATGCCGTGCGCGTCGCCGCCAACTCCGACGAGGCCTTGGCCGCGATTCGGGCCAGGAAGCCGTCGCTGGCGATCCTGGACATCTGGATGCAGGGCGGCGGGCTGGACGGGCTAGAGCTGCTGGAGGTCGTCAAGGAACTGGACCCTGACCTGCCGGTGGTGATGATTTCCGGTCACGGCAACATCGAGACGGCGGTGACGGCGCTGAAGCGCGGCGCCTATGACTTCATCGAAAAGCCGTTCAAGTCGGATCGGCTGGTCGTCGTGGTCGAACGCGCCATCGAGGCGGCGACGCTGAAGCGCGAGAACCGCCGGCTGCGCGCGGCGACCATGACGCCGTCGGGTCTGATCGGCCGATCACAGGCCGCGCAGGCCTTGCGCAGCACAATCGCCAAGGTGGCCCAGGCCAACAGTCGGGTTCTGATCGCCGGACCGGCCGGCTCGGGCAAGGAGCTGGTGGCGCGCCAGATCCACGAAGCCAGCCCGCGCGCCCGCGCCGAGTTCGTCGCGATTTCGGCCGCCGGCATGACGCCGGAACGTCTGGATGTCGAACTGTTCGGCGAGGAGGGCCAGGACGGCCGTCCGCGCAAGATCGGCGTGTTCGAACGCGCCCACAACGGCACGCTATATCTTGATGAAATCAGCGACATGCCGCGCGAGAGCCAGAGCCGCATCCTGCGTGTGCTGGTGGACCAGAGGTTCCGGCGTGTCGGCGGAGAGCAGGACGTTCAGGTCGATGTGCGCGTCGTGACCTCGACATCACGCGATCTGAAGGCCGAGATCGCAGAGGGACGTTTCCGCGAAGACCTGTTCCACCGTCTGAACGTGGTGCCGATCCGTGTCCCGCCGCTGTCGGAACGGCGCGAGGACATCGCCGAACTGGTAGAATATTTTGTCGACACGATCAGCGCTTCGCAAGGTCTGCCCAAACGCATCGTGGGGGACGATGCGGTGGCGGTGCTGCAAGTCCATCCGTGGCCCGGCAACATCCGCCAGCTGCGCAACAATATCGAGCGTCTGCTGATCCTGGCGACCGGCGATCCGGCCGAAACGATCACCGCCGACATGCTGCCGCAGGAGGTGGCGACCTCGAACGGCGGGACGGCGAACCTGGGCGGCGAACGCACCATCGCCCTGCCGCTGCGCGAGGCGCGCGAGGTGTTCGAGCGCGAGTATCTGGCGGCGCAGATCATGCGGTTCGGCGGCAATATCTCGCGCACCGCCGCCTTCATCGGCATGGAGCGATCGGCCCTGCACAGAAAGCTGAAGTCGCTGGGCGTCTCGCCCGCGCGCGGCGGCGATGAGGAAGAGCCGGCCTGATGTCACGCGTCGCCTATGTGAACGGCGCCTACAGCGCGCATGGCGAGGCCGTGGTCCATATCGAGGATCGCGGTTTTCAGTTCGCAGACGGCGTCTATGAGGTCTGGTCTGTCTTCGACGGGCGGCTGGCCGATTTCGAAGGTCATATGAGCCGCCTGCACCGCAGTCTGAGCGAACTGAAGATCGATATTCCGATGAGCGCCGGCGCCTTGGGCGTCGTTCTGCGCGAGACCGTGCGGCGCAATCGCGTGCGCAACGGCATGGTCTATCTGCAGATTACACGCGGCACGGCGCCGCGCGATCATGGCTTTCCGGTCGATGTCGCGCCCAGCGTGGTCGTGACGGCCAAGTCGATGGATCCGGCGCGAAATCAGCGACTGGCGAAAAACGGCGCAGCCGGCGTCACCCAGCCCGATATTCGCTGGGGGCGTTGCGACATCAAGACGGTCGGTCTCTTGCCGAACGTGCTGGCCAAACAGGCGGCGCGCGAGCGCGGCGCCTATGAGTGCCTGATGTACGACGACATGGGTCTGATCACCGAAGGCGCATCGACCAATGCGTGGATCGTGGATGAGCACGGCAGGCTGAGAACGCGGGACATCCAGGCCAATATCCTGCGGGGCATCACGCGAGCGGCGGTCCTCGATCTCGCCGCCGCCGAGGGTGTCGAACTGGAAGAGCGGGCCTTCTCGGTCGACGAAGCGAAACGGGCGCGGGAGGTGTTCGTCACCGCCGCCAGCGCCTTCGTCATGCCGCTGGTTTCGCTGGACGGCGTGAAGATCGGCGACGGCCAGCCCGGCCCGGTCGCGACCCGCCTGCGAGAACTCTATCTTGAACAGGCGCGTCGAGGGGCCATTTAGGGCGTTGCCCGAGCGGCCGGGCGGCGGTTAAGGTCGCGGTCGGCTGCATCGGCCCCGCCGCTCCCACGGCGACAAACAACGAAGAACAGGAAAAACCTGCCATGTCGCAAGACAAACGTCAGAACCTTCAGGACACCTTCCTCAACTCGGTCCGCAAGACCAAGACGCCGCTGACCATCTTCCTGGTAAATGGGGTTAAGTTGCAGGGCATCGTGACCTGGTTCGACAACTTCTGTGTCCTGCTGCGCCGCGATGGCCAGTCCCAGCTGGTGTACAAGCACGCCATCTCAACCATCATGCCGTCCGCGCCCGTGCAGCTGTACGAGCCCGACGCCGAAGAAGACTGATTGACCCAAAAACTGATCGACCACACCGTCCCGCTGATCCGGGCGGTCGTCATTCACCCCGACCGACGCTCGGACAGTCCCCGGCTGGCGAGCGAACGGCTTGAGGAGGCGGCGGGCCTTGCCCGCGCGCTGGACCTCGACGTGCGCGCCGAAGAGATCGTGCGGCTGCGCAGCACCACGCCTGCGACCCTGTTCGGCACGGGCAAGGTCGAGGAACTGGCTGCGCTCGTGCGCGCCGCGGACGCCGAAGCCGTCATCATCGACGACGCCCTGACGCCGGTGCAGCAACGCAATCTGGAAAAGGCGTGGGAGGTGAAGGTCATCGACCGCACCGGCCTGATCCTGGAAATCTTCGGCCGTCGCGCGCGGACCAAGGAGGGGCGGCTTCAGGTTGAACTGGCGCGGCTGGATTATGAGCGATCGCGTCTGGTGCGGACCTGGACCCACCTCGAGCGGCAACGCGGCGGCACCGGTTCGACCGGCGGGCCCGGCGAAACACAGATCGAGCTGGACCGGCGTCTGATCGCCGACCGGATCGTCAGGCTGAAGTCCGAGTTGGAAGAGGTGCGGCGCACGCGCGGCCTGCACCGCAAGCAGCGTCAGAAGGCGCCGTTCCCGACCATCGCCCTGGTCGGCTACACCAACGCCGGCAAGTCGACGCTTTTCAATCGGCTGACGGGATCGGAGGTCTTCGCCAAGGATCTGCTGTTCGCCACCCTGGACACGACCCAGCGCACCATCCGGTTGCCGCAAGGGCGACCCGCCATCGTGGCGGACACCGTCGGCTTTATCTCCGACCTGCCGCACGAACTGGTCGAGAGCTTCCGCGCCACGCTGGAGGAGGTCGGCGAGGCCGATCTGATCCTGCACGTCCGCGACATCGCCTCGCCCGACAGCGCCGCCCAGGCCAAGGATGTCGAAGCCGTGCTGAAACAGATCGAGACGCCAGAGGGCAAGACGCGCCGGGTGCTGGAAGTTTGGAACAAGATCGACCTGCTGGACGATGAAGCGCGCGAGACCGTGCTGGGTCAGGCCGAACGTCTGGCGAAGGACGGTGAGGCGGTCGCCGTCTCAGCCTGGACGGGCGAAGGGATCGAGCCTCTGCGCCAGATCATCGCCGGCCTGATCGATGATGATCCCGAGACGCAGCTGACGCTGAAGCCGCATCAGGGCGACGCCCTGGCGTGGCTGTACGAACATGGTCGGGTCACGGCGCGCGATGCGGACGAGCTTGGCCGTACTCACGTCACGGTGCGGCTGCATCCTGCGGCGCTCGGGCGATTCGAGCGCCTGTATCCCGACCTGACCGACTGAGTTTTCATGCATCTGATCGAAACCGTCCTGCTTCTGCTTTTGGCCGTGGTGGTGTCGGGGTCGATCGCGCGGATCACGCGCATCGCCTTGCCGTTGGTTCAGATCGGGCTGGGCGCCGCCATCGTGCTGATCACGGGCAAGACGGTCGATCTTGAGCCGGACATCTTCTTTCTGCTGTTCCTGCCGCCGCTGCTGTTTCTGGATGGCTGGCGAATTCCCAAGGAAGACCTGTTTCGCGACCGGGCAGTCATCCTCGAGCTGGCGCTGGGGCTGGTGCTGTTCACCGTCGTCGGTCTGGGTTTCCTGATCTGGTGGATGATCCCGGAGATGCCGCTGCCGGTGGCCTTCGCCCTGGCCGCCATCCTGTCGCCGACCGATCCCATCGCGGTTCAGGCGATCGCGGCGCGGGCGCCCATCCCCAAGCGCCTGATGCATATTCTGGAAGGCGAGTCGCTATTGAACGATGCGACGGGCCTGACCTGCATGCGGATCGCGGTCGCCGCCGCGACGACGGGCGCGTTTTCGATCGGCCATGCGGTCGGCACGTTCGTTTGGCTGGCCCTGGTCGGGGTCGCCGTCGGCGTTCTGGTCACCATGGCCATTAGCTACGCCAAGAGCTTCGTCAGCCGACGCTGGGGCGAGGACGTGGGCGCGCAGATTCTGATCAGCCTGCTGATCCCGTTTGCGGCCTATCTGGTCGCGGAAGAACTGCATGCGTCCGGCATCCTGGCGGCGGTTGCGGCCGGGGTGACGATGAGCTTCACCGAACGCGGCGGCATCGTCGGGCAGTCGATGGCGATGACGCGGATCCGGCGCAGCGTCGTGTGGGACACGGTTCAGTTCGTCGCCAACGGCATCATCTTCGTGATCCTGGGCGAACAGATGCCCTCGATCATGTCGAGAGCGGCCGAGGTGGTGGCGGGCACCAGCCGGCCGGAGGTCTGGTGGCTGGCGGTCTATGTGTTCGGCATCGTCGCCACCCTGGCCGCGCTGCGGTTCGTCTGGGTTTGGACCTCGCTGAAGCTGACCCTGTTTCGCCGCCGCCATCGCGGTCCGCCGGCCAAGGTCGGTTTGCGGCTGACCATGGTGATGTCTCTGGCGGGTGTGCGGGGCGCGATCACTCTGGCGGGTATTCTGACCCTGCCGTTCGCCTTGGGCGACGGGTCGCCGATGCCGTCTCGAAACCTGGCGATCTTCCTGGCGGCCGGCGTGATCGTGGTGTCGCTGGTGTTGGCCACCTTCGCCTTGCCCCGCCTGCTCAAGAACGTCGAACTGCCGCCGGAGCCGTCGCATGAGCAGGAAGAGGATCGCGGTCGCGTCGCCTCAGCCTCCGCCGCCATCCGCGCCATCGAGGACGCCTCGCACGCCATGGCGGAGGGCAAGTCCAACCCTGACCTCTATTCCGACATCGCTGGCCGGATCATGGAGACCTATCGCCAGCGGATCGAGACCCATACCCGCACGGACGAGGAAGACGCCGCCCTGACGCGCAAGATGGACGACATCGAGCGGCGTCTGTGGCTTGCAGGGCTGGCCGCCGAGCGCGAAGAGTTACGTCGCTTGCTGAGAGCGCGTCAGCTGGACGAGGTGACGGCCAAGAAACTGTTCCGTGACGTCGATCTACAGGAACTGCGCTACCTCTGACGCTCAGCGATCCATGAAGGCGGACACGGCCGCATAGCTGTCGGCGATGTGGTGTGCGCCGCGCGCCGTCAGGCGTTCGGCATGGCCGTGGCGGACATGGCCGCCCGCCGTCAGCCCCACGACCGTCATACCGGCCGCGACGCCGGCGGTGACGCCCGCCTCGCTGTCTTCGATCACCAGGGTGCGCATCGGATCAACGCCCATGGCGTCGGCGGCATGCAGGAAGATGTCGGGGTGGGGCTTGCCGCGCTCGACCACCAGGCCGGTGAAGACCGCGCCGTCGAAATGGTCCGTCAGGCCGAACAGGTCTAGGCCGACGCCGATCCAGTCGGGTCCGCTGGATGAGGCGATGCAGCGGGGCTCGGGTCGGGCAGCGACGAAGTCCAGCAGACCGGGCACAGGCTCAAGCTGCTGCGGCGCGCGCCGGCGACAGGTCGCAAACCATGTGGTGTGGAAGTCGTCAGGGCAGGCGCGACCAAGAGCCGCCTCGACGACCGGCCGATTGTCGCGCCAGCGCTTGCCCGTATAGGCGGCCAAGACGTCGTCGAGCGAGGTCGGCAGGCCGATGGCGGTCAGTTGCTCGGCCATGACGGTGCTGTTCAGCACCTCGCTGTCGGCGACCACGCCGTCGTAGTCGAAGATGATCAGGTCGTAGGTCACGCGGGGTCGCTCAGGCTTCAGGCGCGGCCTTTTCCGCGACCTTCGCGGCGTCCCAGAGGCGGTCCATCTCGGCCAGGCCCGATTGGTCGGGCGTACGGCCGTCCTTGGCCAGTTCCGCCTCGATGAAGCCGAAGCGACGCACGAACTTGGCGTTGGCGGCGCGCAGGGCGTCTTCGGGCTCGACGTCCAGCTTGCGCGCCAGGTTGGCGACGACGAACAGGAGGTCCCCCAGCTCTTCACGCGCCTTGGCCCTGTCGCCGGCGGCGATCTCGACGCGCAACTCCTCGACCTCTTCGGCCAGCTTGTCGAACACCTCGTCGGTGGACGGCCAGTCGAAGCCGACGCGACCGGCGCGCTTGGTCAGTTTGGCGGCGCGGGTCAGGGCGGGCAGGCCGACTGGCACGTCGTCGAGAACGCCGGGCTTTTTGCGATCCTTGCGCTCGGCGGCCTTGATGGCTTCCCAGGCGACGGTCTGTTCCTTCGAGGAGCGCTGGGCCTCGTCACCAAAAACGTGCGGGTGGCGGCGCTCCAGCTTGTCGGCGATGGCTGTGACCACGTCGTCGAAGGCGAACAGCCCCTGTTCCTCAGCCATGCGGGCGTGGAAGACGACCTGGAACAGCAGGTCGCCCAGTTCGCCCTTAAGCTCGACCAGATCGTTGCGCTCGATGGCGTCGGCGACCTCATAGGCCTCCTCGATCGTGTAGGGCGCGATGGTGGCGAAGGTCTGCTCCACGTCCCAGGGGCAGCCGCCGTCGGGATCGCGCAACCGCTCCATGACGCCGAGCAGGCGGTCGATCGGTCTCAACGGCGGGCTCCGTCGCGGGCTTCCAGGGCGAGGCGGATTTCATCGTGCCGCTTCGGCGTCAGGGGATAGCCCTTCAGCACCCAGGCGGCGGCGGCCAGCAACAGGCCGGGGACCAGAATAAACAGGATCTGGAGCGTCAGCAGGGAAAAGTCGCTGTTGCCCATTGGTCCAGGCACGGCTTTGAAACCAACAACCTGCAGGATCAGATAGGGGATCAGCGCGACCACGTGGCCGATCTTGGTCGTCGCGGACAGGATGGAGAACATCAGTCCGGTGCGATCCACGCCCGTCTCCAGCCGCACCTCGTCGCCCGCGTCCGCCATCATGGCGCGCAACAGGAACAGGCCGGCCGCATAGGGCAGGCCGGCGATGAACATGGCGGCTGCCGTCAGCATGAAGTTGCCGCCGGGCACGAGGGTGGCGGCGATGTAGAGGGCCGCGAAGATCAGGCTGGCGACGGCCAGGGCCTTATCCTTGCCGATGCGCGTGGCCAGCCAGGCCCAGATGGGCGCGCCGCAAAGACCGGCGATAAAATAGAACAACATGAACAGGCCGGCCTGGCTGTGGTCGTAACCCTTGATCTGTCCGAAGAAGAAGAACAGCAGCGATCCCGTGATGCCCGGCGCGACGCCCAGCAGCAGGTCGGCGATCAGAAGCTTCCGGACCGTCGGCATCTTCAATAGAGCCAGATAGGCGCCGGCGCCGCCGTGCGGCTGGTCGCCCGCGTTGACGGGCTCCGGCACGGCGACCATGGCCAGGCCGATGGTGACGGGCAGGGCGATGAGGATGGCCCAGCCCATGATCCGCACGCCGTCAGCATAGTTCCCGATGCCCGTCTGAACCACCACGGTCGGCAGCACTAGGATCAGGATCACGCCGATGATGTTGAACACCTGCCACCAGCCATAGACCCGGCTGCGCTGGTCATACTGCGGTGCAAGCACGGCGGCCCAGCCGAGTTGGCCCAGGGTGCCGATCGAGAAGCCGAGATACAGGACCAGCAGCCAGCCAAACAGATAGGCCGGTCCGGCGCCGGGCTGGACCACGACGAACATCATGAAGGCCGACAGCATCAGGATCGGCGTCGAAATGGCCATCCACGGACGATAGCGACCGAACCGCGTCTTGGTCTTGTCCATGCCCCAGCCGATGAAGGGGTCGAAGACGATGTCGATCAGGCGCACGGCCATGAAGACGGCCGCCACGACTCCCAGCTCCAGGCCCACATGGGTGGCGTAGAACTCCGGCAGGGTGACGGGCAGGGCGACGCCGAAGGCCGCCAGCGGCAGGCACGGGCCGGAGAAGGCCGCAAGCACGGCGTTGGAACGGCGGGGCGCGGTCGGCGCGGCGGTGGACATGCGTCGGTTCGAAAGGCGCGGCGCGAGTCGGCCGCGCGTCACCATGCCAGCGATCGGTGACGCATGCACTTGTGAGATCGACCGGCTTGGGGCTTCCTGTGGGCCATGTGGCGAAGCCTTTTTGCGTTCCTGTCCGTTTGCTTCGTTCTGACGTTTGCCGACGGCGCGCGGGCGGCCGGCCCCTGCCACACCAATTCCGACGGTTGGCGGGCGCAGGGACTGGCGAACGCTGAATCGGCCTACGGCATGGAATGGGCGCCGTTCGGGGCGGCGGAGTGGGGGTGGCAGGCCTATCTGCCGCTGATCCAGCACGAACTGCATACGACGTGCGGACCCGGCACGCCGATCTTCGCGTCGCAACTGGCGGGGTTTCAGCAGACGCATGGCCTGGCGCCGACGGGCCTGTTCGATGCGGCGACATTCCAGGTGTTTCGCGGCCTTTGGCAGGAGCGCAGGCCATTCGTCATGGCGCGCGTCGGCGGAGTCTGTCCCGAGCCGCCGCCGATCAATCAACTCGGCTATCTGGTCGCGTCCGAGGAGCATGCCGACCGTCTGACACGTCTGCTGCGCCGGGACGTCTTGGACGCCTATCGCCGGCTGGTCGCGGCCGCGCGGGCAGAGGTTCCGGAGGTGCGGGCCGATCCCGAACTGCTGCAGATCTTCTCCGGCTTCCGCGATCCCGAGGCGGACGCGGCGCGCTGTGCGCAGCAGGGCAACTGCGACGGGCTGCGCCGAGCGGTCTGCTCGCCGCATCGGACGGGCACGGCGGTCGATCTGTATGTCGGCCAGGCGCCGGGTCTGGGCGTCGATTCCACCACCCCGGCTAGTCGCGAATATATGGCGCGGTCGGCGACCTATCGCTGGCTGGTGGCGAACGCTGGGCGTTTCGGCTTTGTGCCCTATGTCTATGAGCCGTGGCACTGGGAGTATGTGAAGCCTTGGGATCCTTCGTTCGCGCCCTGACCGATGCTGAAAAGGGCCTAGCGCGAGAGGCGTTCGGGGCCGCAATCGATCTCGAACCCGTCCGTTTGATCGGTTGGCCGTTCCGCCGCGCGTTTGTGGCTGGACGCTGGTTCGGGCGAGACTGGATTGTCTGGCCCCAAGCGCAGCTCGTCTCAGACTTCGCGGCCGCGCCGGATCGTATGCAGGGCGTTCTGATTCATGAGCTGACGCACGTCTGGCAGGCCCAGCAGGGCGTCAATCTGCTGTTCGCAAAGCTGAAGGCTGGGGACGCCTCCGCCTCCTATGCCTATCGCGTGGAACCGACCTGCCGGTGGGACGCGTTGAACATCGAGCAGCAGGCGATGGTGATGGAGCACCGTTTCCATTGTCGCCGCGGTCGCCCCACGCCGGGCGACAGGACTTTTTACGACACCGTCTGTCCCTTCGAGACGTGATTTGACGTGTGGGACTTGCGGAACGGCTGGCAGCGCGCCAAGTTAGCAACGGTCGTTGTTGCGAATGACGACCCTTGTCATTCAGTGGAGCCTCCCCGATGCCGAAAGTCCTTGTCCTCTATCATTCGACCTATGGTCACCTGGAAACCATGGCCGAAGCGGTCGCCGAAGGCGCTCGCGAGGTCGAAGGCGCCGTCGTGGACATCAAGCGCGTGCCGGAAACCGTGCCGGAAGAGCTGGCCAAGGCTTCTCACTACAAGCTGGATCAAAAGGCGCCGATCGCCAAGATCGACGATCTGAAGGACTACGACGCCATCATCATCGGCGCCGGAACCCGCTTCGGTTCGGCCGCGTCGCAGATGCGCGCCTTCCTGGATCAGGCTGGCGGCCTGTGGTTCTCGGGCGCCCTGATCGGCAAGGTGGGCGGGGCCTTTACCGCCACGGCGACACAGCACGGCGGTCAGGAGACGACCTTCCAGGGCTTGCACAACTTCTTCATGCACCACGGCATGCCGGTCGTGGGTCTGCCCTATTCCTTCCAGGGGCAGATGACGCTGGACGCCATCCACGGCGGCTCGCCCTATGGCGCATCGACGATCACGGGCGGCGACGGCTCGCGTCAGCCCAGCGATGTTGAGCTGGACGGCGCCCGGTTCCAGGGCAAGCATATCGCCGAGTTGGCCAAGAAGCTGCACGGCTGATCCGATGCGCCAGCCCGCCGTCTTCTTCGGCCACGGTTCGCCCATGAACGCGCTCGGCGGTCCCTATGGGGCCGCTTGGCGGGCGCTGGGCGAGGCGATCGGCAAGCCCAAGGGCGTGGTGATGATCTCCGCCCACTGGGAGACGCGCGGGCTGGGCGTGACCGCGCAGGAGAAGCCCGAAACCATTCACGACTTCGGCAACTTCCCGCGCGAACTTCATCAGATGCAGTATCCGGCGCCCGGGTCGCCGGCCTTGGCGGCGCGGGTGTCGGCGCTGACCGGGGCCGTCCAGACGCGAGCGTGGGGCCTGGATCACGGGACCTGGTCGGTGCTGTGCCATGTGTGGCCCGAGGCGGACGTGCCTGTGGTTCAGTTGTCGCTGAACCGCGAGCTGACGGCGCGCCAGCATTACGACCTGGCCAAGGCGCTGAAACCGCTGCGCGACGAGGGGATCGTCATCGCCGGCTCGGGCGACTTCGTGCACAATCTGCGGACCTGGAAACGCGAGGACGGCGCAGAACCCTACGCTTGGGCGACCGGCTTCAACGAGGCGGTGAAGGCGGCGTTCGACCGGGGCGACCATGAGGCGCTGATCGATTGGGTAGGTCTGGCCGAGGACGCGCAGCTAAGCGTGCCGACCGACGAACATTTCCTGCCGGTGCTTTACATCGCCGCCCAGCAAGAGCCGGGCGAGGCGGTCAGCTTCTTCAACGACCGCATCGACGGCGGCTCGATCTCTATGACGGGCGTCCGGATCGGCTGATCAGGCCGCCTTCTCCGCCTCGACCATCTTCTGGATCGACACATAGTCTGTCTTGCCGGTGCCCAGGACGGGGACCTCGGCGACCTTGACGATCTTTTTCGGCACGATCAGTTCGGGCGCACCGTTGGTTCGCGCCCATTCAGCCAGGGGAGCGACCTCGGCGTCTGCGTGGTCAGTGACGAGCACCAGCTTCTCGCCCTTGCGGCTGTCCGGAATCGACACGACGGCGTGGCGCTGATCCGGCCAGACGGCGCCGGCGATCCCTTCGACGGCGGTCAGCGAGACCATCTCGCCGCCGATCTTGGCGAAGCGCTTGGCGCGGCCGCGGATGGTGACATAGCCGTCGTCGGTCACATCGACGATGTCGCCGGTGTCCAGCCAGTCGTCGCCGATCGGATCCCACTGCAGGGGCTCGGCCGAGGTGACATAGCCGCTCATGACATTGGGACCGCGCAGCATCAGGCGACCGCCTGCGTCGATGCCCTCGACCGGTTCTAGCTTCCAGTCGATGCCAGGCAGCACCTGGCCGACCGTGCCGGGCGCGTTGCGGTCGGGATGGTTGACGGCGATGACAGGCGAGGCCTCGGTCGCGCCATAGCCTTCCAGAAGTTCGACGCCGCCGAACTTGGTGTTGAACAGGGTTCGGGTTTCCTCGCGCACCTTCTCGGCGCCGGCGACGACGAACTTCAGCGTCGAGAAGTCGTTCGGTTCGGCGACGCGGCCGTACTGGTTCAGGAAGGTGTCGGTCGCGAACAGGATCGAGGCGTTTACCTGAGGCAGCAGGTCGGTGATCTGCTTGGCGTGCAGCGGCGACGGATATTGGAAGGCCTTCAACCCCTGCAGCAGCGGCAGGATGACCCCGCCTGTCAGGCCGAAACAGTGGAAGGTCGGCAAGGGATTGAACATCACCCAGTCCGGCGACAGGTCGATATGGGCCGCCACCTGACGCGCATTGGCGACGAGGTTCTTCTGGCTGAGCACGACGCCCTTTGGCGTGCCGAAGCTGCCGGAGGTGAACAGGACGACGCCCGGCGCGTCGGGGTCCGTCTTCACGCGAAACCGCTTGGGCGCCGCGCCGGCGGCGAGGCCATAGAGTTTGTCGGCCAGGCCGATGGTCTTGCGCACGTCGTCCAGCCAGACGACCTCGGCCACCGTCTTCAGTTCGACGATCAGGTCGTCCAGCTTGGCCTGGTCGATGAAGCGTTTGGCGGTCAGCACCTTCTTGACGCCGGAGGCCTTGATCGCCGCCTTCAGATTGGCTTCGCCGGCGGTGAAGTTCAGCATCACCGGCACACGACCGTGGGCGTGCAGACCGAAGAAGGTGACGACGACGCCCATGGACGAGGGCAGCAGGATGGCGACCCGCTCGCCCTTGTCGGTCATATTGGCGATCTTGCGGCCCAGCACGAAGGCGGCGCGGATCAAGCCGGTGTAGGTCAACGGATGCCGGTCCTGATCCTCCAGGATTTCCTTGTCGCCGAACCGCGACCGCGCATCGATCAGGGCATCGATCAGGGTCGAGTCGTAAAGCGAGGGATCCAGGGCCTGGCGCAAGCGCGTCTCCTACGGAGGACGCGGGCGGCCCTCTCTGTTGTTTGGGCGACTGTCATTAATGACGCCGCCGCATCTTGAAAAGATGCGTAACGTCGCGTGAGTTCCGATGCGCGATCACGCCTGCGGCAAGTCTGTTACGCGGTGTGCCTTGCCTAAACGGCCTCAAAGTCCGAAATACCGGCCATGGTCACCCTGATCGACACCCTTCAGCGCAAGCCGTCCGAGCTGCGCCACCCCGAAAAGCAGAACCGGCCCGAGTCGGTCGTTCTGAAAAAGCCCGACTGGCTGCGGGTCAAGGCGCCGGGCTCCGGTCAATACAACGCCACCAAGGAGATCGTTCGTTCCAAGGGGCTGGTGACGGTCTGTGAAGAGGCGGCCTGCCCGAACATCGGCGAGTGCTGGAGCCAGAAACACGCCACCCTGATGATCATGGGCGACACCTGCACGCGGGCCTGCGCCTTCTGCAACGTCAAGACGGGCTTGCCCCAGCCGCTGGACCCGGAAGAGCCGGGCAAGGTAGGCCTCGCCGTACAGCAGATGGGTCTGAACCACGTCGTCATCACTTCGGTCGATCGCGACGATGTGGCCGACGGCGGTGCGGCCCACTTCGCCGAAGTGGTGCGCCAGATCCGCATCCAGGCGCCGGACACCACCATCGAGATCCTGACGCCCGACTTCCTGCGAAAGGACGGGGCGGCGGCCGTGATGATCGACGCCAAGCCCGACGTCTTCAATCACAACCTCGAGACCGTGCCGCGCCTGTATCTGAAGATCCGGCCGGGCGCGCGCTACTTCCACAGCCTGCGCCTGTTGCAGATGGTCAAAGAGCGGGACCCGAACCAGTTCACCAAGTCCGGCATCATGGTCGGCCTGGGCGAGACCAAGGAAGAGGTCATGCAGGTGATGGACGACATGCGGTCCGCCGGCGTCGACTTCATCACCATCGGCCAATATCTTCAGCCGACGCGCAAACACGCCGCGATCGACCGGTTCGTGACCCCGGAAGAGTTCAAGGCCTATGAGGCGATCGCCCGGGCCAAGGGCTTCCTGATGGTGTCGTCCAGCCCGCTGACGCGTTCGTCGCACCACGCCGGCGACGACTTCGCCCGGCTGAAGGCCGCGCGCGAGGCGCAGCTGCGCCGCTAAATCCCGCATGGCCGTCCACCGCGTCACGCGCATTCTTCCCTATGCGCCCGAACAGCTTGCCGATCTGGTCGCCGACGTGCGCGCCTATCCCGACTTCGTGCCGTGGGTGACGTCGATGCGCGTCTGGAACGCGCGCGAGGAAGGCGAGGGCGTCGGCTTGCAGGACGCGGAGGCCAGCGTCGGCTTTTCCTTCCTGAAGGAGCGATTCTCCACCTGGGTCCGGTATGATCGCAATGCGCCCAAGGTCGAGGTCGGCTTGCTGCGCGGTCCCTTCAAGCACTTGAAGAACCGTTGGGAGTTCTTTCCTCATCTCGACGGCACGCGGCTGGAGTTCATGATCGACTTCGCCTTCAAATCCCGGATGCTAGACATGATGCTGTCGGCGAACTTCGACCGGGCCGTGGAAAAGCTGATCGGCTGTTTCGAGGCCGAGGCGAAGCGGAGATACGGCGGCCGATGAGTTTCGATTTCGACGCGACCGTCGTGGGCGCCGGGGCTGTGGGCCTGGCCTGCGGTCGGGCGCTGTCGAAACGGGGCCTGACGGTGCTAGTGCTGGAGAAGGAGGGCCACATCGGCCAGGGCGTCTCCTCGCGTAACTCCGAGGTCATTCACGGCGGCCTCTATTATCCGACCGGATCGCTGAAGGCCCGCTTCTGCGTCGAGGGACGCCGCGCCCTTTACGACTTCCTCGCCAGCCGCAAGATCGACCACTGGAAATGCGGCAAGGTGGTCGTGGCGACGCAGGAATCAGAGGTCGAGCGGATCGAGGCCATCTTCGAACAGGCGACGGCGAATGGCGTCGAGGGGCTGGCGCATCTGACCGGCGCCCAGGCGCGGGCGCTTGAGCCGGAGCTGAACGCCCACGCCGCCATCCTGTCGCCCGAGAGCGGCCTGTTCGACAGCCACGGCTATATGCTGGCCCTGCAGGGCGAGATCGAGGATGCGGGCGGATCGGTCGTGGTCTCGGCGCCGTTCGAGGGCGCAGAGCCGCTGGCGGGCGGCGGCTTCACGATCCGTGTCGGCGGGGAGGGGACGATGCAGGTCACGAGCCGCCTTCTGGTCACCGCGCCCGGACTGTCGGCTCAGGCGGTGGCGGCGTTGATCGAAGGCTATCCGCCCGGCGACATCCCTGCCGGACATTTCGGCAAGGGCGTCTATTTCCGGCTGACGGGCAAGGCGCCGTTCGACCGCCTGATCTATCCGCCGCCTATCCCCGGCGCGCTGGGCACCCACTATCGCAAGGATCTGGGCGGTCAGGCCGTGTTCGGCCCCGACCTGGCCTATGTCGACACCGAGGACTATTCGGTCGATCCGGCCAAGGCGGACGAGTTCGCCACCTATATTCGCCGTTTCTGGCCGGGATTGCCCGACGGCGCCCTGACGCCGGACTACGCCGGCATTCGGCCCAAACTGCATGGGCCGGGCGAGCCGCAACCGGACTTCCAGCTTCATGGCCGCGAACATCACGGCATCGATGGCCTGATGGCCCTGTTCGGCATCGAAAGTCCCGGCCTGACCAGTTCGCCGGCCATTGGGGAAGCGGTGGCTGCCGCTCTGATGGAGGACGCATGACAGAGCGCGAGAAGATGCTGGCGGGCTTGCCCTATGATCCGGGCGATCCCGATCTGCGCGATGGCCGAGCCCGCGCCGTGGCCCTGACCGTCGCCATCAACGCCGAGCCGGATCGCGACCGGCGCGGCGCCCTGGTCAACGAACTGGTCAGTGCGGCCGACGGCAAGGCGATCATCATGCCGGGCTTCTTCTGCGACTACGGCGTCAACATTCATCTGGGCGCGCGGGCCTTTGCGAACGCCAACTGCGTGTTCCTGGATTGCGCCGAGATCCGTATCGGCGACAACTTCCAGGCTGGGCCAGGCGTACAGCTTTTGACACCGGAGCATCCGCTGGACGCGGTGGCCCGCCGCGGCGAAGAGACGGCGCGGCCGATCGTCATCGGGGACGACGTCTGGATCGGCGGCGGCGCGATCGTTCTGGCGGGCGTCACCATCGGCGATCGTTCGGTGATCGGCGCGGGATCGGTCGTGACGAAGGACGTGCCGTCCGACGTGGTGGTGGTCGGCAATCCTGCGAAGATCGTCCGGCGTCTGACGCCTGCTTAAACGCCTTGAAATCGTCGCGCGGTTCATGCATAAGCCGCGCCTCGCGTGGCGGTCCTGAGGGCCGCCGCTATTGTTTTCGCGCTAGACGGAGCTCGGCTCTGGGCGGCGCCCGACTTAGAAGATTGAGACGGACATGGCCGTTCCGAAGCGCAAAGTATCTCCCTCGCGTCGCAACATGCGCCGCGCCCACGACGCCCTGACCTCGAACGTCTACGTCGAGGACAAGGACACTGGCGAGCTCAAGCGCCCGCACCACATCGACCTGAAGACCGGCACCTATCGCGGTCGCCAGGTCATCACGCCGAAGGAAGACTAGTCTTTCAGGCGATCCCGACTTCGGTCGGATGACGATTTCGACGGCGCGCGGTGAGCCGCGCGCCGTTTTCGTGCGTTCAATGCGGTGAAGCTTCCATTGGAGACGCCGCATGATGATTCGTTTCACCGCCGTCAGCGCCTGTGCGCTGCTGACCCTCGCCGCCTGCAATCGCGTAGAGGAGCGCGCCTCGGAGCCGGTTGCACCGCCCGTCGCATCCTCGAACGAGATGCCCGCTAGGCCCGCAGCCGATCCGAATGCGTTGACGGCCGAAGGTCTGGGCCCGGTGCGAATCGGCATGACGCGCGCCGAGCTGGTGAAGGTCTGGGGCGAGGACTCTCAACCGAACGCCGTCGGCGGCGCCGAGCCTGAAGTCTGTGACCAGTTCCATCCCGCGAAGGCGCCGGCCGATGTGCAGGTGATGATCCAGAATGGCGTGCTGACGCGAATCACCCTGGCGCGCGGTGCGACGACCAAGACCGATCGCGGGTTCGGGGTGGGCGATACGGCCATGGCGATCAAGCAGGCCTATGGCGGCGCGGTCTTCGCCCAGCCGCACAAATACCAGGAGGCGCCGGCCGAGGATCTGTTCGTCTGGTCGAAGGGCGGATCGACGACCTATGTCACCGATCCGTCGGCGCGCGGCGTTCGATACGAGATCGGCAGCGACGGCAAGGTGATGATGGTCCATGCGGGCGATCCTTCGATCCAGCTGGTCGAAGGCTGTTCCTGACGCTCGGCGACGATGTCGGCATTGGCGTTTGGCGGGGAGGCGGCTAAACCGTCTGACCTCCCTTGCCCCTTGAGCCAAAGAGCCGAGCCATGACCGACATCGCCGACATCGTCGCCCGCCAGATCCTCGACAGCCGGGGCAATCCGACGGTCGAGGTCGATGTCACGCTGGAAGACGGTTCCTTCGGCCGCGCCGCCGTTCCGTCCGGCGCGTCCACGGGTGCGCACGAAGCCGTCGAACTGCGTGACGGCGACAAGGACATGTGGGGCGGCAAGGGCGTCCAGAAGGCGGTCGACGCCGTCAACGGCGAAATCTTCGACGCCCTGTCCGGCATGGACGCCGAGCAGCAGCGCCGGATCGACGAGGCGATGATCGAACTGGACGGCACGCCCAACAAGGGCCGTCTGGGCGCCAATGCGATCCTGGGGGTGTCTCTGGCCGTCGCCAAGGCCAGCGCCCTGTCGGCCAATCAGGAACTGTATCGCTATCTGGGCGGCGTCTCGGCCCGCGTCCTGCCGACCCCGATGATGAACATCATCAACGGCGGCGCCCACGCCGATAATCCGATCGACATCCAGGAGTTCATGATCCTGCCTACGGGCGCCGAGACCTTTTCGGACGCCGTGCGCATGGGCGCCGAAATCTTCCACGCCCTGAAGAAGCAACTGAAGGACGCCGGGCACAACACCAACGTCGGCGACGAGGGCGGCTTTGCGCCGAATCTGGCGTCGGCCGATGAGGCGCTGAGCTTCATCACCAAGGCGGGCCAGGCGGCGGGCTACCTCGCGGGCGAGGACTTCCACCTGGGCCTCGACGTCGCTTCGACCGAGTTCTTCAAGGACGGCAAATACGTCATGGCCGGCGAGGGCAAGACCGTCGATTCCGAAGGCATGGCCGCCTACCTGGTTGATCTGTGCGAACGCTTCCCGATCGTGTCGATTGAGGACGGCATGGCCGAGGATGACTTCGACGGCTGGCGCCTGCTGACCGAGCGCCTGGGCGACCGGGTCCAACTGGTCGGCGACGATCTGTTTGTGACCAATCCGGCGCGTCTGGCCGCGGGTATCGGCGAAGGTCTGGCGAACTCGATCCTGATCAAGGTCAACCAGATCGGCACCCTGTCGGAAACCCTGGACGCCGTGGATATGGCCCACCGCGCGGGCTACACCGCTGTGATGAGCCACCGGTCGGGCGAGACCGAGGACTACACCATCGCCGACCTGGCCGTGGCGACCAACTGCGGGCAGATCAAGACCGGCTCTTTGGCTCGCTCCGATCGGGTGGCGAAGTACAACCAGTTGCTCCGCATCGAGGAAATGCTGGGCGACCAGGGCGTCTATTTCGGCGACGGCATGCTGCTGAAATAGAGATCGGAATTGTCGGCGGGGAATCAGCGTTTTCCGCCGACTATCTTACGGTCGAGCTACATTTCGTTAGGCATTTTCGGGCACGGTTTCTGAACTGTGTTTTCGCGCTCAGAAGGAGCGTCTCAAGTGCCCGAACGGATGAAACCTTACCGCCTGTCCCTCGCCCTGTTGCTGCTTCTGGCCTATCTCGGGGTGCAGGCGCTGACGGGCGAGCGCGGACTGTTGAGCGGCTCGTCTCGCGACGCCCTTCTGGGGCAACGCGAGGACCAGTTGGCGCATCTGACCGAGCAGCGCCGCGATCTTGAGACACGAGTTCGCTATCTGCGCACCGACAGCCTGTCTCGCGACCTTCTGGAAGAGCGCGCGCGCGCCGTCCTGGGTTTCTCCGATCCGCGTGACTATGTGATCCGCGTCTCGGCCCCGGCCGCCCAAGGCTAAGCCACCTTCACCACTTGAACTATTGTTACAGGGCGACCCGCACCCCTTTGCGTTACCGGAAGGAAGGCTGCTAAAGCCCCTTTCCGTAACGATAAGAAGGCGTCGGTTCTCGGCGCCTAGCCGGGAGATACCGGATGGCGAAAGCCCCAGCCAAATCCGCTCAGACGACCACGCCTGACAAACTGCCCAACACGCCGACGGCGTCCAAGGAAGACCTTCTGCGCTTCTATCGCGAGATGGTTCTGATCCGTCGCTTCGAAGAGCGTGCGGGCCAACTCTACGGCATGGGTCTGATCGGCGGCTTCTGCCACCTGTACATCGGCCAGGAGGCCGTGGCGGTCGGCGTTCAGGAGAGCGTCAAACAGGGCCACGACAAGATCATCACCGGCTATCGCGACCACGGCCACATGCTGGCCGCGGGCATGGATCCGAAAGAAGTCATGGCCGAGCTGACCGGCCGCAGCGGCGGTTCGTCAAAGGGCAAGGGCGGATCGATGCACATGTTCGACGTGCCGACCGGCTTCTACGGCGGTCACGGCATCGTCGGCGCCCAGGTGGCGCTGGGCACCGGCCTGGCCTTCGCCGGCAAGTATCGCGGCGACGATTCGGTGGCCTTCGTCTATTTCGGCGACGGCGCCTCGAACCAGGGGCAGGTGTACGAAAGCTTCAACATGGCGCAGCTTTGGAAGCTGCCGGCCATCTACATCATCGAGAACAACCAGTACGCCATGGGCACGAGCATCGAGCGCTCGTCCTCGACGACCGAACTGTATCAGCGCGGCGCCAGCTTCGGCATTCCGGGCGAGCAGGTCGACGGCATGGACGTGCTGGCCGTGCGCGACGCGACGGCCCGTGCGGTCAAGCGCGCCCGCGAAGGCGGCGGTCCCTTCATCCTGGAAGTGAAGACCTATCGCTATCGGGGTCACTCCATGTCCGACCCCGCCAAGTACCGGACCAAGGAAGAGGTCGACGAGGTCAAGAAGACCCGCGACCCGATCGATCACCTGAAGACGCTGCTGTCGGCCGCCAATGCGACCGAGGACGAGCTCAAGGCCATCGACAACGAGATCAAGGCGATCGTCGCCGAAGCTGTTCAATTCGCCCAAGAGAGCCCGGAACCCGATCCGTCCGAGCTCTATACCGACGTTTACGTGGAGGCCTGATCCGTGACCGACATTCTGATGCCGGCGCTGTCCCCCACGATGGAAGAGGGCACGCTGACCAAGTGGCACATCAAGGCGGGCGACACCGTGTCGGCCGGTCAGGTGATCGCCGAGATCGAAACCGACAAGGCGACGATGGAAGTCGAGGCCGTGGATGAAGGCGAAGTGCTGGAAATACTGGTCGCCGAAGGCTCCGAGAACGTGAAGGTCAACACGCCGATCGCGCGTCTGGCCGGCGAAGACGGCGCAGCGACGCCTGCGCCGAAGGCGGAATCCGCAAAGGGCGAGGCTGGGGCGCCCAAGGCTGCGGCCGAAGGCAAGACCGGCGATCCCGAAAAGGCGCCGGTCGAGGCTGCGACGCCCAAGGTCGAACTGCGCGACCCGGAAATTCCGGCCGACGCCAAACTGGTCAAGACGACCGTGCGCGACGCCCTGCGTGACGCCATGGCCGAAGAGATGCGCCGCGACGATCGCGTCTTCCTGATCGGCGAGGAAGTCGCCCAGTATCAGGGCGCCTACAAGGTCAGCCGCGACCTGCTGCAGGAATTCGGCGACCAGCGCGTCGTCGATACCCCGATCACCGAGCACGGCTTTGCCGGCCTGGGTGTCGGCGCGGCCATGTCGGGCCTGAAGCCGATCGTCGAGTTCATGACGTTCAACTTCGCCATGCAGGCGATCGACCACATCATCAACTCGGCCGCCAAGACGCTCTATATGTCGGGCGGTCAGATCCGCGCGCCTATCGTGTTCCGCGGTCCGAACGGCGCCGCCTCGCGCGTCGGCGCCCAGCACAGCCAGGACTATTCGGCCTGGTATGCTCAGGTGCCTGGTCTGAAGGTCATCGCACCCTATGACGCGGCCGACGCCAAAGGCCTGCTGAAAGCCGCCATCCGTGACCCGAACCCGGTCGTCTTCCTCGAACACGAGATGATGTACGGCCTGGAGTTCGATGTGCCGGAGGTCGAGGATTATGTCCTGCCAATCGGCAAGGCCAAGGTCCGCCGCGAAGGCAAGGACGTCACCATCACCGCCCACAGCCGGATGGTCGGCTTCGCCCTGCAGGCCGCCGAGAAGCTGGCCGAGGAGGGTATCGAGGCCGAGGTGATCGACCTGCGCACTCTGCGCCCCCTGGATCACGAGACCATCGTCGAGAGCGTCAAGAAGACGAACCGCCTGGTCTCTGCCGAAGAGGGCTGGGGTCCGATGGGCGTCGGCGCCGAGGTCGTGGCCCGCGTCATCGAGCACGCCTTCGATTATCTGGATGCCCCGCCGCTGCGCGTGCACCAGGAAGACGTGCCGCTGCCCTACGCCGCCAATCTGGAAGTGTTGTCGCTGCCAGGCGTGGACAAGATCATCGCGGCCGTGAAGCAGGTGATGGCATGACCGAGGCATCGGAGTTCATGCTGACGACGCCAGACAGCGTCGCTGCTGACCCGAAGGCCATCGAAGTCCTTCGGATGTGGTGGTCGAAGGACGAGCCGGTGATGTCCGTCAAGCCGGCCTTCAACGATCCCATACAGTTCGGCCGGCTGCTGGCCTATGCAGCTCGACATATGGCGCATGGTTATGCCGTGCGGCACCAACACGATGAAACTGCGGCCTACCACCGCATCCTCGAAGGTCTCAGCGAAGTGGTGAAGGCGAATGACGTCCGCACTGTCGCCGAACCGATTACGCCAACCGGGGGGAACGCCTGATGACCGACATCCTGATGCCGGCCCTGTCTCCGACCATGGAGGAGGGCGTTCTGGCCAAGTGGCACGTCAAGGTCGGAGACGTCGTCTCCGCCGGCGACGTGATCGCCGAGATCGAAACCGACAAGGCGACGATGGAAGTCGAGGCCGTGGACGAGGGCGAAGTCACCGACATCCTGGTCGCTGAAGGCACGGAAGGCGTGAAGGTCAATACGCCCATCGCCCGCCTGAAGGACGAGAGCGGCGCGGCCGCGCCCAAGCCGGCTGAAAAAACCGCCGCCAAGACGGAGGAGGCGTCCAAGGCCGAGGCCGCCCCCGCTGCTGCCGAGGCGCCCAAGGTCACCACGCCTGCCGCTCCGGCGCCCGCCGCGCCGAAGTCGGATAGCGGAGATCGCATCTTCTCGTCGCCGCTCGCTCGACGTATCGCCGCCCAGAACGGCGTCGATCTGAAGTCGATCAAGGGCACCGGTCCCCACGGCCGCATCGTCAAACGCGACGTCGAGGCCGCCGGCAAGGCGTCGGCTCAGCCTGCGACCGCATCGGCGTCGGCCGCCGCGACCGCAGCCGAGCCGCGCAAGACGCAGTCGCTGGCGCAGATGGGCATTCCGGACGGCAGCTATGACCTGATCCCGCTGGACGGCATGAAGAAGGCGGTGGCGCGTCGCATGGTCGACAGCGTCCAGAATGTGCCTCACTTCCCGCTGTTCATCGATTGCGAGATCGACCAGCTGATGGCCGTGCGCGCCAAGGTCAACAAGATGCTGGAGCCGCAAGGGATCAAGGTCTCGGTCAACGACTTCGTCATCAAGGCCGCCGCCCTGGCCCTGAAGATGGTGCCGGAGGCCAACGCCTCCTACACGCCCGAAGGCATCGCCATGCACCATAACGCCGATGTCTCGATGGCGGTGGCGATCGACGGCGGCCTGATCACCCCGATCATCAAGAAGGCCGAAACCAAGGGGCTGGCGCAGATCGCGACCGAGTCCAAAGATTTGGCCAAGCGCGCCCGCGACCGCAAGCTGAAGCCCGAAGAGTTCCAGGGCGGCACCTTCTCGGTGTCCAACTTGGGGATGTTCGGCATCAAACAGTTTACCTCGATCATCAATGAGCCGCAGGGCTGCATCATGAGCGTGGGCGCGGGCGAGCAACGCGCGGTCGTCAAGAACGGCCAGGTCGTGCCGGCCACGGTCATGACCGTAACCCTGACCTGCGATCACCGCGTGGTGGACGGCGCGACCGGCGCCCGCTTCCTGCAGGCGTTCAAGCCGCTGATCGAAGATCCCGTCGCGATGCTGGCCTAAAGGGAGGGTGAGGTCATGACCTCGGTCTATGACTTCTCCGCCCGCGCCATCGACGGCACGGACGTTTCGCTCGATCGCTTTCGCGGTCAGGCGTTGCTGATCGTCAATACGGCGTCCAAGTGCGGCTTCACCGGCCAATACGACGGTCTGGAAAAGCTTCACCGCGCGTTCGCCGATCAGCCGTTCGAGGTGTTGGGCTTTCCCTGCAACCAGTTTGGCGAGCAGGAGCCGGGCAAGGCGGCGGAAATCGCCGCCTTCTGCGCCACCAGTTTCGATGTGACCTTCCCCTTGTTCGACAAGGTGGAGGTCAACGGACCGAACCGCCATCTGCTTTACGCCTGGCTGACCGAACAGAAGCGCGGCTTCCTGGGCTCCAAAGCCATCAAGTGGAACTTCACCAAGTTCCTGACCGACCGCGAGGGCAGGGTCGTCGCCCGATATGCCCCGCAGACTGAACCCGAGGCCATCAAGGCCGACATCGAGAAGTTGATCTAATGGCTGCTGAATTCGATCTCGTCGTCATCGGCTCGGGCCCCGGCGGTTACGTCGCGGCCATTCGCGCCAGCCAGTTGGGCCTGAAGGTCGCCATCGTCGAGCGCGAGAACCTGGGCGGCATCTGCCTGAACTGGGGCTGCATCCCCACCAAGGCCCTGCTGAAGTCGGGCGAGAAGTTCGAGAGCCTGAGCCATCTGAATGAGTACGGAGTGTCGGCGTCCGGCGCGTCGTTCGATTTCGACGCCATCATTCAGCGCTCGCGCGGCGTGGCCAAACAGCTGAATCAGGGCGTCGGCTTCCTGATGAAGAAGAACAAGATCGAGGTGATCGAAGGTTCGGCCAAGCTGGAGAAGGGCGCCGCCGCGCCCAAGGTCGTCGTCGCTCTGAAAGCGGGCGGTTCGCGCGCGCTTGAGGCCAAGTCGGTGATGCTGGCCGTCGGCGCCCGTGCGCGGGCCCTGCCGCAGATCGGGCTGGAAGCCGACGGTGATCGTATCTGGGCCTATCGCGAGGCCATGGCGCCGAAATTCATGCCCAAGTCGATTGTCGTGATCGGTTCGGGCGCCATCGGGATCGAGTTCGGCAGCTTCTATCGCGCCCTAGGCTGTGACGTGACCGTGGTCGAGGCGGTGGATCGCATCATGCCGGTCGAGGACGAAGAGGTCTCCAAGGCGGCCCAGAAGTCGTTTGAAAAGCGCGGCATGAAGTTCAAGCTGGGCGCCAAGGTCACCAAGGTGAGCAAGGACGCCAAGGGCGTGAAGGTCTCCGTGGAGATCGGCGGCAAGGCCGAGACGCTGGAGGCCGAGGTCTGCATCTCGGCCGTCGGCATCACCGCCAACACCGACGGCATCGGCCTGGAAGAACTGGGTCTGGAAATGGACCGCGGCCACGTCAAGATCGACGCCCACTGCCAGACCAACGTCAAGGGTCTGTACGCCATCGGCGACTGCGCCGGCGCGCCCTGGCTGGCGCATAAGGCGTCGCACGAAGGCATCCACGCCGCTGAACATATCGCCGGCTACAAGACACCCAACGTCCATTCGCCCATCGCCGGCTGCACCTATGCTCAGCCGCAAGTGGCCTCGGTCGGCGTCACTGAACAGGCTGCGCGCGCCGAAAAGCGCGACGTGAAAATCGGCCGCTTCCCGTTCCGCGTGAACGGCAAGGCGATCGCCTCGGGCGACACCGACGGCTTCGTCAAGGTGATCTTCGACGCCAAGACCGGCGCCCTGATCGGGGCGCACATGATCGGTCATGAAGTGACCGAGATGATCCAGGGCTATGTCACCGCCATCACCATGGAGGCGACGGAAGAAGACATCCACGGCATCGTCTATCCGCACCCGACCATGTCGGAGGCCATGCACGAGGCGGCGCTGGACGCCTATGGGCGTGTGATCCACATCTAAGCCAGAAACCAAAACGGCTCCGGAGTGCTCCGGGGCCGTTTCTCATTTAGGAAGGCGGCGTCACCGCTTCTTGCCCAGTTCCGCCGCGATATCTTTGGTCATGCGCCCAACCTTGCGGTGCGCGGCGGTGATCTGGTCCTTGGTCACGCCCCAACGCTTCATCCAGTATTCGACCGACTGACGCTCGGTCAGGTCGATGCGATCCTTGTCGATGAAGCCGCGCTTGTCCTTGAGGCCCGCCATGGTCGGCTCCGTTCATTGGGTCAGAGCGCCGGGTTAGGCCTTCTCGACAAAGCTGTCGATGACGCGCTTCTCCCCGGCCTTTTCAAACTCGACCAACAGTTTGTTGCCTTCAACCACGCGCACGTTTCCGTAGCCGAACTTCTGGTGGAAGACGCGTTCGCCCTTTTTCCAGCCTGAGCTGGATTTGGGGTCGGCGGTGGCGATCAGTCGGCCGTCGCCTTCGATGACGGCCTTGCGCGCGGGAATCTTGGCCGGGGTCTGGGCGGCGGTGAAGGATTGGGCGCGTTTCCAGCCGGGGGAGGAATAGCCGCTGCCAAAGGATGGCGTGTCGTCCCAGCGGCTCTTGGCCTCCTTCATGCCGGTCGATGCGCCGTAGTAGCCGGTGTCGGATTGGGGATCGACGTGGGCGATGGGCAGTTCGTCGACGAAGCGGCTGGGCAGTTGGGAGGTCCAGCGTCCATAGACCAGCCGATTGGCGGCGAAGGAGATGCGGGCGTCCTGCTTGGCGCGGGTGACGCCAACGTAGGCCAGGCGACGTTCCTCCTCGAGGCCTTTTTCGCCCTTCTCATCGATGCTGCGCTGGCTGGGGAAGACGCCTTCCTCCCAGCCCGGCAGGAAGACCAGCGGGAACTCCAGCCCCTTGGCGCCGTGCAGGGTCATGATCTGCACCGCGCCGTCGCCGTTGGGATCGTCGCTGGTCGCGCGCTCCAGATCCATAACCAGAGAGACGTGCTCCAGATAGGCTTGAAGCGTCTCGAACTGCTGCATCGACTGGGTCAGTTCCTTCAGGTTCTCCAGGCGGGTCTGGCCGCTGGTGCGGTCGGCCTTCTGCATGTCGGTGTAGCCGCTCTCCTCCAGCACCGTCTCCATGACCTGCCAATGGGGCGTGGTCTCGGACAGTTGACGCCAGCGGTCGATGTCGCGCACGAAGTTGGACAGGGCGGTGCGCGTACGGGCCTGAAGCTCGTCGGTATTGATCAGGCCCCGCACGGCGGTCAGGGCCGACAGATCGTGCTGGCGGGCCAGTTGCAGGATTTTCTGCACGCTGGTGTCGCCGATGCCGCGTTTGGGCACATTGACGATCCTTTCGAAGGCGAGGTCGTCGTCTTCCGACAGGATCAGGCGCAGATAGGCGTGGGCGTCGCGAATCTCGGCGCGCTCGAAGAAGCGCGGCCCGCCGATGACGGTGTAAGGAATTGCCAGCATCACCAGGCGTTCTTCAAAGGCGCGCATCTGGAACGAGGCGCGGACCAGAATAGCCATGTCCTTGTATTTCAGGCCCGGTTCGCCGGCGTGGGGACGCCGCGCGGTCTCGATCTCGTCGGCGATCAGCCTCGCTTCGGCCTCGCCGTCCCAGACGCCGCGGACGCGCACCTTGTCGCCGCTGTCGTCCTCGGTCCACAGGGTCTTGCCCAGCCGGTCGCGGTTGGCGGCGATCAGGCCGGACGCCGCGCCCAAAATATGACTGGTCGAGCGATAGTTCCGCTCCAGCTTGACGATCTTGGCGCCGGGGAAGTCCCGCTCGAAGCGCAGGATGTTGTCCACCTCGGCCCCGCGCCAGCCGTAGATCGATTGATCGTCGTCGCCGACGCAGCAGACATTGCCGGTCGAGGCCGTCAGCAGCCGCAGCCACAGATACTGGGCGACGTTGGTGTCCTGATATTCGTCCACCAGGATGTAGCGGAAGCGGCGGCGATATTCCTCAGCCAGGTCCGCATGCTGCGACAGGATGGTGATGTTGTGCAGCAGCAGATCGCCGAAGTCGCAGGCGTTCAGGCTGCGCAAGCGCGCCTGATAGGCAGCGTACAGGCCCTGACCTTTGCCGTTGGCGAAGTCCTCGCCCGGCGGCAGCTTGTCCGGCGTCCAGCCGCGGTTCTTCCAGTGATCGATCAGGCTGGAGAGCGACTTGGGCGTCCAGCGTTTGGTGTCGATGTTGGCCGCTTCCAGCAGCTGCTTCAGCACCCGTTCCTGGTCGTCGGTGTCCAGGATGGTGAAGCTGGATTTCAGACCGACCAGTTCGGCGTGGCGACGCAGGATTTGGGCGGCGATGGAGTGGAAGGTGCCAAGCCAGCGGAGGCCCTCGGCGGACGGGCCGATCAGATGCGTGATGCGCTCGCGCATTTCGCGCGCGGCCTTGTTGGTGAAGGTGACGGCCAGCAGCTCCCACGGCTTGGCCCGGCCTGTCGCCAGAATGTGCGCCAGCCGTGTCGTCAGGACGCGGGTCTTGCCCGTGCCGGCGCCCGCAAGCACCAGAACCGGACCCTCGGTCGTCTCGACCGCCTCGCGCTGCTCCGGGTTCAGCCCCTTCAGATAATCACGCGGCGCCTCGCCCTCGGGCGCACGAGCGCGCGCGAGGTCGGAAATGCGGGGGGCGGGAAGATCAGTCACAGGCGCAAAACTATCCGTCAGTCAGAATCGAACCGGAACATAAGGTGACCGCGCGGCAATGTCAGGGCCGCCGCCACAATCAAACCTCGGAACCCGGCGGATCGACGGCCGGTTCCTAAGGTGCGATGCAGCAGAACACTGACAAAAGGGACGCGGCGTCACACCGCAAACCACGCGGCAAGAAGTCCGGGTGGTGGGCCTTCGTTCTGGGCATGGTCGGAATGTTCGTGATCCTGGCCGTCTGGGTCGTGTTGGTCGAGATGGGTCAAGATCCGCACGCCGACGTCGATTTCATCGGGCGACCGCAATCCTCCGACGGCGTACCGCCCGAGACTACTTCAGACTATAGGTGATGGTCGTGACGACCCGGATCTTCTTGTCGATGGAGGCGGCCTCGTCACCGGCTGCGCCATCGCGCGGCAGGATTTCGAACGAGCCCTGGGTGGCCTGACGGATCGGGCCCAAGGGCGTTCCGCTGTCCTTGGCGAACTGTTCCGCGCCGGTGCGCGCCGCCGCTGTACCCTCGGCGATCATTTGCGGGCGCACATCGTTCAACTTGGTGAAGATGTAGGACGGACCCTGGAAGTCCTGCAGCACCACGTCCTGACGCACCAGATCGTTGAGCAGTCGCGTAGTTGCCTGAACTCGGGCGACATCGCTGGTCCGCACGATCACCGTCTGAGCCAGGATGAAGCGTGGACCGCCGTTCTGGGCGGCGTATTCTCGCGACCGGGTGTCGGCCACCTCCAACCGGCCCAATTCGATGGCCTGGGCAGGGTAGCCCTGGGCGGTTAGGAAGCGGCGGACCAGCGCCAGATCGCCGTCGATCTTGGTTTGAACTTCCGAAAGGACATCGCCCGAGGCGGTGAAGCGTAGCGGCAGGACGGCAAGGTCCGCCTTCACATTGCGTTCGGACAGGCCGCGCACCGTCACGGTGCGGTCGCCGGCGCGCGCGTGAATGACGCCCTGACCGATCAGCGCGCCGGCGCCGATGAAGCCGACAGCCAGAAGACCGCCAACCACGGCGGATGGAAGCAGACGATTGTCGGACATGATCAAGTCTCCGTTGGATCGACGCTACGCCGGTCTTCCATGATCCGCCACCCAGTCCAGCGCCAGCAGGCGACAGGCGGAGGCGAGGGGGCGTCGGCCGCGACCGGCGTCGATTTCGGCCAGAAGCTGCGCCTTGCTGAGGCTTCGGGCAGCCGCGATCCGGTCCAGCACGGCCCAGAACTCCGGCTCCAGCGCCACCGAAGTGGCATGGCCGGCGAGGGCGACCGAACGTTTGCTGAGGCTGCTCAACGCGCGGACTTCAGCACGATCTCGGCCGAGGCCGGCGCGCCGTTCGTCAGGATCGCGTGTCGGGTGTCTGTGACAAAAACCAGGGCGCCGGCCGCGTCGCGGACCTCGGCGCGCGCGGCGTAGGTGTGGCGCGGATTGATCTCAGATGTCGGAAAGCCCAGGGTGACGCGATAGGGCGGGGCGCCGGTCAGCGGCTCGCTAGTTTCGGCGAGAATCTTGGCGGGCGCGTCGGCCAGACTGACATCCTCAACCCTGACGGTCAGGACATGGCCGGGCGGCAGCATGATCCTTTCGCGATAGGTGGCCGTTACGTTCACCATCGTCGTTCCGGTCGTCACGTCCGGCGTGGCGGCGCAGGCCGCAAGGACCAACGCGGCGGGCAGGATCAGGGGGGCGTATCGCATGGTGATCTCCTTGGCGGCGTCCAGTGTGTCACACTCAGGCGCAAGACGTGAGGGCGCCTGGCGCCAGAGCGTGTTATGCGGGCCGTCCACCGCCGGAGGTCAACCCTTGAGCCGCCCCTTCGCGATCGTCGCGATCGCCATCTGCGCCCTGATCTGGGGCACGACCTGGTACGCGATCACCCTGCAGCTGGGGCCGGTTGATTCCATCGTCTCCATCGTCTGGCGGTTTGGTCTGGCGTCGGCGGTCCTGTTCGGCTTCTGCGCCGTGACGCGCCGGCCGCTGGGTCTGACGCGCAGCCAGCATCTGGCCGCCATCGGGCAGGGCGCCTTCGTCTTCGCGGCCAGCTATGGCTTCGTCTATGCGGCGGAAGGGCAGGTTGCGTCGGCTGTGGTCGCGGTCATCTTCGCCGCCCTGGCCTTTGTGAACCTGATCCTGTTTCGGCTGCTGGGCGGAGAGAAGGCGGCGCCGGCGGCGTGGATCGGCGCAGTACTGGGCGTCATGGGCGTCGGGGTCTTGTCCTACGGCCAGATCACGGCGGCAGGCGCCGGCCTCAATCCGGGGCTGGGCGTCATCTTCGCCCTGACCGCTGTCCTGGCTTCGGCGCTCGGCAACTGGGCTGCCTGGAAGGGACAGCAGGCGGGCGCACCCGTCATGGCCGCCACCTCCTGGGCGATGGCCTATGGCACAGCGATGTTGGCGCTGTACGGCATGGCGACCGGCGTGGTGTGGCGGATCGAGCCGACGCCGCACTATGTCCTGTCGCTGCTCTATCTGTCGCTGTTTGGGTCGGTGATCGCTTTCGGCCTGTACTTCACCATCGCGCGCCAACGCGGCTATGCCCTGGCCAGCTACATCTCTGCTCTGACGCCGCCCATCGCCATGCTGGTGTCTGTGCTGTTTGAGGGCGCGCGTTTCGGCTGGAGCGCCCTGATCGGGCTGGCGCTTGTGCTGGCGGGGCAGGTCATGCTGATCCGCGCGCCCAAGGCCTGAGCCGTCATTCGTCGGCTTTCGGCTCCAGCTGCTGACCGTCCAACTGCTTCTCAGCGCGATGACGCTCAAGAGCGGACAGGGTCTTTTCGGCCTTGGAGCGTCCGTGCGCCGCGCGATTGGCGGCGGCCAGCGCCTTGTCCTCGGCCTTGGCGCGAGCCTTTCGCGCCCGGTTCAGATTGATGATCTCGCCCATGACTACGACGTGGGCTTGTCAGCGGGGGGCATATCCGCCGACGGTTTCGCCGAGGGCTCGGGCGTCAGCACAGCCGGCACCTGAGACTCCGAAATTGTCGTCTGGGGGATGAAGGGCTGATCCGCCGGGCGCTCGCCCAGCCGTGTCCAGGCACCGGCGCCGCGTCCGCGCTGGCGACCCAGTTCGAACATGGCCGTCATGGTCTCCTGATCGAACTTCAGGCTGGAGGCGGCGACATTGTCTGGAATGGCCGACAGGGCCATGTCCAGACCATTGCGCCGAGCAAACGCCGCCGTCACCGCCAGATGGATGCGCAGCGACGACTTGCTCATGCTGTCATAGGTCCGCCCCAGGATCCCCGACAGGCGGCCGGGCGTAACGCCGTCGTTGCGGCCGACCTGGCCATTGACGATGACATAGAGGGCGCCGACACGCCCTTCGTCCTTTGGACGGGTCCACAGCATCAGGTCTTCAGGGATGGCCAGGAACGGCGTGTTGACGCCGCCGTCGACATGCATTTCCAGAACCACCTTGTCGTCGTCCTGAAGCCCGGCGATCAGAACCGGAGGAAAGACGCCGGGAATGCTGGCCGAGGCGACCAGCACTTCCTTGAACAGCTCGCGGGCGTTCTCGTCGCCCTGGGTCGCCAAAAGACCCATGTCCCAGATGACGGTTTCCTCGCTGTCGAGATCGGTCGTCGCTACCAGCAGGCGTCTGCCCTTGGCGTGCTCGCGCGCGACGGCCTGCATCAGTTCAGGGGTGACGTTCTCGTCCACCAGATTGCGCAGGACCTGTGACGAGAACAGGCTCGGGTTCAGGAAGGCGGCGAAACTGCGCCAGCTCAGCAAATTGCTGGCGGCGCCGCTGGTGTAGGCGTGCTGAAGTTCGTCGTCCCAATCCCTTCCAAGAAAGGCGAATGGCGCGGCAAGCGCCCCGGTGCTGACGCCGGTGACCACGTCGAACGTGGGGCGATCGCCCTGTTCGGTCCAACCGACCAGCAGCCCGGCGCCGTAGGCTCCATTTGCGCCGCCGCCGGACAGCGCCAGGATCGAGGTTGGCTTGTCGGGCCGAAGCCGCTGACCGATTTCCTGCGTGAAGGCCTGCAAACGCGCGCTGTCGCTGGCGCGGATGCGAGGGTCTTCCGCCTTGACGAGCGTGCTGTCGGTAATCCGAAGAGGGCCGGTCGGGCGATCCAGTGTTCCACACGCCGACAAGGCCAAGACCATGAGGACGCCCAACAGGCCTGATCCAATCCGCCGCATGTCTTGAGTTCCGGTTCCGTATGAACGCCGGCTTCTACCGCGTCCTGGCTAATCCTGTCATCAAGGCGATGAACAAGCGTCGCCGTTTGAAACCGTCGAAGGCCGGGTGTGTTCTCATCGGCAGGACAAACCAAACTGCTGGAGATACACATGGTTGACGTTTCGCTCATCAAGGAACACCTCGAAGTCGTAGGCTCGGACGGCGGTCACGTGGGCCGGGTCGATCACGTCCTGGGCGATCAGATCGAACTGGCGAAGCTGGATTTCGCCGGCGGCTTCAAGCACCACATGATCCCGGTCAGCTGGGTCGAACGGGTTGACGACAAGCACGTCCATCTGAGCCTGACCCAAGACGACGCCAAGGCGCGCTGGACCGAGAAGCCGCACTAAGGCCGATCTGAAGCCGATTTAATAAAGGCCCCGCTGCATAAGCGGGGCCTTTTGCTTATCTGAGATGTGTCGCATTGGGCGACATTGGAGCCTGTCTCGATGCGCCTGATCCTGAATGCCCTCTGGCTCATCTTCGGCGGCTGGATTTCCGGCCTGCTGTGGCTGCTAGGCGGCGCGATCCTGGCGTTGACCGTCGTCGGCCTACCGTGGACGTTCGCGGCGTGGCGCATCGCCAGCTATTCGTTCTGGCCCTTCGGCCGCGAGATCGTGTGGCAGGACACGCATCCCGTCGCTGGCTGCGTCGGCGTCGTGTTGAACGTGGTCTGGTTCGTCGTGGCCGGCTGGTACATCGCCCTGACGCACATGCTCATCGCCGTGGCGGAGTTCGTGTCCATCATCGGCATTCCGTTTGCGCTGAAGGATCTCGAATTGGCCAAGCTGGCGCTGGCGCCGGTCGGGCGCACCATCCGCGACAAGGCCTGACCCAAACGAAAACGCCGACGTCAGGCGACGTCGGCGTTTCAAAAATCTCAATCTTGGAGGATGTCAGCCCGGCGAGATCATCTTCTCCGGCCGCACGGCTTCATCAAACTCAGCATCCGTGAGATAGCCGCCGCCGACAGCTTCTTCGCGCAACGTGGTGCCGTTCTTGTGCGCGGTCTTGGCGATCTTGGCGCACAGATCGTAGCCGAGCTTGCCGTTCAAAGCGGTGACCAGCATCAGCGAGTTGTTCAGGCCGCGCGCAATATTGTCCTCGCGCGCCTCGATGCCGACGACGCAGTTGTCGGTGAAGCTGATGGCCGAGTCGGCGACCAGGCGCACCGACTGCAGGAAGTTGTAGGCCATTACGGGATTGTAGACGTTCAGCTCGAAATGGCCTTGCGAGCCGGCGAAGGTCAAGGCGGCGTTGTTGCCGAACACCTGGACGCAGACCTGCGTCAGGGCCTCGCATTGGGTCGGATTGACCTTGCCCGGCATGATCGACGAGCCCGGCTCGTTTTCCGGCAGCGCCAGTTCGCCCAGACCCGAACGCGGGCCGGAGCCCAGGAAGCGGATGTCGTTGGCGATTTTGAACAGGCTGGCGGCGACCGTGTTGATGGCGCCGTGGCTGAAGACCATGGCGTCGTGGGCGGCCAGGGCCTCGAACTTGTTCGGGGCCGTCGTGAAGGGCAGGCCGGTGATCTCGGCGATCTGGGCCGCAACCTTCTCGGCGAAGCCGATGGGCGCGTTCAGACCGGTGCCGACGGCGGTGCCGCCCTGCGCCAGTTCCATCAGGGCCGGCAGCGTCTGTTCGATGCGCTTGATGCCGTTCTCGACCTGCTGCGCATAGCCGCCGAACTCTTGGCCCAGCGTCAGAGGCGTGGCGTCTTGGGTATGGGTGCGGCCGATCTTGATGATGTGGCCCCAGGCCTTGGCCTTGGCGTCCAGCGCGGCGTGCAGATGTTTCAACGCCGGGATCAGTTCATTGACCACCTGTTCGGCGCAGGCGACGTGCATGGCCGTGGGATAGGTATCGTTGGACGACTGGCTCATATTGACGTGATCGTTGGGATGGACCGGCTTCTTGGAGCCCATCTCGCCGCCCAGAATCTCGATCGCGCGGTTCGAGATCACCTCATTGGCGTTCATGTTCGATTGGGTGCCCGAGCCTGTCTGCCAGACCACCAGCGGGAAGTGGTCGTTAAGCTTGCCTTCGATAACCTCATTGGCGGCCTTGATGATGGCGTCGGCCAGGGCTGGATCCAGCTTGCCCAGATCGCGGTTGGTCTCGGCGGCCGCACGCTTGACGATGCCCAGGGCGCGCACGACCGGCAGGGGCTGCTTCTCCCAGCCGATCTTGAAGTTGCCCAGCGATCGCTGCGCCTGAGCGCCCCAGTAGCGGTCGGCGGCGACTTCGATCGGGCCGAAGGTGTCGGTCTCTGTCCGGACGTTGCTCATGCGCGTAAATCTCGTCTCTCAGGCGTGGCGATGGGTTGCGCGGCGGTGTAGCACGAGAGCCATGCAGGGCAAGAAGAGCGCGGATATGAGACGAGGGTTGGTCGCCGTGGCAGCGCTGTCGGCGCTGGCGGGCTGCGCGACTGTTCAGCCTGACCCCACAATGCCCCGCGTTGCGCTCGACACGACAGCCGGCACGATGGTGCTGGCGCTGGATGCAGCCGCTGCGCCGATCACGACATGCAACTTCATCAGTTACGTCGTGACGGGTGATTATGAGGGGGGCACGTTCTTCAGAACCGTCAGCCGCGAAACAAATACCGCCAGCCGCTATCCCATCGACGTGATCCAGGCGGCGACGCCACGCGGCAGCGATGACGCCTCGCGACCGCCGATAACTCTTGAACGGACACGAGACACTGGCCTGCGCCATACGGCCGGCGCGGTGTCCATGGCGCGGGACGGACCGGACAGCGCCACATCCAGTTTCTTCATCGTCACACAAGATACGCCGAGCCTGGACTTTGGCGGAGGGCGGAATCCAGACGGGCAGGGCTTCGCTGCATTCGGAGCCGTGGTCCAAGGACTGGATGTCGCGCGCCGGATCCAGCGGATGCCCGCGAATTCTGATGAGCAGCTTACGACGCCCGTCACGATCCGCTCCGCGCGTTTGCTGGATGCGGCGCCCGCCGTCTGCACAAGGTCGATGCGACCGTGACCGCCGGCTGGATCGGGACCGGCAAGGTCAGGGCGCGCGAGGATGGCGATGCGGTCGAGATCGTTATCGACGGCCTGACGACCCAGGCCAAATACTACAAGCCGCTGGTCTATGAGTTCATGCGCAAGGAATGGCGCGGAGCTAGACCATCATGGGGCGACCATGTCGTCGAAATCCGCATGGAGCATGTCGGCGAGCCGCCCTGGATGGACCTCGACAACCTGGCCAAGGCCTTGCTCGACTCCATTAAAGGCTATCTGTTCCACGACGACGCCCAGGTCGCGCGGCTGCTGGTCGAAAGACGCGAAGGCGAAAGAGAGCGGATCCTGATCCGCTCCTATCCGCGTAAAGACTGACGGCGGCTATTTCTTGCGGAACTGGTCCAGTGACACGACCTTGGGGCCGTCAGAAATCGGCGGCATGTCCTGGGGCGGGGGCGGCTCGTCTTCGACCTCGTCCAGAAGCTGCGGGTCTTCGAACTGCAGCAGGAATTGGACGCTGGGATCGTAGAAGCGCGTGATCGCCGAATAGGGGATGACCAGGCTCTTGGGCATGCCGCCGAAGCGCAGCTTGACCGAGAAACGCTCAGGCTCGACGCGCAGGTCCTCATACTGGTGCTGCAGAACGACCGTCATCTCTTCCGGATATTTCGCCAGAATGTCAGGGGCTACGCTGACGCCGACGGCGCGCGTCTTGAAGGTGATGTAGAAGTGGTGGGCGCCGGGCAGGCCCTCGGCCAGCACGCGTTCAAGCGCGGCGCGCATGACGCCGCGTAGGGCTTCCTGCGCCAGCTGTTCGTACCGCATCTCATCGACCGGAGGGGCCTGGTCGCTCATCGTCACCTCGCATCAGAGCGCGACTGATAGCGGCGCGGGGCCGCTGGCGAAAGGTGTCATGAAGGTAAAGCGCCGGGATTCTGGCGCCAGGCTCCCGATCATCTTTTGGAAAACGCCGGGATTCTGTTGCCAGGCTCCCGACAGGCCCCGCCCAAGGATCTGAACCCCTAGGACTTAAGATTCGAAATCACTCGAACCGCATTACGCGGCGAGAGCGACTTCTCCAGCGAAGTTATCGTTCGCAGTTAGAAAATGGCCCGATACGGTGGGCCAGGACGAGCGAAAGCAATCCTCTTTACACGTCCGTCGATGCTAGTCGGCCCCATGCTGCCTCCGCCGATAACGCGGGGAGAGAGTTGGTGGAGCCGCCGGGAATCGCACCCGGGTCCGGTCCGCTTATTACAAGCGCATTTATCGCCATAGTCCGGCCGAAACCGGACCAGACGAATATAGGCGCAGCCGTGATGCATTCCAAGCGCCGGATTGTTTCTTAGTCGCGACGCCAGTCCGGCGTCTGGTTTCGAAACCACGTCAGCTGACGTTTGGCGTAGTTGCGGGTGGCTTGTTTCAGAGCGGCGATCGCCTCGTCGCGGGCCAGATCGCCGGACAGATAGGCGGCCAGTTCTCTGACCCCGACCGCCTTCATGGCGGGCAGCGCGGGGTTCAAGCCACGGTCCATCAGGGCTTGGACTTCGTCCATCGCTCCCTGATCGATCATCAGGTCCACGCGCTGGTCGCAGTTTGCATAGAGTTGCTGGCGCTCAGGCTCCCTGACCCATCCGGTCCATGAACCCGGCGTCAACAAGGGCTGAGTGTCGGCCTTCCAGGCGCTCAGCGCGCGGCCGCTGGCGATGAAGACGCTCATGGCCCGCACCAGCCGCTGGCGGTCTCCCTGTTCGATGGCTTGCGCCGCCTCGGGATCGATCTGCCCCAGGCGCCGGCGGAAAGCTGACTCGCCGAGCGCCTTGTAGTCGGCATCCATCTGATCGCGCACCGCGGTTGGCACCGCAGGAATATCGGCCAGGCCGCGTGTCAGGCTGGTGAAATAGAGGCCGGTCCCGCCCACCAGAATCGCCGACCGGCCTTGGTCACGGATGTCGTCGAGCAACGCCATGACAGCGCGGCTCCAGCGTCCCACGGACCAGGCGTCCGCCGCGTCGGCGACGCCATACAGTCGATGATCGGCCTGCGCTTCATCTTCAACCGACGGGCGGGCCGTCAGGATGCGCAGGTCGGCGTAAAGCTGCTGGCTGTCGGCGTTGATGATCACCGCGCCCGTTTCGCGCGCCATATTCAACGCCAGCGCCGATTTGCCCGAGGCGGTCGGCCCGGCGATCAGGCTGATTGAGGGCGGCTGGGACAAATCGTGGCTCGCGGGACGGGTTCGAGGGCGATAGAACGCGCGCATCATCGCCTGCAAGTCCCTTGGAGACCGCCTTGGTCGAACGCACCGCCGTTATCGCCGCCCTGGACGCCATCATCGATCCGGTTTCCGGCCAGGGGCTTGTCGCCGCCGGTCTTGTTCAGGGTCTGGTCGTGGCCGAGGATCGCGCGGGGTTTGCTCTGGAAGTCGATCGCAGCCAGGCCGCCGCCTACGCGCCGGTTCGTGACGCGGCGGAGGCTGCGCTGAAGGCCATTCCCGGCATGGCGCGCGTCTCGGTCATTCTGACCGCCGAGACCAAGCCTGCTGCTGCGCCGCGCACGGCGGGCCTGTCCAAGGCGGCGGTCGATCAGGGCCGCGCCAAGGCCCCGGTCCCGACCGACCGTCCCGCGCATGTTCGCCGCGTCCTGGCCGTCGCCAGTGGAAAAGGCGGGGTCGGCAAGTCCACCGTTGCGGTGAACTTGGCTGCCGCGCTTTCGGCGCGCGGGCTTTCGGTCGGCATTCTCGACGCCGATGTCTATGGGCCGTCGCTGCCGACCATGCTGGGCATCAGCGGCCAACCCGCCTACGAGGACGGCGCCATCGTGCCGCACGTCGCTCACGGGTTGAAGGCCATGTCGGTCGGCCTTTTGACCAAGATGGACGACGCCATGATCTGGCGCGGACCCATGGCGTCGCAGGCCATCACACAGATGCTGACCCAGACGCGTTGGGGAACGGCTGATGCGCCGCTGGACGTGCTGGTGGTCGATCTGCCGCCGGGCACGGGCGATGTCCAGCTGACGCTGATCCAGAAGACGCCCCTGGATGGGGCGGTAATCGTTTCGACGCCGCAGGAAGTCGCTCTGGCCGATGCCCGGCGCGCCCACACCCTGTTTCAGCGCGTCAATGTCCCGACGTTTGGCCTGATCGAGAACATGAGCGGGCCAGTCTTTGGCGAAGGCGGGGGCAAGGCCGAGGCCGAGCGCCTGTCCATCCCATTCTTAGGCGCCTTGCCGCTGGACGTCGCCTTGCGAGAGGGCGGCGATGCGGGACGACCGTCGGTCGCAACCGATCCGCAGGGCGATATCGCCGACCGCTTCGCCGAAATCGCCGCGCGCGTGTCCTCTGCGCTCGGGCTATAGAAAAAGCCGGGGAAAGGGGTTTTCAAACGCAACCCTGTTCGCCACCTTGGGTGCTACAGATACCCAAGGAGATCCAATGAGCCTCGAAGCCCTGTTCAGCCCCTTCACGATCAAGGGGCTGACCCTGCCCAACCGCATCGTCATGGCGCCCATGACGCGGTCCTTCTCGCCGAACGGCATCCCGACCTCCGACGTCGCCGCCTATTATCGCCGTCGGGCCGAGGGCGGGGTGGGACTGATCGTGACCGAGGGCACGGTCGTCGAGCGCCCGGCGGCGCGCAACGACGCCAATGTTCCGGTCTTCCACGGCGAAGCGTTGCCGGAATGGAAGTCCGTGGTGGAAGAGGTTCATGCCGCCGGCGGTCTGATCGCGCCGCAGATCTGGCACGTGGGCTCGGCCCGCGGACGCGGCGATGACTGGGCGCCTCTGGGCAAGGTGGACAGTCCGTCGGGCATGACCATGCCGGGCAAGACCAGGCTGGAGCCGATGACGGAGGAGGACGTCGCCGACACAATCGCCGCTTTCGGCCGATCGGCCCGCGCGGCTCGCGACCTCGGCTTCGACGCCGTCGAAATCCACGGCGCCCACGGCTATCTGATCGATCAGTTCTTCTGGGGCGGCCTGAATGCGCGCGAGGACCGCTGGGGCGGACCGACCATCGCTGACCGCGCCCGATTCGGCGCCGAGGTCGTGAAGGCGGTGCGTGAAGGCGTGGGCGACGACATCCCCGTCATCCTGCGCCTGTCGCAATGGAAGCTTCAGGATTACACGGCTCGCATCGCCGAGACGCCGGAACAGATGGTCGAGTGGCTGACCCCGCTGTCGGACGCCGGCGTGGACGTCTTCCACTGCTCGCAGCGCCGCTTCTGGGAGCCGGAGTTCGAAGGCTCGGACCTGAACTTCGCCGGCTGGACCAAGAAGCTGATGGGCAAGCCCACGATCACCGTCGGATCCGTGGGCCTGGACGGCGAGTTCATAGCGGCCTTCGGCGGCGAAGGTTCAAAGCCCGCTTCGCTGGACGGTCTGCTGCGCCGTCTGGAGAACGAGGAGTTCGACCTGGTCGCCGTCGGCCGCGCGCTGCTGGCCGATCCTCAGTGGGTCGCGAAGATCCGCGACGGTCGCGAAGACGAGCTGCGCAACTTCGAGCGTTCGGACCTGATGACCCTGTCCTGATCGAGAGACGTCGAGCCGATTATGCCGGCTCGACGATCACGCCCGTGCCGTAGCATAGGACCTCGGTCACGCCCGGCATGATCTCCGTCGCATCATACCGGACGGCCAGGATGGCGTTGGCGCCGTGGGCCTGGGCGTGTTTGACCAGTTCGTCATAGGCTTCCTGACGCCCGGCCTCTGCCAGCTTCACATAGGCGCCGACACGGCCGCCAAGCATGGACTGGACCCCGCCGATGGCGTCGGAGATGGCGTTGCGAGAGCGGACCGTGACGCCGCGCACCAGGCCGATGTGGCGCGTGACGCGAAAGCCGGGCAGGTCGTTGGTCGTGGTGACGTACATCTGTTTCTCCTAGCGGCGTTCCAGCACGCGAAAGGTGAAGGCGTGGTCGTCCTTCTCGCCCGCCGGGTGCGATTCCGACGTTACCTCGACCCAGGCGGTTTCGTCGAATGACGGAAAAACGGCGTCGCCTTCGGGAGAGGCCTCGACCTCGGTGATGTACAGGCGCCTCGCGCGGGGCAGGGCGACCTCAAACAGGGCTGTGCCGCCGATGATGCAGATCTCCTCGACGCCATCGTCCTCGGCGGTTTCGCGTCCGATCTCGATGGCCTCGTCCAGAGTGGCGCAGACCAGCGCGCCTTTGGCCATGCCGTCGCTTTCGTAGGATTCGTCACGCGTCAGCACGATGTTCAGCCGACCCGGCAGAGGCTTCAGCGGCAGGCTCTCCCAAGTCTTGCGACCCATCAGGCAAGGCTTGCCCACAGTGATGGCTTTGAACCTCTGCAAGTCGCTGCGGAGCCGCCAGGGCAGGTCGCCATCGCGGCCGATGACGCCGTTTTGGCCGCGGGCGACAACCAGGGAAATGATGGGCTGGGGCAAGAACCTTGACCGTATCGATGCGTTGAAGTGACCCATCCAATGAACGCGAGCCCCGTCATGAGCAAGTATCTCCCCGCCATCGTGGTCGGTTTCCTGGTCGCGTTCGTCATCAGCGGCGGGCTGGCGTTCTTGTTCTCATCGGCCGGAGCCGACGCCGGCTATCTGCCGATGATGGTCGGCGCATTCTTGGGCGTATTCACCGCCTACATCATGGCCAATCTGGCGGGCACAAAACTGGGAAAGTCGGCGACGGCGGAGCAGAAGCAGGCCGCACTGGCGTTTCGCCCTCAGTTTCACGATCAGGCTCTGCTGATCGTCTATCGCGAAGGCTTCGTGGGCAAGGCCGCCGGCATGGACCTGTCGGTGGACGGCAAGTTCGTGGCCCAGCTGAAGAGTCCGCGCTTCACCGCCATTTCGGTATCGCCGGGCGGCCACCAGGTGTCCATGGCGTTCGGCGGTCTGGCGGGCAAGCAGAACAAGCCGACGCTTGAGGGATTCATTGCTGCGCCCGGCGACGTGATCGCGTTTCGCGCCACCATGCAGATGGGCATGATGAAGAACCGGATCGTGGTCGAGCGCATCGAAACGGACGACGCCTTGGTCGGGCGTCTGAGGCCGATGATCATGATTGCGCCAGAGGACTAGGATTAGGCCTGAGGCTCCAGCCACTTCAGCCATTTGCGCTGCATGGCCTGATCCAGATCGACACCCGCCCGCGCGCAGTAGATCAGCAGCATCCCCAGCACATCCGCCGCCTCGTCACCCAGCGCCTGGCTGTCGGGTGCGCCTCGTGCGCGGCTGGTCAGACGCAGATGCGCGGCGGTCAGTTCGCCAAGCTCTTCCTGAAGCTTGAGCAACGCCCAGTCGCGGTCGCGGTCGATATCGTGTTCGGCGGCGTAGATGTCGGAGATGCGAAGAACCGACGCGGTCAGATGGCGCAAATCCATCCGTTCAGCGGCGCTCGACGCTGACGCCGTCTGCGGCGAAGGCCTCAAGGCGCGATCGGGCCTCGGCGTCGTTCAGCGCATAGGCGTCGAGGAAATCCTCCGTTGCCCGGATGATCTGATCAAACCGCTCGCCTTGCGCCGTCCCTGGCAGCTGGTGGTCTGCGCCCGCGAAGATCATGAGAGTTTTGTCGCCGGCCGGACTGTTGTCGAACGGCGCGCGATGATCGCGCCAATCGCTGACGAAGCCGGGCACCAGATCCTGATCGCCGGTGATCACCAACAGCGGACGGTCAAGCGTGCGGTAGCTGTCGGAGGTGACGAGGCCGGGGATCGAGCCGGCCGAGGAAAAGGCGATCACGCCTTTCACCGCCGGGTCGCCTGCTGGCCCGGCAGCCGTAACGGCGCCGCCTTCGATCACGGACATCAGAGAGCCAAACGAATGCCCCGCCACGATCAGCGACTTGCCCGAATGCGCATGGGCGGCGATGCCGCGTGCGACGCCCAGGTCGATCAGCCTGGTCGAGAAGGCGGCGCGATTGTCGTATTTCTCATGTTCCGGATGACGCAGAGAATCGACGTGAAGCGGTGCGATTACCGTGAAACCATGCGCCGCCCAGGCCGACAGAATGCGAGCATAGGCCGTCGGCGAACCGTTATAGCCGTGGCTGAACACCACCACGCCGCGTTCGGCCGGTGCCGTCCAGATGCTGATCGGTATGGCCCGACCGTCCGGCGCCGGAACCCTGATTTGGACTGGCGTGATCTCGGCGGCTTCGACGGCGGATGAGACCGGCTGGGCGATCGCCGACGCTGCGGGCGTCGCGAGCAGAATGAGACCAAGAGAGAAAGCGCGGATCATCGTGAATGACCTTAAACGGCGACGGCGGCCTTGATGTGCGGCCAGGCTTCGTAGCCCTCGAGGGTGAAGTCCGAGAGATCGAAGGCGAACAGGTCGGTTTTGGGCGCGATCTGCATGACGGGCAGGGGCAGGGGCTCGCGGGTCAGCTGAAGCTCGGCCTGTTCGAGGTGGTTCAGATAAAGGTGGGCGTCGCCGAAGGTGTGGACGAAGTCGCCCGGCTCCAGCCCCACGACCTGGGCCAGCATCATCGTCAGCAGGGCATAGGAGGCGATGTTGAAGGGCACGCCCAGGAACACGTCGGCGCTGCGCTGGTACAGTTGGCAGGACAGCTTTCCGTCAGCGACGAAGAACTGGAACAGGCAGTGGCAGGGCGGCAGGGCCATGTCGTCGACATCGGCCGGGTTCCAGGCGGTGACGATGTGGCGGCGGCTGTTGGGGTTGGTCTTCAGCCCATGAACCAGTTTCTCGATCTGGTCGATGACGCGCCCGTCCGGCGCGGTCCAGGACCGCCATTGCTTGCCATAGACCGGACCCAACTCGCCGTCGGCGTCGGCCCATTCGTCCCAGATGCGGACGCCATTGTCCTTCAGATAGGCGATGTTGGTCTCGCCACGTAGGAACCACAGCAGTTCGACGATGATCGACCGGAGATGCAGCTTCTTGGTCGTCAGGACCGGGAAACCCTTGCACAGATCGAACCGCATCTGGCGGCCGAAGACGCCCAGGGTGCCCGTGCCGGTGCGGTCGTCGCGACGGACGCCATTGTCGAGGATCTCGCGCAGGAGGTTCAGATACTGCCGCTCGGGATGATCGGCAGGCGCCGCGGCGATGCGAGCCTGAAGTTCAGCGATGGCGACCTGAGCGTTCATGGCGTCAGCTTCCACCCGAATCAGTCGATCGCCAATGAGCCGTCGGTGATCACGATCGGATCGTTGTGGATCGAATCAGCCCCCGAAGCCGCCTTGGTCGAGGAAGGCTTGTTCTTCAGGCGTCGTCTGGCGGCCCAGCGCGGCGTTGCGGTGCGGGAAGCGGCCAAAGCGGACGATGATGTCCCGGTGCAGCTTGCCCCATTTCTCCAGCTCTTCATCCCCGGCGACCAAGGCCATGTAGCGGTCCTGATCCTCGATGCTTTCGGAATGCTCGAACGGCAGCAGCAGGAAGTTCTTCAAAGCCGGCTCGACCGCCAGATGCAGATCGCGGGCCACGGCTTGGTTTGCAAACATCAGGGCGAGCGGGTCGGTGGCGAACTGATGCGCCGTGCCGCGAAAACTGTTTCGGGGATACTGGTCCAGCAGGATCAACAGCGCCAAGGCGCCCTCGGCCGTGTCTATCCAGTCGTCCCGTTCGCGGCGTGCGGCGGCCCAATGCAGGGCGTGGCCTCGGTCGCGGAAGTCGGCGTCGAACGCCTCGTCCTTGGCGAACCACTTTTCGGGTCCGGCCTCTTTCCAGAAGGCGACGACATCGGATGGGGTTATGAAGGCGGTCATGACGCAGACCCTATCCAATCCGCTGCCTGTCTTCCACGACCGCGACTGCGACCTTTCGATCATTCGCGGCAAGCGCGTGGCCATGATCGGTTACGGCAGCCAGGGGCGCACCCATGCGCTGAACCTGCGCGATTCGGGCGTGGCCGACATCGTGGTGGGTCTGAAGGCCGACTCCAAGACGCGAGACCTGGCGCGCGCCGACGGATTCGAGGTGATGACGGCCGCGCAGGCCGCGTCGGGCGCCGACGTGGTCGCCGTCATGACGTCAGACGAGGCGCATCGCGATCTGTGGCGCGACGAGCTGGAGCCGAACGTGCGGCCGGGCGCGGCCCTGATCTTCGCCCACGGCCTGTCGGTGCGATTCGGCCTGGTCGAACCGCGCGCGGATCTGGACGTCATCCTGGCCTCGCCCAAGGGGATCGGGCCGCGCATCCGCGACCTGTACGAGGCCGGGCAGGGGGTTTTCTGCCTGTTCGGCGTGCAGCAGGACGCAACGGGCGGCGCGCATGCGCTAGGCCTGTCCTATGCGGCGGCGCTGGGATGCGGGCGCAAGGGCATTCTGGAAACGACGATGCGCGACGAGTGCGAGAGCGACCTGTTCGGAGAACAGGTGGTGCTGTGCGGCGGCATCGCCGAACTGATCGACACGGCCTTCATGAAACTGGTCCATGCCGGCTATCCGCCCGAGGTGGCGTGGTTCGAATGTTTTTACGAGACCAAGCTGGTGACCGACTTGATGTACGAACGCGGCATCGCGGGCGCCTTCGCCAAGATTTCGAACACGGCGGAATACGGCGCCTATCTGACCGGACCGCGCGTCATCGGAGCCGAATCTCGCCAAGCGATGGATCAGGTGCTGGCCGAGGTGCAGGGCGGGGCGTTCGTGCGGCGGCTGATGGCCGATTATGACGCTGGCTCGCCCGATCTGATCGCGCGCCGAAAGGCGCTGGGCTCAAGGCCAGTCGAGTCGGTCGGAGCGCATCTGAATGCGGTGGCGCGACAGGCGATGAAGAGCGCGGCGAACGACGACTGACGCGGCTCTGGCGGCGGGCGAAGACCCGCTGTCGCATCGTCGACTATTCTGAGGAGAAGATGGTCGGAGTGAGAGGATTCGAACCTCCGACCCCTGCGTCCCGAACGCAGTGCTCTACCAGGCTGAGCCACACTCCGACCGTAGGGGCTGGCCTGGCGGCGTCGCCCCGAAGTGAGGACGCGGCTTATAGCCATGGGTTCGATAGGCCGCAAGCGCCCATTTCGACCCATCTTCACGGTAAGCGAAAATAGTCCTGAAAGAGGGTGTTGCATCCCAAAACGGCTTGGCGTATCTGACCGCCTCCGCCGCACAGAGTGCTTCGGAAACGCCGGTCCTGCTGGGGAATGGTGTAATGGTAACACTACGGTTTTTGGTACCGTCATTCTAGGTTCGAGTCCTAGTTCCCCAGCCATCCGCCGACAAAGGTCGGCCCAGCCGAACCACTTCCTAGCTTCAGCATTATCCTCTGCACCAGGGCTTCCGTTCGGATGCCCGGCGACCTAGCTTGACCGCAGACTGCTGCTGAGGAGAACGATGATGGCCACCGCTAAAGAGAAACGCCTGGCGCCCCTGAAGACGCCGACGAGCCTGTCGGAGGAGGCGACCCAGAGCATTTCCGCCGCTCTGACCGGCCTTCTCGCCGATACGTTCGCTCTCTACATCAAGACGAAGAATTTCCACTGGCACGTCTCGGGTCCGCATTTCCGGGACTACCATCTGATGCTGGACGAGCAGTCGGCGGAAATCCTGGCCATGACCGATCCCATGGCCGAGCGGGCGCGCAAGATCGGCGGGACCACGCTTCGCTCCATCGGTCAGATCGCCAAGGAATCACGCATCGCCGACAATGACGCCGACTATGTCGACCCGCTGGATATGCTGGCCGAGCTTCGCGACGACAACGGTGAACTGATCGGCCGGATGCGCGAGGTGCATGACCTTTGCGACGAGCATAACGACGTCGCGACCGCCAGCTTGCTCGAGAACTGGATCGACGAGAGCGAGAAGCGCGTCTGGTTCCTGTTCGAATCGGGTCGTCGCGGCAACGGCTGAGGAACCGCATCCCTTGCGCCGTCTTATGTATCGTCGATAGTCGATTTACGGACAGCGCAGGAGGGGCGTGTGAAGCAGGTTTCGGTGATCTGCGGTTTGGCGATCGTGGGCGTGCTGGCGGCCTCGCCCGCCTCAGCCGACATGTCCAAGGCGTTCGGCAATACGATCGTGTCCCATTATCCGAACGGCCAGTGGGTCCGGCACTATTTCGAGCCGGATGGGCGCTACACCTCGCAGTTTTCCGACGGGCGACGTGTGGCGGCACGCTGGTCGGCCGAGGGGGACAAGATCTGTCTGTCCGGCTTCAGCCCGCGCCAGATCCTGCCACGCTTCTGCAGCCGGATGGTCGAGGCGGATGTCGGCGACAGCTGGCGCGCCCGCGATCCCTTGGGACGCTCCATCCGCAACGAACTGGTCGCCGGGCGTCGCTGAGGCCTTGCCCTGAGCGACGTCACCCTCTAGACGCGACGGCCTACCCGATGCGGATGTGGCGGAACTGGTAGACGCACTGGATTTAGGTTCCAGCGCCGAGAGGCGTGGAGGTTCGAGTCCTCTCATCCGCACCAAGACAAAAAAGGCCCCGGATCGCTCCGGGGCCTTTCTCTATTCCTGGCCTATCGCCCTTGCGGGTTATTTGAGGCCGATAGCTGGGCCTGCCGCGATTGGTGCGACAGGCCCGGTTTGGTCTTAGCGGATCGGCGGCACGGGCGGCGGCGGAACGTCACCATCCGTTTCGTGAACCTCGACCACACCGCGACCCAGGTGGCTCTTGCGGTAGCCGTAGGCGAAGTAGATCAGCAGGCCGATCCCGCCCCAGATCGGCAACACCATCTTGGCGTCGTGCGGCAGGTTCCAGAACAGGAAGGCGCAGCCGAACGCCGACAGGGGCGCGAACACCCAGATCAGCGGCGTGCGGAACGGACGGCGACGGTTCGGATCCTTGACCCGCAGCACCAGCACCGCGATCGACACCATGAAGAAGGCGAACAGGGTTCCCGAGTTCGAGATGTCGGCCAGCTGACCGACCGGGAACAGGGCGCCGGCGATGGCGACCGCGATGCCGGTGGCGGCGGTCACGATATAGGGCGTCTTCCACTTGGGGTGGATCTTGGTCAGGCCTTCGGGCAGCAGGCCGTCGCGCGCCATCACGAAGAAGATGCGGGTCTGACCAAAGATCATCATCAGGATGACCGAGGGCAGGGCCAGGAGGGCGGCGGTGCCCAGGGCGTTGCCGATCTGGGGGTGACCGACGACGCGCAGAACGTGGGCCAGGGCCTCGTTAGAGCAGACCAGCATTTCTGCGTTGGCGGGCAGAGCGCAGGCGGCCACGAAGGCGGGCGAGCCCGGCTGTACCGCTTCACCGGCGGCGCCCAGAACCGGCTGAGCGCCGATAGCGCCGGCGGCGCCGAGCGCAACCAGCAGATAGAAGATCGTGCAGATGGCCAGCGAACCAATGAGGCCGATGGGCACGTTGCGCTGCGGATTCTTGGTTTCCTCGGCCGCCGTCGAAACGGCGTCAAAGCCGACATAGGCGAAGAAGATCGAGGCTGCGGCGCCGACGATGCCCATGCCCGAATATTGGCCGAACAGGCCATTGGGGGCGAACGGCGACAGGTTGGCGGACTTGATGACGGGCAGGGTGATGACGATGAAGACCGTCAGGGCGATGACCTTGATCGCGACCAGCATCGCGTTGACCCGGGCCGATTCCGTCGTGCCGACCATCAGCAGAGCCGTCACAAGCAGGGCCACGACGATGGCGGGGATGTTGACGATCCCGGCCGAGAAGTCAGGCGTGGGGATGAAGCCGTTCATCGACCAGGTCGGCCCGGCGGATAGGAGGTCGGGGAAGTCGAATCCGAGCCCCTGTTCTATCAGCCCGAGCACATAGCCCGACCAACCGACCGACACGGCCGAGGCCGCCACGGCGTATTCCAGGATCAGCGCCCAGCCGACCGTCCAGGCCAGCAATTCGCCCATCACGGCGTAGGTATAGGTGTAGGCCGAGCCCGAAACCGGAGCCATCGACGCCAGTTCGGAGTAGCAGAGCGCCGCGACTGCGCAGACCGCGCCGGCGATGACGAAGCTGATCATCATGCCCGGTCCGGCCTTTTGGGCGGCCGAGGCGGTCAGGACGAAGATGCCGGTGCCGATGATGGCCCCGATCCCCAGCAGCGTCAGTTGAACAGGACCAAGCGACCGATGAAGCGACTTCTTCTCGGCCGTGGCAAGGATCGCGTCGAGCGACTTAACGCGCCACATAAAATACCCCCACGTTTTGATGCAGCCCCTCGGCTGCTTGGGGCGGACGCTAGCGACGGATGAGGCGGCGCGCAACGCGCATGACGGGGTGGTTAAGGTGCGACGACGCTTTCGTGATCGCCCGCTGGCAGGCTAGAGGCGACGCATGCTGCCCATCCACGCCGTTCTGGAACCGCTGAAAGCCGCCCTGAGCGTGGGCAATACGGCCGTGCTGGCGGCGCCGCCGGGGGCGGGCAAGACGACGGTCGTGCCGCTGGCCCTGCTGGATCAGCCCTGGCTGGACGGTAAGGTGCTGGTGTTGGAGCCGCGACGCCTGGCCGCACGGGCGGCGGCCGATCGGATGGCTGCGACCCTGGGCGAGCACCCGGGCGGGACGGTGGGCTATCGCACCCGACTGCAAAGCCGCATCGGGCCGAACACGCGGATCGAGGTCGTCACCGAGGGCGTCTTCACGCGCATGATTCTGGACGATCCGGGTCTGGAGGGCGTCGGTGCGGTCCTGTTCGACGAGTTCCACGAACGCAGCCTGGACGCCGATCTCGGGCTGGCGTTGGCGAGAGACACGCAAAAGCTGCTGCGTGAGGATCTGCGGCTGCTGGTCATGTCGGCGACGCTGGACGTGGTCGGGGTCTCGCGCCTGCTCGACGGCGCGCCAATGATCGAGGCCGAAGGACGGGCCTGGCCGGTCGAGACCCGGTACTTGGGCCGCAACCCATCCGAACGGTTCGAAGAGGCTGTGGCGCGGGCCTGTCTGACCGCCTTGGGCGAGGAGACGGGGTCGGTGCTGGTCTTCCTGCCGGGGCAGGGCGAAATCCATCGGGTGGCCAGGCTGGTGAACGAGCGGCTGAGACTGCCGAACGTCGATGTCGTGCCCCTGTACGGCGGGCTGGACCGAGCCGAACAGGACCGAGCCATCGAACCGGCGGCTGTGGGGCGGCGCAAGGTGGTGCTGGCGACCTCGGTTGCGGAAACCAGCCTGACCATCGAAGGCGTGCGGGTGGTGATCGACGGCGGCCTGTCGCGCGTGCCGCGGTTCGAACCCTCCAGCGGCCTGACCCGGTTGGCGACGGTCAAGGTCAGCCGATCCTCCGCAGAACAGAGGCGCGGCCGGGCCGGGCGCACCGAGCCGGGCGTCTGCTACCGCTTGTGGGACGAGGAACAGACGCGCGGGCTGGTCCCGCATCAGCGGCCGGAAATCCAGGAGGCGGACCTGACCGGACTGGCCCTGGACCTAGCCCGGTGGGGCGCACGTTCGGTCGAGGGGCTGGCCTTGCTGGACCCGCCGCCGGCCGGCGCCCTGGCCGAGGCGCGCAAGGTGCTGACACATTTGGGGGCGCTGGATGCCGATGGCGGACTATCGAAACACGGGCTGCGCCTGACGAAGATCCCGCTGTCTCCGCGGCTGGCGCATATGGTCGCCGTGGCGTCCGACGCCGGCGATGCGATGACGGGGGCACGGATCGCGGCGGTGTTGAGCGAGCCGGGTCTGGGCGGGTCGAGCGTCGATCTGGCGGATCGCCTGATCGGACTGGAGCGCGATCGGACGCAGAGAGCGCGCGATTCGATCAAGCTGGCGGAGCGCTGGGCGCGCGCGGCGGGCGGCGGATCGGGGCGGACGATCGATCCTGGACTGCTGCTGGCCGAGGCCTTTCCCGAGCGGATCGCAAAGGCGCGGGGCAAGACGGGTGAATACCTTCTGGCTAGCGGGCGAGGGGCTGCGCTGGAGGCGACCGACCATCTGGCGCGTGAGCCTTGGTTGGCGATCGCCGAACTCGGCGGCGGCGACACGCGCGACCGGGTGCGACTGGCGGCGGCGCTGGAGGCGGACCGGATCGAAAGCGATCTGGCGCGTCTGATCTCGACGGAGGACCGGCTGGTGCGCGAACCGTCGGGGCGGTCGGTGATCCGGCGCTCGCGGCGCATCGGGGCCATCGTGCTGGACGAGAAGGTCGTCGGCGCGCCGGATGCGGAGACCTTGACCGCCGCCCTTCGGGCTGAGATCGAGGCGGATGGGCTGGGCGCGCTGAAATGGGGCGAGCAGGCGTCGGGACTGCGTGCACGTCTGGCCTTCCTGAACGCGCGCGACCCAGCCTGGCCCGATGTGTCGGACGACGCCCTGCTGGCGGCGCGTCAGGACTGGCTGTGGCCTCTGCTGGAAGGGGCGAAGTCGCTGGAGGGGATAGCTGACGGTAATCTGGCCGAGGCTTTGCGTGGACTGATCCCTTGGGACCTACAGCGGCGGCTGGACGAGCTGGCGCCCCCGCGTCTGGTCACGCCGCTGGGCTCGGCGGCTATCGATTATGCCGCCGAGGGCGGGCCGCGCGTGGATATTCGGGTGCAGGAGTTGTTCGGCGTCACGACGCATCCGACTGTCGGCGGCGTGCCGTTGACCCTGGCGCTGTTGTCGCCGGCGCGACGGCCGGTGCAGGTCACCAAGGACCTGCCGCGCTTCTGGTCCGGCTCATGGGCGGCGGTGCGTGCGGAAATGCGCGGCCGCTATCCCCGTCATCCGTGGCCGGAAAACCCGGCTGAGGCGCAAGCGACGAACCGGGCCAAGCCGCGCGGGACTTGATCGCCTTGACGCGGCGGGAAGGAAACGGGCATCGCTGGGATAACCGAGAGAAGAAGATGTCCGACGTCCTGCCGAAGAACTCCACCGGCCGCGTGCTGTTCGCCAGCCTGATCGGCACGACGATCGAGTTCTTCGACTTCTATATCTACGCCACGGCGGCCGTCCTGGTGTTCCCGACGCTGTTCTTCCCCGGCGAAGATCCGGGGACGGCGCTGCTGTCCTCGTTCGCCACCTTCTCCATCGCCTTCTTCGCGCGGCCCATCGGCGCTCTGGCGTTCGGGCATTTTGGGGACCGGGTGGGACGCAAGGCGACGCTGGTCGCGGCCCTGATGACGATGGGTCTGTCGACGGTCGCCATCGGTCTGTTGCCGACGCACCAGCAGGTCGGCCTAGTGGCGCCCTTGCTGCTGGCCCTGTGCCGGTTCGGTCAAGGGCTGGGTCTGGGCGGCGAGTGGGGCGGGGCGGTGTTGCTGGCGACAGAGAATGCGCCGCCCGGAAAGAAGGCCTGGTTCGGCATGTTCCCCCAACTGGGCGCGCCCGTCGGCTTCATCCTGTCCACCACATCCTTCATCGTCCTGACCTCGACGATGAGCGAGACCGCGTTCGAGGGCTGGGGCTGGCGCATTCCGTTCCTGGCCAGCGCCGTGCTGGTGTTTGTCGGCCTGTGGGTGCGACTGAAGATCACCGAGACGCCCGAATTCCAGAAGGCGGTCGACCGCGACGAGCGCGTGAAGGCGCCCGCCATGACCCTGTTCGCCCATCACAAGGCGGCGCTGGTGCTGGGGACGTTCAGCGGCGTGACGACCTTCACCCTGTTCTATCTGATGACCGTCTTTGCCCTGGGCTGGGCGACGACAGGTATGGGCCTGGCGCGGGCCGACGTGCTGCCCATACAGTTGATCGGCGTGCTGTTCTTCGCCGCCTTCATACCGGTGACAGCCTTGCTGGCGGATCGATACGGGCAGGTCAGGGTGCTGATCGCCTCTTCGGTCGGGATCGGCCTGTTCGGCTTTCTGTTCGCACCGCTGTTCGGGGGCGGTCTCAGCGGCCTGCTGATCTTCTTTGCGCTGGGGTTCGCCCTGATGGGCTGCACCTATGGCCCCATCGGCGCGGCCATGGCGCGGCCGTTCCCGACAGCGGTGCGCTACACCGGCGCGTCGATGGCCTTCAATCTGGCGGGCATCCTGGGCGCATCGCTTGCGCCCTACATCGCGCTGAAGCTGGCCGAGCGGTTCGGGCCGGGGGCCGTCGGCGGCTATCTGGCGATCTCGGCCTTGGTCACCATCGCCGCCCTGTGGGGCATGAGCCGCGTGGCGCCGGAGGAAAAGCTCTAGGCTTCCTCCGTCGCGGCATAGACCATGATGCCGGTGGCGATGGCCAGGTTCAGGCTGTCGGCTCGGCCGCGCATCGGGATCTTGACGTTGACGTCGCAGGCGGCGGCCAGACCGTCGGTCAGGCCCGCCTGTTCATTGCCCATCAGGATCAGCGACGGCCGTTGCATGACGGCCGAGCGGTGACTGACCTTGGCGTCCAGTCGGGTGCCGACGACGCTGCCGGGCCAGGTCTTGCGCCAGATCAGGAAAGCCTCGGGCGTCGCCTTGGTGATCGAGACGGCGAAGACCGAGCCCATGGTCGCGCGCACGGCCTCGACAGAATAGGGATCGACGCAATCGCCGATCAGGATGACCCCGCCGCAACCGGCCGCGTCCGCCGTGCGGATGATGGTGCCCAGATTGCCGGGATCGCGCACCTGCTCCAGCGCGACCCAGCAGGGCGCCGAGGCGGGGTTCAGGCTGTCGAGAGGCGCATAGGCCTGTTCGAACACGCCGAGCACGGTCTGTGGATTGTCGCGGCGGCTAATCTTCTCGAGGATGGCGTGGGTGACGACGATGACTTCGCCGCCGGCCTTGAGCGTGGCCGCCTTGGCGCGGTCAAGCAGCGGATGAGGCCGGGCGTCCTCACCGACCAGTAGCATGCGGGGCGCGCGCCCCTGGTCCAGCGCCTCGCCGATGAACTTCAGGCCCTCGGCCAGGAAGGTCCCCGTCAGGTCGCGTTCCTTACGCATATGCAGGGCGCGGACGCCCTTGACCGTGTCGTTGGTCAAGGAGGTGATGACGCGATATTCGTCTCGGGCGCTCATCGGCTCCACCGCGCGAAGAAGGACAGGCCGATGGCGCGGGCGTTCGGGCCGTCTTCGGACAGGGCCAGTTCGCCCCAGTCGATGCGGCCGCCGCGATCCTGGGTCGCTTCGACCATCAGATGCGCCAGGGACAGGCCGGACACACGGGCCGCATAGGCGTTCAGCAGCAGGAAGTCGGCATCGTCTGCCAGCAGGGCGGCGCAGTCCTTGAGCAGACCCGGCATGTCCTCGAACAGGCGCCAGACTTCCCCCGTGGGGCCGCGCCCGTATTTGGGGGGATCCAGGATGATCCCGTCGTATTTCGATCCGCGACGAACTTCGCGGGCGACGTATTTGCGAGCGTCCTCGACGATCCACCGGATCGGGTGCTGGGCCAGCCCCGACTGTTCGGCGTTCTCGCGCGCGTAGGCGACCGACTTCTTGGAGGCGTCGACGTGGGTAACCTCTGCGCCTGCGGCGGCCGCGGCCAGACTGGCGACGCCGGTATAGCCGAACAGGTTCAGGATCTTCGGCGCACGGCCGGACGAACCTGTGAAGTCCCGCACCCGCCCGTCCAGCCATTCCCAGTTGGCCGCCTGTTCAGGGAAGAAGGCGAGGTGGCGGAACGGGGTGAAACGGCCGGTGAATTTCACATCGCGCCATTTCAAAGGGAAGGCGTCGATGGGGCCGTGCTTGTCGAACCGCCAGCGACCGCTGTCTTCCTCCTCCTGCTGCGGATCGAACGTCGCCGTCGCGTTTTCGAAGGCTTTTGGATCGCGGGGCGACCAGAAACACTGCGGCTCGGGTCGGACGACGGTGTAGCGGCCATAGCGTTCCAGCTTCTTGCCTTCGCCGCTATCCAGCAGGGCATAGTCGGACCAGCCGGAGGTCACGAGGGTTTCGGGAGTTTTGGAAAGGACGGGCGCCATCGTCGGGCTGATAGGCGCTCAGGCCGCCTCGCGTCCAGCGTCCGGCGCCACGACGGTCAATTCCGGCATCTGATCGTCGCGATCGTGCGGGGTCTTGTCCCAGACGTGCGGTTCGACCGCCAGCCGCCAGGCCGCATGGACGAAGGCCAGGCTGAGGAGCGCCCAATAGGCCGGCGCAGCCAGCACATCGCCCAGCTGGTAATTGAGCCCGGCGCGTCGCGCCCCGGCCGCACAGCTCATCCAGGCGGCGATGACTCCGAGCGCCAGCACGCCCAGCGAGCCACCGGGCAGGGGCGGCAAGACGCCGGAAAGCGCCCAGACGGCGACGGCTAGAACCAGCCAGGCCAGCGTCGGGGCATGGGCGGCCGCCGACAGGATCGCCGCGCCCAAGGTCATGATCAGCGACAAGCTTCCGCGTCGGCCCAAGGCTTTTGGACGCCGCGTATGAACGCCCCAAGTCTGCATATAACCTTTCAGCCACCGAGTGCGCTGGGGCAGCCAGCGGTCCATTGCGCCCGGCGGCGTCTCCCACGTCGGACTGTCGATGACGCCGAGCTTCCAGCCCATCGACCACAGGCGGAAGCCCAGGTCCGCGTCCTCGGTGACATTGTGCGCGTCCCAACCGCCGGCGCCACGCAGCGCCGTCATGCGGATATGATTGCTGGTACCGCCCAGGGGGAAGGGCAGACCCAGCCGCGCCATGCCCGGCAGGGTCACTTCAAACAGGGCCGCATATTCGAAGGCGAACTGCCGATCCAGAAACCGGGAGCCAGGCTTTCCAGATGCTCGGATACGCAGCGGCGCCTGGAGACAACCCAATCGCGGCTGGGCGACGAAGCGCGCCGCCGCCTGGCGGAGCTGTTGCGGATGCGGTCGATCCTCTGCGTCATAGATGGTGACCAGATCGCCCCGAGCGTGACCCAAGGCGTAGTTCAAAGCGCGCGGCTTGGTTTGAGGACTGCCCGGAGGGGCGATCAGGATTTTCAGCCACGGCGGTTTTGGCGTCGCCTGGGCTGCGGCCAGGGTGGCCTCATCATGCGCCTCCAACACGATGAAGGCCTCCAATCTGTGCGCCGGATAGTCGATCCGGCTGAGGTTGGCGATCAGTTGCGGCGTCACCGCCGCCTCATCGTAAAGCGCCGCCAGAATGGTGTAGTGCGGCCATTCGATCGGACGCGGGACAGGGGCGGGGCGTCGCAGGCTGGCGATGCCGATGACGGTCTTCCACAGCGCGCACACGACGAAGGCGGCTTGGAACAACACCAAGGCGACGTCGAAAGCGGTTTCCGGCCAGCGGATCAGCGCCACGACGGAGCTCAGGATAAGCAGGGTCAAGATCGTGACCTGAAAACCGCTCGGCGAGCGTCGTGAGGCGCCATTTCGGCGGGGCCTGATCCCTGGATGCGCCCAATCCTTCACCGCATCCGCCCCCAAAGCGCCACAACCCATAATGGCTATTTGAAACAACCGTGTTCTGCAAGTCAGTTGGCGTCTGGGACGGATTGTCGCTATTCAGGGCGCCTCACCCGGAGCAGTGGATTGTCTGAACCCTCGAACGCCTCGCGCACGACCCGAAAGCCCAAGGGCGAAGGCCATTCGCGGCGGGGCGAAATCCTGGCGGCGGCCGAGCGCATCTTCGTCGAGCACGGCTACGAAGGCGCGACGATTCGCAAGATCGCGGACGAGGTCGGGCTGTCGTCGACGGCACTCTATATGCATTTCCCGGACAAGGGCGCGATCCTGCAGGAAATCTGCCGTGACGCCTTCGCCCGGTTGATCGCATCAAACGCCGCCGTCGCCGATGAGGCCGCGCCGCCTGAGCAGCGGCTGCGGCGGATGATCGAAGGGTATATCGACTTCGGTTTCGCTCATCCCAACGCCTATCGCCTGATCTATCTGACCCGGCCGGTCGAGGCGCGAGAGGGCGCCCAGGACGCGGCGCGCGAGCTCGGCTCCAGCCTGTTCACGACATTGGAAGCGACCGTCGGGGATGCCGTGACGGCCGGCCGCATGAAGGGCGATTCCGCCACGATCGCCCAGGCGATCTGGGCTGCGGCGCATGGGATCGTGTCTCTGATGATCACCAAGCCCTATTTTCCTTGGTCCGACCGGCAGGCGCTGGTTCGCACGACACTGGACGCCCTGTTCGCCGGTCTGATCGAAGGATGAAGCGTATCTGCGTCGCCTTGGCGGCTTTGGCTTTCAGCAGCAGCGCGGCTCAGGCCAGACCCTTGCGGATCATGGCGCTGGACCAGTGCGCCGACCAATATGTACTGGCTCTAGCGCCGGATGCGGACATCGCACTATCGCCGCGCGCCGACGATCCTGACGCCTGGCTGCGTCAGCAGGCGGTCGGTCACAAGCGTTTGCGTCCGACGCTTGAGGCCGCCGTGGGTTTTCAGCCTGACGTCGTGGTGCGCTATTGGGGCGGCGAACCGCGCCTGCTGGCAGCGCTGGCGCAGCGCGGGGTCAAGGTGGCCACGATCGATGACGCGGTCAACCTAGAGGGCGTGCGCCGGAACATCCAAACCGTCGCGCGCGATCTGGATCAAATTCAGCGCGGGCAGGCGTTAGAGCAACGGATGGACGCCAAGCTGACGAAGGCGGCGCCGGTGAAGCGCACGGCTGAGGCGCCGGGGGCCGTGTATCTGACATCGGGGGGCTTCACCGCGGGGCCAAGCACGCTGATCGATGCAATGATGCGGGCGGCCGGATTTCGCAATCTCACAGCCGCGCCCGGTTTTGGCGCTCTCAGCGTCGAGCGGATCGCGATGAATCCTCCGGTGCGATTTGTGCTCGGCTTCTTCGATCAGCTGCGCGCCGACCTGCGCGGACCGGGGCGGCATCCGGTTGTCGCGCGAGCGGCCGAGGGTCGAACGGCGGCGCGCCTGCCCGCCGCGACCTTGACCTGCCCGGCCTGGTTCGCAGCCGACGCGGTTGAGATGATGGCCAAGGGGCGGCCGTGAACAGAACGGTTCGGCTGTGCCTGATCCTGACCGGTTTCATCGTCGCGGCGCTGGCTCTGGCGGTGTTGGCCGGCGAGACGGCGTTCAGCGTCGATCAGTATGCGGCGGCCTTCAGCGATCCGACATCCGGTCCGGCCGAGGTGCTGTGGCAGGTGCGGGCGCCGCGCGCCGTCTGCGCCCTGATCGTCGGCGCGGCCCTGGGTTTGGCAGGGGCGGTGATGCAGGGGCTGTTGCGCAATCCGCTGGCTGATCCCGGCGTGTTGGGCGTGTCGGCGACGGCGGCCCTGGGCGCGGCGCTGGCGATCGTCCTTGGCGCTGCGGCCGTGCCGGGACTGGTCGAGGTGTCGGCCCTGGCGGGCGCGGCCCTGGCGGGCGGACTGTTGATCGTGGCGTCCAGGGCCATGCGGGCGCCTGAGGCCCTGATCCTGTTCGGGGTGGCTCTGTCCAGTTTCGCAGGCGCGGCGACGGCCTTGATCTTCAACCTGTCACCGTCGCCCATCGCCTCGGCCGAGGTCATGTCCTGGCTGCTGGGATCGGTGCAGAACCGAAGCTGGGTCGATGTGGCCTGGGTGACGCCGACCGTCATCGTCTCGGGCGTCTTCGCTGCCCTGTCGGGCGCCGGTCTGCGGATGCTGACCCTGGGCGACGAGGGGGCGGCGGCGTCCGGACTGAATATGGGACGGTTGAGGGCCTTCGCCCTGATCGCGGCGGCCTTGGCCACGGGGGCGGCGGTGGCAGTGGCGGGCGTGATCGGGTTCGTGGGCCTAGCCGCGCCGCATCTGGTGCGGGCGGCCGTGCGGGGTGATGCGAAGCGAATCCTGGCGCCCTCGGCGCTGGCGGGCGGGCTGATGCTGATCTTGGCGGACCTGTTGGCGCGACTGACGCCGACGGATCAGGAACTGAAGCTGGGCGTGTTCACCGCCCTGATCGGCGCGCCCCTGTTCGCCCTGATCGCTTGGCGCGCGGCGCGGGAGTGGCGGCTGTGAGCCTGTTGTCGCTAGCAAAGGTTCAGGCGCGGTTGGGCAAGGCCGTCGTGCTGGATGGGGTGAGCGTGTCGGTTGCGGCGGGCGAGGTCGTGGCCCTGTGCGGACCAAACGGCGCGGGCAAGAGCAGCGCCATCCGCGCCGCTGCGGGCCTCTTGGCCACGACCGGCGGACAAATCAGGTTGGGCGGCGCGGACATCGTCGATCTGTCCCATCGCCAGCGGGCGGAACGCGTCGCCTATTTGCCGCAGGAACGGCGCATCGCCTGGAACCTACCAGCGGTGGAGGTGGCGGCGCTCGGCGCACCGTTTCTGTCAGGCGCGGATGCGCTGGCGCGCGCGCGAGCCGCTCTGGACGAAGTCGGCGCCGGTCATCTGGCGGACCGGGGCGTTGCTGAAATGTCAGGCGGCGAGCGTGCCCGGGTTCTGCTGGCGCGCGCCCTTGTCGTCGATGCGCCGCTGCTTTTGGCCGACGAGCCGATCGCGGGGCTGGACCCGGATGCGCAGCGCCTGGTGCTGGGGCGCCTGAGGGCGCGTGCTGACGATGGGGCAGGGGTGCTGGTCAGTCTTCACGACCTGACCCTGGCCGCGACCGTGGCGGATCGGGTCGTGGTTCTGGATCGGGGACGCGTAGTCGCTGACGCCCCACCGATCCAGGCCCTGTCGCCCGCCGTCCTGCGCGAGGTCTTCGGGCTGGACGGCGAGTGGATCGAGGGGCCGAACGGGCCGCTGCTGGCGGCCCGCCGGGCTCAGTAGGCGATATAGGGCCGCGCGCCGGCCGCCGATCCGCGCGAAATGTCGGCCGACGGCGTCAGCGGCGCTGTGCCGCCGTTCAGGCGGGCCTTGTAGACCGCCATGTTCTCCATCACCCGCATCATATAGTTGCGCGTCTCGGTGAAGGGCGCGCACTCGATGAAGTCGATGGTCTTGATCGCATCGCCGCGCGGGTCGCCGCATCGGGCGATCCACTGGCTGGGGCGTGCCGGCCCGGCGTTGTAGCCAACCGTCGCCAGCAACATGGAACCGTTATTCGCGGCCATCAGTTCGCCCAGGTGATAGCTGCCCAGGGTCATGTTGTAGTCGGGATCCCACAACTGCTCGGCGGAATAGCTCATGCCCAGACGGCGGGCGACGCCCGAGGCCGTGGACGGCAGAAACTGCATCATGCCGCGCGCATCGGCGCCGGAGCGGGCGCGGGGATCGAAGCTGGATTCCTGGCGTGTGATCGCCTGGGTGAATTCCAGCGGCGCGGCGCCGGCGACCTGGGGCGGCACGCGGACCGGATACATCCGCTCGGGCATGACGAAGCCCCGCTGGCTGGCGGCGCGGCCCACCATCATGGCGGTGAAACCCTCGCCATAGCCGCGCGACAGGTCCATCAGCAGGGCCAGGTCGTTGATGGTCGGCAGGTCATTGTCGAGCTGATAGGCGAAGACGCGAAGGAGGCTCATCTCGCCGGTCTCGCCCAAGATGCGCGTGGCTCGTACGATCTCATTGCCTTCGAAACGGGAGATGTCCGCCTGTGACGGCACAGGTTCGCCCGGCAGCTGAAGGGTTGTCATCCCCGCCTTCTCGGCCGCAAGCTGACCGTAGAAGGTCTGCCAATGCTGGGCGCCGTTGCGATAGTAGGCGAGGGCGGCGTCGCGTTCGCCGCGAGCCTCGGCGGCCCGACCCAGCCAATAGTAGGCGCGGCCCTGGGTGATCGGGGTGGACGAGGCCGTGCGCAGGGCTTCGAAATGGCGGGCGGCGACCTCGGGCTGGTTCAGCTTGGTCAGGGCGACCCAGCCGGCGAAGAACTCGGCGTCCACCATCCGGTCGCCCGAGGTGAAGCCGTGACCGTTCATGGCGTCATAGGCTGCGCGCCAGTTGCCCTGCTGAAGGGCGTCGAGGAAGTAGTTGCGGCGCTCGCTCCACAGGGTGTTGTCGCCGGTCGTGTGGCCCGGCGCCGGCGGAAGATTGGCCAGCAGCGCAAAGCCTTCGGACTGACGATTTTGCGAACGCAGAAGGCGCACGCGCTCCAGCACGACCGCCGGATCGGCCGCCTGGGCCGGCGTCAGATTGGCGATGACGGCGTCGGGGCTGTAGGCCGAGCGAAGGGTGATCACCGTGTTGGCGATGGCGGCGCGATCCGGCGAGACCAGATTGATCATGCTGCGCGTCGCCGGTCCGTGCGGACCGAGCAGCAGCATGTTCAGCCGCGCCTCGTGATCGGCGGGCGTCAACCAAGAGCCCCATTGGCTGAGGATACGCGACTGCGGCGAGTCGTCGAAGGAGCGTGTGCGCCACCAGTCGCGGACCAGGGCGCGCGCCTCATCCTGGCGGCCGCGCTGCTGCAGCGCGGAGGCGTAGGCGATGGCCCCCTCGACCGTCGTCGGCTTGCCGTCGGACATCAGGGCCAAGGCCGCGTCCGCGCCCATGCCGGAGCGGTCCAGCACCTTTTCGGCGGCGGCCCGTCTTGATTCGCCGCGCGGCCATCCCGCCAGATCCGATTGACCGCGCGCGAGGTCCGAGTAGGACAGCTGCTCGCCCGAGGTGTCGATCAACGCCCATTCGACCAGCTTGCGAGCCGAGGCGTCCCTGATCTGCGACATGGCGGACTGGGCGCCGAACACGTCGCGCGCACGGGCCGCCGCCAGCCCCTGACGAAACAGCGCCGTGTCCTGATCATTCAGGACGCGGCCCTGATAAGTCGCCGAATAGCCGGGCACGGACGAAGACGCCGAGGCATAGGGCACAGGCTGGGTGGGCAGGGCGTCCTGCGGGTTCGGCGCAAGGACGGCGAGGGCCGCCGCCAGACTGGTCGCGATCATGATCTGTCCTGTTCCCATTCAATCCCGGTTGCGGCGGAGCCGCTGGCGACCTAACGTCCCGCGCTCATTGCAAAGGCGATGAACATTCGTCCATCGTCACTCCCCACGCAGGCCAGCTTAGTCTCATGAACGCCCCCTTGTTCAAGGGCGTGATCACCGCCCTGATCACACCACTTCGTGACGGAAACGTGGACGAAGCCGCATTCGCCAAACTGCTCGAGCGTCAGATCGCCGCAGGGGTCCACGGCGTCGTTCCGATGGGCACGACGGGCGAGGGCGCCAGCATGGATCTGGATGAGCACAAGCACGTCATCGAACTGTGCGTGCGTCTGACGGCCGGGCGCGTCGCCGTCATTGCGGGCACCGGATCGCCCTATACCAAGGAAGCCATCGACCTGACCCGCCACGCCAAGACGGTGGGCGCGGACGGGGCTTTGATCGTCACGCCCTATTATATTCGCCCGTCGCAGGCGGGCATGGCGGCGCATTTCGAAGCGGTGGCCGACGCGGTTCAACTGCCGATTCTGCTGTACAATGTGCCGGGCCGGACGGGGTCCGATCTGTCCAATGAGACCGTGGCGAGGCTGGCGGCCCACCCGAACATCGTCGGCATCAAGGACGCCACGGGCGACATGAGCCGTGTCAGCTGGATGCGCGCGAACATCGATGGTCAGTTCGACCTGATCTCGGGCGACGACCCCAGCTATCTCGGCTACCACGCCCATGGCGGAGTCGGCCTGATCTCGGTGGCGTCCAATGTCGCGCCGGAGGCCATGGTCGCCTTGCACAATGCGATGACCGCCGGCGATTATGCGACAGCTCGCGACTGGCAGGACCGGCTGATCAGTCTTTGCAAGGCGCTGTTCCTGGACAACTCGCCCGCGCCGACCAAATACGCTCTGGCCAAGCTTGGCTTGTGCAACGAGGAGGCGCGCCTTCCGCTGTCGCCGACCTCCGATGCGGTCAAACCGTTCATCGACCGCGCCATGGCGGCGGCGGGCGTCGTCTGATGGCGCCCAAGCCGCAATCGAAGTCCAAGGTCATCGCCGAAAACCGCCGCGCGCGGTTCGACTATTTCCTGGAAGACAATATCGAGGCCGGGATCCAGCTGCTGGGCACCGAGATCAAGGCGCTGCGTGACGGCCGGGCCAATATCGCCGAAAGCTATGCGTCCGTCGAAGGGCGCGAGATTGTGCTGATCAACGCCGACATCCCGCCGTACAAACAGGCGAACCGCTTCAACCACGAGCCGCGCCGACCGCGTAAGCTGCTGCTGCACAGAAAGCAGATCGACAAGCTGATGGGGGCGGTCCAGCGCGACGGCCAGACCATCATTCCGCTGAAGCTCTATCTGAACGATGCGGGCAAGGCGAAGCTGGAGATCGCGTTGGCCAAGGGCAAGAAGCTGCACGACAAGCGCGAGGCCTCGGCCGAACGCGACTGGCAGCGCGACAAGGCCCGCCTGATGCGCGACAAGGGCTGAGGCTCAGGCCTCGATCAGGGTTCGTGCGCGCGCGAAGATGTCCTCGAACATCTGCGGCGTCAGGCGACCGGTGTTCGTGTTCAGTCGAGAGCAGTGATAGCTGTTCAGAATGACGTAGCCGCCGGCTTCGCCCTGCGCGCCGTGACCCGCCGGCATCGCTGACGCAGGCCGTCCGAACGCTTTCAGGATGTTGCGGCGCGAGACGTCGCCCAGGGTCACGATCACCTTCAGATTGGGCAACAGCTTGAGCCTGTCGATCAGGAAGGGACGGCAGGTCGTCTCCTCGATCGGCAGAGGCTTGTTGCCGGGCGGGGCGCACCGGACCGCATTGGTGATCATGCAGTCCGTCAGCGTCAGGTCATCGTCGCCGTCGGGATCGTAATGGCCATTCGCAAAGCCGGCCTTCTTCAGGGTGTCGTACAGCAGCCAGCCGGCGTGATCGCCGGTGAAGGGCCGTCCTGTCCGGTTGGCGCCGGTCCGGCCGGGCGCAAGGCCGGCGATCAGCAGACGCGCGTTCGGATCGCCGAACGAGGCGGCCGGCCCGTTCCACCAGTCTGGATTCTGGCGCGCATTCTCCTGACGATAGGCGACCAGGCGCGGGCACAATGGGCAGTCGCGGGGCGGTTCGGGCGTCAGGTTCATTGGGCGGCCTTCGGGCGGCCGAAATCGGCCATCAGATCGTTCAGGTCCAGGAAGTCGTCGGCCTGACGACGCAGTTCGTCGGCGATATGCGGCGGCTGCGTCTTCTGGGTCGAGATGACAGTGACCCGCACGCCCCTGACCTGGACCGCCTGAACCACCCGCCGGAAGTCGCCGTCGCCGGAGAACAGCACCGCATGGTTGATGTGCGGCGCCAGTTCCAGCATGTCCACCGCGATCTCGATGTCCATATTGCCCTTGATCCGGCTGTGGCCGCTGTTGTCCGTGAACCGCTTCACCGGCTTGGTGATGACCGAAAAGCCGTTGTAGTCGAGCCAGTCCACAAGCGGCTTCACCGGCGAGAATTCTTCGCCCTCGACCACGGCCGTATAGTAGTATGCGCGGGTCAGGATGGACCTCTCGCGGAACCAGTCCAGCATCCGCCGGAAGTCCATGTCGTGCTGCAAGGCGCGGGCGGCGGAGTAGAGGTTCGAGCCGTCAATGAAGATCGCCAGCCGGTCGGTGGGATGAAACATGGTCGAAGCCGTCGAAGGAGATGAAAAATCGGATCGCGCGGTCGCCGTCGGAATCGATGACGGGGTCGACCTGAATGATGCAGTCATCGTGGCCCTGGGCTGCAATGACAAGGGGGCATGGTCGTCCTGCACCGAAGCGCTGGAGGCGGCGCTCGCGCGTTTTCGCAGCGAGGGGATTGATGTCGTCGCACGCTCGTCGTGGTGGTCGTCACTGGCCTGGCCCGATCCGCACGATCCAGCCTTTCTGAATGGCGTGGTCATCGTCCGCACAGAACACGATCCCCATGCCCTGATGGCGGCGCTCGGCCGGATCGAGGACGCATTCGGCCGCGAGCGGTCGGTTCGCAATGCGCCGCGGACGCTGGATCTGGACCTGATCGCCTACGGACGATTAAGCGGTGATCTGCAGGGGTTGATCCTGCCCCATCCCCGCGCGGCCGAGCGGCGGTTTGTCATGGGCCCCATCGCCGAGATCGCGCCGAATTGGACGCATCCGCATGGCGGGTCCGCGAGCGATCTGGCCGCTTCCGCCTCCGTCGGCGCCGACGCCCACCCGAGCTGACGCCCAACTTCCGCCCCTGTGGCGTTGCAAAAAGCCGTCCTCATCTGTATTTGACGCGGTTCTCCCCCGCGTTCGAGGAATTTCATGGCCCGCGTCACCGTCGAAGACTGCATCGAGAAGGTTCCGAACCGCTTTGGTCTGGTGCTGATGGCTGGCCACCGCGCCCGCAGCATCGCCAACGGCGCCGCCCTGACGATCGACCGCGACAACGACAAGAACCCTGTCGTCGCCCTGCGCGAAATCGCTGACGACACCGTTGTGCCGGACGAACTGCGCGAAACCATCATCACCACGCTGCAACGCGTCGATGAGCGGACGGAAGCCGAGGATGAGGCGGAAACGGTCGCCCTGCTGGCTTCGCCGCAGCACATGAACATGGCCGAAGCCGAACTGATCCGCGCGCTGCAAAGCGACCGCGACGGCGGTCAGGAGGAGCGGTACTGACGCCCGAGGGTGCCCCTGGCGTCACTATCTTGCCGGCGCGGACCGAGACGGTTCCGCCGGCGCCCCAAGCTGCAAACAAAAACGACCCCCAGACGGCGCTTGTCGATCCCGCGCCGCAGCCCAAGCGCGCGCCGATCCTGCGTCAGTTTGAGCTGATCGAGGCCGTCAAGGCCTATGACCCTACCGCCGATGAAGCGCTTCTGAACCGCGCCTACGTCTATGCGATGAAGATGCACGGCTCGCAGTTGCGCGCCTCGGGCGATCCCTATTTCGCCCACCCGATCCAGGTCGCGGGGATCCTTACCGACTACAAGCTCGACACCGCCACCATCGTCACCGCCCTGCTGCACGACGTCGTTGAGGACACTTCCGCAACGCGCGATGACATCGCCGGCATGTTCGGTGAAGAGGTCGCGGTCCTGGTCGAGGGCGTGACCAAGCTGTCGCGGCTGGAGCTTCAGGCCGAACACACGCGCCAGGCCGAGAACCTGCGCAAGTTCATCCTGGCCATCAGCCGGGACGTGCGGGTGCTGCTGGTCAAGCTGGCCGACCGTCTTCACAATATGCGCACGCTCCAGTTCGTGAAGCCGGAGAAGCGCGAGCGGATCAGCCGCGAGACGCTTGAAGTCTATGCGCCCCTGGGTCGGTCGATCGGCATCCACTCGATCGCGTCCGAGCTGGAAGAACTGGCCTTCACCCATCTGAACCCGACGGCCAAGACCGCCATCGAGCGGCGGCTGGAAGCGCTGAAGCTGGAACACGGTCGCGCCATTGACGGCGTGGCGAGCGAGGTCGAGCGCGTCCTGTCCGAGGCGGGTCTGAAGGCCAATGTCTATGGGCGGCAGAAGACGCCCTATTCGATCTGGCGCAAACTGCAGCGCAAGTCGGTCGGCTTTTCGTCCCTGTCCGACATCTACGGCTTCCGCGTTATCGTCGAGGCGGAGGACGACTGCTATCGCGCGCTGGGTGTGATCCACCGCGAATGGCCGATGGTGCCCGAGCGGTTCAAGGATTTCATCTCGACGCCTAAGTCGAACAACTATCGCTCGTTGCACACGACCGTCGTCGGCCCCCGGGGGCTGCGGATCGAGATGCAGATCCGCACCGAGGACATGGACCGGATCGCCGAGGACGGGGTCGCCGCCCACTGGCGCTACAAGAACCATTCCTACGGCTTCGACCGCGAGGCGATGGAGCAGGGCGGCGGGCGTGACCCGCTTCAGAACCTGCGCCACCTGGTTCAGGTGATCGAGCACGGCGAGGGCGGCGAGGACTGGGTCGAGCACGCCAAGCTGGAAATGTATCTGGACCAGGTCTTTGTCTTCACGCCGAAGGGCCAACTGGTGACCCTGCCGCGCGGGGGAATGCCGCTGGATTTCGCCTATGCGGTCCACACCGAGGTCGGCGACACCGCCGTCGGCGTCAAGGTCAATGGCGAGTTGAAGCCCATGCGGACGCCGCTCCAGAATGGCGACGTGGTCGAGATCATTCGGGGCTCCAAGCGCGAAGTGCCTGCCGACTGGCGCAGCCTGACGGTCACGGGCCGCGCGCGCTCGGCCATTCGCCGCCATATCCGCACCTCCGAGCGCGAAGAGTTCATCAAGCTGGGCCGCGTCGCGCTGGACCAGACCTTGGGCCGGGTCGACAAGACACTGACCGACGTGTCGCTGAAGCCGGTTCTGGAACTGCTGGCGGTCGCGAGCGACGACGATCTGTTCGAAGGCCTGGGTCGCGGGCGGTTGTCGCCGACGACGGCGGCCGAAATCCTGTTCCCCGCGCTGAAGGGACGACTGAAGGCCGGGCCCGAGAAGCAGCGCATCGAGGGCGAGAAGGCGCGGCTGTTCGTGCGCGGCGGCGGGCTGACGCCCGGCGTGTCGGTTCATTTCGGTCAATGCTGCACGCCCGTGCCGGGCGACCGGATCGTAGGCATTCTGGAGCCGGAAGCTGGCCTGACCGTCCACACCATTGATTGCCAGACCCTGGCCGCCTTCGCCGATGACGATTCGGTCTGGCATGACCTGCAATGGACGCCTCAGGCCGAAACGGACGCGGTCGCCGCCGCCCGGATTCGCGCGACGATCCGCAATGCGCCGGGCGTGCTGGGTCAGGTCACCACTTTGATCGGCGAGGCCGGCGGCAACATCATCAACCTGTCGATGGCGCACCGTCAGCAGGACTTCTTCGACGTGGACGTGGATGTCGAGGTCGAGGACGCCAAGCACGCTACCATGATCATCGCGGCGTTGAGGGCCAATCCGTCGGTCGATTCCGTCGAGCGCGCGCGGGGCGAATGAGCGATTCGATAAAGCCGAACGCGGCGCAGATGGCCTCTCCGTCCTATCGCATGGCGGCGATGGATCAGGACTTCCTGCTGGGCGATTCGATGCGCGGCGTGCGGTTTCTGATGGAATACGCCAAGCCCGAGGAGGCGTTGAGGGCCTGGGGCGTGCGCTCGACCATCGTCGTCTTCGGCAGCGCGCGCGTCCGCGAAGGTCATCGTTGGTATGACGAGGCCCGCTCCTTTGGTCGACTGGCGTCCGAGCGCGGCGGAGCCTTGCGAGGGCGCGTCGGCGAGCCCCGCGATAATGTCATCGCCACCGGCGGCGGCCCGGGCATCATGGAAGCGGCCAACCGCGGGGCCGTGGACGCGGGCGCGCCGTCGGTCGGTTTCAACATCACCCTGCCGCATGAGCAGGAGCCGAACGCCTATTCGACCCCGGAACTGACATTCCGCTTCCACTATTTCGCGATGCGGAAGATGCATCTGGCGATGCGCGCGAATGCGCTGGTGGTGTTTCCCGGAGGCTTCGGCACCTTCGACGAGATGTTCGAGATGCTGACGCTGCGCCAGACGAAGAAGGCGCCGCCGGTTCCGGTCGTTCTGGTGGACAAGGCCTACTGGACCTCGGTGATCGGTTTCGACGCCTTGGTCGAACATGGAATGATCGCGGCCTCCGACCTGGACCTGATCGGTTTCGCCGAGGACGCGGAGGGCGTCTGGGCCGAACTGCTCGCGCGCGGGCTGCGGCCGAACGAAAACATCGAATGAAGCGTCGCCGCAGGGTTCATCCGCGCGCGATCCGGGTCTAGAACCCTGTCATGAACACTCAAGACGTCCTCAACGAGTTTCGCGACGCCGGCGCCCTGCGCGAGGGCCATTTCGTCCTGTCGTCGGGTCTGCACAGCCCGGTCTTCCTGCAGAAAAACCTGGTCTTCATGGACGGCGCGCGGTGCGAGCGCCTATGCAAGGCGCTGGCGGACAAGATCACGGCCACGGTCGGCCCGGTCGATGTCGCCATCTCGCCTGCCGTGGGCGGCATCATTCCCGGTTACGAGACGGCCAAACACCTGAAAGTCCGTTCGATGTATGTCGAGCGCGAAGGCGGTGCGTTCAAACTGCGTCGCGGGTTCTCGGTCGAGCCCGGCGAGAAGGTCGTCATGGTCGAGGACATCGTCACGACCGGCCTGTCGTCGCGCGAATGCATCGCCGCCATCCAGGCCGCCGGGGGCGAGGTGATCGCCGCCGCCTGTATCGTCGATCGCTCGGGCGGCAAGGCGGATGTGGGTGTGCCGCTGATCGCCCTGGCGTCGTTGGACGTGCCCGCCTATCCGGCCGACACCCTTCCTCCGGAGTTGGCTGCGCTTCCGGTGGAAGATCCTGGCAGCCGCAGATTGTCGAAGTAGAGCCATGCGCGAACGAGTCAGGCTGGGCGTCAACATCGACCACGTCGCCACGGTGCGAAATGCGCGGGGAGGGACGCATCCCGATCCGGCGCGCGCGGCCGAGGCGGCGCTGGCGGCTGGGGCCGACGGCATCACCGCCCACCTGCGCGAAGACCGCCGCCACATCACCGACGCCGACATCGATGTGTTGAGCGCCCTGTGCGCTCGCGCCGGCAAGCCGCTGAACCTGGAAATGGCGGTGACGGCCGAGATGCTGGCCATCGCTCTGCGCCACCGGCCGCATGCCGCCTGTCTGGTGCCCGAGCGGCGCGAAGAGGTCACGACCGAAGGCGGTTTGGCGGTCGCCGGTCACGAAGGACGGATTGCGCCCGTGGTCAAGGCGCTTGCGGACGCCGGCATCCGGGTTTCGCTCTTCATCGAACCGATCGAAGTGCAGGTCGGGGCCGCCGCCGCCGTCGGCGCCCAGGTGGTCGAGTTCCACACCGGCCGCTACTGCCATCTGACCGACCCGGCAGAGCGGGAGGTCGAGTTCGAACGCCTGGCCGCCGCCGCCGCCCAGGCCGACATCCTAGGGCTGGAAGTCCATGCAGGCCACGGGCTGGATTACGACACGGCTCCGCGCATGCTGGCAATCCCGGAAATCCGTGAGCTGAACATCGGCCACTTCCTGATCGGCGACTCGATCTTCATCGGCCTGGACGGCGCGATCCGCCGGATGCGAGCGGCGATGGATGCGGCGAAATGATCATCGGCGTGGGCGCAGATTTATCTGACATCCGACGCATCCAGGCGTCGCTGGATCGGTTTGGGGATCGCTTCAAGACCCGCTGCTTCACCGAGTTGGAACGCACCCGCTCGGACCGGAAGCCCGACCCGGCCTGGAGCTACGCCAAACGCTTCGCCGCCAAGGAGGCCTGCGCCAAGGCCCTGGGCACCGGGATGCGCGCCGATGTCTATTGGCGCGACATGGGGGTGGTGAACCTGCGTTCGGGTCAGCCGACGATGGCGCTGACCGGCCATGCGGCTGAGCATCTGGCGCGTCTGACGCCAGCCGGACACGAGGTGAAAATCCACCTGACGCTGAGCGACGAACATCCCTATGCGCTCGCCTTCGTGGTGATCGAAGCCTTGCCGCAGTCGTAATCAGGTTATAGGCGTGCGCGATGACCGCGCGGACGCGGCGAGGATGCCTGATCGCATGAGCGAAGACCAAAAGCCCGACGACGCCAATCGCGACGCCACCCCCGAAGAACGATTTGCGGCCTCGGAAGCGGACGCTCCGGTCAAGTCGGTGCAGGAACCCACGACGGCGAACCAGAACGTCTATGCCAAGACGCCCAAGGGCGGCGACAAGGCGACTTCGGCAGCCAGTGAAACCGGCGAAATCTTCAAGACCATCGTCTTCGCCCTGCTGATCGCGATGGTGCTGCGGATCTTCCTGTTCCAGCCCTTCACCATCCCTTCGGCCTCGATGGAGCCGAACCTGTACGAAGGCGACTATATCGTCGTCTCCAAGTGGTCGTACGGCTTCTCCAAACACTCGATCCCGTTCAGCCCGCCGCTGTTCGACGGGCGGATCATGGGCTCGGCGCCCAAGCGCGGCGACATCGTCGTGTTCAAACTGCCTCGCGACAACAAGACCGACTTCATCAAGCGCGTGATCGGCCTGCCCGGCGACCGCATCCAGATGATCGCCAACAAGCTGTATATCAACGACAAGCCTGTGCAGGACGTCGTGGTCAGCGAGCAGGAGATCAACGACATCTTCGGACCGCGTCCTGTGACCGAGGTCCGCGAGACCCTGCCGGAAGGCAAGAGCTTCATGACCCAGGACTTCGGTCCCGGAAACGATCTGGACGACACCCCGGTCTATGAGGTCCCGGCTGGCCACTACTTCATGATGGGCGACAACCGCGACAACTCGATCGACAGCCGCGTCGAACAGTCCAGCGGCGTGGGTATGGTCCCGGCCGAGAACCTGGTCGGCAAGGCGCAGATTATCCTGTTCTCGTGGAAGCCCGGTTCGTCGCTGTGGAACCCGGTTAGCTGGTTCAACGTGCGGCTCGACCGGTTCTTCAACGTCCTTCACTGATGGCCAATCTGAGAGCCGAAGCGGTCGCGGCGCTGGAAACGCGCCTTGGACACAGGTTCAACGACAAGGCCTTGCTGGAGCGCGCCCTGACACACGCCAGCGTGGGCGAGGGAGCGCCGGTCGGCATCCACGGTCCACGCGATAACGAGCGGCTGGAGTTCCTAGGCGACCGGGTGCTGGGTCTGCTGGTCGCCGAGCGGCTGTCGGCCCAGTTTCCGACGGCGGACGAGGGCCAGCTGTCGTCCAGCCTGCACGCCCTGGTCGATAAGGGCGCCTGTGCTCGCGTGGGCGAAGCCCTGGGCGTGGGGCCTGCGCTGCGGCTCTCGCCCGGCGAGACCAAGACCGGCGGGCGGCGCAAGGCCGGCGTCATCGCCGATGCGGTCGAGGCCATATTGGCGGCTGTCTATCTGGACGGCGGACTGGATGCCGCCAAGGCCGTGTTTGAACGGGCCTGGTCCGACGAACTGGCGGCGCCGCCGTCCCGCACCGTGACCAATCCGAAGTCGGCGCTTCAGGAATGGGCGCAAGGGTTGGGGCGGCCGCTGCCGACCTATCGCGTCGCCGATCGGACGGGTTCGGATCATGCGCCCACTTTCACCGTCGAAGTGTCCGTGCAGGACGTGCAGCCCTTGACCGCGCAAGGGCGTTCGCGTCAGGAGGCGGAGAAGGCGGCCGCAACGGCTCTCCTCAAACGTGAAGGCGTCATTTGACCGATATCGAAAACCAGCGCGCAGGCTTTGCCGCCATCATCGGCGCACCCAACGCCGGCAAGTCCACGCTGGTGAACCGGCTGACCGGATCCAAGGTCTCGATCGTCACGCAAAAAGTGCAGACGACGCGTTTTCCGGTGCGCGGCATCGCGATGGAAGGCGACGCCCAGATCGTGTTGGTGGACACGCCCGGCATCTTCACGCCGCGTCGTCGCCTGGACCGGGCCATGGTCGCCTCGGCCTGGGGCGGCGCTGAAGATGCGGACATCGTCGTTCACCTGATCGACGCCCAGTCGCACATCAACGCCGAAGGCCGCGAGGGCACGGCGGCCGATCGTCGCTCGGCCGAGGACACCGAGACCATTATCGTCAACCTGCAGGCCACCGGGACCAAGGTCGTTCTGGCGCTGAACAAGATCGACGGTATGCGCCGCGACACCCTGCTGGCGCTATCGCAGAAGCTGTTCGAAAGCGGCGTCTATTCCGAGGTCTATATGATCTCGGCGGCCAATGGCGACGGCGTCGAGGATCTGAAGCAGCGCCTGGCCCTGTCCATGCCGAAGGGGCCGTGGCTGTATCCCGAGGATCAGGCGGCCGACGTGCCGGTTCGGGTTCTTGCAGCGGAGATCACGCGCGAGAAGGTCTACCTGCGCGTCCATGAGGAGCTGCCCTATTCGGCGGCGGTGGAGACCACCAGTTTCGAGGATCGCGCCGACGGCTCGGCCCGGATCGAGCAGACCATCTATGTCGAGCGCGAGAGCCAGCGGCCCATCGTCCTCGGCAAGGGCGGCCAGACCCTGAAATGGATCGGCCAGAAGGCGCGCGAGGAGCTCAACGAAATCCTCGGCCGTCAGGTGCACCTGTTCCTGACCGTCAAGGTCGATCCAAAGTGGCAGGACAGCCGCGCCCTCTATGCCCAGTTCGGTCTGGATTTCGACGTCTGAGTTCCTGTGTTTGATGTGCCGCGTACCGCCGGGGGGCATCCCCGGCTCGTTCTGGGCGTCCTCGGGGCGCTGATCCTTGGCGGCGCGGTCTGGGGCGGCATCGCCACGGCCGTGGCGCCCAAGACCGATGTGGAACTGGCGACTGAGCGCGCCGATGCGCCGCCACGCCCCCCCCTGGTCGTGGTTCAGGACCTGCCGCAACTGGCGGCGCGCCTGGATCGCGAAGCCGCTTCAGGCCGCTTCATGGGCGCGGTTCTGGTGGCCAAGGGCGACAAGGTCCTGTTCCGCCAAGTCTATGGCAAAGCCAACTACGAGCAGAATCAGCCGCTGGCGCTGGGCTCGCGCTTTCGCCTGGCCTCGATCTCCAAACAGTTCACGGCGACGGCGATCCTGAAGCTTCAGGACGAGGGCAAGCTGAACGTCTCCGATCCGGTCTGCAAATGGATCCAGCCCTGTCCGCAGGCCTGGGCGCCCATCCGTATCAGCCATCTGCTGTCGCATACGTCGGGCATTCCCGACCTGATGGCGCGGCCCGGTTGGGGCATGCGCCGCACGACCCCGGCGACGCTGGACGAATTGACAGAGGATTCAAAGCGGTTCGGTCTCCAGTTCGAGCCCGGCGCCAAGGTTCAGTACGACAATGCCGGTTTCAATCTGGCCGCCGCCATCGTCGAGAAGGCCAGCAGCAAGCCTTTTCAGACCTATATGCGAGAAACCTTTTTCAAGCCTCTCGGCATGAAGGATAGCGGGCTTGATCTCGATGGCGGCGATCACGGCGTCATCATGGGATACGCCAACTTCCCCGGCGGCCTTGCGGCCCAGCCGAACGCCAACACCTCGATCGTGGCGGGCGCCGGCGCGGTCTATTCGACGCTGGACGATCTGCTGGTCTGGCAGAGGGCGCTGCACCGCGGCGGCCTACTGACCCCCGACAGCTATCAGCAGATGCTGGCTGACCACGCCCCGGCCGACACCAAGCCGAACGAGCGCAGCCATCCGCGTCGGGACTGGGGTTTCGGAATCTTCGCCAATCGCCTGGGCGATCAGGTGCGACCCAGCTTCCAGGACCGCCAGATCTATCACACCGGCAGCTGGGGCGGATTCCGCAACCTGATGCTTTATCAACCGGACGCCGACGTGACGGTGATCGTCCTGTCCAACAACTATCACCTGCGTGACCAGGTCTTCCTGATCAGCCAGCAGGCGATGGCCGAGGCCCTGGGCCACGAGTTTCCGACGACGCTGGCGCGCTGAGGCGCCCGACTGTTTCCCGACGAGGAGAACAGGAGTAGAACAGGACCATGATCGCTCTTTTTGCCGCTCTCGTTCTTTCCGCTTCGTCGACACAGGCTGCGGGTGATCCCGTCGTCGAGGCTGGCGCCGTTCTCGACCGAATGCACGCGGCGGCGTCGCGTGCGGATGGCGACGCCTATTTCGATCTGTTCACGCCTGACGCCCGGTTTATCGGCACGGATGCGACCGAGCGCTGGTCGCTGGCTGAGTTTCGCGCCTATGCCACGCCCTATTTCTCGCAAGGGAAAGGCTGGACCTATCGCCCGCATGACCGGGCGGCGACCCTGGCGCCGGGCGATTGCCGCTGCATTGTCTGGTTCGACGAGTTGCTGGACAACGACGCCTACGGCCTGACGCGAGGCTCGGGCGTGCTGCGGCTGACCGACAATGGCTGGAAGATCGAACAATATGTGCTGAGTTTCACCGTGCCGAACGATAAGGCCAAGGGCGTGGTCGGGCTTATCGCCCAAGGTCCGGCGGACTGATGGACTTCCACGAAGAGGCGTTCGTCCTGTCGGCGCGCACCCACGGCGACACGGGCGCCGTGGTCGATCTGCTGACCGAGAACCACGGCCGGCGTTCGGCCTATGTGGCGGGCGGAGCGTCGCGCAAGATGAAGCCATTCCTGCAGGCGGGCGCGCGGGTCGTGGCTGATTACCGCGCCCGCACTTCGGATCATCTCGGCGCGGTGCGGCTGGAGCCGGTAGGCGAGGGGCCCAGCGCCCTGTTCGACGACGCCCTGGCGCTGACCGGACTGGCGGCGGCGGCGGGCGTGACCCAAGGCGCGTTGCCGGAGCGTGAGCCGCATCCCGGCGTCTTTCTGGCGTTCGAGGCGCTGATGCAGGCGTTCGAAATGCCTGCGGTCTGGCCTGCGATCTTCGTGCGGTTCGAGGCGGGCCTCTTGGAAGACCTGGGCTTCGGCCTGGACCTGTCGAAATGCGCCGCAACCGGCACGGCCGACGACCTGATCTACGTCAGTCCTCGCACCGGCCGGGCGGTCAGTCGTGACGCCGGTGCCCCCTATGCCGACAAGATGCTGACCCTGCCGCCCTTCATGCTGGGCGCCCAATCCGGTCTGATCGAGGGCGACGTCCGGGCCGGGTTCGACCTGACGGGGCATTTCCTGGAGCAGTTCGTCTTCCACCCGCAGAACAAGCCCCTGCCGCCCGCGCGCGTGTGGATGCTGGACAAGCTGGGCGACGCCGGCCGCCTCTAGCCGAAGGTGAAGGCGAAGACCTGAACGCCGGGATCCAGGAACTCGATCTCGAACGTCCGTTCGCGCACCGCGCCCGTCTGCCGGACCAGTTGGTACAGTCGCTCGCTGTCGACCCGGCCGAGGCCCTGGGCGTCGATGTCGCTGCCGGCGTTCGCGCCCGGCGCCGCGCCATCGATCCGGACACGGAAGCGGACGGGTGCGCCCGGCTTGCTGGGCCCCATGACCAGATGGAGATCGCGCGCCTTGAAGCGGAAGGCGATACGGCCACCGGCCGCCTGCAGGTCGGCATGCTCACGCGTCACGCGCCAGCGCCCCGAAAGGCTCCAATCGTTCAGTTTCAGCGGCGCGGCGACATAGTCCTTGATCACGTCGTTGGCCAGGCCGCCGGGCGAGCGGAAGTTCTCGGCGCGGCCATAGCCGACGTAGGTCTCCGGCGATTCGACCTGGGCCATGTCGGCGGCGGCCTCTGCGCCCTCAGCCTGGACTGTGACGACGTTGGTGGCGACGTTCGCGGCGCCCGCTTCCTTCAGAAGCTGTTGGATCACGCGTTCGGAGCCTGCATAGTCGCCTTCGCCGAAGTGGTGGTGACGGATCTGTCCTTTGGCGTCGATGAAGTAGTGGGCGGGCCAGTACTGGTTCTTGAACGCGCGCCAGATGGCGAACTCATTGTCCATGGCGACCGGATAGGTGATGCCCAGCCTCTGGGTGTTCTGGCGAACGTTGGCCTCGGATTTCTCGAAGGCGAACTCGGGCGTGTGCACGCCGATCACTACCAGACCCTGATCCTTATACTTCTCAGCCCAGGCGCGGACGTACGGGATGGAGCGGATGCAGTTGATGCAGGAGTAGGTCCAGAAATCGACGACAACCACCTTGCCCCTTAGTTGTTCGGTCGTGAGCGGCGGGGTGTTGATCCAGGTCGTCGCCCCGGTCAGCGGCGGCATCACCCCTTCAACCGACAGATTGGCCAGATCGGCCGGGGCCTGGTTCGTCGGCACGCCGCGGCCGATCCCGCCCAGCAGCGCCTGTTCGATCCGGCCCGTGCTGGCGGCCGAAATCCGGGTCAACAATCCCGTGTCCGCACCCAGGCCAATCACGACCACGCCGATCAGCACCAGAACGCCCAGACCGCGCCGCACCCATTCGCCGACGCCAAGCGCGCCCTTCATGGCCTTGAACACGCGACCGCCCACCAGCAGGGCCAGGCCGAGCGACGTCGCCGCGCCTGCCGCATAGGCCAGCAGCAGAACCGTCGTTCCGACGCCTGCGCCCTGAAGCGCTGCGCCCGTCAGGATCACGCCCAGAATGGGTCCGGCGCACGGCGCCCAGAGCAGTCCCGTCGCGACGCCGAGCAGCAGCGACGAGCGCACGTCACCCTGATCTCCCCCCCGACGCTCGGCGCGATCCGTCAGCCAGGACCCGGCCGCCACGAACGGCCGCATCAGGCGATCGCCCACGGCCGGAAACAGCAGGCTGACGCCCAGCACCGCCATGACGGCCAGGGCGATCCAGCGCCCGACCTCATTGGCCCGCACCGCCCAGCCGCCGCCCAGCGCCGCCAGCGTCGCGACGCCCGCAAAGGTCACGGCCATCCCGACCAACAAAGGCAGACCGTTGCGGATGAACGGCCGATCCGCTCGCGCGAAGACGAAGGGCAGAACCGGCAGGATGCAGGGACTGACGATGGTCAGAACGCCGGCGAGATAGGACAGCAGGAACAGGATCATGGCGCGGCCTGACGAGGGTGTGTCTCTCACATACGCACGGCGGAGCGGTTTGGTGACTCCCCAGCGCGCTTATCCCCCAATCTGGCGCCTTACGGGCTAGACTTCCCGCTTCCGATCCCCGATTCGCAGAGCCATGACGATCCACGCCCCGTCGCCGGAAGGCGGCCGCATCATCGACGAGCCGATGGAGACGGCGCTCAGCCGCCGCTATCTGGCCTACGCCCTGTCGACCATTACGAACCGCGCGCTGCCGGACGTGCGTGACGGGTTCAAGCCCGTGCACCGGCGCATCCTCTACGCCATGCATCAAATGCGGCTGAACCCGCAGGCGGCGGCGCGCAAATGCGCCAAGGTCGTCGGCGAGGTTATGGGCGGATATCACCCGCACGGCGACGCCTCGATCTACGAGGCTCTGGTGCGCCTGGCTCAGGATTTCGCCCAGCGCTATCCGCTGGTCGACGGTCAGGGGAACTTCGGCAATATCGACGGCGATAGCGCCGCGGCCATGCGCTACACCGAGTGCAAGCTGACGCCCGCCGCCGTCCTGCTGCTGGACGGCATCGATCAGGACGCCGTCGACTTCCGACCCACCTATGACGATCAGGACGAGGAGCCGATCGTCCTGCCGGCCGGCTTCCCGAATCTTCTGGCCAATGGCTCGTCGGGCATCGCGGTCGGCATGGCCACTTCGATCCCGCCGCACAATGTCGGCGAACTGATCGACGCCTGCCAACTGCTGCTGGAGCGGCCGGACGCGACGACCGAAGACCTGGTGCAGCATGTGCCCGGCCCCGACTTCCCGACCGGGGGCGTTGCGGTTGAAGGCCATGCCTCCATCCTGGACGCCTATGAGACGGGCAGGGGCGGGGTGCGTCTGCGGGCGCGCTGGGAGACCGAGGATCTGGGGCGCGGCGTGTGGCGGATCATCGTCACCGAAATGCCCTATCAGGTGCAGAAGTCGCGACTGATCGAGGCGCTGGCGGACCTGATCGAGCACAAGAAGGCGCCTCTGCTGGGCGATGTGCGCGACGAATCGGCCGAAGACATCCGCCTGATCCTGGAGCCCAAGAACCGCACCATCGAGCCTGAAATGCTGATGGAAAGCCTGTTCAAGCTGTCCGATCTGGAGGTCCGCTTCCCGATCAACATGAACGTGCTGGACGCCAGCGGCACGCCGCGCGTCATGGGTCTGAAAGACTGCCTGCGCGCCTTCCTGGATCACCGACGCGAGGTGCTGAACCGTCGTTCGCAATGGCGGATCGAGCGGGTCGAGAAACGTCTGCACCTGCTGGAAGGCCTGCGCATCGTCTTCCTCAACCTGGACGAGGTGATCCGCATCGTTCGCGAGGAAGAGCAGCCCAAGGCCGTCCTGATCGCACGGTTCGGCCTGACGGAGGTTCAGGCCGACTTCATCCTCGACACCCGACTGCGTCAGTTGGCGCGTCTGGAAGAGATGACGATCGAAAAGGAATTCAACGCCCTGTCCGAAGAACTTGCCAACCTGAAGGTGCTGACGTCGTCTGAAGGCAAGCAGTGGAAGGCGATCTCCAAAGAACTGGAGGCCGTGCGCAAGGCGCTGATCTCTCCGCGCCGGACGACGATCGCCGAGGCGGTGGACACGTCCGCCTTCGTCGCGCCCGAGGCCTTCATTCCGCGCGAAGCGATCACCGTCATCCTGTCGGAACGCGGCTGGATCCGAGCCGCCAAGGGCAAGGTCGAGGATCCGTCAGAGCTGAAGTTCAAGGAAGGCGACAAGCTCGCCTACCTCGTCCCGGCCTTTACGACCGACAAGCTGCTGGTGGCGGCGTCGGACGGACGCATCTTCACCATCGGCGCGGACAAGCTGGCGTCCGGACGCGGCCACGGCGAGCCGCTGCGCCTGATGATCGATCTGGACGAGAAGGCCGAAATCATCAACGTTCTGGCGCATCAGCCGGGCGGCAAGCTGCTGATCGCATCAAAGGCCGGATACGGCTTCATCGCACCGGAAGACGACACCCTGGCCCAGAAGCGCGGCGGCAAGCAGGTGCTGAACGGCGAAATGCTGGCGGTGCTGCGGGTGACCGGCGATCACGTCGCGACGATCGGCGAGAACATCAAGACGCTGATCTTCCCTCTTGCTGAACTACCCGAGATGGGACGCGGCAAGGGCGTGAAGCTGCAAAGCTTCAAACAGGGCGGCCTCGCCGACATCACCGTCTTCAACGCCGAAACGGGACCGGAATGGGCCGACGGTGGCGGACGTCGTCGCAACTGGCCCGACTGGAAAGACTGGCTGGGCAAACGCGCCGGCGCCGGTCGCCAGGGCCCCAGAGGCCTGCGGAAGTTCAGATAAGCGGCCCGCCCGTCGGTTCTAGAACAGGACCGACGGGTTCATGATCCGCTTGGGATCGATGGCGCGGCGGATGGCGGCCATGGTTTCGATCTCTAGCGGGCACTTGTAGCGCTTGACCTCGTTGGTCTTCAGCCGGCCCAGCCCGTGTTCGGCCGAGATGGAGCCGTCGTAGGTTCCGACGACGTCGTGAACCACTTGCGAGCCTTCCTTCCAGCGGCCGATGAAGGCGGGAATGTCCTGACCGACGCCCGGCAGGATGTCGTAGTGCAGATTGCCGTCGCCGACGTGGCCGAAGACCGAGATACGGGCGCCGGGATGGAAGCGTTCGACGGCGGCCGAGGCTTCGTCGATGAAGTCGGCGATGCGGCTGATGGGGACGGAAACATCGTGTTTCCAGCCGCCGCCCTCGGGCTTGAGCGCCGCCGAATGTTCCTCGCGCAGACGCCAGAAGGCGGCGCGCTGGGCGTCGTTCTGGGCGATGGCGGCGTCGGTGATCATGCCTTGTTCGAAGGCGACCTCCAGCAGGGCCTCCATCTGAGCCTCGGCGCCGCCGGGCGTGCCCGAGGCGATCTCGATCAGGACGTACCAGTCGGGCATCGACTCCAGCGGTTCGCGGGTGTCGGGGATGTTCTTGAGCACCAGTTCCATGCCCAGGCGCTTCATCAGCTCGAACGCCTCGACCCCGCCGCCCGTCTCGGCCTTGGCGCGCGCGAGCAGTTCAACCGAGGCGGCGGCGGTTTCCAGTCCGACCACCGCGACGGCGCGCGAGCGCATGATGGGGAACAGCTTCAGGGTGGCGGCGGTCACGACGCCCAATGTGCCCTCGGCGCCGATCAGCAGTTGTTTCAGGTCGTAGCCGGTGTTGTCCTTGCGCAGACGCTTCAGGCCCCGCAAGATCTCGCCGTTGGGCATGACCGCCTCAAGGCCCAAGACCAGGTCGCGCATCATGCCGTAGCGAAGAACCTGGGTGCCCCCGGCGTTGGTGGAGATGACGCCGCCGATGGTGGCCGAGCCTTCAGCCGCCAGGCTGAGCGGGAAATAGCGGCCGGCCGCCGTCGCCGCCTGCTGCGCCTCCAGCAAGGTCAGGCCGGCCTCGACCGTCATGGCGTCGTCGAGCGGGGTCACATCGCGGACGGCGCGCATCTTGCGGGTCGACAGCAGGACCTCGCCGAAGGGAATCTGGCCGCCGACCAGTCCCGTGCCGCCGCCTTGGGGTGTGATCGCCACGCCTTCCCGTGCGCAGATCGTCACGGTGTGCGCGACCTCGTCCGTCGAACGGGGGGTCAGCAGGATCGGCGTGTCGCCCGTCCAGCGATTGCGCCATTCGGTCAGATGCGGCGCGATGACGTCCGGGTCCTGGGTCCAGCCGCCCGGACCGAGCGCGGCCTTCAGTTCGTCAAGCACAGCGGTGGAGGGAGCGGGCGTCTGCATGCCCCCTTTTGTCAGGCGTCGTCGTGCGTTGGAAGGGCCGCGAGGCCGCTAGACGTCGAGTTCTTCTTTCACGAACTGGGCGTTTTCCTGAATGAACTGGAAGCGGGCGTCGGCGCGCTTGCCCATCAGGCGTTCGACAAGGTCTTCGATGCTCGCTTCGGCGTCGGGCACCGTAATGCGGGCCAGGGTGCGTTTCTTGGGATCCATGGTGGTCTCCTTGAGCTGGGAGGCCATCATTTCACCCAGGCCCTTGAACCGGCCGATTTCGGTTTTCTTGCCCTTGAACACGGTCGCCAGCAGTTCGTCGCGGTGGGCGTCGTCGCGTGCGTATTCGCTCAGTGGCCCGGCGCTGATGCGATAGAGCGGCGGCAGGGCCATGAAGACCCGACCCTGACGGATCGTCTCGGGCATGACGCGGTAGAAGAAGGTGATCAGTAGGGCTGCGATGTGGGCCCCGTCCACGTCGGCGTCGGTCATGATGACGATCCGCTCGTAGCGCAGATCATCGATGTTGAATCGGTTGCCGGGCTGGACGCCCAGGGCCAGCGCCAGGTCGGACAGTTCGACATTGGCACGCAGCTTGTCGGCGGTGGCGGACGCGACATTCAGGATCTTGCCGCGCAGGGGCAGGATCGCCTGAGTCGTGCGGTCGCGCGCCTGTTTGGCCGAACCGCCGGCCGAATCGCCTTCGACGATGAACAGTTCGGTGCCCTCGGCGGCCTGGCGGCTGCAGTCCGACAGCTTGCCGGGCAGGCGCAGCTTGCGGGTGGCGGCGGCGCGCTGGACCTCCTTGTCCTTGCGGCGGCGCAGGCGTTCTTCGGCGCGGTCGATGACGAAGCCGAGCAGGGCGTTGGCCTGTTTTGGGCTTTCGGTCAGCCAGTGGTCCAGCGGGTCACGCAGCAGCTGTTCGACGATCCGCGCCCCTTCGGGCGAGGACAGGCGGTCCTTGGTCTGCCCCTGGAACTCGGGATTGCGGATGAAGACGCTGATCAGGGCGCCAGCATTGGCGATGACGTCCTCGGCCGTGATGACGCCTGCGCGCTTCTCATTGGTCAGTTCGCCGTAGGCCTTGAGCCCTTTGACCAGGGCGGCGCGGAATCCGGCCTCGTGCGTGCCGCCATCGGGCGTTGAGACGGTGTTGCAGTAGGACTGGATGAAGCCGTCCGCCTCGCCGAAACCGGCGGGCGACCAGGTGACAGCCCACTCGAAGGCGCCCGCTTCGCCTTGACGCTCGGCGCGGCCGGCGAAGGTGGGGGTGACGGTTTCCAGCTGACCGATGCGGTCGGCCAGGGCGTCGGCCAGGCCGCCGGGGAAGTGCAGACTGGCCTGGGCGGGCGTGGAGTCGGTGATCCGCTCTGGCGCGCAGGTCCAGCGAATCTCAACGCCGCGGAACAGATAGGCTTTTGACCGCGCCATGCGGAACAGGCGCGCCGGCTTGAAGGCCGCGCCCATGCCGAAGATTTCGTCGTCGGGCTTGAAGCGGATCTGGGTGCCGCGCTTTTTGGAAGGACCGATCTGCTGGATCGGGGCCAGGACGTGGCCGCGGCTGAAGGCCTGTTTCCACTCGAAGCCGTCGCGCCAGACGGTCACCTCGACGCCTTCGCTCAGGGCGTTGACGACCGAGACGCCGACGCCGTGCAAACCGCCAGACGTTTCATAGGCTTTGCCGGAAAACTTGCCGCCTGAGTGCAAGACCGTCATGACGACTTCCAGCGCCGACTTGCCGGGATGTTTCGGATGCGGATCGACCGGGATGCCGCGACCGTCATCGCGCACCGAAAGATAGCCGTCGGCGTCCAGATCGACGGTGATCAGCTTGGCGTGTTTGGCCACCGCCTCGTCCATGGCGTTGTCCAGGACTTCGGCGAACAGGTGGTGCAGGGCGCGCTCGTCGGTGCCGCCGATATACATGCCGGGGCGTTTGCGAACAGGTTCCAGCCCTTCCAACACCTCGATGGAGGAAGCGGAATAGCCGGTGGCCGCCGCGGTCGTGGCCGTGGCCTGAACAGCAGGCGGCGCGGGCGTTGGGACGATAGCGGGCGCAGCCGCAGGCGGAGCTGCCACAACAGGCTTGGGCGGCTCGGGTTTGCGAGCTTCGGGTTCGTCGTCAAAAGCGAAGAGGTCGGCGGCCATTCACATAGTCTGAGGCGATTCGGGACCGGGTCTGGTAGGCCCGTGACGCCGGTCGAGCAAGCGGCGCACGAACCGGCGCCGGATCGAAGGTCACGGCGCGGGCCATAATCGCCAGCATCAGAATCCACGGCAGGTTGGCGTGGGTCAGCAGGACGCTCTCGGACAGGCTTAGGGCCGTGAAGACCGCCAGATAAGCGACGCTCCAATAGCCTTCGCGCGCACCGAGCCCATTTGTGCGCGCGACGACGAAGATCGCAGAGATCGCCATGACGGCGCCCACAGCCACCGCACCGGGCCAGCCCAGCTGTACGAGCAGGTCGATCCAGCCGTTGTGGGCAGAGGGGACGGGCCACTGGGTCTCGATGCGGATTTCGCGCGCGGGGACCGAGTCCACGCCCCAGAAGGCGCTGAAGCCGTATCCGGTCCAAGGGCGCTCTGCGACCTTCCGCATCAAGGCTTCCCAGATCAGGGTACGGCCTGTCAGGGACGGGTCCTTGCCCAACGCCTCCAGGATCGCGGCGGAATCGGAGTTCCACAGCCAGGTTGCGCCCGCCGCAATGATGACGGCAAACCAGATGCCGATGACGGTGATGACCGCGCCGCCCTGTTTCAACGCCCACCACCCCCCGATCATGCCCAGGCCCAGGCCCCAGCACAGAAGCGATGTCTTGGATTGGGTGGCGAGCACCAGAAGCGTGGTCAGGCCCAATGTCAGCAGGCAGATCCAGATCCGGTGGCTGCGTCCGGCGATATGATCGGCGGCCAAGGTCGCTGTGGCGGAGACGGCGCCCACCACCATGACCAGCCCCATCTGGTTCTTCTCATACCAGAGGCCGCGCCACAGGCCGGCGTTGTCGAACTGGTGCACCCCGACCTTCGGATAGCCGAAAACCATGATCAGGCTGCCGACCGCCATTACCAGACAGGTATACATCAGGACGCGCGGCAGGGCGTCGTCGCGGAAGCGGGCGCCCAGATAGATGGCGAAGGCGCTGTTGATCGCCATGGCGATGACGCGGCGCTCCGTGACCTCGGGGTCGATGGACCAGTATTTCGAGACGAAACACAGGGCGACGAGGGCGAACATCATCAGCCATGCCGGCCAGGCGCGGATGACCTTGTCGAAGCGAAAGACGATCAGGCCGGCGGTGACGGCATAGACCGGCAGCCAGATGAACCGCAGGATCGGCGTCTCGACCTGGGTCGGCGCGATGACGGGCGCGATAAGGGCGCCGGTCAGCATGAAGACGACGAAGCCCGCCGACCACTGTTCCCACAGCGGCGGAGAATCATCGGGGGTCTGAACGGGCGGTTTACGCACGGGCGCACAGTCCTTTGCGGCGCTTAAGGAACCGTGAGTGCGGCGGTGAAGGCGGCGAGGCCCTGCTCCAGATCGGCGATGAGGTCCGCAGGATCTTCAAGACCGACATGCAGTCGGATCAGTTCGCCCTCAAGCACGGGCGGATCGTTGCGGTAGGCCATCTGATGGGTTTCGTGAGTGATCAGGCTCTCGAACCCGCCCCAGGAATAGCCAAGGCCGAACAGGGTCAGAGCGTTCAGAAAGGCCTCACCCGCCGCCCTGTCGCCGCCCTTCATGACCACGCCCATCAGGGACGCGGCGCCGGTGAAATCTCGCCGCCACAGATCATGACCGATCGAGCCGGGCAGGGGCGGGTAGAGGACGCGGGAAATCTCGGGCCGACCTTGCAGCCATTCCGCCACGATCAAGCCTGACCGCGCCTGTTCGGCATAGCGCAGCGGCAAGGTCCGCAGGCCGCGCAGCGCCAGCCAGGCGTCGTCGGGGGACACATGCCAGCCGAGATCCTCAATCGTGTCGCCGATAGCGCGCAGGCAGGCGGGGTTGCTTGAAGCGATGCTGCCCATCAGCACGTCCGAATGGCCGCCGACATATTTGGTGACGGCCTGAACACTGACGTCCACGCCATGGGCCAGCGGACGATAGGCCAGACCGGCGGCCCAGGTATTGTCGACCACCGTCAGGACGCCTCGTGCACGGCAGGCCTGGGCCACGGCGGCGACATCGACCATCTCGAATGTGAGAGAGGCTGGCGACTCCATCAGCACCAGCCGCGTGCGTTCGCCGATGGCGGCCAGAACAGTCTGCGCATCTGCGTCTGCGGGCAAGAAACGGGTCGTGATGCCACGGGTCGATTGATATCGGCTTAGGAAACGGCGCGTCGGACCATAGACGGCGTCCGTTGTGATCACCTCGTCGCCCGGTCTCAAAAGCGCCAGCAGCGGAACCGTGACAGCCGCAAGGCCCGACGGAACCAGAAAGGCGTCCTTTGCCCCTTCCAGGTCGGCCAGGGCGCGGCGAAGATCGCGGGCGGCGCTGGTCCCGTTGAGGCCATAGGCCGGGCCATCGGTCTCGTCGCGCATGACGGCTGCACTGTCGCTCAACATCGTCGAGGCGCGTTCGATCGGGGGATTGACGCCGCGCCGGCCCTGGCCGCGTTGCGTGGCGGCGGCGATCAGTCGGGTGCGGTCCGAAAGCGGCGACATGGCCCCTCCGATGGGTTGCGGATCGGCCCCTAAAGGCCTCTAAAGCCAGCGGGGCGCAAGCGGCGATGGATAGGAACGCGATGCGGTGCTGGACGATCGGAGCGGTGGCCGTTGTGCTGATGACGACGGCTTGCGGGCGCAAGGACGCCGGCCCTGCGCCGGAAGCCAGCCCTGCCACGCCCGCGCAAACGTCTTCGACGGCGGTCGCGAAAAGCCCGACGCTGGCCGCCATCAAACGCCGCGGTCGCCTGAACTGCGGCGTGCATCAGGGGTTGGTCGGCTTCGCTTACACCGACAATCGCGGTCAGTGGCGCGGCTTCGACGTGGACTTCTGTCGCGCGACGGCGGCGGCGGTGCTGGGCGATGCCGATGCGGTGCGGTTCGTGCCTCTGTCGGCGTCAGATCGCTTCACGGCACTGAACGACGGACGGATCGATGTGCTTTGGCGCAACTCGTCTTGGACCATGAGCCGCGACGCGGGCGAAGGGTTCGTGTTCGCCGGGATCAACTACTATGACGGTCAGGGCTTCCTGGTCCGGCGTTCGCTGAACCTGAACAGCGCGACTGAACTGACCGGCGCGCGGGTTTGCGTTCAGTCGGGCTCGACGTCCCAGGCGAACGCCGCCGACTATTTCCGGTCCCGCGGCATCGAATATCGGCCCGTCGTGTTCGAGACCGAGGAAGCGGCGCGCGACGCCTATGGCCGTGAAGATTGCGACGCCTTCAGCGCCGACATCTCTGCGCTAGCTGCGGCGCGGACTGTGCTGACCAATCCCAACGAACATGTGATCCTGTCCGATGTCGCGTCCAAGGAGCCGCTGGGCCCAGTGGTCAAGGCAGGCGACGAACGCTGGGCCTCGACCGTGCGCTGGACCCTGAACGCCCTGATGCTGGCCGAAGAACTCGGCGTCACCAAGGCCAATGCCGAAGATCAGTTTAAGACCGCGACCGACCCGCGTGTCCGGCGTTTGCTGGGCGTCGAGGGCGAGTTCGGTCCCATGCTGGGACTGTCCGACGATTGGGCCAAGGACGCGATCGAAGCCGTCGGGAACTATGGCGAGATTTTCGAGCGAAATCTGGGATCGCAATCGGCGCTCGACCTGGCGCGCGGTTTAAACGCACAATGGAACGCGCGCCCGGCCGGCTTGATCTATGGCCTGCCGATCCGATAAGCGCCGACGCTTGCATCGCTTCCTGGGGGACAGATGACCGAGACGAAACGCGGCGGCCTTGCGCTGCACTGGCTGATGTTGATCGGTTTCGCGGTCGGTCTGATCGGGGGATTGCTGGTCAATCTGGCGGTCGGGGCCGATGCGGCCTGGGTGGTCTGGCTCACGGACAACGTGACCGGGCCGATCGGTCAGATCTTCCTGCGCCTGCTGTTCATGATGGTGATCCCGCTGCTGTTCTCGGCTCTGGTCGTCGGGGTGGCGGAGATGGGCGATCTCAGCTCGCTGGGACGGGCGGGGATCAAGACGCTGCTTTTGACGGTTGTGGTGTCCAGCATCGCGGTGGTCATCGGTCTGGTGATGGTCAACGTCTTCCAACCCGGGCGAGGCGTCGATCCGGCGGTGGCTCAGCAACTGTTGGAGCAGGGCAAGGACGGCGCCGCCAGCATCGTTCAGACCGGGCGCGACAGCTCGATCCAGCTGGGCGACTTCTTCCTGGATCTGGTGCCGTCGAACGCGGTCACCGCAGCGGCGGAGAATGCGATCCTGCCGCTGATGATCTTCGCCCTGTTCTTCGGCATCGGTCTGGTCATGGCCAAGAGCCCGGCGACGGACCGTCTGCAGGAAGTGATTCAGGGGATCTTCGAGGTCTCCATGACCTTGATCAATCTGTTCATCAAACTGGCGCCGCTGGCCATCGCCTGTCTGATGTTCAACCTGGCGGCGCTGTTCGGTTGGGACCTGTTGGTGCGTTTGGCGGCATTCGTCGGCGTCGCTGTGGGCGCCATGGCGATCCATATGTTCGTGGTCTATCCGCTCGTGATCTGGCTGGCGGCCGGCCGCTCGCCAATCGCCTTCTTCAAGGGCGTGCGTGAGCCGATGGTGGTGGCCTTCTCGACCGCCTCGTCCAACGCGTCTCTGCCGGTGTCGCTGAAGGCGGCCGAGGAGCAATTGCACCTGCCGCGCAAGATCGCGCGTTTCGTCCTGACGGTCGGCGCCACCGCCAACCAGAACGGCACGGCCCTGTTTGAGGGGGTCACCGTGCTGTTCCTCGCTCAGTTCTTCGGCATCGACCTGACGATCACGCAGCAGGTCGTGGTCATGCTGGTTTGCATCCTTGGCGGCATCGGCACGGCAGGCGTGCCGGCCGGTTCGCTGCCGGTCGTGGCGATGATCCTGGTGATGGTGAAGGTGCCGCCGGAGGGCATCGGCCTGATCCTGGGCGTCGACCGCTTCCTGGACATGTGCCGCACGACGCTGAACGTCACGGGCGATCTGGTTCTGGCGACCGTCGTGTCACGGGGTGAAACCGATGACACCGCTGAGCCGTCCGATCCGACTGCGCCTGAAGGTTTGCCGGGTGCAGCTCGCCGCGGCCTGAAGCACGGAACCACAAGTTAATCTATCCGGTCGCGACCGGGGTGTCCGTCCGGGCGCCCCATTCGGCCCAGGACCCGTCGTAAAGCCGCGACGGACGACCGAGTTCGGCCAGACCCAGCGTCAGGATGGCCGCCGTCACTCCGGAGCCGCAGGTCGTGATCACGGGTCGGCTGGTATTCACGCCGGCGTCCGCGAAAGCCTGTTCCAAGGCGAGCCCACGCTTCATCGTTACGTCGTCGTTTAGCAGTCGGTCGTAGGGAAGGTTGAGCGCGCCGGGCATATGACCGCTGCGAACACCGGCGCGGGGTTCGGCCGCCGCGCCCTTGAAACGCGGTGCGCCGCGGGCGTCGACCACCTGAGCGTTGTGGGACAACGCCGAGCGGACATCTTCCAGCGAGGCGACAGCGTCGGCCTTGACCTCGGCACGAAACGCTGCGGTCTCGCTCCCCGAGGGCCCGGAAACGGTCCGCAGGCCGTCTTCACGCCAGCGCGGCAGGCCGCCGTCGAGCACGTGAACCCTTGTCGCGCCCATCGTCTTCAGCATCCACCAGACGCGCGCCGCCGAGAATAATCCGACCGTATCATAGACGACGATCTGGTCGTCGACGGAGAGGCCCAGCGCCCCGACCGCCGCGCCAAAGGCCTCTGGCGTCGGCATCATATGGGGCAGGGGGCTGCCTCTATCCGATATGGCGTCCAGATCGAAAAAGACGGCGCCAGGGATATGGGTCTGTTCAAAGTCGGCGCGCGCGTCGCGGCGGTCCAGGTGCCAGCTGCCATCGACGATCCGCAAGTCCGGCGCGCCTAATCGCGCGGCGAGGTCTGTCGTCGAAATCAGCGGGCTCATGGTCGAGACAGACTCAGTTGGATCACGTCGGTGCGGCGAGAGCGGAATCCGGCCTCGCAATAGGCCAGATAGAAGCGCCAGAGCCGGCGGAATCGTTCGTCAAAGCCGGAAAGCTTGCTGATCTCGTTCCAGGACGCCTGGAAACGCTCATCCCAAAGCTTGAGCGTCGCAGCGTAGTCGAGACCGAACCGCTCCACCGACTGCCAGGACAGTACGGCTTTTGACACGACCGGCGCCAGCCGGTCTTCGGAGGGCAGCATTCCGCCCGGGAAGACGTACTTCTGGATGAAATCCGTCCGGGCATTGTATTCGTCGAACAGGTCGTCCCTGATCGTGATGATCTGCAGTCCGGCCCTGCCGCCAGGTTGAAGGACATCGTGGACCTTGCCGAAATAAGCGGGCCAGTACTCCATGCCCACAGCCTCGAACATCTCGATGGACGCCACCCGATCAAATCGACCCTGCACATCGCGGTAGTCGATCAGCTGAATATCGGCGCGGTCGCTCAGACCCGCGTTGAACATGCGCTGGCGAGCGAAATCGTGCTGCTCTTTGGAGATCGTAATCCCGGTTACCTTGGCGCCGATCTCTCGCGCCGCGAACTCGGCGAAGCCGCCCCAGCCGCAGCCGATTTCCAGCACTGACATGCCCGCACGAAGATCCATCATTCGGGCCAAGGCGGCGTATTTCTCACGCTGCGCTGTCTCCAGAGCCTCGCCATCGCGGCTGAAGCGGGCCGATGAATAGGTCATCGTCCCGTCCAGCCACTGGGAATAGAAGGCGTTGCCAAGATCGTAGTGGGCGTGGATGTTCTTCTTCGACCCCGTCTTGCTGTTGCGATTGGTGCGGTGGCTCAGCCAGTTGACCACCCACATGATCAGATTGCCGTCGAACAGACGCCGGATGTGATCGTAGTTGTCCACCAAGGTTTCGAGCAGGCCGGCCAGGTGCGGACTGTCCCACTCGCCCGCGATATAGCCTTCGGCGAATCCGATATCGCCGGCCGCGAGGACGCGGCGTGCGAACCGATAGTCGCGCACGGTCATCATGCCGCTGGGGCCCGGCTGCTTGCCTTGAAGCACGTGGGTCTCGCCATTGGGCAGTTGCACCGTCAAGCGCCCGAAGGTCCAGTTGGCGGCCAGAAGTCGCAGCAACATGGCGAACACGCGCGGTGTTCGGCTGGCGACGGCTTCGATATCGGCGTGTGCGACGCTCATCTTTTGACTTTCAACGCGGAATATAATGGGGGTCAATCACGGTCGCTGTGGTCGTCGCCGCGACCGGAAACCGTCTTCAGGGCAGCGAGCGCCCGATGGCGCGCCTTCTCGTGTTCGACGATCGGCTTGGGGTAATCGCGCCCTAGAACGATTCCGGCGTCACGCAGCACTTCGGTGGGTGCGGTCCAGGGCGACTGCAGCCAGCGGTCGGGCAGGCGGCGAAGTTCCGGCACCCACCGACGCACATAGCCGCCATCTGGATCGAACTTTTCGCCCTGCGTGATGGGATTGAAGATGCGGAAGAAGGGGGAGGCGTCTGCGCCCGACCCTGCGACCCATTGCCAGTTCTGCACATTGCTGGCGCGGTCGGCATCCACAAGCGTGTCCCAGAACCAGGCTTCGCCTTCACGCCAATCGATCAGCAAATGTTTGATCAGGAAGGAGGAGACGACCATTCGCACCCGATTGTGCATCCACCCTGTCGTCCAGAGCTGGCGCATACCGGCGTCCACCAACGGGTATCCGGTCCGCCCCTGTCGCCACGCCTTGAGGCTCGCGTCATCTTTGCGCCAGGGCATGGCGTCATATTCGGGACGGAAGGCGCGCTCGGTGATGTAGGGAAAATGGTGCAGCAGGTGGGCCGAGAACTCGCGCCAGCCGATCTCGGCAATGAATTTATCGGCCTCCGACGCTGACACCTTGCCGTCTTTGGCCGCCTGTCGGGCGCGGTCAATCGCCCGCCAGGGGCTGATCTCGCCACAATGAAGATGCGGCGACAGGCGGCTGTTGGCGCCCTGCCGGTCGGGAAAGTCGCGATCCTTCGCATAGGTCTTCAGGCCGGATGATATAAATCTGGACAAGGCCTGCGAGGCCCCATCTTCTCCTGGCGTCCAGTCGAAGCCCTTGGACCAATCCGGTCGGCGGGGGTGTAGTTTCCAGCTGTCGAGGTCGTCGGATTGAACCGTTTTGGGCGTCTGGATTTGGCGCGGTCCCGTTGTGTGAGCCGGCGCCTCGGCCGTGGCCAAGAGGGCTCTCAAGAACGGGGTGAAGACTTTGTACGGCTGGCCTGATCCATTCAGCACAGCGCCGGGGCGGCAGAGCAGGGCGCCGTTGAAACCAAGGCATTCGACACCGTCCGCCTTGAGAGCATGGGCGATTTCGGCGTCATGCTCGAACGCCTCGGGTTCGAACAGGCGGTTCATGAAGACAGTGTCCGCATCGGTTTCGCCGATCAGCGCCTGAAGCTGGTTCAGAGCATTGCCCTTGCGCAGAATCAGGCGCGAACCGCGATCCTGAAGCGCCGCTTCCAGCGCCCTCAACGATTTGTCGAGCCACCAGCGCGAAGCGGCGCCCATCGGCCGCTCGAAATGCTCGTCCAGAATATAGACGGGCAAGATGGGTCGCCCCATCTCCGCCGCGTGGTTCAGGGCAGGATTGTCATGCAGTCGCAGATCGCGGCGGAACCACAGGATGACAGGTTTGGTGGCCACGCGGGCGAACTCCGTGATAACTTGCGCTCATCCCTTCAGAGCGCCACCTGATGGCCCAATAGCTGCGGCAAAAGCCGCCTCCACAACACCGAACGTCGAAAGAGCCGCCTCGTGAGCCGACCCAACGCTGTCATTACGTTGTCCGAAGGTCTTCGGACGCCTGTCGTCATCGGCGGCGGCGCAAGAATCGCTTTCATCGCCGGTCCTTGCCAGATGGAGAGCCGCCAGCACGCGCTGGAGACGGCCCATGCCCTGAAGGAAATCGGCGAGCGGTTGAACGTCGGCATCATTTACAAGACCAGTTTCGACAAGGCGAACCGGACCAGCGCCAGCGCCGCGCGGGGCATCGGTCTGAAAGACGCCATGCCGATCTTCGCCGAGATTCGCGAGGTCACAGGTCTGCCGACCCTGACAGACGTTCACTCCGAGGTTCAGTGTGGTCCGGTCGGCGAGGTGGTCGATGTGCTGCAGATCCCGGCCTTCCTCAGCCGCCAGACCGACCTGCTGCTGGCGGCCGCCGCCACAGGCAAGGCGATCAACATCAAGAAGGGTCAGTTCCTGGCCCCTTGGGACATGAAGAATGTCATCGCTAAGGTGGTCGGCGCCGGCAATCCCAACGTCATGGCCTGCGAACGCGGCGCCAGCTTTGGCTACAACACTCTGGTCAGCGACATGCGAGCGCTTCCGGTGCTGCGAGAGATCGGCTGCCCTGTCGTGTTCGACGCGACCCACAGTGTTCAGCAACCGGGCGGGCAGGGCGCGTCGTCGGGCGGTCAGCGCGAGTTCGTGCCGGTGCTGGGGCGCGCGGCGGTGGCCGTAGGCGTCGATGCGGTGTTCATGGAAACGCACCAGGATCCGGATAATGCGCCGTCGGACGGCCCGAACATGGTGCCGCTGAGCCAGTTTGAGGCCCTGGCCGCCGAACTGATCGCCTTCGACGACCTGGCCATCAAGATCGGGGCCAAGGCGCCGGTGGCGCAGGCCGCCTGAATCCTCTAGGTCGGACCCATGTCTGACACCCTGGACCTGGGCGCCCTGCAAAGCCTGTTGGAGCGCGTGCGCGGCCTGAAGATCGCCTGCGTCGGCGACCTGATGCTGGATCGCTACGTCTATGGCGAGGTCAGCCGCATCTCGCCCGAGGCGCCGATCCCTGTGCTTCGCACCAGCCGCACCGTCGCCATGCCGGGCGGCGTCGGCAACGTCGCGCGCAATATCGCGGCGTTGGGCGGGGTGGCGCGGCTGGGCGCCGTGATCGGCGACGACACGGCTGGGGCGGAACTGACCGCTCTGATGGCCGCCGAGCCGCACATCGAGGACGTCGTGGCGAGGCCGACAGGCGCGTCTACTATCGTAAAGACGCGCTTCGTTTCGGGCGGCCAACAGCTCTTGCGGTTGGATGACGAGGCTGCGCCGAGCGCGCTTAAAGATTCGGACGCATTTACAGATGCCTCGGTCTATTTGCTCTCAGACTACGCCAAGGGCGTCGTCAGCGATGCGCTCCTGGCTTCGGCGCTGAACGCGGCGCAGACATCCGGTGCACCGGTCGTCGTCGATCCAAAGGGAAGGGATTTCGCCCGCTACGGCGCCGTCGATGTCATCAAGCCCAATGCTTCAGAACTGGCCGGCGCCACCGGCCTGCCAGTCGGTACGGACGTTGAGGTCGAGACGGCGCTGGCTGCCTTGCTGGCCGCCACGACCGCCAAGGCGATCATCGTCACCCGTGCGGGCAAGGGCATGAGCCTGGCGCGGCGCGGTGAACCCGTGAAGCACTTCCCTGGCCGGGCGCGCGAGGTCTTCGACGTGTCTGGCGCCGGCGATACAGGCCTGGCCGCCATCGGATTGGCGCTGGGGGCCGGCGCATCGCTTGAGATGGCGGTCGAGTTCGCCATCCTGGCCTCGGGCGTGGTTGTCGGGAAGGCCGGGACGGCTGTCGTCACACCCGCCGATCTGATCGAAGCCGAGCTGAGCCAGCACGCCACCGCTGCGGTATCCAAGGTGACGCCGCTCGAAGAGTTGGCGGTCGAGGTCGAGGCTTGGCGACGTCAGGGCCTGAAGGTCGGTTTCACCAACGGCTGTTTCGACATCCTGCACCGCGGCCATGTCGCCTATCTGGCGCAGGCGCGCAGCTGGTGCGATCGGCTGGTCGTGGCGCTGAATACGGACGCCTCGGTCAACCGACTGAAGGGCGATGGGCGACCGGTGAATGATCTGGACAGTCGCGCTGTCGTCATCGGCGGGCTGGCCAGCGTCGACCGCGTCACCAGTTTCGATGATCCGACACCGATCGCTCTGATCGAAAGGCTGCGTCCTGATGTTCTGATCAAGGGCTCGGATTATACGCGAGAGGGCGTCGTGGGCGGCGATCTGGTCGAAAGCTGGGGCGGCGAGGTCAAGCTGGCCGATTTCAAGCACGGCTATTCGACCACGCGAACGATCAAGAAAATGACGGCCGGTCCTCAAGTAGCGGCAGCGATAGGACAAGAGTGATGACGCCGAGAATGATCGTCGTGACCGGCGGCGCTGGTTTCATCGGCTCGAACATCGTCGCCCGACTGACGGCGGAGACCGGCTATGATGTGGTCGTCTGCGATCGTCTGGAGACGGCCGATCTGGCCAAATGGAAGAACCTGGCCAAGCACGCGATCGCTGACTTCTGGTCGCCGGAAGAACTGTTCGAGCAACTGGAGCGCCACGCCGAGCGGATTGAGGCCGTGGTGCATATGGGCGCGATCTCTTCGACGACCGAGCCGGACGCCGACCTGATTTTGCGGACCAACTTCACCCTGTCGCGCGATCTTTGGGATTGGTGCGCAATCCGCGGATCGCGAATGATCTACGCGTCTTCGGCTGCGACCTATGGCGATGGTGCGACGGGCTTCAACGACGATGACGACGCGGATTCATTATCTCAGCTTCGTCCGCTAAACGCCTATGGCTATTCGAAAATGCTGTTCGATCAATATGCGGTCCGGCAGGCTGATCGGGGGCAAGCGCCGCCTCAGTGGGCGGGGCTGAAATTCTTCAACGTCTATGGCCCGAACGAGAGTCACAAGGGCGGAATGAAGTCGGTCGTGGCTCAAATCTGGCCCAAGGTTGCGGCGGACGAGACCGTGACCCTGTTTCGATCGCACAATCCGAACTATGCGGACGGCGGCCAGATGCGCGACTTCGTCTATGTCGACGATGTGGTCGATATCATCGAGTTTTTGCTCCAGTCGCCGCAGGTCTCGGGCATCTTCAACGCCGGATCGGGCCAAGCGCGGTCGTTCGCCGATCTTGCGCGCGCCACCTTCGAGGCCGCTGGCAAGACGCCCTCCATCGACTATGTCGATACGCCCCTGTCGATCCGCGACCGCTACCAATATTTCACCGAAGCCCGCATGGATCGCATCCGCGCCGCAGGCTTCGAGGGTCAATCCACGCCGTTGGAAGAGGGCGTGCGGCGCTACGTGCAGGACTTCCTCGCCACGGCTGATCCGTACCGCTGATGCGTCGGCTGACCTTCAGGCAATGGGTCGGATATGCAGGCTTCGCCGCCGTCTTCGTGCTGACGGCGGCCGTTGTGGTGTGGAGCGGCGACATTCTGAGGGCGGGGCTGGACCCGCAGGTGCCGTTCCAGACCTACAAGCCGCCGCTCGCACCCGATTATCGAAAGACATCCTCCTGGGCGCTGATCGATCAGGGCGCGCCTAACCAGGCGGCGGTCTTCTTCGTCATGCCGACCACTTTCGATGGTGGAGCCGAGTGGAATGGGCCGATCGACGATGCGCGGGCCAATGCCTATATGCGGCGCGTCGTACTGCCCAACTATGCGTCGCCGTTCGCCCGGGAGGGTAGGGTCACCGCGCCGCTTTATCGTCAAGCCAGCCTGTACACCCGCCTGACCTTGCGTGACGACGCGCGCGAAGCGCGCGCCTTCGCCTATGAGGACGTGAAGACCGCCTTCGAACTGTGGTTGCAGCAGCATCCCTCCGGCCCCATCGTTATCGCGGGGGTGGAACAGGGCGGAGAGCTGACGGCGCGTCTGGTTCGCGACCAGTTCCGCGCCAATCCGGCGCTGAAGGACAGGCTTGTTGCCGTCTATCTGATCGAGACCCTGGTCGGGCGCGAGATGTTCCGGCAGGCGATATCGCCATGCGACGCCGCCGATCAAACGGGATGTGTCGTGGCCTGGGCGTCGGTGCAGGACGGCGACGAACCAGGCGCGCGGCGCAAGCTGAGACGCGCTCTGGAATGGGACGATCGCGGCGATCTGGTGAACCTGTCCACTGACCCCATCTGCGTGAATCCCGTAACGGGCGCTGCGAGCCAGCCGCGCGCCGCGGCGCGTCAGCACAGCGGCGCGACCAATGCGACCGGCTTGGAATGGGGCGCCCGACCAGCCCTGACTGGTCGGTTGATATCCACCGAATGCCGTGGCGGCCTGTTGTGGCATAGCGCGCCGGACGCCGATTTTCTGACGGCAGGCGGCAGTTGGGCGGACCGACGCAAGATCGTGCCCTACAACCTGTTCTACGGCGACATCGAGCGTGACGTCAGCGTGCGTCTCGCAGCCTGGCGGACCAAGCACGACCTTTAAGGCGGCCGTCCTCTCGGTTTGTCTGGCGCCGCTCGCGCACAGCGGGTAGGCTTGCCGCGTCAGGGAGGGATTTGAATGGACGTGACCACCATCTTCGCCGGCGTCGTGCTGCTGCTGGCCATCGTACTGTTGATCAGCGTGATCAAGATCGTGCCGCAAGGCCGTGAGTTCACAGTCGAACGCTTCGGAAAATACACGAAGACGCTGAGTCCGGGCATCGGCTTCCTGACCCCGTTCGTGGAACGCGTCGGCCGCCGCATGAACATGATGGAACAGGTGCTGGACGTGCCGACCCAGGAGGTCATCACCAAGGACAATGCCATGGTAAAGGTGGACGGCATCGTCTTCATCCAGGTGATGGATTCCGCCCGCGCCGCCTATCGCGTCGACGATCTGCCCTATGCGATTTCGCAGCTGTGCATGACCAATCTGCGGACCGTAGTTGGTTCGATGGAACTGGACGAGGTGCTGAGCCAGCGTGACAGCATCAACACGCGCCTGCTGCACGTCATCGATGCAGCGACCGAGCCGTGGGGCGTCAAGGTCAATCGGATCGAGATCAAGGACCTGACCCCGCCGACCGACATCACCAACGCCATGGCTCGCCAGATGAAGGCCGAGCGTGAACGTCGCGCCGTCATCACCGAGGCCGACGGCGAAAAGTCCGCCGCCATCGCCCGCGCCGAGGGCGCCAAACAGGCCGCTATCCTTCAGGCCGAGGGCCGCAAGGAAGCCGCCTTCCGCGACGCCGAGGCGCGCGAGCGCGAGGCTGAGGCCGAGGCCCGCGCCACGGCCATGGTGTCGGAAGCCATCGCCCGCGGGGACGTCAACGCCATCAACTATTTCGTCGCTCAGAAATACGTCGAAGCCTTCGCCGAACTGGCGCGCAGCCCGCAGCAACGCACCGTCATCGTGCCCGCCGAAATGGGCGCCTTGGTCGGCACCATCGCCGGCATCGGCGAGATGGTCAGCCTGGCCAAGGATCAAAACTCGGCCGCGACGCCGCCCGTGCGGCCCGCGCCGCCCCGCCGCCCCGCCGGGGGCTCCGTTCCACCCTCGGCCTGATCCAAGGAGGCTGACCGATGATGTCGCTTGCCGATCTCTATGCCGCCCAGCCGTTCTGGATCTGGTTGGCGATCGGGGTTCTGCTGCTGGCGGTCGAGGCGATGTTCTCGACCGAATGGCTGTTGTGGCCCGCTGTTTCGGCCGGAGTCGTCGCGGTCATGACGGCGGCGGGCGTGCGGTTGGGGCTGCCGGGCGAGGTCGCCGTCTTCGCTATTCTGACGGTCATCGCCACCATGCTGTCCCGACGTCTGATCTCTAAAGCCAATCCCGACGGTCCCGACATCAATGACCGCGACAGCCGTCTGGTCGGCCAGCGGGCGCGGGTGGTCGAGACGTTCGTATCCGGCCGCGGCCGAGTCTTCATCTCCGGCGCCGAATGGCCGGCCGAGATCGTGGGCGAGGCGCCGATCGAAGGACAGGATGTCGTCGTGATGCGCGTGAACGGCTCTTTGCTGACGGTGCAATCAGCCGTCTGAACGCAACGGTCGCATCGGCGTTCGTCAGGCATGACTGACAGCCAGAATGCCGTCACAGACGGCTTGCCGACACCCAGGCGTTATTGGGCCATTGTGTCCATCGGCTTGGGCATCACGCTCGCCGTTCTGGATGGCGCGATCGCCAATGTCGCCCTGCCGTCGATTGCGCAGGATCTCCAAGCGTCGTCGGCCGCCTCGATCTGGATCGTCAACGCCTATCAGATCGCCATCGTGGTCGCCCTTTTGCCACTGGCGTCGCTGGGCGAGATCGTCGGTTATCGCCGTGTGTCGCAGGCCGGTCTGGCCGTCTTCACCCTGGCCTCCATCGCCTGTGTGTTCGCCAACTCCATCGAGACGCTCAGCCTCGCGCGCGTCGTTCAGGGCTTCGGAGCGGCAGGCATAATGAGCGTCAACGGGGCCTTGGTCCGTTACACCTATCCGCAGCGGCTGCTGGGTCGTGCGGTGGGGATCAACGCGGTGATCGTTTCGCTGGCGGCGGCCGCGGGGCCGACCATCGCCAGCGCCATCCTCGCTGTCGGACATTGGCGCTGGCTGTTCGCGCTGAATGTGCCGATTGGCCTGTTGGCGGTGTCGCTGGCGGGTTTCACCCTGCCGCACAACCGACTTCAGCCGCGAAAGCTGAACTGGCTCGGGGCCGCGCTCAACGCTGCCGCGTTCGGCCTGCTGATCACCGGCCTTCAATCGCTGGCGCACGGTGAGGCGGCCGTTCTGGGCTTCGGTCTGACAGGGGCAGGGCTCGCAGCCGGGGTCTTGCTGATTCGCCACGAGCGGTCACGAACCTCGCCGTTGATCCCCCTCGACCTGCTGACGCGACCGATGTTCAGCCTGTCGGTCGCCACATCAATCATATCCTTCACCGCCCAGATGATGGCGTTCGTGGCCTTGCCCTTCTTTCTCCAGGGATCATTGGGACTTACAGCGGTCGAGACCGGCCTGCTGATGACGCCTTGGCCACTGGCGACCATGATTGCCGCGCCGCTGGCCGGCCATCTGTCTGATCGCTATTCGGCGGGCGTGCTGGGCGCCATCGGCCTGAGCCTGTTCGCCTGCGGCCTGATGGCGCTGAGTTTCCTCAATGCCGATTCGGTCCATTTCGACATTGTGTGGCGCATGGCGCTTTGCGGCGCGGGCTTCGGATTTTTCCAGTCGCCCAACAATCGCGCCATGTTGTCGGAAGCGCCGAAGGATCGCGCCGGCGCAGCGGGTGGAACCCTGGGCATGGCGCGGGTCGTCGGGCAATCCCTGGGCGCCGTGGTGGTGGCCTTTCTGCTGTCGGCCGCGCCGATCAACGGCGTTGGGCATGGGTTTCAGATCGCGGCTGTCACAGCCCTGTTCGGCGCGGTGATGAGCGGGTCGCGCGTCCGCCGACGTTCCGCCGAGCCGGACAAGGAGGTCGAGGCGGTCTAGCGCCGGGGCAGTTCCGCGACACCGCGATTCGCCAGTTGATCGGCGCGTTCGTTCAGTTCATGGCCGGCATGGCCCTTCACCCACCGCCATTTCACGTCGTGACGCAGGCGCGCCGCGTCCAGCCGCTGCCACAGGTCTGCGTTCTTGACCGGCTTTTTATCCGCAGTCAGCCAACCGCGCGCTTTCCAGCCGCGCATCCATTCGGTGATCCCCTGCATGACGTATTTGCTGTCGGTATGCAGTTCGACCTTGCAGGGCCGTTTCAGGGCTTCCAGCGCCATAATGGCGGCCATCAGCTCCATGCGATTGTTGGTCGTGTTGGCCTCGCCGCCCCACAGTTCCTTTTCGTGACCGCCGCCCGCCTGAAGCACGGCGCCCCAGCCTCCGGGGCCCGGATTGCCCTTGCAGGCGCCGTCGGTGTGGATGATGACGTGATCGGAGGGACTCATGGTCGCGCAGACCTACAGCCTCCCTTGGCGCGGGGCCATCACTGCGCCTATATGCGGGTCGAATAAGAGTGGATGGGATCGGATAGCCGATCCCCATGAGGAGAATCGCCATGGGCTCCATGAGCATCTGGCACTGGGCCTTCGTGATCCTGGTGGTCGCCGTATTGTTTGGCGGACGCGGAAAGTTGTCCAACATCATGGGGGACGCCGCCAAGGGCATCCGCGCCTTCAAGGACGGCCTGAAGGACGAGGACAAGAAGGACGGCCCGCACGAGGGCGTCAGCTCGCTGCCGCGCACCGAGGCGGAAAAGGAAGAGCTGAAGCGCTAGTCGTCGTCTGTAAGGGCTGACGCATGGGCGGGCTCGGCCCCGGTATCGGGGGTTTCGAATTAGTGGTGATCGGTCTGGTGGCCCTGCTTGTCGTGGGGCCAAAGGACCTGCCTGTCCTGATGCGTCGCGTCGGTCAGATGGTGGCCAAGGCGCGCGCCATGGCCAACGAGTTCCGATCCAGTTTCGACGAGATGGCGCGTCAGTCCGAACTGGACGACCTGCGCAAGGAGGTCGAGGCGCTGCGGACGGGGCAGGGGGCCATGTATCCCCTTGGCGCCGAAGCGGACGCCGCGTTCAAGGACATAAACGCCGGATTGACTGGGCCGACTGCGACGGTTGCTCTGCCTGCGCCCGAGCCGGAGGCGCCGGTGATGACGCCTGCGGCCGATGAATGGCCGGATACGCCCGCGCCCGTTGAGCCAGTTAAGACGACGAAATCCAAGCGAGCGGCCCCCAAGGCAAAGACGGGGGCGGCTGTCGCCGGATCGGCGACCAAGCCTCGCTCAGCCGCCAAGCCCAAGACCTCGCGCAAGAAAGCCGTTGACCTGTGACGCCTTCCGATCGTGACGAGGCCGAGATCGAGGCGTCGCGCGCGCCCCTGATGGATCATCTGATCGAGCTGCGCGGGCGGCTGCTCATCTGCGTGGTGGCTTTCTTCCTGGCCTTCATCCTCTGCTTCGCCTTCGCCAATCAAATCCAGATTGCGCTGATCAAGCCGTACCAGGCCGCCGTTGCGATCCATGCCGCAGCTTTGGCGACCGGCGGTCACGCCAATCCCATCGAACTGATCGCGGTGATGACGGGGATCAAGCCCTATCCGCCAGGCAGCGCCGCCGTTGTCCAGCTGATCGCCACGGCCCCGCTGGAACAGCTCTTCACCAAGATGAAGATCGCGGCCTTCGGCGCGGCGGTCCTGACCTTCCCCGTCATGGCGTGGCAGATGTACCGGTTCGTGGCGCCGGGTCTCTATCGTAACGAGCGTGGGGCGTTTCTGCCGTTCCTGATCGCCGCGCCTGTAATGTTCTGCCTAGGCGGGGCGCTGGTCTATTACGTCATGCTGCCGTTCGTGATGCTGTTCTCGCTGAGCCAGCAGGTCGCCACCGACGGCATATCCGTGGCGCAGACGACAAAGATTTCCGACTACCTCAGCCTGGTGACCTCGTTGCTGCTCGCCTTCGGTCTTTGCTTCCAGCTGCCTGTGGTGACGACGCTGTTGGGCCTCGCCGGTCTGATCAGCTCCAAGGTCATGGCGGCCGGTCGGCGCTACGCCATCGTCGCCGTGGTGGTGGTCGCGGCGGTCGTCACGCCGCCCGATCCGATCAGCCAGCTGATGCTGGCCGTGCCGCTGGTCATTCTCTACGAGATTTCAATCTGGTGCGTGCGACTCATCGAGTTGCGCCGCAAGAAGGCGGACGATCTGGAAGCCGAGATCGCCTAGGCGCAAATCGGCGTCTCAATCGCTGCGGGGAGGCCGCCCAGACATAAAAAGGGCCGGGGAGCGATCCCCGGCCCTTTGTCTTGGCTGCGATCAGGTGATCAGCAGCTGTAGTACATGTCGAACTCGACAGGGTGCGGATGCAGTTGCAGACGCATCACCTCTTCCATCTTCAGCTCGATATAGCTGTCGATGAAGTCGTCATCCATGACGCCGCCCTTCTTGAGGAAAGCGCGGTCCTTATCCAGGTTCTCCAGCGCTTCACGCAGCGAGCCGCAGACCTCGGGGATCGAGCCGCGCTCTTCCGGCGGCAGGTCGTAGAGGTTCTTGTCGGCGGGCGCGCCCGGATCGATGCGGTTCTCGATCCCGTCCAGGCCGGCCATCAGCAGGGCGACGAAGGTCAGATAGGGGTTGCCCATCGGGTCCGGGAACCGGGCTTCCAGACGCTTGGCCTTGGGCGAGGAGACGTGCGGGATGCGGATCGAGGCGGAGCGGTTGCGGGCCGAATAGGCCAGCTTCACCGGGGCTTCATATCCGGGGACCAGACGCTTGTAGCTGTTGGTGGTCGAGTTGGCGAAGGCGTTGATGGCCTTGGCGTGTTTGATGATGCCGCCGATGTACCACAGACATTCCTGCGAAAGACCGGCGTACTGGTCGCCGGCGAACTGGGGCTTGCCGTCCTTCCAGATCGACATGTGGACGTGCATGCCCGACCCGTTGTCCGCGAACATCGGCTTGGCCATGAAGGTCGCCGACTTGCCGTAGGCGTGGGCCACATTGTGGATCACGTACTTATAGAGCTGCAGGCGGTCGGCCATGGTCAGCAGGTCCGAGAACTTCAGGCCCAGTTCGTGCTGAGCCGGAGCGACCTCGTGGTGGTGCTTCTCGGGTTGCAGGCCCAGATCGCGCATAACGCCCAGCATTTCGCCGCGCAGGTCCTGGCCGGAATCGACCGGATTGACGGGGAAATAGCCACCCTTGGGCCCAGGGCGATGGCCCATATTGCCTTCGGAATATTCAGCGCCGGTATTGGCCGGCAGCTCGGTCGAATCGTAGCTGTAGCCGGTGTCGTGCGGCTGGGTGGACCAGCGCACGTCGTCGAAGATGAAGAACTCGGCTTCCGGTCCGAAGAAGACCTGGTCGCCCACGCCCGACGACTGAACGTAGGACAGCGCCTTCTTGGCCATCGAGCGGCTGTCGCGGTTGTAGGGTTCGCCGGTGTCCGGGTTCAGCACGTCGCAGAACAGGAACATCGTCTTCTGCTGATAGAAGGGATCGATATAGGCCGTGGTCAGGTCCGGCTTCAGCAGCATGTCGGACTCGTTGATGGCCTTCCAGCCGGCGATCGACGAGCCGTCGAACATCGTGCCTTCGTTCAGGAAGTCCTCGTCGACCAGATCGACGTCGAAGGTGACGTGCTGAAGCTTGCCGCGCGTGTCGGTAAAGCGGACGTCCACATATTGGACCTCCTCATCCTTGATCTCCTTGAGGATCTTGCTGGCGCTCATTCTCGAAAAGTCCTGTTCTTGTCGTTTGGGGAGGAGACCGGACAGCGACCCGAGGGCCGAGGGCCGGGCAGGGTAGTCAAGGTCAGACGGCTTGGGCTCCGGTTTCGCCGGTGCGGATGCGGATTACCTCGGCGACGTCGGACACGAAGATCTTGCCGTCGCCGATCTTGCCTGTGCGGGCCGAGGTCTGAATGGCCTCGACGACCGCGGGTGCGAGGTCGTCGGCGACGACCACCTCGATCTTGATCTTGGGCAGGAAGTCGATGACGTATTCCGCGCCGCGATACAGTTCGGAATGACCCTTCTGGCGGCCATATCCCTTGGCCTCCAGCACAGTCATGCCTTGCACGCCCACGTCTTGGAGCGCCTCTTTGACGTCATCCAGCTTGAAGGGCTTGATGATGGCTTCGATTTTCTTCATGACGACCCCGGAGCGGCGCACGGAATGCAGCGGCGCTCGGGCGCGAATGGGACACAGCAGGGCCGCTCAAAGCAAGCGATTTCCGCAGGCTGGCGAAGGATAATCGGAACGCGGATGATAGAAACCAACGACCCGGCGATCTGGCGCAATTTTCTGCCTTGGCCGAGCGCCGAAACGCACAAGCATGCGCGTGGTCGTTTGGCGGTCGTTTCGGGAAAGGCGCATCATACCGGCGCCGCGCGACTGGCAGCCCATGCGGGTCTCAGAATCGGCGCCGGGGTCGTGCGAATCCTTTGTCCGCCAGATGCGGCTTCGGTGATTGCGCCGGCTGTGCAGGCGGTGATGTTGACGCCTTTTTCTTCCCCTGAAAACTTAAGTCGCGAAGCCGCCGGCAGCGACGCGGTCGTGATCGGACCGGCCGCAGGCCTGGACGATGCGACGATCGCAAACATTCAGGCGCTGGGCTCGACCGGCGCCGTTCTGGTGATCGACGCCGACGGCCTGTCAGTCTTCAAAGGGCGAACGGCTGAACTGTTCGCCGTGTTGGATCGTGACGATATCCTGACGCCACATGAAGGCGAGTTCGAACGACTGTTCCCAGGCCTGCTTGCGCAAGGCCGCGAAATGGCCGTTAAAGAGGCTGCGCGCATGGCCCAGGCGACGATTGTCTTAAAGGGCACCCAGACGCTGATCGCATCGCCTGACGGCCGCGTCCGCAGAAACGACAACGGCTCGCCCTGGCTGGCGACCGCTGGAACCGGCGACGTCCTGGCCGGCATGATCGGCGGATTGGCCGCCCAGCGCATGGACAGCTTCGATGCCGCTTGCGCCGCAGTCTGGCTCCATTCCGATGCCGCAGAGCGTTTTGGCCCGGGGCTGACATCGGATGATCTATACGATGTCCTGCCGAAGTCCTTGTTCGAGCAGTGGAAGGCGTCGACGACTTAGCGCCCGCTACCGCCACCCTATCATTATATTTCGCATAATATATCTTAGGCGATAATGCGAGTGCGCTGCTCAAGGCCGCAAACGGCTCTCTTGAGCTTTGCTTTGAATGGTCACTGGATTGCCTGCCGGCTTGGGCTGCTGTGTCAGACCGACGCCCTTAAGCCAGAGCTTCAGCGCCTCCCAGTGGATCGCCGCGACCACCTTAAACGTCATCAACGGTATCGTTGCTGTCGCAGCGGCGATGCTGCGATCCTCCAACCGTTCTCGCTTTGCCGCCATAGCAGCCGTGATCAGCACGCCTTCGGCGTCCAGCCCATCGATGGTCATGTCGAGGCGATCGCCCGGCGTATGGCCACGGAACTGGTAGTCCATCTCCATGCCCATGAATGGCGACACATAGAGCGCCTTGGCCGCGCCCTGACGAATGACCCCTGCGGCCTGATCTTCGATCGGGATCGGAATGACATAGGCGTGGCGGATGCCGAAGGTGCTGGTCACCTCGTACACCATGGCGGCCAACCGTCCGTCGGGCCAATGGCAATAGTAGAGGCTGATCGGGTTGAAGACGTATCCGAGGACGCGCGGCATGGTTAACAGGCGGACAGGTCCACCTGCCAGATCGATGCCGGCTTGAGCCATCCACGCATCCACCTGAGGACGCAGCACGCCAGAACCGTCTCCATAATCCTTGTCGTGGAAGGACAAGAGATTGAACCGATTGCGCGAAAACAGGCGCAGGCGCGCGTTCACATCATCGATTTCCGACAGGTCGAGCAGAAGCCAGAAGACGCGATAGTTCAGCCTATGGGTCTTGGGGCGAAGGCGTCGGTGCATGACCCGGCCGCGATAAAGGGCCGAGCTGAGTGTCACGCGGCACGTTCCAGCTGCGCGCCCACCGGCGTCGTCAAATGAATACGACCACTTTCATTGGCGACAGACCAAGGACGACGTACGCCGCCGAGTTGTTCGGCCACGGCAAGGCCGGATTGCAAGCCGTCCTCATGGAAGCCCGCGCCGAAGTGGGCCCCGCAGTACCAGATGCCCCCCTGCCCCTGCAGGCTCCACAACTGCTTTTGCGCCTTTATGGCCGCGGGATCGAAGATGGGGTGCTCGTACAGTTCGCTGCGTAAAATCGTGTCGGCGCGTGGCGGTCGGGGTGGATTGAGCGTCACGAAGAGGTCGTCGCCCGGCAGGCCTTGCAGGCGGTTCATCCAATAGGTGACGCAGAGGCCGTCGTCCGCGCCGATATAGTTCCAGCTGGCCCAGGCGCGACGACGATGCGGCATCAGGCCGGCGTCGGTATGCAGTACAGTCAGATTTCGGCTGTACCGGAAAGCGCCGAGCAGCGCCTTCTCCTGCGCCGTCGGTTCGGCCAGCATCGCTAGAGCCTGGTCGGCATGGGACCCGATCACGACCTGATCGTAGCGCTCGACGCCGCCTTGGCTGTCGTGGACGAAGACGCCCTGGTCGCTGCGCCGCACGGCCGTGACGCCGTGGTCCAACCGAATGTCCTGGATGGCGCGAGCGAGATGTTCGACATAGACGCGGCTGCCACCCTCGACGGTGCGCCACAGCGGGCGTCCCACCAGTTTGAGCAGGCCGTGATTGCCGCAGAAACGAATGAAGGACTCGGCCGGATAGTCCATCAGCGTATGTGCCGGCGATGACCAAATCGCGGCGGCCATGGGCAGCAGGTGATCGTCGCGGAATGCCTCGCTGAACCCTTCGCGCTTCAAATAGTCGCCGAGCGTCAGCGAGGAGTCAGACATCGCCGCCAAATCCTTTGGCGCCTCGCGATAGAAGCGCAGGATTTCGCTTAGCATCGACCAGAAACGAGGACGCAGGGCGTTGCGACGCTGAGCAAACAGGCCCGGCGCAGCATATTCGAACCGCCCATCATCCAGGGAGACGGCGAAGGACATGTCCGTCGCCCGTGTCGCGATCCCCAAATGCTCGAACAGGGCTATAAGATTGGGATAGGTCGCGTCGTTAAAGCAGATGAAGCCGGTGTCGACGGCGATGTCGCCGGAAGGCACGCTGGCCAATACCGTATTGGAATGCCCGCCCAGCCGGTCGCCCTTTTCGTAAAGCGTCACGTCATGGCGTTTCGACAGAAGCCAGGCCGAAGACAGGGCGGCGACGCCAGATCCGACCACAGCGATCTTTTGACGTTCGGCAGAGGGCGTCGCGGACGACAGGGGCATGAAAACTCCGAAAGATACGCCGCAGCGCAATCGCTAGGGCATGGACGGATTACGGGTCGCCGTCATGTTCGGATCGCGATTGATCCAGACATTTCCGCTGAGCGTATTAGTGTTCATGCATGCCGAGCCGTTATCCTTCGCATCAACGCCATGTCGGTCCAACCGCGTGAAGGCGCTCGACAGCTTGCCTGATCCGCTGCTGCACGATCGGCTGATCGAACAGATCGCCCTGAAGCGCGATCGTGACGCGTTCGCTGCGCTCTTCGCCTACTTCGCACCGCGGTTGAAGGCCTGGCTGATCAAGTCGGGCGCGACGCCTGGCGCGGCCGAGGACTTCGCGCAGGACGCCATGCTGACCGTGTGGCGCAAAGCCGATCTGTTTGATTCGTCCAAGGCGCGCGCTGCCACGTGGATTTTCACCATCGCTCGCAACCGTCGGCTGGACATGCTTCGTCGTGACGCGCGTCCCTTGCCGACGCCCGAAATCGAGCTGGCGGGGGATGATGTTCGCCGGCCGGATGAACTGCTGTCGATGTCGCAAGACGCGGATCGCGTGCGCGACGCTCTGGCCCGGCTCAGCGCTGACCACGTCGAGGTCCTGCGTTTGGCCTTCTTCATGGACAACTCTCATTCCGAGATCGCCAAACACCTCGGCCTGCCGCTCGGCACCGTCAAATCTCGTATTCGTAACGCCATGACCAAGCTTCGTCTGATCCTCGCGCCGTATGAGGAGGCTGCGCGATGAAACCTCTGCGCAATCCCTCCGAAGAACGTTTGCTGGCCTATGCGGCCGGCACGCTTAGCCCGCCCGAGGCTGTGGTGATGGCGGCGCATCTGGCGATGCGACCGGCCAATGACGCCTGGGTGCGAGAACTGCAGGCCGTGGGCGGGGAGTTTCTGGACGAGACCCACCCCTCCCCCTTGTCCAATGATGCACTCGCCTTGGCGATGGCGCGGATCGAGACGGATGCCGGCAAAGCCAATCACAGCGCGCCCCTGAACGACATGCCCGAGCTGCCCGAGCCGCTGCGGCGCTATGCGCTGGGTCCATGGCGCTGGGTCGGGCCCGGCATGCGCGTGCGTGACGTCCATGCGCCGCGAGATGGTGATTGCCGCGTAATTCTTCTCAAGATTGAATCGGGTCGTGAGACGCCAAAACATACGCATGGCGGCGTTGAGCTGACCTGCGTCATCTCCGGAGCCTATGCGACCGAAACCGAGCGTTTCGACGTTGGCGATTTCGAAGAGGCGGATCCGGAGGTGCTGCACCAACCCCGTGTCGTGTCGGACGAGCCGTGCCTGTGCGTCGTCGCGCTTGACGGTCAGATTCAGCTGGATGGGTGGGTCGGCAAGCTGATCCAGCCCTTCGTTCGCCTGTGACGGCTTTCGCGACCATTTGGGGTGTCGCCGCCCTGTTTCTCGTCGTCGTCATGTCTACAGCATGGCTGGTTCAGAAACGAACGGGTCAGGGCGGCTGGGCGGACGCCTTCTGGTCGCTCGGACTGGGAGCAGCCGGCGTCGGCGTCGCGCTGTTTCCGATCGACGGCGCCGCTCCGTCATTGCGCCAGTATCTCGCAGCCCTTCTGATCGGCCTTTGGGGCCTGCGGCTAGGATCCCACATCGCTGTTCGCGCCGCCCACGAGGAGCGCGAAGACGCTCGCTACGCGCGCCTGCGAGAGGACTGCGGCGCCGGTTTTCAGGTAAAGATGTTCGGCTTTCTGATGCTGCAAGCCGGAGCCGCCGCCTTCCTGGCGCTCAGCGTGATGGCGGCGGCGCGCAACCCAGCGCCGGGCCTGACGCTCCAGGATGCCTTCGCGACACTGATCTTCGTCGGAGCCCTGGTTGGTGAAGCTGTTTCCGATCGCCAGCTGGCGGCCTTCAAACGCAACCCGGCCAACAAGGGTGGTGTCTGCGATGTTGGTCTGTGGGCCTGGTCACGCCACCCGAACTATTTCTTCGAATGGGTGAGTTGGTGCGCCTGGCCTGTGTTCGCCATCAACATCAACGGCGAATGGCCTTGGGGTTGGCTGGCGCTGACAGGGCCAGCCTACATGTACTGGCTTTTGACTAAGGTGTCGGGCGTGCCCTTGCTGGAAGAGCATATGCGACAATCAAGACCCAAGGCGTTCGAGGCCTACGCAGCCCGCACCAGCGCCTTCTTCCCTCGCCCGCCCCGGCGATGAGACGATCTTAGTCTTTCTGAGCTGATCCCAGATGCGTCTCGCCGCGCTCGCGGGCCATCCCCATCTGCCTGTGACGCTCGGCATATCGCTGCCGCTGGACCTCGTCGCGGGCGTCGTGACAGCGCTCGCAGCTTACGCCTTCGACATAGTGCGGCGAAGCCCGACCGGCCTCGTCCACTGGCAGACGACATCCCCGGCACAAGGTGTGGGGACCTTGGCTCAGGCCGTGCCCGACCGAGACGCGTTCGTCGAAAACGAAACACGACCCACGCCATAGGCTCTGATCCTCATCCACTGTCTCAAGATAGCGAAGGATGCCGCCCTCCAGATGGTGGACGTTCTCCACACCCTCGGCTTTCAGGAAGGCGGTCGATTTTTCACAGCGAATGCCCCCGGTGCAGTACATGGCCACGCGTTTGGCGCCGGTCTGCTCGATCAGGGCGCGACCTTCGCTGCGGAACCAGTCTGGAAAATCGCGAAAGCTGCGGGTATTGGGCTGGACGGCCCGTTCGAACGCGCCGATCTCGCCCTCATAGTCGTTGCGCGTATCGATCACCAAGGTCTCGGGATCGGCGATCAGGGCATTCCAGTCCGTGGGCGCAACGTAGACTCCCGCCTGATTCGCAGGGTCCAGATCCGGCTGTCCCATGGTGACGATCTCGCGTTTGACGCGCACCTTCATCCGGTGGAAAGGCAGGGCGTCTGTCCAGGCGTATTTGAGTTCCAGCGTCTCGAAGCCTGGCATGGCATGGATCGCGGACAGCACCGCTGCGATGGCCGCCTCTGATCCGGCGATGGTGCCGTTCAGACCTTCCGGCGCGACGAGTAGGGTCCCTCTCACCTGCCCAGCGTCGCAGACCGCCTGAAGCGTCTGGCGTACGGTTTCGGGGTCGGCCACCGGCGCGAACCGGTAGAGTGCGGCGACACGGACGGCTTGATCGGACGAGGTCTGATGGTCGGTCATGGATCAGCCCCTCGAAGGCGCCGGAGGTGGCGCGCCCAGCAGGACTCGAACCTGCAACATCCCGCTTAGAAGGCGGGTGCTCTATCCGGTTGAGCTATGGGCGCTCTGGCAAGACGTCAGGCGTCAGTGCGTCCAGGACTGCTTGCGGTTGGTGGCGAAATTGTCGGCATAGGCTTTGATGATCACCGGCGGATCGTTCGGCTCGTGCAAGCGGAAGGCGATGCCGTGACGTTCGGCGTATTCGATCGCTTCTTCCTTCGATTCGAAGCTGAGACGAACCTGGCCGTTCATGTCGGTGGAGCTGGTCCAGCCCATCAGCGGATCGATGGTGCGCGCCGACGCCGGTTCGAATTCCAGCCGCCAGTCGCGGCTCTTGGCCTTGCCCGACTGCATCGCAGTTTTGGCCGGGCGGTAGATGCGAGCCAACATGGCGAAATCCTCAGTGACGCCGGGGTCTGTAACCCTGCCATAACGCGCGCCGGACATATGATCCAGCGGCCTTCCGTTGGTCGGGGCGAGAGGATTCGAACCTCCGACCCTCTGGTCCCAAACCAGATGCGCTACCAGGCTGCGCTACACCCCGGACCGAACGGAGCGCTCTATTGGCACTTCGCGACGCGATCCGCAATCAAGGCTTGAAATAAGGATGTAAAACTTTGTCGCCGGGCTTGGCGTTGATTTCGGCCGCCCGCCCTGCCCGCAGTTCCAGAACGCCGTTGGCGGCGCCGTTGGAAGGGATCGGCGCCTCGGAGAACGGCGTGGCGTGCGAAGCGATTGAGACGATCCGGCCCTGCGGATCGATATACAGAATGTCCAGCGAACTCGGCGTGTTGCGCATCCAGAAGCTTTGCTCGCGCGGGGCTTCTCCCGGCCATTGGAACAGCATGCCGCGGTCGGCCTCCAGCGGTGGACGGAACATCAGCCCCCGTTGACGTTCGGGCTCTTCGTCGGCGATCTCGACCCAGAACTGATGCTCGCCTGACGTGGTCACCACAGCCAGCTTCTGCAACGGCTCGCCATTGGGGCCGACCGGCGCCTTGGCCGCGCATCCGGCGAGCGCGAGCGTGATAAGCCCGGCCATTGCAAAACGTCTCGTCGCCTTGATCATACGCCTCTCCTGGGCGCTGGATCAGTCGCCCGTTCTGATGTCCGCCACCACCAGACCTTTGGGACCGTTGGCGAATCGCACCCGCACCGCGTCGCCAGGAATCAGATCATCCAGGCCGCAGCGACGCAGGGTTTCGATGTGGACGAAGATATCGCCCGGCTCACGATCACGCACGACGAATCCGTAGCCCTTGGTGCGATTGAACCATTTGACCAGGGCGGTCTCCAGCTGTTCGTCACTTTCGGCGACCGGCCGCGGCGGCGGCGAAGTCACAGGTCGACGCATGGCCGGCGTCGCTTCGCCCTCGCTCAGGTCATGGATCTCGATTGTCTGCCAGCCCTTGGCGCGCTTGACGCAGTCGCAGGTGATGGTCGCGCCTTCATCGGCCGCGTTACGGCCGAGATCGCGCAGGCTGCTGATATGCAGCAGGACGTCTCTCGTTTCGGTCAGGGTCGGATCGTCAGGGACGATAAACCCATAGCCCTTGACGGCGTCGAACCACTTCACGCGCCCAGTGACGCGAACGGTCTGCGCCGTTTCCGTCTCTCTAAAGTCAGACACTTAAAAACCCCCGCCCGCGCCTCCAGCGGACTCGTTTTATATTTAACACCGTTCCGCGAAATTTTGAAAAGCGGAAAATGCGCGTCTGTGCAGAAGCTTGCGTTTGGGGGATCGCAGGCGCTGGCGAATGATCGCCAGTCTCTTCTGCTATCTGAGCTTAGGCTGCTTGCAGGGAGCCTAAGAGGCTCAACCATAGTCCTGCCCGCGTGGCAGTCCCTAGGGGAGTCGAACCCCTCTTTTCAGGTTGAAAACCTGACGTCCTAACCGATAGACGAAGGGACCGCTGCGCGGGAGAGCCGGCGATATAGCCGCGCCCTCGGGGCGGTGCAAGCGTGGATTTTCAGTTTTTTGAAGCCGTCGTCAGATCATTCGAGGATCGGCGACATCCTCGATCTCGAACTGCACGCCCTTGCGGCCATTCCAGTCGTCAGCCTTCAGCCGGCCCACGACGCTGAGCCCGCCCTGCCCCGACAGCAACGCCTGGCCCGTCGGCAGATCGGCGCAGCGCCAGGCGATGGCCTTGACCGACGCGCCATCTGGACCGACCAGCCGGCACCGCACATGACCGCCATTCATGGCGACGGGTTCGCGGGCTTGAACCCCGCTTAGGGCGAAGCTGGGTTCCGGGTTGGCAGGGCCGAATGGGGCCAGACGCTCGAACGATTCGAACAGATCGCGCGTCGCCGCCGCGGGGTCGATCAGGGCGTCGATCTCAAGCACGTCCTGTGCGACAGCTTCGACCCTTTCGGTAGCGAGTCTCTCGTTCAGGAAGACGGTCAGCTCGGACACGCGCGCACCGTCCATCGTCAGGCCTGCCGCCATGGCATGACCGCCGCCAGCGAGCAGGATCCCGCTCTCCCAGGCCGCCTGGATCGCGCGTCCCAGGTTCATGCCTGGCTGTGACCGGCCCGAGCCCTTCCCGAGACCGGTGACGGGATCGACGCCAATGACGATCACCGGCTTGCGCCAGCGCTCGCGCAAACGGCCGGCGACGATCCCGACGACGCCCGGATGCCAGTCCTCGCCCGCGACCACGACGACGGCGCTCTCGTCGGCATGGGCGCCGGTCGCCTCGACCCGACGAACGGCGGCGTCAGTGACGGCCCGCTCGACGTCGCGCCGCGATAGATTCAGGGCATCGAGTTCGATCGCCAGGGCCTCGGCCTCGGCCGGATCATCCGTCGACAACAACCGCGCGCCCAGATCGGAGCGACCGATGCGTCCTCCCGCATTGATGCGCGGCCCCAGGATGAAACCGGCATGATTGCTTTTGGCCGGTCCCGGTTCGGCGCCGGCCGCCGCCAACAGCGCGCGCAGACCCGGATTGCGCCAGTCGCTCATGACCTTTAGACCAAGGCCGGTCAGGGCGCGATTGAAGCCCGTCAGACCCGTCACGTCGCAGATGGCGCCCAGGGCCGCCAGATCCAGCCACTGACGAATATCCGGCTCGGGCTTCTCGGCGAACAGGCCCCGCCGCCGCCCCTCCCGGTTCAGCGCCGCGAGAAGGACGAAGACGACGCCTGCCGCCGCCAGATTTCCCTGACCTGAGTTGCAGCCCGGCCGGTTCGGGTTGACGACCGCCAAGGCCGTCGGCGGCTCGCTGCGCATCAGGTGGTGATCGATCACGACGACGTTCAGGGCGATGGCGGCCGCATGGGCCAGAGCTTCGTTCGCTGCAGCCCCGCAATCCACCGTGATGATCAGATCGGCGCCCGAGGCCTTCAGCGTGTCGAAGGCCCTGGCGCTGGGGCCGTACCCTTCGGTCATCCGGTCCGGCACATAGATGGAAAGCGTATGCCCCATCGCCCGGAACCAACGCACCAGCAGCGCCGCGCTGGACGCCCCGTCCACGTCATAGTCGGCGAACACATGAATGTTCGCCTTGGCCTGAAGCGCATTCAGGATCGCATCGGCCGCTGCGTCCATATCCATAAAGCTGGACGGGTCGGGAAACAGGGCGCGCAGGGTCGGGGTAAGGAAATCTTGGCCCTGGTCTGCGCGAACGCCCCGCGAGGCCAAGGCCCGGGCCAGCGGTTCTTCCAGGTTCAGGGTTTGCATGTGCGCGCGCGTCGTGGCGGCGTCGGCCGGACGTTGACGCCAGGCGCGCCCGGACAGGGACCGAGACACGCCGAGGAATGCGTTCAGAGTCTTTGCGCCGCCGTCGTCTGCCATCAGCGCATTATCGCGGGATTCTGCCTCCCGTGCGACCGGTCATCGCGTCGGGCGGCGGTCGAGCGGCGGCGGAGCCTTGGCCCTGTCACGCAGGCTTTGGGCAAAGGCCTCGATATCGGCCTGGGTTCGGACGGCGTCGGGCGATACCGGAACGGCGTTCACGGCCGCGCGGGTTTCGGCGGCGAGCGCCTCGGCGTCGCCGAGCGTCCAGTCGATGCGTGCGATCTCGCTGGTCAGCGTCGCGCTGTCGCCCTGGAGACGCTGCACATTCGACGCGACCTGCGTGACCGGCGGCAGATCGGTCGGCGCGGCCGGAAAGTCCTCCCAGCGCGGATAGCGCCGATTGGCGTCGACCAGTTCCTGTATACGTGGCGCAAGCGGCGAGACAGCCTCCGTCTTGGAGGCGGATGCGCCGACACAGCCGCTCAGTGGCGTCGCGATCGCGGCTGCGGCGATCAGGATCATCTTTTTCGAGTGCGACGCGTTCATTTCCTTGATGGTCTTATGCCATCATCGCGGTGCGCGGAAGGGTGGATGAATTACCCTCTGGCGCAGGATGCGCGAAGGACGATCATGGCCAAGACTCCCAGAACGCCGACAGACGCCCCCGACCGCCCCGCACGCAAGGCCGGACGTCCGACGTCCGCCAAGCCCCGCCCACCTCGTCAGCCCAAATCGAAACCTGCCGAAACGCGGGACGCCGCCGCCGAAGCCCATTCCGAACCGAGTCCCGAGGCGATCGCAGCGACGCCCAACCAGGCCGAATTGATCGAAACCCTGTCGATGAATCTGGCCAAGGCGGCCATGATGGCCCAGAGCGCGATCGCCGAGGCGGCGCTGACCCAGGCCGATCGGCCGGCCGCCTTTTCCGCCGATCCTTTCAACGTCGCGCCGGCCATGACGTCAGTCATGACCAGCCTGGCCACACAGCCCGACAAGATGATTCAGGCCCAGGCCGACCTGTTCACTCGCTATATGCAGCTCTGGTCATCGACGGCGCGTCAGGCGGCCGGCGAGGCGCCCGATCCTGCACCGAGCGATAAGCGGTTCAAGGACCCGGCCTGGTCCGAAAACCCGATGTTCGACATGATGCGGCGATCCTATCTGCTGACGTCGGATTGGATGAACGGCCTGATCGCCGGGGTCGAGGACGTCGATCCGACGCTGAAACGTCGCGCCCAGTTCTTCACCCGCCTGCTGACGGACGCCTTCTCACCGTCCAACTTCCTGGCCTCCAATCCCGTCGCGCTGAAGGCCTTGGCGGAGACCAGCGGCGAATCACTGGTGAAGGGCATGCAGAACTTCGCCGCCGATCTGGAACGTGGCGGGGGATCGCTGCGCATCAGCCAGGCTGACTACGGCAAGTTCGTCGTCGGCGAGAACGTCGCCACAGCGCCGGGCCAGGTCGTGTGGCGCGATGAGCTGTTCGAACTGATCCAGTACGCGTCTACGACCGACACCCAGCACGAAATCCCGCTGCTGATCTTCCCGCCCTGGATCAACAAATTCTACATCATGGACCTGCAGCCGGCGAACTCGCTGATCCGCTGGCTGTCGGCTCAGGGCTTCACGGTCTTCGTCTGTTCCTGGGTCAATCCGGACAAGGACAAGGCCGGCTTCGGCTTCGACGACTATCTGGAAAAGGGCATTTATCGCGCGGTCGAGAAGACGCTGGAGCAGGCGGGCACGAAGCAGTTGAACGCCGTGGGATATTGCATCGGCGGCACCCTGCTTGGCGCTGGTCTGGCGCACATGGCGGCCAAGGGCGACAAGCGCATCGCCGCCGCCACCTTCTTCGCCGCTCAACATGATTTCGCCGAGGCCGGCGATCTGCTGCTGTTCACCGACGAACACTGGATCGCCGAGATCGAGCGCCAGATGGACGCGGCGGGCGGCGTCCTGCCGGGCGCGGCTATGGCGGAAACGTTCAACGCCCTGCGGTCCAACGACCTGATCTGGTCCTTCTTCATCAGCAACTATCTGCTCGGCAAGGATCCGCCGGCCTTCGACCTGCTCTTCTGGAACGCCGATCAGACCCGCATGCCCAAGACCCTGCATCTCGACTATCTACGTCAGATGTATGGAGCCAATGCCCTGGCCAAGGGGCAGTTCGAGATCGGCGGCCTGACGGCGGACCTGTCGAAAGTCAAGATCCCGCTCTATTTCCAGGCTAGTCGCGAGGATCATATCGCGCCGATGAACTCGGTTTATCGATCCGCCAAACTGTTCGGCGGCAAGGATGTGACCTTCACTTTGGCGGGATCGGGTCACATCGCCGGCGTCATCAACGCCCCGGCCGCAAAGAAGTATCAACACTGGACCAACCCTGCCCTTCCCGCGACCTTGGCCGAATGGCAGGCGGAAGCCATCGAACATCCCGGCAGCTGGTGGGAGCATTGGTCGGCCTGGCTCGGCGCGCGATCCGGGAAGCAAATCCCCGCCCGCGACCCGGCCATGGGCCCGCTCAAGCCCATCGAGCCGGCGCCGGGCAGCTATGTGAAAGTGAAGTCTTGAACCGTCTCGAACCCAACGCCCTGCTCGCCGTCAGCACAGGCGTCGCCTTGATCCTGCTGATCATGACAGCCAGCCTGTTCGGAGAACCGGGCAACACGGTCAAATATGTGATCTCGGCCGTCATCTGCGCGGCCGCCTTCGTTCTGCTCAACGAACGAATGGCGCGCGCGATGAAACGTCCGGTCGCTCAGCCGCTGATCCACGTCAGCACGCCGGGCACGGCGGTCTGGGCCGGACTGTTTCCATTGATCGTCATCGCCATGGCCTGCGCGCCCGTTTTCTTCGCCGGTCACGACTATGGTCTGCTGGTGATCATCGCCTCGGTCATCTTCGGCCTGACCGTCGATTCAGCCGTGCGCGCCCTTCGCGCCTAGGCCGAGACGAACTTCAGCGCCACGCCGTTGTTGCAGTAGCGCAGCCCCGTCGGACGCGGACCGTCATCGAACACATGCCCCTGGTGTCCCAGGCAGCGGGCGCAATGGTATTCGGTGCGCGGAATGCCGATGGCCAGGTCACGCTTCTTGCCGATATTGGCGGCGATGACGTCATAGAAGCTGGGCCAGCCGGTGTGGGAATCGAATTTCCACTGCGATCGGAACAGCGGCAGATCGCAGCCCTTGCAGACGAACGTCCCGCGTGCATGCTGATCATTTAACGGGCTGGAATAGGGACGCTCCGTCCCCTCGTGCCGCATCACGCGCCAAGACGCTTCGCCCAAGCGTCGTCGCCAATCCGCATCGGACACCCGACGATAGGGGGAGGCTGCGTATTGCCCCTCCCCGGCTTCGGATGTCTCAGGCGAACAGGCGGACAGGGCGAGCGCGCCGGCGCTCATCAGAAGGCCCCGGCGATGCAGGATCAGGGACTGGGTCATGTCCCTGATACGACGGATGCCGCCGAATGGTTTCAGACCTCAGATCAGGCCGGTCGCCTCATCCAGGCCCAGCATGATGTTCAGGTTCTGCACGGCCGCGCCCGAAGCGCCCTTGCCCAGGTTGTCGAGCAAGGCGACCAGCCGCGCCTGCTCGCCATCGCGATCGCCGAAGACATGCAAGCGTAATCGGTTGGTGCCGTTCAGGCCTTCGGGCTCGATGCCGGTCATGGCCTCGGTCTCCTCCAGGTCGGCGACCTCGACGAACCGCTGGCCGTCATAGGCCTCGACCAGGGCGCCGTGCAGCCGTTCGACAGAAGGGGTTTCCGGCAGAGCCGTCAGATGCAGCGGAACCTCGACCAGCATGCCCTGGCGGTAGTTGCCAACCGCCGGCGTGAACAGCACGTCTCGGCTCAGACCTGTGTGTTTGGTCATTTCGGGCACATGCTTGTGCCTCAGCGTCAGACCATAGGCGCGATAGGCGGTCGTGGCGCCCCCGCCATCTTTTGGGGCGGCTTCGAACTCGGCGATCATGGCCTTGCCGCCGCCGGAATAGCCCGACACCGCATTGACCGTGACCGGATAGTTGGCGGGCACCAGACCCGCCTTCACCAGCGGCCGCATCAGGCCGATGAAGCCCGTGGGATAGCAGCCGGGGTTCGACACGAACTGAGAGCGCGCGATCAACGCACGCTGCCCGGCATCCATTTCAGCAAAGCCATAGGCCCAGCCTGGCACGACCCGATAGGCGGTCGAGGCGTCGATCACCTTGACCGACGGGTTCTCGATCATGGACACGGCTTCCCGCGCCGCATCGTCAGGCAGACACAGGATCACGGCGTCGGCGCCGTTCAGGGCCTCACGCCGTGCGTCCGCATCCCGACGACGCTCGCCCAGCAACAACAGTTCCAGATCCGGGCGCGCTTCCAGCCGCTCGCGGATTTCCAGCCCCGTAGTGCCGGCCTCGCCGTCGATGAAGATGGTGTGGGTCATTTGTCTCTCCCGTCCCTTCTCCGCTTAAGGAGCAAAGGCGCAAGAAAAAGGGCGCTCCGGGTCTCCCCGAAGCGCCCCAAATCCAAACCGCGTAAACGCGATTAGCGCTTCGAGAACTGGAAGCTGCGGCGAGCCTTGGCGCGGCCGTACTTCTTGCGCTCGACGACGCGGCTGTCGCGGGTCAGGAAGCCGTGCGGCTTCAGGACCTTGCGCAGTTCCGGTTCGAAGTGCGTCAGGGCGTGCGACAGGCCGTGACGGATGGCGCCGGCCTGGCCCGACAGGCCCGAACCTTCGACGGTGCAGATCACGTCATATTGCGTGGCGCGGTCCGAGACGGTCAGCGGCTGAGCGATCATCATGCGCAGCACGGGGCGAGCGAAATACTGCTCCTGGTCCTTGCCGTTGATGGTGATCTTGCCGGTGCCGGGCTTCACCCAGACGCGAGCGATGGCGTTCTTGCGCTTGCCGGTCGAATAGGCGCGGCCCTGGGCGTCCAGCTTCTGGACATAGACGGGCGCGTCGTTCTCGGCCGAAGAGCTCAGGCCCTTCAGGGCGTCGAAGCCGGTGGCGGTTTCGGTGTTGGTCACGTCGGTCATGCTCAGACGCTCCGGGTGTTCTTGGGCGACGCCGACTTGAAGTCGATCGTTTCCGGTTGCTGGGCTTCGTGGTCGTGCGCGGCGCCGGCGAACAGGCGCAGGTGCGTCATCTGCTTGCGGGCCAAGGGGCTTTCCTTGGGCAGCATGCGCTCGACGGCCTTTTCAAGCACGCGCTCGGGGAAACGGCCGCCCAGAACCTTCTCAGGCGTGGTCGACTTGACGCCGCCCGGGTGACCGGTGTGGCGATAGTAGATCTTGTCGGTGTTCTTCTTGCCAGTGAACACTACCTTGTCGACGTTGGTGACGACGACATAGTCGCCGCAATCGACGTGCGGAGTGTAGTCGCCGCGGTGCTTGCCGCGCAGACGGTTGGCGATGAAGGTCGCAAGGCGGCCCACCACGACGCCTTCGGCGTCGATGTGGATCCACTTCTTCTCGACCTCGGCCGGCTTCAACGAAGCCGTAGTGCTCTTCAGCATGAGGGGGTTCCTGGAGACGAAAATCGGGTCCGGCCCCCGAGGGAACCGAATGAAGGCGCGCTGATACAGGAGACGATTGGTCGCGTCAACGCACTAGACAACATCGCATTTGCCACAACGCATTGTTTCAACGAAGTTTTTCAAATACGGTATTAAAATACCCGACGTGAAGAGGCTAAGCAGCGTTACGGCGTAACATAAAACGTCATCAAAGGATGATTATAGGCGGGCATCGCAAAGACGACAGCTTTGGAGTCCCTTCATGATCCTTCATCGTCGCGGTCTGATCGCCACGGGCGCAGCCGCCGCCTTCTCGGGACTGGCGCGTCATGCCGTCGCTCAGACGGCGGGTGAAGAGACCTACGTCAACGAGGTCCATGGCTACGGCCCGCTGCAGCGCGATCCCAATCGCCTGCTCGATCTGCCCGAAGGCTTTTCCTATCAGGTCGTGGCCCAGAGCGGCGATACGATGGACGACGGCCTGTTCGCTCCCGGACAGCCCGACGGCATGGCCTGTTTCCCGCTGGAAGGGTCTCGCGTCGCCCTGGTCGTCAATCACGAGCTGAAAGGCTCCAGCGGCCTGCATCGCAACCTCGGCCCCGGCGGCCTTCGTGAGGAACGGCTTGACCTGCTGGACGCGACCAAGGGCTACGACACCTATAAGAATGGCCGCCCCCTGCCCGGCGGTTGTTCCACCATCATCTATGATCTGGCGACCCGCCGGATGGTCAGCCGACATCTGACGCTAGCCGGCACCTCCACCAACTGCTGCGGCGGCCCGACGCCGTGGGGCAGTTGGCTGACCTGCGAGGAAACGCTGGAGACGCCGGCCGACGCCGATGTGACCAAGGCCCACGGGTGGGTCTTCGAAGTGCCGGCGACCGCAACCGCCCTGGTCGATCCCGTGCCGCTCAAGGCCATGGGCCGGTTCGATCACGAGGCCGTCTGCGTCGATTCCCGCACCGGCGTCGTCTATCTGACCGAAGACGACAACGCCGGCCTCTTCTATCGCTTCATTCCCAAGGCGCCCGGCAAGCTGATCGAGGGCGGCCGGCTTCAGGCGATGGCCTGGAAGGGCGCGCCCTCGGCCGACACCCGCAATCAGGACGCCCGCACCTGGGCTGTCGGCGACTGGAAGGAGATCGAATGGATCGATCTGGACGACGTCGAATCTCCCAATGGCGACCTGGCCAAGCGCGGTCATGCGGCCGGCGCGGCCTGGGTGGCGCGGGGCGAAGGCGTCTGGTGGGGCGATGACGAACTGTATTTCACCGCAACTTCGGGCGGGCCGATCCGCCGCGGTCAGGTCATGCGGCTGGTTCCTGGTCTGAACGGCGCGGCGGACCGGCTGCAATTGTTCGTGGAAAGCACGGACCCTAAGACCATGAACATGGCCGACAACATCACCGTCGCGCCTTGGGGACACCTGATCCTGTGCGAGGACAACTACTCCTCGGACGTCCGCAACCACCTGAAAGGCGTCACGCCAGAGGGCAAGGTCTATACGATCGGCCGCAATGTCTTCACCGGCAACTCCGAGTTCGCCGGCGCCTGCTTCTCGCCGGATGGCGAGGTGCTGTTCGTCAACATTATGTACCCCGGCATGACCTTGGCGATCAGAGGCCCATGGTCCTCGGTCCGGACATGAAGATGCGCGGCTGAGCCCGCAGCACCAACCAAAGGTTCACGGTGGCCGTCGCCAGCACGATCGCAGCGCCTGCCTGGTGCAGCACGCCCAGCCACACCGGAACCGCGTGCACCAGGGTCACGATCCCGAGCAGAGCTTGAAACCAGATCACACCCGCAAGCGCGAAGGCGCCGAAGCCCATTCCCTCCGCCACGCGCCAGCGCCAGGCCTGGAAGGCATAGACGCTGACGGCGATCAGCAGACCATAGGCGACCAGTCGGTGATTGAACTGCGTCAGCGCCTGATCATGCAGGAAGGCGACCGCACCCAGGCTCCAGTCGGCCGGCGGCAGAACGGCGCCGTTCATCAGCGGCCAGTCGGTATAGACCAGCCCCGCATGACCGCCCGCCACCAGGGCGCCCAGCAGACATTGCAGGAAGACCGCGCCCAGCAGCAGGCCGGCGCCCTTCGCCCAACCCGACGGCGGGCGGCCGTGATCCTCGCCGTTCCAGGCCTCCAGCCCCGTCCAGATCAGGGCGGCGAACAGCACGAACGCCAGGCCCAGGTGCGTCGCCAGACGCTCGGGCGCCACGCTAACCCGCTCGGACAGGCCGCTGGACACCATCCACCATCCGATCAGCCCCTGAAGACCGCCCAAGGCCAGGAGCAGGACACAGCGCCAGATCAGACGATTGGGCATCGCCCACTGGTGGAATACCGACCGGGCCGGCGCCAATCGGCACAGCAGGAAGACGATCAGCGGCAGGGCGAACACCATACCCACCAGACGCCCGATCAGCCGGTGCAGCCATTCCCACCAGAAGATGCCCTGAAACTCCCCCAGGCTCATGCCGGCGTTGACCTGCGCGTACTGCGGGATCTGCTTATATTTCTCGAAGGCCTCGGCCCACTGCGCGTCGTTAAGAGGCGGAATGGCGCCCATGATGGGCTTCCACTCCGTGATCGACAGGCCAGAGCCCGTCAGGCGAGTGATGCCGCCGATCACGACCATCAGGAAGACGACGGCGGCCGTAGTGAAGAGCCACACGGCGACGGCGCGGTTACGATCTGGATTTCCGAAACGGTTCATTCGACGCCTGACACTGACCCGGATATGGTGTCGCGTCGAACGAAGACCAGACGCGACCGGTGCGGTATGCCCGCCCCAAGCGACAAGATCGAGTCGGATTGAGTTAACGGCGCTGTCGCCGCAGGAGATCAGGGTTGCAATACGCCGATATCGCCGCCGCCGTCGCAGGCGGCCTGCTGCTGGCCTGGATCGCGGACCTTCTGACGGGCCGGCGCGGCTTTGGCGGCACAAGCCTTGTGTCCGGGATCGGCCTGGCCTGCGGATGGTTTCTGGCGGTGCGGGTCTTCGCGGTCAGCACGATGGACAGCTGGGTCTGGGTGCCGTGGGCGCTCGTCGGATCGGGCATCTGTCTCGTGGCCTTCTTCCTGTTCCGGAACAAGCGCTGATGCCGCCGCGTCTGCGTCGCTTCGTCGCCGCGATCGGCGTGCTGCTCTTTCTCGTTTTCTGGGTTTGGGGCCTGATCGCCCTGCGCGGACTGCTGCCGCCGTCGCAGTGGATCGACTTCCTGTTCTTCGGCATCGGCGGGACCGCCTGGGGCCTGCCGCTCATCCCGCTGCTGCGATGGGCCGAGCGCGGCTGAGCGCCGAACCTGCCTCCAGATACGGCGATGGGGCCGCCCGCGAGGACGACCCCACCATCATCATTCTTTTTCAAGAATGGTCGGAGCGACAGGATTCGAACCTGCGACCCCTTGACCCCCAGTCAAGTGCGCTACCAGGCTGCGCCACGCTCCGAAGGCGCTCCCTATAGACGGGGGGACCGCTGTCCGCAAACGCTAAAACGACTTTTCCACCTACCGTGAAAGAACGGCGTCCAGACGCGCTTTGGCCTGCTCCAGATCGGCCAGAACCTGATGCAATTTCGAGGTTTCGGCCCGCGCGACATCGGAAGTCGCCGTAGCGAACGTGACATCGCCGTCGTCGATCAGTGCAGCGGCCTCCGCCCCGATCAGCTTTTTCAGCCCCTGTTCCTTGTGCAGACGCTGGACGCCGCGAATCGTCAGCCCATCGTCGTGCAGCAGGCGTTTGACCGCCTTCAGCACCGTGATGTCCTGAGGCCGATAGAAGCGCCGACCGCCGGCTCGTTTGACCGGCGTGACGAAATCGAACTTCGTTTCCCAGAACCGCAAGACATGCTGCGGCGCTCCGACCTCTTCGGCCGCTTCGGAAATGGTTCGGAAGGCGTCGGCGCTCTTGGCCACCGCGATCAGGCCTCGACGACGGCGTCGTGAACCCGGCTTTTCATGATCTGTGAGGCGCGGAAGCTGATGACCCGGCGCGGGTTGATCGCCGCCGGTTCGCCCGTCTTGGGATTGCGGCCCATCCGTGCGCGCTTCTCACGCACCTGGAAGACGCCGAAGCCGGACAGTTTCACCGTCTCGCCGCGCTCGAGCGATTCGACGATCAGTTCCAGGGTGCGCTCAACCAGGCTGGAGCATTCCTGACGCGACAGGCCGACCTCTTTATGCACGGCTTCGCACAAGTCGGCGCGCGTCACGGTCTGTTGGCCTGCCATCGTATCCCCGCTGTCATGCGATCCGCTCGCATCCATAGGGGCGCAAAGCCCCCGAAAAATCAATGCCTCGATGTCGATTAGAGCCGAAGCGCGCAGGCGCCCCAGGTCAGGCCGCCGCCCATGGCCTCAAGCAGCACCATATCGCCCTTCTTGATCCGCCCATCCTGGATCGCAGCGTCCAGCGCCAGCGGGATCGAGGCGGCCGAGGTGTTGGCGTGGGTGGCGACGGTCGAGATCACCTTGTTCTCGTCCAGACCTAGCCGGTCGCCGACGCCCTTGATGATTCGCTGGTTGGCCTGGTGCGGCACGAACCAATCGACATCCGCGATCTGGATGTCAGCGGCGGCGCAGGCGGCGGTGATGCCTTCTGCGATGTTCACGACGGCATGGCGGAAGACCTGGTTTCCGGCCATGCGCAGATGGCCAACGGTCCCCGTGGTCGCCGGGCCGCCATCGACATAGAGCAGATCGGTCTTTGATCCGTCGGCGCGCAAGGCGAAGCCCAGCATGCCTTGGTCATCCGATGTCCCCTGCCCTTCGCGCGGTTCCAGCACCACGGCGCCGGCCCCGTCGCCGAACAGGACGCAGGTGGTCCGGTCGGTCCAGTCCATCAGCCGCGTCATCTCCTCGGCCCCGATTACAAGGGCGCATTTCGACAGACCGCGCGCCACGAATCCGTCGGCGACGCTGAGCGCATAGACGAAACCGGAGCAGACGGCTTGAACATCGAAGGCGATGCCGACGCCCGCACCCAGCTTGGCCTGGACGATCGACGCGACCGCCGGGAAGGTCATGTCGGGCGTGGTGGTGGCCACGATAATCAGATCGACGTCGGACGCCGCCTTGCCAGCGTCGGCGAGCGCCTTCCTGGCGGCCTCGACCGCCAGATCGCTGGTCGGCTGGTCGTCGCGCGCCTTATGACGTTGCTTGATGCCTGTGCGCTCCTGAATCCATTCGTCGGATGTGTCGACGAACTTGGCCAGGTCGGCGTTGGTGACGATCTCGTCCGGCAAATAGGAGCCGACGCCGGTCACGGCGCTGCGGGTGACGGTCACTGGAGGGGTTCTCCCACGGCTGCGGCGGGCTTGGCGGCATGGTCGAACACCGCGTCCAGCTTGCCCAGGTTATCCCCCACCTTGCTCATATAGTCGCTGCGGGCCAGATCGACAGCGATGCGGATGGCGTTGCCGAAACCCTTGGCGTCGGCGCCGCCGTGGCTCTTCACCACAATACCGTTCAGACCCAACAGAGGGCCGCCGTTGATGGCGCTGGGGTCGATCTTCTGGCGCATCTTCTTCAGCGCCGGCATGGCGATGACAGCGCCCAGCTTGGATTGCAGATTGGAGGTCAAAGCCTCTTTCAACAGGGCGGAAATATAGCGCGCAGTGCCTTCGGCGGTTTTCAGCGCGATGTTGCCGGTGAAGCCGTCGGTCACCACCACGTCCACCGTGCCCTTGGCGATATCGTCGCCCTCGACGAAGCCGTGATAATTCAGGTCGAACGGCCCGTCGCGCAGGATGGCGTGCGCCTCCTTGACCTGTTCATTGCCCTTCATGTCTTCCGAACCGACGTTCAACAGGCCGATGGTCGGGCGGGCGACGCCGCGCACGGCCGACTGGAAGGCTTCGCCCATGATGGCGAATTCGACCAGCTGCTCCGCATCGCTGCCGATGTTGGCGCCGACGTCCAGAACCGCCGTGTGGCCCTTGAAGGTGGGCCAGCTGGCGACGATGGCCGGACGCTCAAGCCCGGGCGCAGACATCCGCAGAATCAGTTTCGAGATCGCCATCAGGGCGCCGGTATTGCCGGCCGAGACGACGCCGCCGGCCTGACCCGTCTTCACCGCCTCGATGGCGTTCCACAGGCTGGAACCCTTGCCGCGCCGCATGGCCTGGGCCGGCTTTTCGTCCATGGCCACGACCTTGTCGGTGTGACGGATCTCGCAGATGTCCGCCGCCAGCCCGCAACGCGCCAGTTCCGGCGCGATCTTGGCCTCGTCGCCATGCAGCAGGAAGCGAACCCCCTCGCCGTCGTGGGTGCGGATATAGCTGCGGATGCCTGGAACGACGACGGAGGGCCCGTGATCGCCGCCCATGGCGTCAAGCGAGATCGTAACTGGGGCTGGCAAATGGACCTCTTATGGCCGCGTCGTCTTGTCGCGCGACGCTTGGCAGGATGCGCTGGACGATAGCGCCGAAGCCGGGGGATGCAACCACCCGGCCCCTACGTCAACCTCAGCCTTGATCGTCTTTGGCCTTGAGCGCCTTCAGGGCCGCAAACGGTGAAATCTCCGTCGGCTCCTCAGGTTGCACGAACTCCGCGCCGGGCTTGCGCGGGAACGGATCAAGCGACAGCACCAACTGCTCGACCGCATATTGGCCCAGGTCGATCTTGCCGTCCTCGATCACGTCGGCGTCTTCTTCATCCAGGGTGACTTCGATCTCGTCGGTTTCTTCGGGCTTGGCTTCGACAAGCTGAATGGAAAAGCGACGATCCACATCGACCGGCAAGGGTTCCAGGGTCAGGCCGCAAGTCTGCACCGCATGCGCGGTCACCCTGCCCTTCATCGTCCATTCGCTGGTCGACGGCGTCGGCTTGATCTCCAGATCGACGGCGAAATCATCCAGCCCCTGAAGATCCAGGCTACGGGCGATTCGCTTGCGGGTCTCCGCATCCGGTTCAAGCCGGCGGCTCAGGCCCGCGCCGATCTGATTGACCCGCACCGTTTCGCTGTAGGGGAGCGTCGCGCTCATCTCTTTCAAACTTCCGCCCATGCTGGCGTCGCCAGCACCTTGTTGAAATCCTGCGCCGCCAGGGCTGCGCGTGTCGTCAGCGCATAACGCGCCAATGTGTCCGCATGGGGCGCTTGCGGATCCGCGTAGACATTCTTCGCCATCGCCTCGGCCAGAACCGTCGCATCGCCGGCGCGCAGCGGCTGCTCATAGGCGTTCATCCGGCCATACAGGGCCTCTCCCAGTTTACGCATCTTCTTGCCGACGGCGACGTCGCCCACGCCTTCCTCCCGCAAGACGTGATCCAGCGCCGAGACATAGACGTCGAAGACCGCCTGAGCCGCATCTTGGCCCTGAGCCGTGTTTTCATCGCGTAGCCGCAGCACCAGCAACAGCACATGCAGCGTGTAGAGTTCGAATCGCGCGTCGATGCGGTCGTCGACCGCCAGGCGCGTGTAGAAGGCCGGATTGCGGGCCTGGCTGACGGCCTTGGCGTAGAGATCGTCGCCGAGACGGACGCCGGATCGGGGTTTGAACAGGTTTTTCAGCATGGGTTCCAACGGCCCCTTTTCCGCCGCGCCGTTGAACTAGGACGCAGGTCCGTCTAGGTCAAAGACCTTGTTCTCTCGCAGGCGCCCGACCATGTCCCGTTTCGTCCCGCTTTTCGTCGCTGTTTCGCTGGCCGGCCTGTCCGCCGCCTGCGCCCCGACCATCGGCTCCAACGGCTTCCAGGCCATCGACGCCAAGCCGCAAGACGTGGTCGCCGGCACGGACACCAAGGAAACCGTCCTCGCCAAGCTGGGTTCGCCTTCGACCACCTCGACGTTCGAGCCTGATCAGGTCTGGTATTACATCAGCCAGACGACTGAGAAATATACATACAACCTGCCCAAGGTTTCGACCCGCACGGTGACCGAGATCACCTTCGTCCCGCAGGGCGATCAGGTGGCGTCGGTGCGGACTCTCGGCCTGACGGACGGCGAGCAGATCGCCATGAACCGCAACGAGACGCCGACGCGCGGTCGCGAGCTGACCGTTCTGGAACAACTGCTGGGCAACGTCGGCCGTGGCCAACTGCCCCGCACCGAGGACGACACCCCCGGCCAGCGCCGCCCCGACTAAGGCGGCTCATCGCCCCAAAAGCAAAGACGCCCCGGAGATCGCTCTCCGGGGCGTTGTCGTAAGGGCTGTATGTTTCAGCCTAGCCGATGGTCCCGCTCGCCAGCACCGCCAGCAGCAGCAAGGCGACGATGTTGGTGATCTTGATCATCGGGTTCACCGCCGGACCCGACGTGTCCTTGTAGGGATCGCCCACCGTATCGCCGGTCACGGCCGCCTTGTGGGCCTCCGAACCCTTGCCGTGGACGACGCCGTTCTTGTCGGTGAAACCTTCCTCGATCACCTTCTTGGCGTTATCCCACGCGCCGCCGCCCGACGTCATGGAAATGGCGACGAACAGGCCGGTGACGATCACACCCATCAGCATGGCGCCGAGAGCGGCAAAGGCGTTCGCCTTGTCCGAAATGCCCAGCACCGCGACGAACAGGACGATCGGCGACAGCACTGGCAACAGAGACGGCACGATCATCTCGCGGATCGCCGCCTTCGTCAGGATGTCGACCGCCCGGCCGTATTCCGGCTTTACCTGATAGGTCATGATGCCGGGGTTCTCGCGGAACTGGCGCCGCACTTCCGCGACGACTGATTCGGCGGCGCGTCCCACCGCCATCATCGACATCCCGCCGAAGAGGAAAGGCAGCAGCCCCCGAACAGCAGCCCGACGACGACGTAGGGATTGGTCAGATCAAAGGCGATCTCCCCCATCCCCGCGAAGAAGGGGTAGTCCGCCGGGTTGGCCGAGAAATACTGCAGGTCCGACGTATAGGCGGCGAACAGCACCAGCGCGCCGAGACCCGCCGAACCGATGGCGTAGCCCTTGGTCACGGCCTTGGTCGTGTTGCCCACGGCGTCCAGCGCATCCGTCGAATGCCGCACATCGCTGGGCAGACCCGCCATCTCGGCGATGCCGCCGGCGTTGTCGGTCACGGGTCCAAAGGCGTCCAGCGCCACGATCATTCCCGCCACGCCCAGCATGGTCGTGGTGGCGATGGCGATGCCGAACAGGCCGGCCAGCTGGAAGCTGGCCACGATGCCGACGATGATCGTCAGCGCCGGAAGCGCCGTCGCCTCCAGCGAGACGGCCAGGCCCTGAATGACATTGGTGCCGTGCCCGGACACAGAGGCGTTGGCGACCGATCGCACCGGACGGAAGCCCGATCCGGTATAGTATTCGGTCACGACCACAATCGCCGCCGTCACGGCCAAGCCGACCATACCGGACCAGAACAGCGCCATCGGCTGGATTTCCAGACCGCTGGCCGTCACGATCGGCCCCGTCACCATCTGGTCGATCACCCACCAGACCGCGCCGATGGACAGAACGCCGGTGACGATCAGTCCCTGATAGAGGGCGCCCATGATGTTGTTGGACTTGCCCAACCGCACGAAGAAGCTGCCGACGATGGAGGTCACGATGCAAACCGCGCAGATCGCCAACGGCAGCACCATCATCAGATCCACATAAGGCTGCCCCCTGAAGAAGATCGCGGCCAGCACCATGGTCGCAACGGTGGTCACGGCATAGGTCTCGAACAGGTCGGCCGCCATGCCGGCGCAGTCGCCGACGTTGTCGCCCACATTGTCGGCGATGGTGGCGGCGTTACGAGGATCGTCCTCGGGAATACCCGCCTCGACCTTGCCCACCATGTCGCCGCCGACGTCGGCGCCCTTGGTGAAGATGCCGCCGCCCAGGCGCGCGAAGATCGAGATCAGCGAGGCGCCGAAGCCCAGCGCCACCAGCCCGTCGATCACTTCGCGGCCCGTCGAAGCCAAGCCCAGATGCTGGGTCAGCACGATGTAGTAGCCTGACACCCCGATCAGAGCGCCGCCCGCCACGAACATGCCCGTGATGGCGCCCGAGCGGAACGCCAGGTTCAACCCCTTGGACAGGCTTTCGGACGCCGCCTGCGCCGTGCGCACATTGGCCCGCACCGAGATCAGCATCCCGGCGTATCCGACCGCGCCGGACAGGACGGCGCCGATCAGAAAGCCGACGGCGGCGTAAGCGCCGATCAGGAAGTAGGCGGCGATCAGGATCACGATCCCGACGATGCCGATGGTCAGATATTGCCGCTTCAGATAGGCCGAGGCGCCTTCCTGGATCGCGGCGGCGATCTCTCGCATCTTGTCGTTGCCGGTGCTCGCCTTCATCAGCACGGCGGTCTGAGCAGCGCCATACAGCACCGCCAGCACACCGGCCGCGAAGACCAGCGTAAGTGAGTTCGTCATTGGCGTTTCCATGCCCTTGCAAACAGGCGCGCAGGCCTTGGCGCGGTCGGGCGTTATCGCCTCTGTCCGCCTTCCGGTCCCCCCGCACGCGGCGAACGCGTCAGTGCGTTCTTTGGGATTTGCAAAGGGAGCCTGTCATGGCAGGCGAAGTGACGCAACAGCGGTCGGTCAGCCCGTTCAGCGGGCGGTCTGCATGCCCGTGCGGCGCCGCGGCGACTGGCTGACGACCTCGACGCGCCGGACGGAGCCACGCCCCGAGATCGCCGCAGACGCCGCCACCAGCGAGGCGGACAGGGCCCGCTCGTCCAGCCGTGTCCAGTCGCCGGGCACGGTGAAAGGCGTCTTGTGCGCCGCGCGGACGACGGCGTCGCGGAAGAAGGCCTCCTTGGGCTTCATCTGCTCGACGGTCTTGCCGGCGCCCAGTTCGAGCCTGAGGGCGACGAACACGTAGTTCCGCAAACGGCCCCCCTCGATGACGGGCAGACCCAGGCCTGCGATGTTCAGGGCCGCAGGCGCAGACTCGGTTTCGCTGCCGGAGGCGGCGGCGCGACTGGCGGTGGCGCCGGTCAGGGCAGCGGTTCCGGCGGCGATCAGGGTTCTACGGTCCATGACGACATCCTGCCGGACGGGCGTTAGGATTCCCTTGCCGCCTCAGCCGTGGGTCCAGCCGTTTCTGGCCATCGGCACGGGCTGACCGTCGTAAAGAACCGTCAGGCCCCGACCAGCGGTGACTTCGCCGATGCGGGTCAGGCGAATCAGCCGGCGCTCGGCCTCGCGACGCAGGGCGTCTTCGTGGCGCGGATGGGCGGTGAAGGCGATCTCATAGTCGTCACCGCCGCTGGCCAGATCTTCCAACGATAGCTGCGGATCGACCCGGTCGTCGAACCAGGCTTGGGCCGCCGCAGACAGGGGCAGGACGTTCAGATTGAGCGACACGCCGACCCTGCTGGCCTGCGCGATGTGGGCCAGATCGGCGGCCAGGCCGTCCGACACATCGACGGATGCGGTGGCGAACTCGCGCACGATGTCGGCGAAGTCGGTCCGGGGCGTGGGCATCCGGTAGTGGTTGATCAAGGCTTGCATCCGCTCGGGCGCCAGAGCCAGTTGTCCTTGCGCCGCCTTCAGCCCCAGAAGCCCGTCCCCGATCACGCCGGTGACGAAGACGAGGTCGCCGACCTGCGCGCCCGCGCGAGAAACGGCTTTGCCCGTCGGCGCCCACCCCAAGGCCGTCAGAGCGAAGGACAGCGGGCCGGGGGTCCTGACCGTGTCGCCGCCGAGCAAATGAACGCCGAACCGCGCCTGATCTTCAGCCAGTCCGGCGGCGAAGGCCTCGCGCTCGGGCCAGCCGCAGCGCTCGGACCAGAAGCAGGACAGCAGATAGCCGAACGGCTCAGCCCCCTTGGCGGCGAGGTCCGACAGATTCACACGCAGCAACTTCCTGGCGACCGTGTCCAGCGGATCGTCGGGCAGAAAATGCACGCCCTCGACGATGGCGTCCTTGGTCAGGACGAGGTCGTAGCCAGGCCGTGACGGCAGCGCCGCCACATCGTCGGCCAGTCCCCTTCCCCACTCGGGATGGGCCAGGGGCTTGAACAGCCGCTCGATCGTCTCGAACTCGCCCGCGACGTCGAGCGCCGGCATTATTTGCGGGTGTCTTTGGCTACGCCGTCCAGCGCCGCGTTGACGAAGCGCGCCTCGGCGTCGTCGAAGAAGGCCTTGGCCAGTTCGACATATTCGTCGATCACGACCTCGCGCGGGGTCTCGGGATGCTTGATCAGCTCCCAGGCGCCTGACCGCAGCAGGGCGCGCAGGGTTGCGTCGATCCGCTCCAGCTTCCAGTTGGAGGCCAGGCGGGCCTTGATGGCCGTGTCGATGTCGCGCTGGCTTTCGATCACGCCGCGCACGATGTCGGCGAAATAGGCCTCATCGGCCTCGGCCAGGGCTTGGCCCTCAATGTCGGCGTCGAAGCGGAAGTTGGAGAATTCGGTGATCACCGTCTCCACGCCCTCGCCCGCCAGTTCCATCTGATACAGGGCCTGGACGGCGGCGAGACGCGACACGGTGCGGGCGCGACGCTGTTTGGAGCTCAGATTGGGCTCGGCGCGCTGCTTTTCGGCTTCGGCGAGTTGTTCGAGGACGGCTTTGACGCTGTTCGGTTCAGTCATGCGCCGACGCCATGACGCAACCGCTTCTTCAATGCAATGAGGTCCAGGCACGCCTTGGCCGCGCCGCCGCCCTTATCCCCTTCCGAAAGACGGGCCCGATACCAGGCCTGGTCTTCGTCCTCGGTCGTCAGGATGCCGTTGCCGATGATGACGCCCTTGACGCCCAGCGCCATGATTCCGGCCGCCGATTGGTCGGAGACGATCTCGAAATGATATGTTTCGCCCCGGATGACCGTGCCCAGGGCGACATAGCCGTCATAGCGGGGCGCGGTCGGGAAGCGGCCGGCCTCCTCGGCCAGGGCGATGGCTGGCGGCACCTCCAGAGCGCCGGGCACGGTGATGACGTCGAAGTCGGCGCCGCGCGCCTTCAGCGTCTCCTTGGCCCCTTCCAGCAGGGCGTCGGCCAGGTCGTCGTAGAAGCGCGCCTCAACGATCAGAATACGGGGGGCTTCGGTCACGCCTTGGTTTCTCCATCCATGTCGCGCCAGCCGACGATGCGAAGGCCGTAGCCTTCCAACGCCGTTGGTTCGGGTCGCGTCGAACTCATCACGATCATATCCTTGACGCCCAGGTCCAGCAGGATCTGAGCTCCCACGCCATAGGCGCGCAGCGAGCGATCCATCGCCGCCGGCTTGTCTGCGCCCGCCAACCGTTCGGCCAACGAGTTCAGCGACGGATCGCGCAGGAAGACAACGACGCCGGGGCCGTCATGGTCGGTGATCTGTTTTAGGGCGCTGGGCACATAGTCCTGGCGCGCCTCGACGTGGCCCAACAGGTCGCAGGCGAAGTCCACCTGATGCATCCGCACCAGGGTCGGTTTGGCCGGATCGATGCGTCCCTTGACCAGGGCCACATGCTCGGCGCCCTCGATGGTGTTCTTGTACAGCATCAGGCGGAACGGTCCGCCGTGAACACTCTCGAACGGCGTATCCATGATCCGCTCGACGAAGCGTTCGGTGCGACGGCGATAGGCGATCAGGTCGGCGATGGTGCCGATCTTCAGCCCGTGCAGCTGGGCGAAGGCGACCAGATCGGGCATCCGCGCCATCTCGCCGTCGTCCTTGATGATCTCGCAGATCACACCGGCGGGCGTCAGGCCGGCCATGCGGCTGATGTCCACCGCCGCCTCGGTGTGGCCGGCGCGGACCAGCACGCCGCCGTCGCGCGCGACCAGCGGGAAGATGTGTCCTGGCGAGACGATGTCGTCCATGCCCTTGGACGCGTCGGTCGCCACATGGATGGTGCGCGAGCGGTCGGCGGCCGAGATGCCGGTCGTCACGCCGTCCTTGGCCTCGATAGAGACGGTGAAGGCGGTCTTCATGCTCTCGCGATTGTCGGCAGCCATGGGCGGCAGACGCAGTTGCTGTGCGCGCTCGGCCGTCAGGGCCAGGCACACCAGGCCGCGCGCCTGGCGGATCATGAAGTTGATCTGGTCCGGCGTTGCGAACTGGGCGGGGATGATGATGTCCCCCTCGTTCTCGCGGTCCTCGGCGTCCACCAGGATGTAGGGACGGCCGTTGCGGGCGTCCTCAAGGATGTCCTCAATCGGACTGATGGGGCTGTCGTTCATGTTGGCGGCCTGGGCTTGCATCACGCGGTCTCCTGCCACCGCACGAGATATCGCGCCAGCATGTCGATCTCCAGATTGACCGGATCGCCCGCTTTCAAGCGGCCCAGGGTCGTTACGTCCCAGGTGTGCGGGATGATGTTCAGCGAGAAGACCTGACCCTCGACGGCGTTTACGGTCAGAGACACGCCATCCACCGTGATCGACCCCTTGGCGGCGATATAGCGATGCAGAGGCGCGGGGGCCTCGACCTCGATCCGGTGCGATCCGCCTTCGGGCGTGATCGAAATCACCCGGCCAAGACCGTCGACGTGGCCGGACACGACATGGCCGCCCATCTCGTCGCCCAGCTTGGCGGCCCGCTCCAGATTGACGCCGTCGCCGGTCTTCCAGGCGCCCAGGGTGGTCTTGGACAGGGTCTCGTTCGACACCTCGACGGCGAACCAATCGGCGCCTTTTTCGGTCACCGTCAGGCAGCAGCCCGCATGGCTGATGGAGGCGCCCAGGTCGATGCCGTCGGTGTTCCAGGCGGTCTCGATCTCGTAACGGCGGTCGCGATCGGTCTCGCGAACCTCGCGGACGCGGCCGATGTCGGTGACGATGCCGGTGAACATTTGGACTCTGGACCCCTTGGGAGAAAAATACCGTCTAATTCGTCTAATCATCTAATTGGACGGCGTCAGAGACGGGCGTAGCGTTCCCACAGATCGTCCCCGACAGGCTCGACGCCCAGGCGACGGAACTTGGGGGCGTCAGCCAGCTTTGCAAGAGCCAGGGCTGCGATGCAGGGCCGCCCCTCCCCGCCCAGCAGGAGCGGGGCGCGAAACCACTCCAGCGCATCGACGGCGTTTGCGCGCAGAAAAGACGCCGCGACCTGACCGCCGCCTTCGATCAGCAGCGAGGTTGCGCCGGCGGCTGCCAAGGCTTTCAGCACGGCGGGGATGGTCGGACGACCGTTTTCGGCGGCGACCTGCACCACCTTGGCGGCGCCGATGCTGCGCGGCTCCACAGCGGTCAGGATCAGGGTGTTTTCGCCCGCGACCTTCGCCGCCTGCGGCGTGCGCAGCCGGCTGTCCAGCACGACGCGCAAGGGCTGGTCCACGCTGCGTCCCGGCAGGCGGGCGGTCAGTTCGGGATCGTCATGCAGAACCGTCTCGACACCGACCAGGATGGCGTCATGCCCCGCGCGCAGGCGGTGACCTTCAAGCCGCGCCGCTTCGCCGGTGATCCACTGGCTTTCGCCCGAGGCCGTGGCGATCCGCCCGTCCAGGGAGGTCGCCAGTTTCAGCGTGACCCGCATCAGGCCTTGCCGGACGGTTCGTCGAACCCTTCGTCGCCCAGGAATTTGGCGAAGTCGCCGGTGTGGCGGAAATCCTTGTAGACCGAGGCGTAGCGGACATAGGCCACCTCATCCACGCCCTTCAGCGCCTTCATGATGAAGTCACCGACCGTGCTGGACGGGATTTCGGTCTCGCCGAGGCTTTCCAGCTGGCGGACGATCCGGTTGACCATCTGCTCGACCTGATCGGCCTGGACCGGGCGTTTGCGCAGGGCCACGCCCAGCGAGCGTTCGAGCTTGTCGCGATCGAACGGCGTGCGTCGACCGTTGCGCTTCAGGATGACCAGTTCACGCAGTTGCACGCGCTCGAACGTCGTGAAGCGCCCGTTGCAGTTCGGGCAGGACCGGCGGCGTCGAATGGCCGAGCCGTCGTCCGACGGCCGGCTGTCCTTCACCTGAGTGTCCTGATGACCGCAAAAAGGGCACTTCATCAGGCGCTTATCCGTAGATCGGGAAGCGGTGCGTCAACTCTCGCACCTGGGCCGCGACGCCCGCGACCACGGCCGGATCGGCTTCGTCGCCGCCGTTCATCGACGAGACGACATCGGCGATCCAGTGACCGATCTGCTTGAACTCTTCCTCGCCGAAGCCGCGCGTGGTGCCGGCCGGGGTGCCCAGGCGGACGCCCGAGGTGACGGTGAACGGAGCGGTGTCGAACGGCACGCCGTTCTTGTTGCAGGTCATCAGCGCCTTTTCGAGCTCATGCTCGGTCGCCTTGCCGGTCACGCCCTTGGGCCGCAGGTCGACCAGCGCCAGGTGGCTGTCGGTGCCGCCCGAGACGATGGCCAGGCCGCGCTCGATCAGGACGCCGGACAGGGCCTGGGCGTTCTTGACCACCTGATGGGCATAGCCCTTGAACTCGGGCTTCAGCGCCTCGCCGAAGGCCACGGCCTTGGCCGCGATGACGTGTTCCAGCGGGCCGCCTTGCAGGCCGGGGAAGACGGCGGAGTTGATCTTCTTGCCCAGATCAACGTCGTTGGACAGGATCATGCCGCCGCGCGGGCCGCGCAGGGTCTTGTGCGTCGTCGTGGTGACGACGTGGGCGTGCGGGATCGGGTCCGGATAGGCGCCGCCGGCGATCAGGCCGGCGTAGTGGGCCATATCCACCATCAGATAGGCGCCGACGCTGTCGGCGATCTCGCGGAAGCGCTTGAAGTCGATGTGGCGGCTGTAGGCCGAGGCGCCGGCCAGGATCAGCTTGGGCTTCTCACGCTCAGCCATTTCGGCGACGTGGTCGTAATCGATCAGATGGGTGTCTTCGCGGACCTTGTAGGTCACAGGGCGGAACCACTTGCCAGATTGGTTCGCGGGCGACCCGTGCGTCAGGTGTCCGCCGCAGGCTAAGTCCATGCCCAAGAAGGTGTCGCCGGGCTGAAGCAGGGTGAAGAAGACCGCCTGGTTGGCCTGGGCCCCGAGTGGGGTTGGACGTTGGCGAAGGCGGCGCCGAAGAGTTGCTTGGCCCGCTCGCGCGCCAGATTCTCGGTTACGTCGACGAACTCGCAGCCGCCGTAATAGCGACGACCGGGATAGCCCTCGGCATATTTGTTGGTCAGGACAGAACCCTGCGCGTCCAGGACGGCCCGGGAGACGATATTCTCTGAAGCGATCAGCTCGATCTGCTCGCGCTGACGGCCCAGCTCGCCCTGAATGCCCTTGAAGACGTCCGGGTCGGCGTCAGCGAGCGTCTTGGTGAAATAGGCGTCGTGGGTGAAGGCCGTCACGCTGGAATCCCCGGAAATCAGAAGCTGGCCTATCTATCCCCAGCCGGGCCCGACCACAACATCTTGTGGCGTGGCGTTGAATGGATAGCCTGCGGCGCCTAGGCGGTCGAAGCCTGCGGCGCGCGCCACTCGCGCCGCAGCGCGCCATAGATAACCATGTCACACAGACCCTTGTGGGTCATTTCGTGCTCCCTCAGACAGCCCTCTCGAACTAGGCCGAGGCTTTCGGCCAGAGCGATGGATGCGATGTTCTCAGCGTCGATTTCTGCATAGACCCGCCGATGCCCCTCACGTTCCAAGAGGTGGGAAATCAGAGCCGTCATGCACTCCTTGGCTGCGCCGCGCCCTTGATGGTCGATGACCGTGACATAGCCGACTTCAAAGACCCCGTCGTCCCGACCGGGAAAAGCCACGTATCGACCAGCGACGGCCCCTGTGGTTCGGTCTACGGCAATCCAGGTGCGACCGGGCCATGCGGGATCAGTCAACCAATCCGCCAGTTCCGCTTCGCTGCGGAAAGCGCCGCGCGACATGTAGAGACACTGCGCGTCGTCAGACAGGGTGGGAAACAGCGCAGCCGCATCCTGACGAACCAACTTGCGCATTTCGAAACGCGGGGTGTGTAGGGTGGGCGTATCAAGCATCGCCATAGTTTAAGCAGCGATCGTCACGCGCGCTATGTCGCCAAGGCCCGCCTCAGCTTGGCGATCGCCACCCGTTCGACGGCCTTGGGTTCATTGACCGGACCCATGGCGCTGACCTCCCGGCCTGTCGCGACATGGATGGCCGAGCATTTAAGGTAGGGGCCGTTGCGGGTGAATTCGACGATGACCTCTCCGAGGTCGTCGCCGTTCGTCATGCGGCCACGGGTCGGCGCGCCACGTTGCAGTGGGCGAACAGCTTGTCCATCGCCTGGACCAGATGATCCATCATGGCGTCGGTGTGGTTCGGCGACGGCGTGAAGCGCAGGCGCTCGGTTCCCTTGGGGACGGTCGGATAGTTGATCGGCTGCACATAGACGCCGTATTCGTCCAACAGCATGTCCGAGATCATCTTGCAGTGGACCGGATCACCGACGTGCACCGGCACGATATGGCTCTCGCTCTCCATTACGGGGATGCCGGCGGCGGCGAAGCGGGCTTTCAGGGTCGCGGCGCGTTCCTGATGCTGGACGCGCAGTTCGGAGTGCGCCTTCAGGTGGCGCACCGAGGCCAGGGCGCCGGCGGTCAGGGCCGGGGGCAGCGAGGTGGTGAAGATGAAGCCCGAGGCCCAGCTGCGCACCGCATCGATGATCATGGCGTCGGCGGCGATATAACCGCCCATGACGCCGATCGCCTTGCCCAGGGTGCATTCGATGATGTCGATCTGGTCCAGCACGCCGTCGCGCTCGGCGACGCCCGCGCCGGTCTCGCCATACAGGCCAACCGCGTGGACCTCGTCCAGATAGGTCAGGGCGCCGTATTTCTTGGCGAGCGCAATAGTGCCGGCCAGATCGGCGATGTCGCCGTCCATCGAGTAGACGCTCTCGAACGCGATCAGCTTGGGCGCATCGGCCGGCGCCGCCGCCAGCAGGGCCTCCAGATGCGCCAGGTCGTTGTGCATGAAGACGTGACGCTCGCCGCCGCCGTGGCGGATGCCGGCGATCATCGAGGCATGGTTCAGCGAATCGGAGAAGGTGATCAGACCCGGCAGGATCTTCTGCAGGGTCGACAGCGTCGCCTCGTTGCCGACATAGCCCGAGGTGAACAGCAGGGCTGCTTCCTTCTGGTGCCAGTGCGCCAGCTCGGCTTCGAGATCGACGGCGGAGCGGGTCGTGCCGGAGATGTTGCGCGTGCCGCCCGCGCCTGCGCCTACCGCATCGATCTCATTATGCATGGCGTCCAGCACGACGGGGTGCTGGCCCATGCCGAGATAGTCGTTGGAGCACCAAATGACGACGTCCTGTTCGGAGCCATCCTCGCGGCGACGCACGGCCTGCGGAAACTGACCGCGCACGCGCTTCAGATCGGCGAAGACGCGATAGCGTCCTTCGCTGCGAACCTGCTCCACGGAGCTATTAAAGGCGGCCTTATAGTCGAACAAACTACGCGTTCTTTCGCTTATGGCGATGTCTTTGCGTTGTTTGCTCTCCCGAAGCGGGCTTGTCCATGTCCGCCGCATGGACAAAACGCCCCAAACCCTTAATTGATAACGGTTCTCAGTATCGAGATCGATCAGCCCGGCTTGCGGAAGCGATAGACGAACTGGTCCGTCTTGCCGCGGATCTTCTCGTCGAAGACGTTCAGGCTGTGGTCGTCTGCGGGATTGGCGACGGCCTGGCTCTCGCCCTCGAAGACGAAGCCGGCCGCCTCGACCTCGCGCTTCAGATAGTCGCCTTCGATGCGGTGCAGGGTCTGAACCGCCGAGATGCCCGTGCCGGGTGCCGCCTCATGGTCAATCAGGATGTAGCGGCCGCCGGGCTTCAGCGCCGCAAACACCGCCGCGTTCATCTTGGCGACGTCGGTGTTGAAGCCGGGGATGTGGAAGTCGTGGTATTCCTGGCTCATGAAGATCATGTCCAGCGGCTCGGCGAAGGTCATGGAGTCCAGCAGGCCGTTGACCCGCGTCACGTTCGAATAGGCGGCGACAAGCGCATCGGCCCCGGCGTTCTCGCGCGCCATCGTCCGCTCGGGCACGAAGGCGTAGACGCGGCCGGTCGGGCCGACCACGTCGGAGAACAGACGCGTGAAATAGCCGGCGCCGGGGCGAATGTCGGCGACCTTGTCGCCCGGCTCAAGTTGGGCGAAGGCGAGAATCTCGGCCGGATGGCGCAGCGGATCACGCGCGACCTCTTCGGCCGGACGCTTGGGATCGGCGACCGCATCGGCATAGAGACTGGAATAGCCGGCCGGCTGCGCGTCGGCCGCCGGGCTGACCACGGTCCGCTCTCCGCCGTCCGAGTCGATGATGATGCAGCCGGACAGACCTGCCGCCAGAACCAGGGCCGTTGCACCCGCCGCCAATTTCTCGATCATCATCGTCTCCATCGATTTGTCGCGATAGGCTCGCATTTCGCCGATCCGCGCAAGACGTCATCACGCACGAAACGATCCGACGCATCACGCGATTTGCGCACCGGTCGTTGCGGCGCTAGTCCGACGCTGGATTTTCCAAGGTCTCGCCATGCTTCCCTATCAGCCCGCCCCCTTCCCGCTCGCCCGTCCGCGCCGCCTGCGGTCCAGCCCGTGGGTGCGCAGGCTGGTGGCGGAGACGACCCTGACGCCCGCCGATCTGATCTGGCCGTTGATCGTCCATGACGGCGCCGAGGATCGCGTCCCGGTCGCCTCCATGCCCGGCGTGTTTCGGCTTTCTCCCAAGGCGGCGGCGGCGGCGGCGGTCGAGGCGCGCGACCTCGGCATTCCGATGGTGGCCCTGTTCCCCAATGTCGACGGCGCGATCAAGGATGCGGTCGGCACGGGCGCGACCGACCCCGACGGCCTGATCCCCGACTGCATCAAGGCGATCAAGGACGCCGCGCCCGAGATCGGCGTCATGACCGACGTCGCCCTGGACTGCTACACCGACCATGGCCACGACGGGGTGATGGAGGGCGACCGGATCGCCAACGACGCCTCGCTGGACCGTCTGGCCGAACAGGCCTTCATCCACGCCCACGCCGGCGCCGATGTCGTGGCCCCGTCGGACATGATGGATGGCCGCATCCAGGCGGTGCGGGAGGCGCTGGAGGCCAACGGGTTTCAAGATACGATGATCCTGTCCTACGCCGCCAAGTTCGCCTCGGCCTTCTACGGCCCCTATCGCGACGCCGTGGGCTCTTCGGCGATGCTGAAGGGCGACAAGAAGACCTATCAGATGGATTACGCCAACTCCGACGAGGCGCTGAAGGAGGTGGCGATGGACCTGTCGGAAGGCGCCGATGCGGTGATGGTCAAGCCGGGCATGCCGTATCTGGATATCGTCCGTCGCGTGTCCGAGACCTTCCGCGTACCCACCTTCGCCTATCAGGTGTCGGGCGAATATTCGATGATGCAGGCCTCCATCGCCAATGGCTGGCTGGATCAGGACCGCGCGATCCTTGAGACCCTGCACGGGTTCAAGCGCGCGGGTTGCGCGGGCGTGCTGACCTATTTCGCACCGCAGGCCGCACGGCTGCTGGGCTGATGCGCTTGGAGATCCGGCCGATCATGGCGGCAGACTGGCCGGGCCTGTGGCCGATCATCGAGACCGTCACCCGCGCGGGCGAGACCTATACCTATCCGCTGGACATGACCGAGGATCAGGCGCGCGTCCTCTGGACGCCCCGGGCGCCGGGCGGAACCCTGGTGGCGGTCGAGGACGGTCAGGTGCTGGGCGCCGCCAAAATCATTGCGAACCAGCAGGGCAACGGCGCCCACGTCGCCAACGGCAGCTTCATGGTCGCGCCCGAGGCGCGCGGGCGCGGCGTGGCCCGCAGTTTGGGCGAAGCCGCGCTGGCTTTTGCGCGGGATGCGGGCTTCCGGTCCATGCAGTTCAACGCCGTGGTCGAGACCAACACCATCGCCGTGGCGCTGTGGAAGAAGCTGGGCTTCGAGATCGTGGGCACGCTTCCCGAGGCGTTCGATCACCCGATGCACGGCCCGGTCGGCCTGCACATCATGCACCGCCGGCTTTAGGCTTCAGTCGCGGGGTTGCAGTCGCGCCGCCAGGCTGGAGGTGTCCCAGCGGTTTCCTCCCATGGCCTGAACCTCGGCGTAGAACTGATCGACCAGGGCCGTCAGGGACAGGCGCGCGCCGTTCGAGCGCGCCTCGTCCAGCACCAGCCCCAGGTCCTTGCGCATCCAGTCCACGGCGAAGCCGAAGTCGAACTCGCCCTTGGCCGCCGTCTTCCAGCGATTGTCCATCTGCCAACTTTGCGCGGCGCCCTTGGACACGGCCTCATAGGCGGCGTCGGTGTCCAGTCCCGCGACCTGGGCGAAGTGGACCGCCTCGGCCAGGCCCTGAACCACGCCGGCGATGGCGATCTGGTTGACCATCTTGGTCAGCTGGCCCGAGCCGGCCGGTCCCATATGTTTGATGGCCTTGGAATAGGCCTTGAGCACGGGCTCGACCTTCGCCAGGGCGGCGGCGTCCCCGCCGGCCATGACGCTGAGCTGTCCGTTCTCGGCGCCCGCCTGGCCGCCCGACACCGGTGCGTCGATGAAGGACCTGCCCTGCCCGTTCGCCAGTTCGGCCATTTCGCGCGCCACCTTGGCCGAGGTCGTGGTGTGATCGACGATCACGGCGGCCTTCGACAGATGCGGCAAGGCCTCGGTCACGACGGCGCGCACGTCCGCGTCGTTGCCGACGCACAGGATGAACAGGTCGACGCCCTGCGCCGCCTCAGACACCGTCGCCGCCGCCTTGCCGCCCGTCGCCGCCGCCCAGGCCTCGGCCTTTGACGCAGTCCGATTGAAGCCGGTCACGTCGTGGCCCGCCTCGACCAGATGACGGGCCATCGGCGCGCCCATGACGCCCAGGCCGGCGAATGCGATCTTCATGACAGGCTCCTTGATCCTGCCGTCGGACTAGGCCCCGCCGCCCCGGGGTTCAAGGTCAACGCCCGGTTAACCTTGGCCAGCCCACAATGGGACACCATTCGTCGGGGTGCGCGTCCATGTCCGTGAGCGATCGTCCGATCCTCATCAAGAAGGTCAAGAAGGTCTCCGGCGGAGGCCACCACGGCGGTGCGTGGAAGGTGGCCTATGCGGACTTCGTGACCGCCATGATGGCCTTCTTCCTGCTGATGTGGCTGATCAACACGACCGACCCGGAGCAGAAGCGCGGCATCGCCGAATATTTCGCACCGGCCAGCGTGTCCGAGACGACGTCGGGTTCAGGCGGCATTCTGGGCGGCACATCGCTGGGCGACGATGGCGTCAAGAGCGCCGGCTCGCAGTCCGTGCTGGAAGAACTGGCGCCCGAGGCGCCCGCGACCGATCAGACGGGCTCGAGCCTGTCGTCCGCCAGCGACGCCGCCCTTCAGGCGGAGATACAGAAGCGCGAGGCCGCCGAGTTCGCCAGCGCCGCCGAATCGCTGCGCCAGGCCATGCAGTCGATGCCGGAACTGGCCGAACTGTCGAAACAGCTGATCGTGGACCAGACGCCCGAGGGGCTGCGCATCCAGTTGGTCGATCAGGAAGGCCGGTCGATGTTCGACAACAACTCTGCGCGCCCGAATGCCCGCGCCCAGGTGCTGTTGCGCGCCGTGGCCAAGGTGATCAACCAGTTGCCGAACCGCATCTCCATCACCGGACACACCAGCGCCGCGCCCGGTTCCAGCCGCGCCAGCGCCCCTGCCGACTGGAGCCTGTCGTCCGAGCGCGCGAACGGCTCGCGTCTGGTGCTGCAGGGTTCGGGCGTCGATCCAGACCGGGTCTATTCGGTGGCGGGCAAGGCAGGGTCCGACCCGCTCTATCCGGACGATCCGACCCTGGCCGGCAACCGTCGCATCGCCATCGTCCTGTTGCGCGAGGCGCCGGTCCTGCCGTCGGACACCTCGCTGTGACCCCTCGGCTGCAATGCGAACAGGCTTGCAGCCCGAGCAAGGATGACGCCAAATCGCGCGATGAGCGTTGTGTCGTCGCAATATTGGCAAGATCGGATGCGGACCTGAGGCCGTGACCCAGCACGTACCGACCCGACAGCTTCGCTTTTTCATGACCTCGGTCGCGCCCTGCCCCTATCTGCCGGGCAAGACGGAGCGGAAGGTCTTCGCCAACCTGCCCTTCTCGGACGGCGCGCACGTCAATGACGAACTGACGTTGGCGGGTTTTCGCCGCAGCCAGAACATCGCCTATCGCCCGGCCTGCGAGGCCTGTGACGCCTGTGTTTCGGTGCGGCTGCCGGTGTCGGAGTTCACGTTCAGCCGTTCGCAGCGCAAGGTGTTGGCCCGCAACGCCGATCTGTCGCGCGACCTCGTCGAAGCCGAGGCGACGACCGAACAGTTCCAGCTTTTGCGCCGCTACCTGACTACGCGCCATCCGACCGGCGGCATGAGCGACATGGGCTGGCTGGATTACGTCGCCATGGTCGAGGATACGGCCGTACGAACCCATCTGATCGAATACCGCCTGCCCTCCACCGACGGCGGACCGGGCGATCTGGTCGCGGTGACCCTGACGGACCTGCTGAAAGACGGTCTGTCGATGGTCTACAGCTTCTATGATCCGACGATAGTGCGGCGCAGCCTGGGCCGGTTCGCCATCCTGGATCATGTGCGCCAGGCCGCCATCGTCGGTCTGCCGTTCGTCTATCTCGGCTATTGGGTCCAGGGCTCGGCCAAGATGGATTACAAGGCCGACTTCCGCCCGATGGAAACCCTCGGCAAACTCGGCTGGTCGCGCCACGACGCCTGAGGCGCCCCTTCGTCGCAGCCGGTTCAAATCGTCATCGAAGCATCCTATGTGGGCGGCGACATTACGGAGCCGCGTCTTGCTGATTGTTCTTTCCCCGGCCAAGCGCCTCGATTTCACCGAAGCCGATACGGCCATCCCGGCTACGGACCGGCGGTTCCTTGAAGACACCGCCAGCCTGTCCAAGACCGCCAAGCGTCAGACCAAGGCGGATTTGCGTCGGCTGATGGGGATTTCGGACGATCTCGCGACCCTGAACGCCGCGCGCTTCAAGGCTTTCGATCCTGAATCGACCGAGGGCGTTCAGGCCGCCTTCGCCTTTGCCGGCGATGTGTATGAGGGCTTGCGAGCGCGCGAACTGGACGCCGACACCCTGACGTTCGCGCAGGATCATTTGCGCATTCTGTCCGGCTTTTATGGCCTGCTGCGTCCGTTGGATCGGATCCAGCCCTATCGCCTGGAGATGGGCACGCGGCTGAAAACGCGTCGTGGGGCCAGCCTGTACGACTTCTGGGGCGACCGGATTTCCAAACAATTGAACGAAGACGCCGAGGGCCAGTCGGATCCGACGCTGGTGAATCTGGCCAGCCAGGAATATTTCGGCGCCGTCGATGCAAAGGCGCTGAAACTGCCTGTCGTCACGCCCCAGTTCCGGGAAGAGAAGAACGGTGAGAGCCGAATCATCTCCTTCTTCGCCAAGAAGGCGCGCGGAGCCATGGCGCGGTTCGCGATCGACGAGCGCGTGGAACGGGTCTCGGACCTGAAGGCGTTCGACCGCGACGGTTATGCGTTCGACAAGGCCGCCTCGACCGACGCCGAGTGGATATTCATCAGATCGGGAAATTCTTGATCCCGACATCGACCTCCCGCTAATCTCGCCAAAACAAACGAAGGGGCGGATTCATGTCGCAAGAGCCTAACTCCACGGGCGCTGACAGTCGGGCGGCACGCGGTATCGGCGATCTGAAAGGGCAGGTCGCGGTCATCACGGGCTCGACCTCCGGCATCGGACTGGCTCTGGCGCGGGCCGTGGCGGCGGGCGGCGGCGACGTGGTGCTGAACGGCCTGGGCGACCCGGCGGAGATCGAGCGCACCCGCGCCGATCTGGCGGCCTCATCCGGCGTTCGCGTCCTCTATCATCCAGCCGATATGACGCGCAGCGAAGAGATCGCCGACATGATCGGCTTCGCTGAACGCGAACTGGGACGCTTGGATATTCTGGTCAACAACGCCGGCATCCAGCACGTCGAATCCGTCGAGAACTTCCCCACCAACCAGTGGGAGAAGATCATCGCCATCAACCTGTCCTCGGCCTTTTACGCTACGCGCGCGGCGATCCCGGTCATGAAGGCGCAGGGGCGCGGTCGGATCGTCAACATGGCCTCAGCGCACGGTCTGGTGGCCAGTCCGTTCAAGTCCGCCTATGTCGCGGCGAAGCATGGCGTCATTGGCTTCACAAAGACCGCAGCGCTGGAATTGGCGCGCGACAACATCACCTGCAACGCCATTTGCCCCGGCTTCGTCGAGACGCCGATCGTGACCAAACAGATCGCGGATCAGGCGCGCACGCGAAACATGACCGAGGAACAGGTTCTGACGGATGTGATCCTGGCGGCCCAGCCGACAAAGCGGTTCGTTACGACGGAGGAGCTGACCGGCCTCTTCCTCTACCTGGTCAGCGACCTCGGCGCCTCGGCCAACGGGGCCAGCTTCTCGATCGACGGCGGCTGGACCGCTCAGTAGCAAAGGAAGGCGGCGGTCATGGCGATTTTCAAGCGCAAGACCGCCGAGGCGGCGGACACCGTTTCCGCCGCTCCTGCCCGACGTCCCATCTGCCTTGCGCTTCAGGGCGGCGGCGCACACGGCGCCTTCCAATGGGGTGTGCTGGATCGTCTGTTGCAAGACGATCGGCTTGATATACGCGCCGTGTCCGGCGTCTCAGCGGGAGCGATGAACGGCGCGGCCCTGGTGTCGGGCCTCGCGTCAGGAGATGGCCGCGCCGCGCTGGACAAGCTCTGGCGAGAGGTCAACCAGTTCGGCGGTCGCAACGTCTTCGGCGACAGCGCGATCTGGAATGCGGCGCGGACGCCCGACTGGATCAAGGACAACCCATTCTGGCGCGCGGGCGAGACGCTGGCGATGTCGATGAGTCCTTATGAATTCAATCCGCTGAACCATAATCCTCTGAAACGGGTTTTGCAGGCCTCGGTCGATTTCGGCGCCGTTCAGGCCTCGGACATCCGGCTTTTCGTCGCCGCCACCGCCGTGCGCCAGGCGAAGGCGCGCATCTTCGAGACGAATGAGATCAACGCCGATGTCCTGATGGCGTCGGCGTGCCTGCCGCATCTGTTTCAAGCCGTGGAGATCGAGGGCGAGCCCTATTGGGACGGCGGCTATCTGACCAATCCGCCGCTGTGGCCGTTGACCGGAGACGACACGCCGGACGACGTGCTGTTGATCACACTCAATCCGATGATGCGCGACGAGACGCCGAAAAGCGCAGGCGACATCGTCGATCGGCTGAACGAGATCGTCTTCAACGCGCCGCTGGTCGCCGAGCTGCGCGCTATCGCCCTGGCGGGTGATTTGATCGAACATGGGCAGTTGAAAGGCGGCGGCGCGGGACCTTATCGGCACGTCCGGCTGCACGCGATCGAGGCGGACGGCTGGCTTTCGGACCTGTCGCTGCGATCCAAGTTCAACACCGAATGGGGTTTCCTCAACGACCTGAAGGCGCGAGGACGTGCGGCCGCCGACGATTGGCTGAACGCGTGCCTGGCCAGTGTCGGACGCCAGTCAAGCGTCGATCTTCAGGCCCGCTTCGGCTAGCCGACGAAGCCTGCCGCCCGGCGCAGACGGTCGTTGATGGCTTCACCCAGTCCCGTCGTCGGGATCGGCGATACGGCGATACCTGTCGGCCGTGTGCGATCGGCCTCGCGCAGCAGTCGGAACAGGTTGGCGGCGGCTTCGCGCAGATCGCCCGACGGGCTCAAGCTCCAGCGCGGCTCACCGGCTTCGGGGCCGAAGCCGAGCAGGATCTCGCCGTCACGCGCCTGCTCCGCCTCGATCCGAACCGGCGCATCCGGCGCATAGTGCAGGGTCAGTCTCCCGGGCGAACGATGCCCCTCCCCGCTCTGATGAAGGGGACCTACGACGGCCTCGATCTCGGACCGAGTGATGACGCCGGGACGAAGCAAGTCGACCCTTCCTCCCAGCACTGACACGACCGTGCTTTCCAGACCGACCTGGCAAGGCCCGCCATCGACCGCCGCTGAGACGGCAAAGCCCGTCTCCTCGACAGCATCGGGGAAGGTCGTCGGGCTGGGTCGTCCGGAACGGTTGGCCGAGGGGGCTACGACCGGGCCGCCGAACACCGCCAACACTTCCCTGGCCGCCGGATGCGCCGGAACGCGGATCGCGACGCTGTCCAGTCCGGCGCGCGCCAGATCGCAGACCCTGCGCGTGTCAAGGATTGGCGTGATCAGCGTGAAGGGCCCTGGCCAGAAGGCATCCGCCAAGGCCCCTCCGAGCGGGCCCAACTCGCCGATTTCGGCGGCCGCATCGACATCCACGACATGCGAAATCAGCGGATTGAACTTCGGTCGTCCTTTTGCGGCGAAGATGGCGGCGACAGCCTCGGCATTGCTCGCGTCGGCGCCCAGTCCATAAACGGTCTCGGTCGGCAGCAGGATCAGATCGCCGTTCGCCAGCGCCTGAGCGGCTTGCAGTGGCGTTTGGCTCACGGTCGGCGCGGGATGATCGGGATCATCCGGTGCAGCACATTGTCCCGATCAATGAACTGGTGCTTCAGCGCCGCGATCACATGTAGGGCGATCAAGACATAGAGACCCTTCACCGCCAGTTCGTGCAGCCCCATCAGGCTGCGCGCCGTTTCGCGCCCGCCGCCGACGGGCAGCAGGGGCCAGGAGAAGAGGCCAAACCACTCGATCGCCCGCCCGCCCGCCGAGGATGCGAGCCAACCGGTCATCGGAATGACGATTAGGGCCAGATAGAACAGGACGTGCGTCGCGCGCGCCGCCACCTTCTGCCAGCGCGGCAAGGCCGATGGCAGAGGAATCGCCGGATGCGCCAGACGCCATCCGATCCGTGCGAGGGTCAGCACCAGAATTGTCAGACCCAGCGACTTGTGCAGCATGACGAACTGGCCCGAAATCGGCCCTTCCGTATTCTCGTGCGCGGTGATCAGCAGCACCTGCGCCAGAACGGCGGCGGCGATACCCCAGTGCATCAGCAGGGAAACGACCGAATATCGATTGCGGGGCTCGCCCATGTCTTCCCTTCCGCGACGGCACGGCGTCACCATGCCTTCAGCCACTTTGCACTGAGACGGGGCGCGTCGCCAAGACGCTTGCAGCGACAGGCCCCGACGCGGCACTTAGGCCGCAAAGACGATTGAGGAAACCCATGACCTATCGCGCGCCCGTTCGAGACCTGGCCTTCACTTTGGAATCCGTCGCTGGCATGGCCGACGTGGCCGCAACCGGCGCCTTTCCCTACTATGACGCTGACGTCGCCGGCGCCGTTCTGGAGGCGGCGGGGCAATTCTCCGAAGAGGTGCTGGCCCCGCTGAACCGGATCGGGGATCAGAAGGGCTCGACCTACGCCAATGGTGCCGTCACCGCCGCGCCCGGCTTCGCCGACGCCTATCGCCAGTTCGCGGCCGGCGGCTGGACCGGGCTGTCGGCCTCGACCGAAGCCGGCGGACAGGCCCTGCCCAAGGCGCTGGAACTGGCGGCCTATGAGACCGTCCATGCCGCCAACATGGCGTTTGGCCTGTGCCCCATGCTGTCGCTGGCCTCGATCGAGGCGCTGGAGCAGGTCGGGACGGAAGAGCAGAAGGCCAAATATCTGACCAAGCTGGTCAGCGGCGAATGGACCGGCGCCATGGTGCTGACCGAGCCAGGCGCCGGATCGGACCTGGGTTCGCTGATCACTACGGCGACGCCGAACGGCGACGGAACCTATGCGCTGAACGGGCAGAAGATTTACATCACCTGGGGCGACCACGACGCGACCGACAATATCGTGCACCTGGTGCTGGCCCGCCTGCCGGACGCGCCCAAAGGGCCCAAGGGCATCAGTCTGTTCCTGGCGTCGAAGTATGCGGTGAAGGAAGACGGCACGCTGGGCGACCGCAACGCCTTCCGGCCGGTCGGCGTCGAGCACAAGCTGGGCATCCACGCCTCGCCGACGTGCGTCATGAGCTATGAAGGGGCGACCGCGGAACTGGTCGGCCAGCCGAACCAGGGCCTGGCCCACATGTTCGTGATGATGAACGCAGCGCGCCTGGCGGTTGGCGTCGAGGGCGTCGGCATCGCCGAACGCGCCTATCAGCACGCCCTCGCCTATGCCTTGGACCGTCGTCAGGGGCGCTCGGTCTGGACCGGCGAGGCCAACGCCCCGATCTTTGACCATCCCGACGTGCGCCGCATGCTCAGCGTCATGAAGGCCAAGATTTCGGCGGCGCGCGCCGTATGCCTGTCGACCGGCGTCGCCGCCGATCTCGCTCGCCATGCCGGGACCGATGAGGAACGTCGCCATTGGAAGGGGCGCGAGGACCTGTTCACCCCCATCGCCAAGGCCTGGTCCACCGATATCGGCTGCGAGGTCGCCTCGATGGGCGTCCAGATCCACGGCGGCATGGGCTTCATCGAAGAGACCGGCGCGGCGCAATACTATCGCGACGCCCGCATCGCCCCGATCTACGAAGGCACCAATGGCATCCAGGCCATGGATCTGGTGGGTCGCAAACTGTCGATGGACGGCGGCGATGCGGCCAAGGCGCTGATCGCGGACATGAAGGCGACGCTGGTCGATCTCGGAAAGCTCTATAGCGGCAAGCCCGTCGAACGGTTCGCCACCGCCATCGAGGCGGTCGAGGATGCGACCCTGTGGCTGCTGGATCAGAAGGCCGATCCGAATGCAGCGGCCGACGTGCTGGCGGCCGCCGACGCCTATCTGAAACTGCTGGGCGATGTGGCCGGCGGATGGATGCTGGCCAAGGGCGCGCTTGCGGCAAAGGCGAAGCTGGACGCCAATGACGGTGATCCGATTTGGCTGCAGGGCAAGCTGGACCTCTACGAAGTCTATGCCGCCAATGTCTTGGGCCACGTTTCCAGCCGTCTCGCTGCCGTGGGTCAGGGCGGCGACCTGCTGCGGCGGATGACGGTGGACGCGCTGGCCGGATGATCGGCTCGGCGTTTCTCCGTTTGACGTAGAGGGGGCCGGACCTTCAAGGTCCGCCCTTCAAACAAGCAGGGAGCGTCCGATGAATCGTCGGCAAATGATCATGTCCACGGCGGCGACCGCCCTCGCCGTTTCGGCTTCCCCCGCGCTCGCCCGTCAGTCCACCGGATCCCCCATGCCTCAACCGCCCGTCGCCAAGAAAATCCCCGTCGTCATCGAACAACTGGGCCGCACCCGGACCGACGACTATCAGTGGATGAAGGACGACAATTGGCAGGCGGTCCTGCGCGATCCGACCCTGATCAAGGCCGAGGTCAAGGAGCACCTGACCGCCGAGAACGCCTACCGCGAGGCCATGATGGCCTCCACCCTGCCCTTGCAGGAGACGATGTTCGCCGAGATGCGCGGCCGCATCAAGGAAGACGACAGCTCGGTTCCGGCGCCGGATGGCGGCTGGAACTACTACGTCGAATACCAGACAGGCGATCAGCACCCCCGCTACATGCGCGTCGAGCGTCAGGGCACGTGGATGGTCGATGGTCAGCCGGTGACGAAAAACTTTGTCATGGCCCCGACGCCCCAGCTGCTGCTGGACGCCAACGAGCTAGCCAAAGGCAAGGCCTATTCGGAAGTGTCGGCCGCAAGCCACAGCCCGGATCATACGCTGTTCGCCTATGCAGAGGACGCCCAAGGTTCCGAGGTGCACAAGATCTACGTCAAGGATCTGGCGACCGGCGAGGTGCTGCCCGAGGTGATCGACAGCGCCACCGGCGACTTCGTCTTCTCGCCGGACAGCCAGTGGATCTTCTGGACCAACCGCGACGACAACGGCCGTCCGGACAAGATCTTCCGTCGCCCGGCCCGCGGCGGCGCGACCACCTTGGTCTATGAGGAAGCCGACGACGGCATGTTCATCGGCGTGGGCCGCACCGCCGACGACCAGTTCATCGTGATCGGCATTCAGAACCAAGAAACGTCGGAGGCGCGCTACATTCCCGCCGCTACGCCGACGGCCGAGCCCGTCGTGCTGGAGCCGCGCGTTGTGGCGACCCGCTACGACGTCGATCACTGGGGCGACCGCTGGGTGATCCGCACCAATGCGGACGAGGCCATCGATTTCAAGATCGTCCAGGCCCCGACCGCGACGCCGGCCAAAGCGAATTGGACCGATCTGGTGCCGCACACGCCGGGCCGCTTCATCGAAGGCCTGGACCTGACCCACGCCCATCTGGCGCGTCAGGAGCGTGCCGACGCCAACACCCGCATCATCATCCGCGACCGCGAAGGCGCCGAGCATGAGATCGCGGTGGACGAACCGGCTTTCGCCCTCTCGCTGGCCGGCGCCTCCGAATATGAGACGACGACCACACGCTACACCTACAATTCGCCGTCCACGCCGACGCAGACGTTCGACTACGACATGGCGTCGCGCGAAAGGGCTCTGCGAAAGACGCAGCAGATTCCGTCTGGTCACAATATCGAAGACTATGTCGTCGAGCGGCTGAACGCGCCCGCCTCGGACGGTCAGTTGGTGCCAGTCACGGTGCTGCGTCGCAAATCGACGCCGGTCGACGGTTCGGCGCCCCTGCTGCTCTATGGCTACGGCTCCTACGGCATCCCCATGCCGGCCAGCTTCTCGACAAACCGGTTGTCGCTGGTGGATCGCGGCTGGATCTACGCCATCGCCCATATTCGCGGCGGATCGGACAAGGGCTGGGGCTGGTTCCTCGACGCCCGGAAGATGACGAAGAAGAACACCTTCACCGACTTCATCGCTTCCGCCGAACACCTGATCGACAAGAAATACGCCACGGCCGGAAACATCGTGGCCCAGGGCGGATCGGCGGGCGGTCTGCTGATGGGCGCGGTCAACAACATGCGGCCCGACCTGTGGGCCGGGATCATCGGTCAAGTGCCGTTCGTGGACGTGATCAACACCATGTCGGACACCTCGCTGCCGCTGACGCCGCCCGAATGGCCCGAGTGGGGCAACCCGATCGAGGACCCGGCCGCCTACGACTATATGATGAGCTACAGTCCCTACGATCAGGTCGAGCCGAAAGCCTATCCGGCGGTCCTGGCGACGGGGGGCCTGTCCGATCCGCGCGTCACCTACTGGGAGCCGGAGAAGTGGGTCGCCAAGCTGCGACCCGCGACCACCTCGGGCAAGCCGGTGCTGCTGAAGATCAATATGGAGGCCGGTCACGGCGGCGCGGCTGGGCGGTTCGACTATCTGAAAGAAGTCGCCCACGATTACGCCTTCGCCGTCTGGGCCATCGACAAGGGCTGGGAGCACGCGTGAGCGCACTGACGGTTCGCGACGCCCGTCCCGACGACATCGCCGCGATCACGGCCATCTATGCCGAGAGCGTCGCCAATGGGCGCGGCACCTTCGAGCTGGAGGCGCCTGACGAGACCGAGATGGCCGCAAGGCTCGCCGCCGTCGAGGCGCTCGGCCTGCCGCGGCTCGTGGTCGAGATCGACGGCGCGGTCGCCGGATACGCCTATGCCGGGCCGTTTCGCACGCGTCAGGCCTATCGCTACATGGTCGAGGACTCCATCTACGTCGCGCCCTGGGCCAGGGGGCGCGGCGTGGCCGGCGCCCTCCTCGATGCGTTGATCGTTCGGTGCGAAGCGATGGGTCTTCGTCAGATGGTCGCGGTCATCGGTGATGCGGAGAACGTCGGTTCAATCGCGCTGCACCGTACGCGCGGCTTCAGCGACGCCGGCGTGTTCAAGGCGGCCGGCTGGAAGCACGACGACTGGCGCGATGTGGTGTTCATGCAGCGGGTGCTGGGCGACGGTGGCACCACAGCGCCCGACGCGCCGGGTTTGCCCCTTGTCGACAAGAAGCCGCTGCGCTGACGCATTGCGGCGCCGTGACCCGACGCCTATCCTGACGCCGTGAAGATCGTTCAATCCCTGTTGCTGCTGATCGGCGCCCTGTCGGTGCTGGCGCTCGGCGCGGTCGGCGCCTCGGCGTCGCCGGCGACCGCCGCGCCCTGCCATCAGACGGGTCAGTCTTCGCCCGACCAGACCCCGAACCAAGCGCCCAAGGCCATGAAGGCGATGATCTGCTGCGTCGCCTGCGTCACGACGCCGACGCTGGACCCCGCGCCGGTTTCCGGTCCGACCCTGTCGCCGTCGCGCGTCGTCGCCGTTCCGGCCGCCCTGCCGGCCGGTCGCCTGCTGGCGCCCGACCCCGGACCGCCCCGCCCCCTGATCGTCTGACACACCTCGCGCCTCTCGCAAGGCGCACTCCGTCACGATCATCAGAGGAGGCCTTGAATGGCTATCCGTACTGTCGTCGGCGCCTGCGCCGGCGCTTCCCTGCTCGCCCTGGCTCAGGCCGCGGCGGCGCAGGATCACTCGCACCACGCATCGACCAAGCACACAGCCGATCCGCACGCGGGCCACGACATGCCCATGTCATCGGCCGAGCCGATGACCGATCACGCCAGCATGGGTCATACGATGACCAGCCCCTACGGTCCCTGGCCCATGAGCCGCGACGCCTCCGGCACCAGCTGGCAGCCCGACGCCGGCGAACACGGCGGCGTCCACAGCGTCCGTGGCGACTGGATGGTGATGACCCACGCCATGCTGAACCTGGTTTACGATACGCAGTCCGGTCCGCGCGGCGGCGACAAGACCTTCGTCGCCGGCATGCTGATGACCTCGGCGCGGCGTGACTTCGACGACGGTTCGAAGCTGAACCTGCGCGCCATGCTCAGCCCCGACCCGCTGATGGGCAAGTCCGGCTATCCGCTGCTTCTGGCGGCGGGCGAAACGGCGGATGGGGTGAATCCGCTGGTCGATCGTCAGCACCCCCACGACCTCTTCATGGAGCTGTCAGCCAGCTATTCGAAGCGTCTGTCCGACAAGGACAGCGTCTATGGCTACATTGGCCTGCCTGGAGAGCCTGCCTTCGGCCCGCCCGCCTTCATGCACCGCCTGAGCGCGATGGACAGTCCCGAGGCGCCGATCACCCACCACTGGCTGGACTCGACCCATATCGTCTTCGGTGTGACGACCTTGGGCTGGGCGCACGACCGGTTCAAGATCGAGACCTCGGCCTTTAAGGGTCGTGAGCCGGACGAGGAACGCTGGGGCATCGATTCGCCCCGGCTGGACAGTTGGTCCGTTCGCGCCGCCTGGAATCCGAGCGACGACTGGTCGCTGCAGGCCTCCTACGCCGATGTCTCCTCGCCGGAACAGCTGGAGCCCGACGAGGACGAGACGAAATGGTCGGCCAGCGCCATTCATACGCGGCGACTGGGCGATGACGGCTGGTGGTCCTCGACCCTGGCCTGGGGCCGCAAGACCAATGACCATGGCGAATCGAAGGACGGGTGGCTGCTCGAATCCGCCGTCCATCCGAACGACCGCTGGAGCGTCTTCGCCCGCGCCGAGCGGATCGAGACGGATGAACTGGTGCCCGGCGTCGGCAGCGGCCACGGCCCGCTCTACACGGTGAGCAAGGCGTCGGTCGGCGTGGTCCACGACTGGCGGATCTCCGAACACGTCCGGTTCGGCCTCGGCGGTCTCTATGCCATGAATCGCGTGCCGACGGCGTTGGAGGCGCTGTACGGCGGCGATCCCGACGGGGCGATGCTCTTCGTGCGGCTGAAGATCGACTGATCTAGCTCAAGGCCTGTCCGGCTTCGGCCGGGCGGGCCGGCGGCTGGTCCAGAAGCCGCAGCGCTTCATAGCCGACCAGGACCACGCCGAGCACGAGCATCAGCGCTCCGGCGATAAGCACCAGGCGCACATGCCGGTGCAGGTGATAAAGCAACTCGCCGATCATCGACGGTCCCGCCGCATTCGGATCGGGCCAATTCGATCCGTTCCGAACAGTCTACTGCAAAATGCGGACCTGATGGAGTCTGTGCGAACCGCGTTCTGTCAGACCAAGCGGCTCTGCACCACGGCCGCGCCGATGAAGCTGGCGAACAGCGGATGCGGCGCGAACGGACGGCTCTTCAGCTCGGGGTGATACTGAACGCCGATGAACCAGGGGTGGTCGGGGCGTTCGACGGTTTCGGGCAGCACACCGTCGGGCGACAGACCGGCGAAGACCAGTCCGCCCTTCTGCTCGATCGCCTCGCGATAGTTGATGTTGACCTCGTAGCGGTGGCGGTGACGCTCGCTGATCGCGGTCGAACCGTAAATCTCGGCGATCTTGGACCCGGCAGCCAGAGTCGAATCATAGGCGCCCAGCCGCATGGTGCCGCCCAGATCGCCGCCTTGCTGACGCAGGACGCGTTGGTTGCCCTGGGTCCATTCGGTCATCAGGCCGACGACCGGCTCGGCGGTCGGGCCGAACTCGGTGGAAGAGGCCTTGGGATAGCCGGCCAGGTTCCGCGCGGCCTCGATCACCGCCATCTGCATGCCGAAACAGATGCCGAAGTAAGGGATGTTGCGCTCACGGGCGAAGCGGGCCGCCTCGATCTTGCCTTCCGAGCCGCGCTCACCGAAGCCGCCCGGCACCAGAACGGCGTGCGCGCCTTGCAACCGCTCCTCGCAGGCCTCGGGATCGCCCTCGAAGGTATCGGCCTCGACCCAGTCGATGTTGACCTTGACGTTGTTGGCCACGCCGCCGTGATGAAGCGCCTCGATCAGCGACTTATAGGCGTCCTTGAGGACGGTGTATTTCCCGACCACGGCGATGGTGACCTCGCCGTCGGGCTGCAGGCGGCGACGCGCGATCTCCTGCCAGCCGGTCAGATCCGGCTCGGGCGCATCGTTGATGCCGAAATGCGCCAGCACTTCGCGGTCCAGACCCTCGCGGTGATAGTCCAGCGGCACGGCATAGATGTCAGCGGAGTCCATTGCTTGAATGACGCCGCTTTCGCGCACGTTGCAGAACTGGCCGATCTTGCGCTTTTCCTCAGCCGGGATCGGCTGCTCGCAGCGGCAAAGCAGGATGTCCGGCTGGATGCCGATGGACCGCAATTCCTTGACCGAGTGCTGCGTCGGCTTGGTCTTCATCTCCCCGGCAGTCTTGATGAACGGCAGCAGCGTCAGATGGACGAAGCAGCTCTGGCCGCGCGGGAGGTCCTGCCCCAACTGGCGGATCGCCTCGAAGAACGGCAGGCCTTCGATGTCCCCGACCGTGCCGCCGATCTCGACCAGAACGAAGTCGACGTCTTCGCCCGCGTCGGTCAGGGCGGGGTTAGGCAGAAGGATTTGATCTGGTCGGTGACGTGCGGAATGACCTGCACCGTCGCGCCCAGATAGTCGCCGCGACGCTCCTTCTCCAGAATGGTCGAATAGATGCGGCCGGTCGTGATGTTGTCGGACTTGGCCGCCGACACGCCGGTGAACCGCTCGTAGTGGCCCAGGTCCAGGTCGGTCTCGGCGCCGTCGTCGGTCACGAAGACCTCGCCGTGCTGATACGGGCTCATCGTGCCCGGATCGACGTTCAGATAGGGGTCGAGCTTGCGCAGGCGGACCTTGTAGCCGCGCGCCTGCAAAAGAGCGCCGAGAGCGGCGGAGGCGAGGCCTTTTCCTAGCGAGGAAACCACGCCGCCGGTGATGAACACATAGCGAGCCATGGGGGGACACCTTACTCCATGATTCGCGGCTCGGTCATGCCGCCGTCGAATCGAACTGTTGATCAAAAGAAGAAAGCGCGCCCTGCGGCGCGCTTTCTGAAACTCGGGTCTTTGTCGGAGCCTTACTGGGCGGGCTGTTGGGCCGGCGCCGGAGCGGTGGAGGCCGACGGCAGGCTGGCTTCCAGATCATCCAGCGAAGGCGTCGCCGGCTTGGCCGGCGCAGCGGGCTGTTGCTGGGCGGGCTGTTGCGTCTGGGTCTGCGGCGTCGTGGCCAGCGAACCCACGGCGTCGGCGTCGATGCCGGACACCGAAGCGCGGTCCATATTGCCGACAACCGTCAGAATGATCGTCAGGGCGAACAGCGCGGCCGCCAGCCACCAGGTGGTGACGGTCAGTAAGTTGCCGGCGCCGCGTGCGGTCATGAAGCCCGACGGACCGCCGCCCATGCCCAGGGCGCCGCCCTCGGACTTCTGAAGCAGGACAATGCCCGTCAGCGCGATGGCGACGATGATGATGGCGACGAGCAGGATGGTCTGGAGCATGGCGTCATTCATGTGGGCGCGGATCTGCGCCGATCAAGCGGCGGCCTCTATCATCGAAGCGCGCCAGGGGCAAACGTCAGGCGGCGGCGTTGACGATCGGCATGAAGTCCTCGGCCTTCAAGGACGCGCCGCCGACCAGGGCGCCGCCGACTTCCGGCGTAGCCAGAATGTCGCGCGCATTCTCGGGTTTGACCGAACCGCCATACAGAATGGGCGCGGTGCGAGCGCCGTCTCCCAGCTTTGCGACGATGGCGGCGCGCACGGCCGCATGGACCTCGGCTATCTGATCCAGAGTGGGTGTCAGGCCCGTCCCGATGGCCCAAACGGGTTCATAGGCCACTGCGAAATCGCGCTCGGCCAGGCAGGACGGCAGCGAGCCCGCGACCTGGCCCGACACGACGGCGATGGCGTCGCCCGCTTCCCGCTGCTGCAGTGTTTCACCGACGCACACGATGGGCTCTAGCCCGGCGGCGATGGCGGCCTCGACCTTGGCGGAAATGTCCGCATCGGTCTCGCCGAAAGCCGAGCGGCGTTCGGAATGCCCCAGAATCACCACGGTCGCGCCGGCGTCGACCAGCATTTCGGCCGATACCGAGCCGGTGAAGGCGCCGGTGGCCTTCTCATGGCAATCCTGACCGCCCACGGCCACGCCGCTGCCCGCCAGGGCGGACTGCATGCGGTCGATCAGCGTCGCCGGCGGGCACAGCACCACACGGCAGCCCTGCCCCGTCGTACCGACGGCATCCCTGATCGCCTCAGCCTGCGCCAGGGCGGCCGAGACGCCGTTCATCTTCCAATTGCCGACGATCATCTTCACGGATTGTTTCATGGCCGCCTGTCTAGAAGGCGAAAACCGCCAAGCCAAGAGGCGCCGCCGCAATCCGGACACGAAGCCATCCTTGCAGCGGCGGCCTCGCCCCGACTATACGCGACGATTGACGCCAATATCGGCCAGTCCCGGGTTTTCGAATGCTCACCGCCTTCCGCGCCTTCTCTCGATCCAAATGGGCGGCCGCCCTGCTTGTCCTGATCGCGATCAGCTTCGTGATCGTCGGCGCGCGGATGGATGTCTTCTCCAACCTGGGACCGAAGCACGTCATCGATGCGGGCGATCGTTCGATGAACGAGGCCGAGTTCCGCACCGCCTTCGATCAGGTGCGTGAACGGCTGCAGCAGCAGGTCGGCCGTCCCCTGACGAACCAGGAGCTGGTGGCGGAAAACATCCACGTCCGCTTCCTGACCGAGCAGACGCAGCAGCTGGGCTTCCTGAACTGGGCCTACAAGGCGGGCATCCGCCCGGGCAAGGAACTGATCGTCAAGCAGATCCGCCAGATCCCGGCCTTCTTCAACTCGGTCACCGGCCAGTTCGATCAGCAGGCCTATGAGGCGGCTCTCGCGCAGCAGAACCTCACGCCCGCCATGCTGGAGCAGGACCTGCGCGACCAATATGCGACCGAGCATTTCGGCGCCGCCGTCTTCGCCGGCGCCCGCGTGCCGCGCATCTATGGCGCGCTGCTGGCCGGGTCCGCCTTCGAGAGCCGCGACGGGCGCTGGTTCGAGGTGACCCCCGCGATGGCTGGTCAGATCCCGGCTCCGACCGACGCCCAGTTGAACGCCTTCATTCAGGAGAACGCCGACCGCCTGCGCGCGCCCGAGTTCCGCATGGTGTCGGTCGTTCTGTTCACGCCTGAGGGGTCGGCCAATGCGCCGATCTCGGAAGACCGCATCCGCGAGCGCTTCGAGTTCAAGAAGGACACGCTGAGCAAGCCCGAGACGCGCTCCTTCGTCACCCTGACCGCCCCTAACCGCGAGACCGCCCAGAAGATCGCCGCCGCCCTGCGCGCGGGCCAATCGCCCGCCGACGTCGGTCGCGGCAACAACATCACGCCGGCCGCCTTCAACGAGACGCCCCGCTCGGCCATCGGCGACGCCGCGACCGCAGCCGCCGTCTTCGGCCTGCAAGCCAATCAGGTGTCCAATCCGGTCCAGGCCGGTGTCGGCTTCGCCGTCGCCAAGGTGACGGCCGTCCAACCCGCCGCGCCCGCCACGCTGGACAGCGCTCGCGAGGAGCTGATCCAGGAACTGCGCGCCGAGGACGTGAAGACCCAGACCTACGCCAAGGTCGAGAAGTACGAAGCCGCCCGCACGGCCGGAAAGAACCTCGCTGACGCCGCGCGTGAGGCCGGCGGTCGCATCGTCGATCTGCCGCCCTTCACCAAGGACGGCAAGCTGCCGAACGGTCAGGCGCTGAACGCCCCTCCGCAAATCTTCGAGACGGCCTGGAGCCTGGCCAAGGGCGGCGAGAGCGACGTCATCGACGCCGGTCAGGGCCAGTATTTCGCCGTGCGCGTCAACGACATCCGCCCGTCGGCCCTGCCGACCCTGGCCGAGGTGCGCGAGCCCCTGGCCGCCCAATGGATCCAGCGGGAGACCATGCGTCGCCTGTCGGCCAAGGCTGAAGAGCTGACGACCCGCGTGCGCAATGGCGAGGACATCGCTGCGGTCGCCCGCTCGGTCAATGCGCCGCTGACCGTGCGCACCGGCGTCATCCGCAATCAGCAGACCCAGGAAGCCTTGGGCCAGGGCGTGCTTCAGGGTCTATTCGGCCAGTCCAAGGGCCAGGCCTTCTCGCAGCCGGCGTCGCAGACCGCCTATGTGGTCGGCCGCGTCGACAACGTCCGCGCCGCCAATCCGGCCGTAGCCGGTCCGCTGGCCGAGCAGGTTCGCCCGCGCCTGACCCAGGAGTTGGTGCAGGCCATGGTCGAAGCGTCGGTTTCGGCGGGCGCCCAGCGCTCGAAGGCCAAGAACGACCCGGATCAGGCGCTGTCGGCCCTGGGTCTGTCGAGTGGCGCAACGCCCGCCGCACCGGCGCAATGACCGACGACGCTTCGCGCGACCTCACGTTCGACGCCTTCGCCGCCGGCCTTTCGGCCGGTCGGCCGCAGGTCCTGGTTCGACGGGTCATCGATGACCTGGAAACCCCGGTCTCGGCCTATCTGAAGCTGGGACGCGATCGGCCGTACGCCTGTCTGCTGGAATCGGTGGAGGGCGGCGCGGTCAAGGGACGCTACTCCATCCTGACGCTGGATCCCGATGTGGTCTGGCGTTGTCGATCCAACGCGGCCGAAATGTCGCGCGGCTCAGCCATAGCGGAGGGTCGCTTTACGGCCGACCCCCTGCCGGCGCTGCAATCCCTGCGCGCGCTGATCGCGGCGTCGAAGTTCGATCTGCCGGAGGGTTTGCCGCCGATGGCCGCCGGCCTGTTCGGCGTCTTCGGCTACGACATGGTGCGCCTGCTGGAACCGCTGGGCGCGCCAAACCCCGATCCGCTCGATCTGCCCGACGCCGTGCTGACACGGCCCTCGCTTGTGGCCATCTTCGACTCGGTCCGCCACGAGATTGTTCTGGTGTCGGCCGCCTATCCCGACGCCGGCATTGCCGCGCAAGAGGCGTTCGACGCCGCGACGGCGCGGCTGGACGCGTTCGAGACGGCCCTGCGCGCCCCCCTGCCCGTCCGCGCCGCTCCGCAGCAAACGCCGCCTCCCGTCTTCACTTCCCCGGTTGACGAGCCGGCCTTCGGCGAGATGGTCGCCAGAGCCAAGGACTACATCGGCGCCGGCGACATTTTCCAGGTCGTGCTCAGCCACCGCTTTTCGGCGCCTTGGACCGACGATCCCTTCGCCTTCTATCGCTCGCTGCGTCGCCAGAATCCGTCGCCCTATCTGTTCTATCTGAACTTCGAAGGTTTCCAGCTCGCCGGCTCCAGCCCCGAGATCCTGGTTCGGCTGAAGGACGGCGAGGTCACGATCCGGCCGCTGGCCGGCACCCGCATGCGCGGCGCGACGCCAGAAGCGGACAAGGCGCTGGAAGTCGAACTGCTGGCTGATCCGAAGGAGCTGGCGGAGCATCTGATGCTGCTGGACCTCGGCCGCAACGATGTGGGCCGCGTCGCGGCGCCCGGCACGGTCGAGGTCACCGAGAGCTTCGTCGTCGAACGCTACAGTCAGGTCATGCACATCGTCTCCAACGTGCGGGGCAAGGCTGACCCCAGGCTGGATGCGGTCGACACGCTGCTGGCCGCCCTGCCCGCCGGGACCCTGTCGGGCGCGCCCAAGGTCCGCGCGATGGAGATCATCGACGAACTGGAAAGCGAAAAGCGCGGCGTCGGTTACGGCGGCGGCGTCGGCTATATTTCGGCCGGCGGCGAAGCGGACATCTGCATCACTCTGCGCACCGCCCTGTTCGCAGACGACCGAATCTTCGTTCAGGCCGGGGCCGGCGTCGTCGCCGACAGCGATCCTGCGGCCGAATATGCCGAGACCCAGCACAAGGCGCGGGCGCCGATGCGGGCGGCGGAAGACGCCTGGCGCTTTCGGACCGGCAATCGCTAGCGCGAAATCGTCATCGCCGGGTCGTTGAACTGCACGCCGGGTCCGATGATGACGACGCCCGCCATTAGAACCGCCGCAGTCGCTGCGAGCGCAGCTGCGCCAAGTGCGGCGACGGGGTTGGGCCTGGTTTCGACCACGACCAGCTTCGCCTTGGCGGCGGCGATCTTGGCGGCGATGTCTTTTTCAGCGGCGAGTTTCACCCGCCCAGTCCTAGTCCCGTCGAGTTAATATGCGCTTTAAGGCCGCGCCCGCTTGGCGCGGACGCGCGTCACGCCTAGAAGCCAAGCCATGATCCTCGTCGTCGATAACTACGACAGCTTCACCTACAATCTCGTCCACTACCTCGCGGAGTTGGGCGCGCCGACGCATGTGGTGCGCAACGACGACCTGTCGGTGGACGAGGCGTGGGCGCTGAACCCCGCCGCCGTTCTGCTGTCGCCCGGCCCGTGCGCGCCCGATCAAGCCGGCATCTGCCTGCCGTTGATCACGACCGCGCCAGAATCGATGCCGATTCTGGGCGTGTGCCTGGGTCATCAGGCCATCGGCCAGGCCTTCGGAGGCGACGTCATTCGCGCCAAGACCCTGATGCACGGCAAGACCTCGCCGATCCTGCATGAGGGTCAGAGCGTCTTCGCCGGCCTGCCCTCGCCCTTCACCGCCACACGCTATCACTCGCTGGCGGTCAAGCGCGAAACCCTGCCGGACGACCTGGAGGTCACCGCCTGGACCGCCGACGGCGAGATCATGGGTTTGCAACATCGCACCCGCCCGATCCACGGTGTGCAGTTCCACCCCGAATCCATCGCCACCGAACACGGTCACGACATGCTGGCCAACTTCCTCGAGATCGCCGGCGTAAAGCGCCTCGCGGCCGCCTGACCGTGGGCGACGGATTCAAGCCGATCCTCGCCCGGCTGGTCGAGGGCCATCCGCTGACGTCGCAACAGGCGCACGACTTCTTCGCCGCCTGCCTGCGCGGCGAGCCGACCCCCTCGCAGGTCGCCGCCGCCGTCACCGCCATGCGGATGCGCGGCGAGACCGTGGACGAGATCGCCGCCTTCGCGGGCGCCATGCGCGAGGCCGCCCTGACGCTGGATCACCCCTATGAGGTGATCGACACGTGCGGCACCGGGGGCGACGGTCAGCACACCTACAATATCTCGACCGCCGCGGCCCTGGTTCTGGCCGGCGCCGGTCTGAAAGTCGCCAAGCATGGCAACCGCGCAATGTCATCGAAATCAGGCTCTTCCGACGTCTTGTCGATCTTGGGCGTGAACCTGATGGCGTCGCAAGCGCAGCAGAAGAAGGCGCTGGACGAAGCCGGGATCTGCTTCCTGTTTGCGCCAGCCTATCACGGGGCGATGCGTCATGTCGGGCCGGTGCGGGCCGAGATCGGTTTTCGCACTGTCTTCAACCTGTTGGGACCGCTTTCGAACCCGGCGTCTGCAAGACGACAGGTCATGGGCGTCTATGATCCGCGCCTGCTGGAGCCGCTGGCCGAGGTGCTGGGCCGGCTGGGCGCCACCCGGGCCTGGACCGTTCACGGCCAGGGCTTGGACGAACTGGCGACTTCCGGCCCTACAGAAGTCGCCGAATGGAAGGACGGCGCGGTTCGCCGCTTCCAGGTCACGCCCGAGGACGCCGGTCTGCCGCGCGCCTCTATCACCGACATTCGCGGCGGCGACGCCGAGGAGAACGCCGTCGCCCTGCGCGCGCTTCTAGCCGGCGCGGCTGGCCCTTACCGCGACATTGTACTGCTGAACGCCGCCGCCGCCCTCGTGGTGTCGGATCGCGCGGCCGATCTGGCCGAGGGTGCCGCGCTCGCAGCTGCCGCGATCGATGACGGTCGAGCCGCCGTGGCGCTGGATCGCCTGGCCCGCATCACCTCCACGCCGCTGGAAATCGAAGAGCCCGCATGACCGACGTTCTGGACCGCATCGCCGCCTACAAGCGCGAGGACGTCGCCGCCCGCAAGGCAGCGACTTCACAGGACGCGATCGAAGCCTTGGCCCGCGCCGCATCCGCTCCACGCGGCTTTCGCGCCGCCTTGGAACGTGTAGGCGAGGAAACCGGGCGTCCCGCCCTGATCGCCGAGATCAAAAAGGCCAGCCCGTCAAAGGGCCTGATCCGGCCCGATTTCGATCCGCCGGCTCTGGCCCGCGCCTATGAGGCCGGCGGCGCGGCCTGTCTGTCGGTGCTGACCGATGGCCCCAGCTTCCAGGGCGACGACGCCTATCTAAGCCAGGCCCGCGAGGCCGTCGCCCTGCCCTGCCTGCGCAAGGACTTCCTGGTCGATCCCTGGCAGGTCGCCGAAAGCCGCGCCCTTGGCGCCGACTGCGTCCTGATCATCCTCGCCATGATTGATGACAGCCTGGCCGCTGAACTGCTGTCGGAAGCCGAACGCTTTGGCATGGACGCGCTCATCGAGACCCACGACGAGGAAGAAATGGCGCGCGCCTGTGCGCTCGGCGGCGATCTGGTGGGGGTCAATAATCGCTCGCTGCGCACGTTCGAGGTCGATCTGGAAACCACGGAGCGGCTGTCCATGCTCAGCCCCGTGCGCGCTCTGCTGGTCGCAGAGAGCGGCATCTTCACGCCCGACGACGTGGCGCGCGTCTCGGCTGCCCATGCCCAGGCGATTCTGGTCGGCGAGAGCCTGATGCGTCAGGCTGATGTCGAGGCGGCGACCCGTCAGCTGCTGTCCGTCTGAGCCGAGATGCGGCGGCAAGCCTCGCCGTTAAGTTGACATTAGCAAGGAACACTTACAGAACATCGACAAATGTTCACGGCCCGTTCCGATTCGTCGGCGGGCGCATGAGGGCCTGGCGATGCTCACGCGCAAACAGCACGAATTGCTGATGTTCATCCACGAACGCATCCAGGAGACCGGCGTCTCCCCTTCGTTCGACGAGATGAAGGAGGCGCTCGATCTGGCCTCCAAGTCCGGCATTCACCGGCTGATTACCGCGCTGGAGGAACGCGGCTTCATCCGCCGTCTCGCTCATCGCGCCCGCGCGTTGGAAGTCACGAAACTGCCCGAACAGGCGACGGCCGGCGCGCCGCGCGGTCGCGCCGGGTTCAAGCCCGACGTCATCGAGGGCGGCGGCGGTGTCAGACCTGCGGCCCCGATGGCGGCGAACGACACCCGCGAACTGCCGCTGATGGGCAAGATCGCCGCCGGCACGCCGATCGACGCGATCGAGCATGAAACCGCCCGCTATCCGGTTCCGGAATCGATGCTGGGTTCTGGCGAGCACTACCTGCTGGAGATCGAAGGCGACTCCATGATCGAAGCCGGTATCCTGAACGGCGACATGGTGGTGATCAAATCGACCGACAACGCCGCCTCCGGCGAGATCGTCGTGGCTCTGGTCGAGGGCGAGCAGGCGACGCTGAAACGCCTTCGCAAGAAGGGGGCCTCGATCGCCCTGGAACCCGCCAACCGCAACTACGAAACCAAGATCTACGGCTCCGATCAGGTCGCCGTTCAGGGCAAGCTGGTCGGCCTCATGCGCCGGTATCACTGACCTCCGGATCGGACTGACGCGTCCAGGGGCGGTCGCCGCGAACATCGGCCGTCCACACCGCGCGCCATCGGTTCGGCTCGCCCGAACTGACGCGCCACAACTCCACCGCCCCGCCTCGCGCAAAGTCCACGCCGTCCAGAACAAGGCGATCCTGACAGGCGCTCGGGACTGAGTTGACGACGGCGCGGACGCTGACGACGGGCGCCGCGCGGCATAACATCTCCATCTGATCGGAGCTCGGCGACTTTCGCCCCCACCAGATTGCTACGGGCCCGGCCTCATCGGTGTCCGGTCGACAGGAGAAGCGGCCGCAGATCCAGCCCGTCTCCGACCGGTCCGTCATCGTCAGCCCCCGTCTTCGTGACCAGAGATCGACTGCAAATTCGCGCACGCCAGGCCGCACGACGACCCCCGCCTGACCACGATGAAAGGCGGCGTTCGTCCCGCCATCGCCAATCCAGAGGTCCGGCGTCGGCGCACGCGGCCAGATCAAGACTGCCGCTGCGAACGGCAGTCCCAACCATCGTAGGCGGCCCTGCCACAGGCAGACGAACAGCACGCCCAGAAAGGCGATCGGCAGGACATAGTTCGGCGCGCTGGCGACGGTTCTGACCGCGCCGGGCATTCCCGCCGTCCACGTGCCGATCGCCAGCATCAGATCCACGCCCCATCCCGCGACCGCCAAGAACGGTCCCCCCAGCCCCAAGGGCTCGAACGCTGCGCCTAAGGCCAGCGCCGGCATCAGGATGAAGTCCGCCACGGGCGACGTGCCGAGATTGGCGAGCAGTCCGTACATGGCGGTGCGGTTGAAATGCTGCATGGCGAACGGTCCCGTCGCCAATCCTGCGACGACGCTGGCCGCCACAGCCGCCGTCAACCAACCGCCCAGCCGTTGGACTGCCAGGATCGGCCAGGGCGCCGATATTTCGCGCGGGCGCTTCGGCCAGGCCTCTACCAGGGCGACCAAGGCCGCCGTCGCCGCGAACGACATCTGAAAGCCCGGCGTGACGATGGCTTCAGGCTGTATCGCCAAAACGATGAAGGCCGCGACCGCCAGGCCGTGCATCGTCACAGCTTGCCGATCCAGCAGGATGGCGAGAAAGGCGATGGAGGCGGTGATGGCCGCCCGCTCGGCCGGCGGCGGCGCGCCCGACACCACCAGATAGACCCCGACCGCCGTCAGGCCCGCCAAGGCCGCGACCTTCTTGCCGTGAACTCGCAGGGCCAACCAGGGCCAGGCCGCGACGCCCAGCCGCACGGCGAAGAAGACGAAACCGCCGACGATGGCCATATGCAGCCCTGACACCGAAAGGATGTGCGCCAGGCCGGAATCGCGCATCACATCCATGTCCTCCTGACTGATCCAGGTTTCATGGCTGGTGGTCATTGCCGCCGCGATCCCGCCGGTTCGTTCGCCAAGCCGCGCCACGATCCGTTCGGCCAATGCGAAGCGGGCGCCATTGATCGCCATTTCAAGTCGAAGCCGCCACGGCGGCGGGGCCAGATCGGCTGTACGCGTGTCGCCCAAGGCGAACGCCACGCCGCCCATGCCCTGAAAGAAGGCGTTGCGCCCGAAGTCGTAGGCGCCGGGGCTGGCCGGCGCAGGCGGCGGATTCAGAATGCCGAACAGGCGGATCGCTTCGCCAGGCCGCGGCGGGTCGCCTCGCACCGTCGCCCGCAAGCGCACCGGCGTCTGTTCGGGCGTCAGTCCGCGGATCCAGACCGGCGCGATCACGACCCGCGCGCCGCGCTGCCCTGGGCTGTCGACATCGACGACCCAGGCTTCGATCACGGTCGGTTCGCTGAGGACGGGCGCGATCGGCGCGGCGACGGCTTCGGTGCGCACCTTGGCCGCCGCCAGCCCGCCTGAAACGCAGGCCAGCATCAAGAGCAGCCAGGTCAGGCGCCGCGACCCGCCGCGCCGGCGCGCCGCAACCCACAGCCCAAAGGCCAAGGCGGCGCCCAGCAGCAAGGGCCACAAGACCGGCTCGGCTCGCAGGGCGAAATAGACGCCGCCGCCCGCGCCGAATGCGACCGGCGCCCATAGCCGCCATCTCAGGGTCTGGGCGGCGACCTCGGCGTGCAGCCAGGCGCGCAATCGCGCAGCGGGGGTAGGTTTTGCCGCATCGGGGCGTATAAGGGCCTCGCTTACGGACCCCTCCCCCATGACCCCACCTTCCTCGACTGTCGTCACCCGCTTCGCCCCCTCGCCGACAGGCTATCTGCATATCGGCGGAGCGAGAACCGCTTTGTTCAACTGGCTGTACGCCAAGAGACACGCAGGGCGTTTCCTGATCCGGGTCGAGGATACCGACCGCGAACGCTCGACCGATGAGGCGGTGAAGGCCATTTTCGATGGCCTGAGTTGGCTGGAGCTGTTCGCCGACGACGAGCCGGTGTTTCAGTTCAGCCGGGCCGACCGCCACCGCGAGGTGGTCGATCAACTGCTCGAAACTGGCCACGCCTACCGCGACTTCACCTCGGCCGAGGAGACCGGTCGTCTGCGTGACGAGGCCAAGGCTGAAAAGCGCACTTTCGAATCGCCCTGGCGCGACCGTGAGCCGACCGTGGACGACTTGGCACTGCCGCACGTCGTGCGCTTCCGTCGGCCGAAGGCGACGACGGTTACGGTGGCCGATGAGGTCCAGGGCGACGTGAACTGGTCCACCGACGACCTGGACGATCTGGTGCTGCTGCGTTCGGACGGCGCGCCGACCTATAATCTCGCCGTCGTCGTGGACGACCATGACATGGGCGTGACCCACGTCATTCGCGGCGACGACCATCTGAACAACGCCGCGCGCCAGAGCCTGATCTACGATGCGCTGGGCTGGACGCGCCCGACCTTCGCCCACATCCCCCTGATCCATGGACCGGACGGCGCCAAGCTGTCGAAGCGTCACGGCGCCCAGGCGGTGCATGAGTATGCCGAGATGGGCTATTTGCCCGAGGCCATGCGCAACTATCTGGCCCGCCTCGGCTGGGCGCACGGCGACGACGAACTGTTCAGCGACGCCCAGGCCATTGCATGGTTCGATCTCGGCGGCATCGGCAAGGCGCCGGCCCGTCTGGACTTCGACAAACTGGCCCACGTCAATTCGCACTGGCTGCGCCTCGCCGACGATGAAAGGCTCGCCAAGCTGACGCTGGATGCGCATCTGCAGAAGGGCCACGCCCTGGCGGAGGCGGACGAAGCCCGCCTCCAGCGCGCCATGCCTTTCGTCAAGGACCGCGCCAAGACGATCCTCGATCTGGCCGACCAAACCGCCTTCGTCCTGAAATCGCGCCCGCTGACCCTGGACGACAAGGCCAAAGCGCTGCTGTCCGGTGAGACGTTGGATCGCCTCGCCCGCTTGCGCGAGCGGCTGTCCCTTTTCCAATCCTGGGATGTCTTCGCGCTGGAAGCCGAGCTCAAGGCCTTTGCGGAATCCGAGGGCGTCGGGTTCGGAAAAATCGGCCCGCCGATGCGCGCGGCGCTTACCGCAGGGTCAACATCACCTGATATTGCACGAACTTTGTCGGCTCTTGGGCGCGACGAAAGTCTCGGGCGCTTGGATGATGCGCTGCAACAGACTAAGTGATCACCCACAAACCAAAAAGCGGCCGACGCCTCCCCGCGCCTGGACGTGTGATGCAAAGGGGCATTCATGACTGAACAAGCCAAACCTGCCGGCTCGGCGACCCTGTCCTTCGAGGACAAGACGATCGAGTTGCCGGTCCTTTCGGGCTCTACCGGCCCGGACGTCATCGACATCCGCAAACTCTATGCGGGAACGGGCGCCTTCACCTTCGATCCCGGCTTCACCTCGACGGCGGCCTGTGAATCGGCTCTGACCTATATCGACGGCGACGCCGGCGTGCTGCTGCACCGCGGCTATCCGATCGACCAACTGGCGTCGAAGTCGAACTTCGTGGAAGTCTGCCACCTGCTGCTGCACGGCGAACTGCCGACCGCTGCTCAGTATGAGAAGTTCGAAAACAGCATCACCACCCACACGATGCTGCACAGCCAGTTCGATCGCTTCTTCGAAGGCTTCCGCCGCGACGCCCACCCGATGGCGATCATGGTCGGCACCGTCGGCGCCCTGTCGGCCTTCTATCACGACAGCCTGGACATCCACGATCCGATCCAGCGCGACATCTCGGCCATTCGCCTGATCGCCAAGATGCCCACGATCGCGGCCCGCGCCTACAAATACCATATCGGCCAGCCGTTCGTTTCGCCGCGCAACGACCTGTCCTACGCCGAAAACTTCCTGCGCATGTGCTTCGCCGTGCCGGCCGAGGACTATCACGTCGATCCGGCCCTGGTTCGCGCCATGGACCGCATCTTCACCCTGCACGCCGACCACGAGCAGAACGCCTCGACCTCGACCGTGCGTCTGGCTGGTTCGTCGGGCGCCAATCCGTTCGCCTGTATCGCCGCCGGCATCGCCTGCCTGTGGGGCCCGTCGCACGGCGGCGCCAACGAAGAAGCCCTGACGATGCTCAAGGAAATCGGCACCCCGGACAAGATCCCGGAGTTCATTCAGGGCGTGAAGGACCGCAAGTACAAGCTGATGGGCTTCGGCCACCGCGTGTACAAGAACTACGATCCGCGCGCGAAGGTCATGCAGCAGTCGGCCTACGAAGTGCTGGCCGCCACGGGCCGCGAGAACGACCCGCTGTTCCTGGTCGCCAAGGAGTTGGAGAAGGTCGCCCTGTCGGACGAATACTTCACCTCGCGCAAACTGTTCCCGAACGTCGACTTCTATTCGGGCATCACTCTGTCGGCGATGGGCTTCCCGACCACCATGTTCACCGTTCTGTTCGCCCTGGCCCGCACCGTGGGCTGGATCTCGCAGTGGCAGGAAATGATGGCCGATCCGTCGCAGAAGATCGGTCGCCCGCGTCAGCTCTACACGGGCCCGACCCAGCGCGATTACGTGCCGATCGAACAGCGTGGCTGAGACGAAGGCTAGAATGCAGAACGCCGGGGAGACATCCCCGGCGTTTTCCTTTGTCGTCAGACCAGCTTCAGATCCGCGAACCGGGCAGCCAGGTCGTCCAGATCACGGTGCATATGGGCCACGCCGATTGCAGCAGCGCCCAGAGCCATGTCGTCGCCCTCGACAGCCATGGACAAGGCCAGGCTTTGGTCGATCGCGCCCATGGGCTGGGCGGCCCTCCCTTGAGACAACGCCTTGAGTTGCTCCACCGCGCGCTCGGCGTCCTGCGACCAGGGCTCCAGCCGGGCGCCTGCGCCCTCGGCCTGGAAACCGCGCCCCAGGATGACTATGTCGCTGCGCACGCGCCAGAAGGCGCGCACGAGCGCAGCCCGGTCGGCGGTCTCGCGTTGTGGGCCAGGCAGATCGATGACGTTCTTGGCGGCCTGACCCAAGGCATCCAGCCGCCGCTTCAGATCGGCATGACGGCGCGAGATCTCGGCCGCCTCCTCCGGGGAGGCCTTGGAGACCAAAGCTAGCAGCACCGCCGCCTCGCCCGCCGCCTCGCGCGCCTGAAGTTTGAAGGACTGCCTGGCATGGCGCGGAAACAGGGCCAGGATCGCCAGAACCCCCACGCCACTGCCGACCAGGATTTCCATCACCCGATCCAGCGCGAGGGACGCCGGTCCTTCCGCGCCCGTCCCGCCGGCGATGACGATGGTGGCCGTTACGGGCGCGACCTTCAGCCAAGGCCGCCCGGCTGCCAAGAAGGCCAGCAGCCCCGCCGAAACGGCGATGCTGAGGGCCATGCTTTCCAGGCCCGGCGGACGAAGGAAGGCGAACACCGCCCCCGCCAGCGCTCCGGTCGCCGTGCCGATGGCCCGGTCGCGCGCAACGGTCAGGACGCCGCCCCCGACGCTCGCCTGGATGACGACGATGGCGGAAATCACGCTCCAGTACGGGTGCGGCAGGTTCAGCCAGGTCGCGAGATAGAGCGCAGCCATCGCGCCCACCGCCATCTGAAGCGCGGCGCGGACCTCGGCCGCACGTCGCGGACTGAGCGCCCGCGCCATCGTCAGTTCGCCGATTTGGCGGCGATGACCCTGAGCACGGCGTCGGCAGCCAATTCGGACGGGTCCGGTCCTCCGCGTCCCATCAGGTCCAATGCCGCCGTCTGGCGACGCGCCTGTTCGGTCGCCAGGGCCGGGTCGGCCAACAGCCGCCCAACCGCCGCCGTCAGAATGGCCGGGGTCGCCTCGTGCTGGATAAACTCGGGCGCGATCCGGTCGTCGGCCGCGACATTGAACAGGGTGATGTGTTTGGCGGTCACGAACCGCTTCATCAGCTGATAGCTGAGCCCGTCGATCTTGTAGGCGATAACCATCGGCGCGCCCGCAAGCGCGAGCTCGGTCGATACGGTGCCGCTGGTGGCCAGGGCGACGGTCGCGGCGCGCATGGCGTCATACTTTTCGGCTTCGTCGACCAGATGAACGCGGAAGGGCCAGGCGGCGACGCGGCCCGCAACATCGTGAGCCACCGTCCCTGCGGCGACCACGGCGACTTCGAGGCCGGGGTTCGTGGTCTTCAGCTTCCTGACCGTCGCCTCATAAACGGGGGCCATCCGCGTGATCTCGCTGGGTCGGCTGCCGGGCAAAACCAAGAGAAGCTGCGCGTCGGCGGCGATCCCACGACGCGCGCGGAACGCTGCACCGTCCGCAGCATCGACGTTCACGTGAAGCGCCGACGAACCCACCACAGTCGTCGGCAGGCCCTCGCGCTCGAACCAGGGCGCATCAAAGCCATACAGGGCCAGCAAGTGATCGACGGCGCCCGCCAAGGTCTTGGCCCGGCCCGGCCGTGACGCCCAGACCTGAGGCCCGACATATTTGATCAGCGGCAGGTCCGGTTGCGCGGCCCGGATCGCCTTGGCCACACGGATGGTGAAGCCCCAACTGTCGATCAGCACAACGGCGTCGGGCTTTTCCCGCTCGGCCAGCGCCGCCGTCTGCTCGACGCGCCGCTTGACCTTGCCATAGGCGCGCAAGCCCTCGATCCAGCCCAGGATCGACAGTTCGGCGATATCGAATGGGCTGGCGACGCCTTCAGCCGTCATCTTGGGCCCGCCGACGCCGACAAAGGCCACATCGTCCCCCAACCGCGCCTTCAACGCCTTGGCCAGACCGGCGCCCAGCGCATCGCCCGAAGCCTCAGCCGCCACCAGCATGATCTTCAGCGGACGGCTCACCGATCCTCGCCCCAGACGAACAGGCCCAGACGGTTCGCCGTCTCGACGATGGCCGCGCGATCAATCAGGATCAAACGTCCCGCCACGCCGCCGATGCCCGCCAGACCCGCCGTCGCCGCCATTTCGACGGTGCGCGGTCCGATCACGGGCATATCGACGCGCAGATCCTGAATGGGCTTGGGCACCTTGCCGAGCGCGCCCTTAGGACTATCAACCGCGCCACGCAAGTCGCCGGGCAGACCAGCGACGCGGGTCAGCATCGCGTCCGTGCCTTCCTGCGCCTCAACCGCGAGGACCAGGCCGTCACAGACCACGGCGCCCTGACCGATATCCAATTCACCCGATTTTTCGGCCACATGCAGCGCCTTCTTCAGATCGGCTAGCTGCTCCTCGGTCGGCGAGACGGCGCCCAGCGCGCCAGCGCCAAGCGTGTCGCCGCCCAGAATGTCGTCGGCGCCCTCGACGGCGAAGCCTTCGGCTTCGAACACCGACAGGATTTTACGCAGCAGGGCGTCATCCCCCTTGGAAGCCGCGGCGACGATGCCCGGCAACAGGGTCGCCCCCTTGAAGTCGGGTTTCAACGTCTTGAAATCCGGCCGATTGACGATGCCCGCCAGACACACGGTCGTGCAGCGTTCGGCCTTCAACGCCTTCAGGATCGCGCCGATCTGCGCCATGCCGAACTCGGCGCCGGGCCAGCGCGCCAGATGCTCATCGGCGAACCCCGCCAGACGGATCACGAAAACCGGCCGCCCCTGAGCATCGCAACGCGCCGCGACGGCCGCCGGCAGATCGCCGCCACCTGCGATCAGACCCAGCTTTCCAGCCGCGCTCATTCTGCGTTGGGCAGGCACAGCGGACGCCGCCCGCCGTCGCGGATGAAGGCGATGATCTCCACGATCTCCGGCAGGTCGGCATAGCGTTCCGCCACGCCATCGATCCGACCGGCGAACTCGCCCTCGCCCTCAAACAGATCACGATAGGCCGCCAAGAGACGTCGCACCTGATCCTTGCCGTAGCCCTTGCGCTTAAGGCCGATCAGATTCAGCCCACGCAGACGCGCGTGATTGCCCCAGGCCGAGCCGTAGGGGATGACGTCGCGCGTCACCGCCGCCAAACCGCCAATGATCGCGCCCTGCCCGACGCGGCCGTTCTGGTGCACCGCGCACAGTCCGCCCAGGAACACCTTGTCCCCGACCTGGGCGTGACCGCCCAGGGTCGCGTTGTTGGCCATGACGATATTGTCGCCGACGATGCAGTCGTGACCGACATGGGCGCCGGTCATGAACAGGTTGTTCGACCCCACGACCGTCACGCCCGTCCCCTGCGGCGTGCCCCGATTGAAGGTGCAGTGCTCGCGGATCAGGTTGTTCTCGCCGATCTCCAGCCGGACCGTCTCGCCCTTGTAGCCATTGTGCTGCGGGTCGCCGCCAATGACGGCGAAGGGATGGATGACCGTCCCGGCCCCGACCGTCGTGTCCTGCTGGACCACGACATGGCTGACCAGGCGCACATTCTCGCCCAGCACCACATTCCGCCCGACCGTGCACCAGGGGCCGACCTCGACCCCCTCGCCCAGGGTCGCCGTCGCATCGATCAGAGCCGTGGGATGAATGGTCATCAGGCCGCCGGCCCAGGCGCCGGAGCAGGCACAGTCACGACCATCGCCATGAACTCGGCTTCGGCCGCCAGCTTTCCGTCGATGAAGGTCTCGCCCCGGAACTTGTAGGCGTCGCCCCGCGCGCGGATCACCTTGACCTCCATGCGCAGTTGGTCGCCGGGCCGCGCGGGCTTTCTGAAGCGAACTCCGTCGATCGACATGAACATGATGACCTTGTCGGCCACGGCGACATCCAGCGTCTTGGACATCAGCAGGGCGCCGGTCTGGGCCATGGCCTCGACGATCAGCACGCCGGGCATGACCGGATCGATCGGGAAGTGCCCCGGGAAGAAGGGCTCGTTGTGGGTCACGTTCTTGATGCCGACGATCGACGTCGCGGGCACGAAGTCTTCGGCCTTGTCCACCAGCAGGAAGGGATAACGGTGCGGCAGCCGCCGCATCACCTCGGCGTAATCGATCTTGCCCTCGACGGCAGTCGTGTCGCTCATCCCTATGATTCCTTCGGAG